>NZ_JBVHVE010000011.1:0-355975 GCF_055564995.1 Streptomyces sp. NPDC028907
TTGCCCGCCGAGGTGTCCGCGGAGCCTTCCTCGGACTGCTTGCCGCCGGAGCTGCTGGAGCATCCCGCGGCGAACAGGACGCCGGCCAGGGCGGTGGCGGTGAGAGCGGCGGCTCGGTGGTGTCTGTGCATGTCCCTTGCACCTCGCTGTGCTGATCAGGGTGGGTATGGGTGGTGCGGCCTTGGTGAAGAGGCCCTCGCCAGGCCTGGCGCAGCCGGCGAGCGATGCTGAGGGCGCCGTGTGCGGCGAGGAGATGTTGTCCACGGCAGCGGATGGGTGGGTGCTGCCCGATGTCACTAGAGCGCGTTACTAGCGCGCTCTAGGTGTCCGTACTATCGAACGCCTTCAAGGGGATGTCAATAGGTTTGTCAGGACGTATCGACAAGGCCAGAGTGTGGTCATGACTTTCAGCGGCCCGCTCATCCGGCAGCTCGCCGCCCTGGGCGGGCCCACGGTCATTGAACACACACGCCGAGATCCGACAGGCCTTCCGCGACTTCCGGGCCGCACCGCCACGAAGGCCGCCTGACCTTGCGGTCATGCGAAGGTCCCGTCCCCGCGGAAACGGCGCGCAGGGCAGGGTCGCCCGGTACGGGCGTGCGGGTCGAATCGATGCGACGGTCCGTGGCCGGTCCATGGGAGGGGTTGTGGCAGCCGTCCCGAAAAGGAGGGCGCCGCCCAGGGAGGCTGGACGGCGCCGGGAGGGCAGAACCTTTTCGCGGTGCGGTCAGGTGTCGCCCTGGCTGTCGCACAGGACGGCGCCCAGGACTTCATTGCCCTGCGTTCCCCGGCCCGGGAAGGTGATCAGGGTACCGGGAGCCGCCGTCCGGCAGGGAACCTCGGTTCCGTCCAGGTATGCGACTCTCAGGGTGTAGGTGCCGGAGCAGTCGTTGCTGGCGAAGGTGTAGCGCCAATCCACGGTGAGGCGCACGCAGTCGGGTGCCGCGGTCGGTTCCTGCGTCGAACGCGCCGCTTCCTGTGACGCGACCGCCTGGGGGGCGGCGGACGCCGCCGTGCCCGCGGTCGACGAGCACAGGGCCACTGTCATGGCTATGAAAGTTGAACGCGTTATCCGCATCATCGTGCTCAATCCCTTCGCTTCGTGAACGTGTGCGGTCAGCGTAGGAGGTGGTGAGGGGTGTGTGAAAACTTTTGCGGCAAGTTTCGCAAAATCATGGAATCCCTTTCACTGCTGGGTACTGGACCCTGCGACGCCATGAAACGGCCAGGTCAGGTCGGTCGTACCAGGACTGGAGGCGGCCATCGGTTCCGGCCGGAAGTTCGGGTGCGCGCGGCCGCATCGGTCGCGCGCACCGCGACAGAGCAGGACTGACACCTGCCACCAGAACGCCGTCGCCGGCGACCGGCGAAGACGGCGATGCGTCCGAAACTGAACGTGGCTCGCCCGGGATCCGCAAGAGGTGGACCGTGCAAAGGTGTTGGCGCACGGGTCCGGCGCAGCGTGGTGCTGCCCGGCGCCGTGATCCGCCCCGGTCAGGACATCGACTCGGCGGCGGTCCTGGAGAACGGACATGTGCAGCTGGTCGAGGACACCGCGGCCGTCATGGAAGGAACCCGTACATGAGCATGCCCCACTACGACGTCCTGGTGGTCGGCGGAGCCGGCGTCGACACCGTCGTGCGCGTCGACGCGCTGCGCATCCCGCCCGGCGACTCGCTGCACGTACCCCCGGTCCACGACTACGTGGCCCACACCGGCAACGGGGTCGCGCTCGGCTGGCACGCCCTGGGGCTGACCACGAAGTTCATCGACTTCCTCGGCGACGACCCGCAGGGCCACGCCGTACTCGCCGCGTACGCACGGCGCGGGCTCGACTTCAGTCACGTGGTGTCGCCGCACGGCACGCCACGCGGCGTCAACCTGGTCGACGCGCAGGGCCGCCGCTTCTCCTTCTACGACTCCCGGCACCCGGCGGACCTCCGCCTGCCCCGCGACTTCTACCTGCCGCACCTGGAGCGGGCACGCCATGTCCACCTCTCCATCATCGGGCACAACCGCGACCTCTACGAGGACATTCACCGACTGGGCCTGACCAGCTCCACCGACCTGCACGACTGGGACGGGCTCAACCCGCACCACCGCACCTACGCCCTCTCCTCCGACTACGTCTTCATGAGCGCCGCGGCCGTCCACGACCGCCTCGACGAGGTCCTGCACGGCATCGTCGACGAGGGCAGGGCCCGGTTCGTCGTCGCCACGGACGGCGCCGACGGCTGCCATCTGCTCGTGCGCGGCGAGTCGAAGGTGCGGCGCTTCCCCGCGGTACGGCCCGAGCGGCCGGTGGTCGACAGCAACGGTGCCGGCGACGCCTTCGTCACCGCCTTCCTGCACGCCCACTTCGAGGGCCGGTCGATGGACGAGTGCGTCCTGGCCGGGTCCGTGTCGGGAGCGTTCGCCTGTGCCAGTGCCGGCACCCACACCGAGTTCATCGACCTGCCCGGGCTGCGCGCGGCCTGCGCCCGCGTGAGCACGGCGGAGTGAGGGAGCGCCCCGGGCGCGCACCATCATGGCCCTTGGTCGTCGCGGAGGCTTCGGGGGCGCCGCTGACTCCCTCTGGGCCGAGCGGCTCCCTGTTTTCACCGGAAGGTGTCACCCGAGGAGCAGCTGGATCGCGGTCCCTCACGATCCTCGGAAACGTGGCGAGGAGAGGTCCGCGGCCGGCCGATGCCCGCTCGGCCGGTCATGTGACGACGAAGGGGCACGAGGGCATGACCCCTGCCAGGAACGCCGAAGCCGGCGAGGCCGCGGAAGCCGCCGAGGCCGCGGACACCATCGGACGTTCGTGATGGCGGGCGAGGACGACGAACCCGAACTGCAGGCCGATGCCGATCCGGCCCCGCGGTCGGATGTCCGGCTGGAAGAGATCGCCGCGCAGCTGCGGGAGCTGGCCACCGCCAAGGACCGGTTGCAGGGGCTGCTGGACGCGGTGTTGATGATCAGTCAGGAGATGCAGCTGCCCGCGGTGCTGCACCGCATCGTCACCACCGCCATGGATCTGGTCGGGGCGCGTTACGGGGCGCTGGGGGTGCTGGACGAGTCCGGGGAGCAACTGGGGCAGTTCATCACGGCCGGGCTGTCGGAGTCCGAGCGCGCCGACCTGTCGGGGATCGAGTTCCCGCGCGGGCGCGGGGTCCTGGGGCACATGATCCACCACCCCGAGCCCCTGCGGGTCGACGAGATCGCGTCCCACCCCGCCTCGGTGGGGTTCCCGCCCGGCCATCCCCGCATGCGGACGCTCCTGGGCGTTGCCATCAGCGTCCGCGGCACCATTTACGGCGACCTCTACCTGTCCGAACGCGCTGACGGCAGGCCCTTCGACCGCGACGACGAGGACATCGTCGTCGCCCTGGCCGGCGCCGCCGGCATCGCGATCGAGAACGTCCGCCTGTTCGAGCAGGTCCGCGACAGCGCCGAACACTTCCAGCGACTCCTGCTGCCCACCCTGCCCGACCTGCGCCCCTTCACCGCCGCGGTCATCTACCGCCCCGCGCTCACCCCCGCCCACCTCGGCGGAGACTGGTACGACGCCCTCTGGCTGCCCGACAACGCGTGTGCCGTCGTGATCGGCGACGTCGTCGGCCACGACATGAGCGCGGCCGCGGCCATGGCGCAGACCCGCAGCATGCTGCGCGCCCTGCTGTTCGACCGGCTCACCCCGCCCAGCAGCGTGCTCACCCAGCTCGACCGCGCTCTGCACGCCATCACCGATCTGCCCGTCACCACGGCCTGCCTCGCCCGCGTCGAACCCGCCGAGGACGGCTGGCGCCTGCACTGGAGCACGGCCGGTCACCTCCCCCCGCTGCTGATCGGCCCCGACCGGCACACGGAGTATCTCGACGCCGAGCCGGGCCTGCCGCTCGCGGTGGACACCGACCAGGACCGTCCCGACCATGTCCGCCCGGTGCCCGCCGGGGCCACCGTGGTCTTCTTCACCGACGGCCTCGTCGAACACCCCGACCGGCCCATCGACCAGGGCCTGGCCGAGCTCGCCGAACTCGCCGCCGACCACGCACATCTGCCGCTGGACGACTTCGTACGACACATCGCCGACCACCACCCCAGCGACGGCCACGACGACATCGCGCTCCTGGCCCTGCGCACCCCGCGCGACTGAGACGGTCAGGGGCGCGCCGACGCCGGGCCGGGCCGCTCACTCCTTGCCGCGGACGACCGTCACCGGGCAGTGCGCGTGATGCAGTACCGCCTGGCTCACCGAACCCAGGAGCAACCCGGCGAAGCCGCCGCGCCCTCGGGCGCCGACGACCATCAACTGGGCCTGCCCGCTGGCCTCGATCAGCGTCTCGCGGGGTTCGCCGCTCAGTACTTCCTGCCTGACCACAACGTCCGGATACCGCTCCGTGAAACCGGTGAGCGCCTCGGCCAGCAGCCGCTCCGCACTCTCCACACCGGTGCCGGGCGGTGCGTAGTCCGGCAGCCAGGCGTGCACGGCGTGGATCTCCGCCGTGCGCAACGCCGCCTCGGCGAAGGCGAACTCCACCGCCGACGCGCCCACGGGGGAGCCGTCGACGGCCAGCACGATCGGCCCGGTGCCCGTCGGTTCCTCGCGGACCACCATCACCGGGCACTCTGTGTGGGCGGCCAGGGACACCGCGGTCGAGCCCAGCAGCATCCCGACGAAACCGCCGAGACCCCGTGCGCCGACGACCACCAGGTCCGCGGCCCGCGACTCGGCACCCAGCACCTCCACCGCACCGCCCGCCACGACCGCATCGGTGACCTCCAGGCCGGGCGCCACAGCGCGGGCGTGCTCCGCCGCCTCACCCGTCAGCCGGTCGAGCGGCGCCGTGTCCGGCCGTGTGTACATCGGCCTGCCCGGCCAACTGAAGGCATGCACCACGTGCAGTCTCGCGCCACGCCACCGGGACTCCCGGGCAGCCGCTTCCACCGCGGTACGACACGACGCCGAACCGTCCACTCCGACGACCACGAGCTTCCCCACGGGACCTCCTCCAGCACCGGAGCACGACCCCCTCGCCTGTCCAAGGATCACTCCGGCGACAGACCGCTGCCACCCGGGACTTCGGACCTGCTGAATCGCACAACTGGTGACCAACGGCGTCCGGCACACCGCCGAGGAGTCCCGGCGGATGATGGTGAGGCAGGCGGCAGGCGGCAGGCGGGTTCGGCGCCGGCCGGGTCACAGGCGAAGATGGACCGCATGTCCGTGACATGTGGGTGGATGCGAGGGGCCGGGGCCCGGCCGACGGGGCCGTGCTGTGGCGCCGGGGAGGCGACGGCACGATGAGCACGCCGCTGTACCGACTGAAGGCCGAGTTCTTCAAGACGCTCGGTCATCCGGCCCGTATCCGCGTTCTGGAGCTGCTGAGCGAGCGGGAGTACGCCGTCGCCGAGATGCTGCCCGAGATCGGCATCGAACCCGCACATCTCTCTCAGCAGCTCGCGGTGCTGCGCCGGATGAACCTGGTCGTGACCCGCAAGGAGGGCTCGACCGTGTACTACTCGCTGACCAGCCCGCATGTGGCGGAGCTGCTGCGGGTGGCGCGCACGATCCTGTCCGGGGTGCTGGCCGGCCAGGCGGAACTGCTCGCCGACCTGCGGGACGGGCAGGCGGAGGCGGAACCCCGCCCGGGCGCCGACCCCTAGCCCGTCGCCGTTCAGGGCGGCGCCCACCGACGACTTCCCCTGCCCCGCACCGGGCATCAAGGTGCGGGGGCAGGGAAGGAAACGTCGGGCTTTCCTCAGAAGCCGGTGTCCTGGTCGAAGACCGAGCCGTCCTGGCCGAAGCCCGAAGCGTCCTGGCCGAAACCGGACTCGTCCTGGCCGAAGCCGGAGTTGCTCTGGCCGAAGTCGGGGGCGGCCGGAGAGTTGGGCCCGGCCTCGACTCCGATGCCGCCCGTCTCGTCGTGCTCGTCGGCGAGGGCCTGGCCCGCGCCTCCGAGCAGAACAGTGCCGGCGAACGCGACGGCGGCCAGCACGGTACGTGTACGCATGAGCGTCTCCTTCGGTAGGTGTGTGCTCGCCAGAGGTCTGCCGCCTGCCCTCGGGCGAGAAGCGCCGACGTCCGGACAAACACCCGAACAGGGGGCGCACATGGCACTACCGGCGGGGTGGGTCGGCACCAACCCGTGGTCGATCGCCGCCCCAAGCGGCCGCTACGGCACCGTCGTGATGGACATCGCGAACACGGCCGCGGCGCGCGGCAAGCTCTACCACGCCAGGGAGCGCGGCGAGCCGATCCCCGAGGGCTGGGCGGCCGACGCCGAGGGCGTGCCGACCACCGACCCGCGGCGCGCGATCGAGGGCCTGGTCCTGCCGATGGCCGGACACAAGGGGTACGTCATCTCCTTCATGTTCGACGTCCTGGCGGGCGTGCTGACCGGCAGCGCCTTCGGTCCGGCGGTCGTCGGCCCCTACCGCTCCACCGGCCGCAGCGGCGTCGGCCACCTGCTGATCTGCGTCGACATCCGCTCCATGGCCGACCCGGCGGAGTTCGGGCAGCGGATGGACACCCTGATCGAGGAGACCAAGTCCACCCCGACCGCGCCCGGCACCGCCGAGGTCTTCGTCCCCGGTGAGCCGGAGATCCGCACCGCCGAGCGCCTGCGCACCGAGGGCATCACGCTCGTCGACGACACCTGGGCCGCCCTCGCCCGCATCGCCGACGCCACCGGCGTGTCCATGCCCCTGCCCGCCCCCGCCCCCGCCCCCGAGGAGCCGCCCGCGTGATCGCCCTGACCGTCTTGCTCCAGGTCGTCCCCGGTTGCCGTGAGGACTTCCTCGCGGCCATCGAGGAGAACGCCGAGCGTTCCTTCACCGACGAGCCCGGCTGCCGCTACTTCGACGTCGTGTGCGACCTGGACGACGACCACCACTTCGTCTTCCACGAGATCTACGACGACGAGGCCGCCGTCGAGTTCCACCGCGCCGCACCCACTTCAAGGTCTGGCGCGAGGCCGCGGCGAGGTACGTCGTGCCCGGCAGCCAGGTCAACACGCTCTCCCGCCGCGTCTTCCACCACTCCTGAACGAAAGCCGCCCACATGTGCACCGAGCCCGCTGAGCCCCACCTGCTCGTCCACCCCGACGACGTCGAACGCTTCGACCGCGGCGGCGTAGCCACCCTCCCCCATGTCGGCAAATGGAACTCCGGGACGGCCGTCATCACGACCGGCCAGACGGTCTTCCAGCCCGGCACCGGCCTGCCTCTGCACAGCCACGACGTCGAGGAGTCCGTCCTGATCCTCGAGGGCGAGGCGACCGCGGAGATCGACGGCGAGTTCTTCGACCTGGAGGTCGGACAGGCCACCTGGGTGCCGGCCGGCACACCGCACCGGTTCCTCGACCGGGGCCGGGAAGGCATGCGGATCTACTGGGTCTACGGCGGCCGGGACGTCACCCGCACCATCACCGCCACCGGCGAGACCTTCGAGCACCTCTCCGCGCACGACAAGGGAGGAGCACCCACCGCATGAGCCGCACCATTCGGATCCCCGGTGCTCGGCGAAGTCGGAACCGCGTTCAGTGGGGCATGTCGTCGAGGGCGGTCGACACGCTCGTCACGGCCGGCGGCTCGGCCGTGTACAGCACGACCGAACCATCGGGCAGGTCGGCCTCGGTCACTCGGCGGAATCCCGCGGCCTCCAGGGTGCGTTGGGTCTCGGAGTCGTTCTCGGCCGGTGCGGCGATGATGCGGCGGCAGCGGGGGTCGGCGGTGAAGAGGGCGGAGAGGAGGCTGCGGAGCAATTCGGTGATGGGGGCCGTCTCTGTCGGAGGGGTGACGGAGAGGATGAGGTCATGGGCGCCGAAGGGGTAGCAGGCGCGCAGCGGGTGGTGAGGTACGCGGTGGATCTCCAGGCGGACGGCCGGCCCGGCGTCGCAGGTGGCGGTGTGGACGCGGGCGTTGCCACGGGAGACGTCGGCGGACGCAGTGGTCGGCCGCAGAGTCCAGCCCGCGGCGCGCAGTGGCAAGGAGGGCACCGGTGGGGCGTCGAGGACGAGGGTCATGACGGGGCTCCGTGGTTGTGTGGGCGGCCCGGCCCGCGTGCGGCAAGGCCCGGTGAGGGGATGGGTCAGTGGGCCGAGGTGGTCTGCTGCTCGACCCAGCGTCGGAGTTCGGCCTTGGCGAGCTTGCCGCTGGCGTTGCGAGGCAGGCGCTCGGCGATCAGGACTCTGGTGGGGAGCTTGTAGCGGGCCAGCTCCCGCCCCGCGAAGTCGCGGACGTCGGCCACCGTGGGCTCGGTGCCGGGCTCACAGGTGAGGACGGCGAGCACTGTTTCGCCCCACTTGGGGTCGGGGACGCCGATGACCGCCGCCTCCAGGACACCGGGGTAGGCGTCGAGGACCCGTTCCACCTCGGCCGGATAGACGTTCTCCCCACCACTGATGATCATGTCCTTGAGGCGGTCGACGATGTAGTAGAGACCGTCTTTGTCCCGGTGGGCGATGTCACCGGTGTGGAACCAGCCGGCGTCGTCGAAGGCGGCGCGGGTGGCGTCCGGGTTGTTCCAGTAGCCGGGGGTGACGTTGGGGCCGCGTACGCAGATCTCGCCCCGGGCGTCGACGTCGTGGATCCTGGCGCCCGTGCCCGGGTGGGTCAGACAGACCTCGGTGTACGGCATGGCGGTGCCGGCCGATCCGGTCTTCTCCAGGGTGAGCCCGGCCGGCAGATAGGTCGCGAAGGGCGCCGTCTCGGTCAGCCCCCAGGCCTGCTGGAGCAGGACGCCCCGCTCGGCGTAGTCCCTGATCAGCTGCGGCGGCACCGGGGCACCCGCGACGATGGCCGCCCGCAGCGCGGAGAGGTCGGCCGTGGCGAAGCCGGGCACGCGGGCCACGGCGGCGTACATGGCCGGGACGGCGAAGAAGCTGGTCGCGCGGTACCGGACCAGGTCGTCGAGGCACTGCTCGGGGTCGAAGCCGCGGCGCAGCACGACCGTGCCGCCGCGCAGCAGGGTGCGCAGGGTGAGGGCGTTGAGGCCGCCGATGTGGAAGAGCGGGGCGACGGCCAGGTTCACGTCGTCGGCCCGGGTGTCGACGACGCTGTCGACATTGACCGCGTTCCACCAGATGTTGCCGTGGGTGAGCATCACACCCTTGGGCCGCCCCGTCGTGCCGGAGGTGTACATGAGCATCGCGAGGTCGGCTTCGTACAGGGTGGCACGCTCCCGACCGGGCCGGGCCACGCCCAGCAGCTCCGACAGCGGGGTCCAGGGCGCGGGGGGCGTCTCCGTCGCCGGGCACGCGGGGTCGGTGTCGACCAGGAGGTGGCGGCGGGCAGGCACCTGACTCAGGACCGACTCCACGAGTTCACGGTGGCCCTCCTCCACCACCAGGGTGTGGGCGCCGCTGTCGACCAGGATGTGCTGCACCTCGTCGGCCGCGAGCCGGAAGTTGACCGGGACGAAGACCGCACCGAGGTGGGCCGCCGCGATGAACGTCTCGAAGAAGGTCACGCTGTTGAAGCCGAGGTAGGCGATCCGGTCACCGCGGCGCAGCCCCTGCTCGGCGAGTGCGGCGGCGAACCCGGCCGCGGTGTCGCCGAGCCGGGCGGCGGAGATCTCCCGCCCCTCGTACACCAGGGCGTCGGCGGTACGCGACCGGGCTCTGCGGTTCAGCGCCGTGGCGGGGCTGATGTCGACGGCGGCCATGCGGCGGCTCCTTCGTTGGCTGTCGAGCGGACGGACCGGGGCGGGTCAGAGGCCGGCGCCGCCGGCGGGCGTATGGAAACCACGGACGGCGATGCCGCCGTCGGCGGGGATGACGGCTCCGGTGACGGTGCCGCTGTCGGCGCGGGAGGCGAGCAGGACGTACGGCCCGGTGAAGTCCTCCGGCTCCACGCTGGAGTCGTACAGGGGGATGAGCGGCGGCTGCTGCCGGCCCGACGCCTCGTTGCGGGCGAAGGACGCGGCCAGCGTACGGTCCTGGAGGCCGAGGCTCTCCGGTCCGCGCAGCTGGGTGCGCATGCCGCCGACGGCGACGCCGTTGACGCGGACCCTGGGTGCCAGCTCGTAGGCGAACTGGCGGAGCAGACCGAGGCAGGCGTGCTTGCTGGCGGTGTAGAGCGAGCCGCCGCCGTCGGTGTGGAAGGAGGCGTTGGACAGGGTCATCACGATGCTCCCGCGCGTGGCGACCAGCTCCCGCCAGGCGGCCTCGACGGCCAGGACGTAGCCCTTGACGTTGATGGCGAATATCTCGTCGAAGGCCTCGGAGAGTTCCTTGCCGGTGAGCCGGGTGACGCTGCGGTGGTAGTCCCAGATCCCGGCGTTCGGGACGAGGACGTCCAGCTTGCCGAACCGTCCGACCGTCGCCTCCACCGCCAGATGCAGATCCTCCGGGGACCGCACGTCACCCGGGACGGTCAGCACGCGCTCACCCAGGTCGCCCGCGGCGTCGACCACTTCCTGGAGCTGCGCGGCATCGCGGCCCAGCACCGTCACCCGCGCGCCCTCGGCGAGGTAGCGCAGGGCGACCGCGCGACCGATGCCGGAGCCGCCGCCGGTGATCAGGGCGACCTCGTCCGCCAGCCAGCCCATGGGTCAGTGCTCCTTGAGGAAGTCGGTGACCAGGCGCTCGAACTCCGCCTGCCGTTCCAGCTGCACCCAGTGCCCGCAGCCGCCGAAGACGTGCAGCTGGACGTGGCGGATCTGCTTGAGCATGAGCTGGGCGCCGTCGAGGGTGATGGTGCGGTCGTCGCGGCCCCAGAGCAAGAGGGTGGGCGCCTTGATCCTGTGGACGCGCTGCCACAGCGGGTCCATGCCGTGCCGCTTGGCGAAGGCCGCGTTGTAGGCGTGGTAGAAGGCGATGTGGGACTCGTCGAGGGACGCCTTGTAGCGGGCCTGCGCGGTGTCCGCCCAGCGCCTTGGCTCGGCGGTCATCACGCCGATGAAGTCCCGCATCTTCTTCAGGGTCGGGCCCTCGCCGTGGTAGTAGCGGAACATGGCCTTCTGGCCCTCGGTCGGGGTGGGCCCGAAGGGCAGCCAGCCGCCGCCGGGCGCCATCAGCACCAACTTCTCGACCCGCTGCGGGACCTCGAGCGCGATGCCGATCGCGGCGGCGCCGCCGAGACTGTTGCCCAGCAGGTGGAAACGGTCGATGCCGAGGGCGTCGAGGGTCTGCAGGACGGCGTCGACGGTGATCTCGGTGATGCTGCGGGCGTCGAGGTCGGCCTCGGTGGGGCGGTAGCTGCCGCCGAAACCGGGCTGGTCGGGAAGCACGACCCGCAAGTGCGGGGTCAAGGCGGCGAGATTCTGGTGATAGTTGGCCACCGCGCTGGCACCGGGGCCGCCCCCGTGCAACATCACCAGCACCGGGCCCTCACCGGCCTCGCTGACCGCGATGGGTCCGAGCGTGGTCTGCACGGTGTGCTCGACGAGCTTCACCTCTGTGGTCTGTTCAGTGGTCACGAGCGGGCTCCGGTTCACAGAAAGGTGCTGATGTTCTTGGCGAGCAGGACGTTCTGGTCGAGCAGGATGGTGCGGCGGGCGATCAGCAGCCGGCCGTCGCCCGGGTCACGGCGCAGGACGTCGGTGCGTCCGCCGGCGTACAGGTCGACCTCGCGTTCCAGGCGGTTGCGGTAGCAGAGGAAGGCGGACTCGGCGACGTACTCGCCCGCTTCCTCGCCCGCCCGGACGATGATGTTGGTGATCAGGTGCCGGGTCCGTGACGGCGGGTCCTCGGCCCAGGCCATGCCCGAGTCGAACCGTCGGATCCGCCAGGCCAGACTCGCCTTGGTCTCGTCGAAGATCGCCACCTCGCCGGGCCCCCCGTCGGCCAGGGCCTGCTGCCGCCGCAGCCGGTTGGTGCGCACCGGCGCCCAGTAGCGCAGATCGTCGGCGAACAGCTCCAGCCAGTCGGCGTAGCGGTGCTGGTCGAGGAGCTGTGCCTCGACGGCGTAGAGCCGCTGCACCTCGAAGTGGAGCCGGATGTCGGCGCCGATCACCGTGTCGGTGGCCTCGCCGGTGGGGTGAATGCTCATCGGTGGGTCCTCCTGCGGGCCGCGCCGGGTGGGTGACATTCCAGCGCGGAAGGCGCTGGATTCGGGAGCGGATGTGCCGCTGAACGGCACAGCGGCGGTTGCGGCAACGCCGTCCAGGGGCGCGGGGAACCGCGCGAGCGACCACCGGCGACCCGCACACGCCAACGGCACCGCACTCGGCAGACGCGTCAGCGCTTCAGCAGCCCGCGAAGATCCACGCTCTCGTCGCACAGAAGGGCCACGTCGACAGCGACGCCCCGGTCGACGATCCGCCGAGCAGCCTTGATGTCCCGAGGCTGATCAATGGCAGCCGCAGCAGCCAACCGGTCACCCCGCAGCCCGAACACGGTGAACGCACCAGTGTCCACAGCCCCGCGCAGCACCGTGCGCTCGGTGTCCGCCATGTTCCCGACCGCCTCCAGCCGCGAACCATGCCGGTCGGACCAGAACCAGGTGGCGCCCGCGTCAGGAACCGCGAGGCCCAGGATGCCGCGGGCTGCCGCCTCACCGTCCCGCTGCGCGGCCTCCCAGTGCTCGTGGCGTACGCGGTGCCCGTCAAGGCGGGCCACATCGCCGACGGCGAAAACGTGCGGGTGGGAGGTCCGCTGCCCCGGGTGGACGACGATGCCGTTGTCCACGGTCAGCCCGGCGGCCTCGGCGAGTTCGGTGGCCGGGCGGATGCCGATGCCGACCACGACCGTGTCGGCGGCCACGGAACCGCCGTAGCCGGAGAGGTGCACCACGAGGCCACCGGGGGCGCGCTCGATGCGCTCGACGCCCGCTGTCAGCACCTTGATGCCCTCGGCCGAGTGCCTGGAGTGCAGGGCGCCCGCGATCTCGTTCCCGACCACCGCGGCCAGCGGTACCGCAACCGGGTCGATCAGCGTGACGCGGCAGCCCAGAGCGTGCGCGACGGCCGCGGTCTCCGCCCCGACGAGCCCCGCCCCGATCACCGCGACCCGGGCCCCGGGCAGCAGCAGTTCGCGGAGGCGTTCGGCGTCCTCCCAGGTGCGCAGCACATGGACGGCGGGATCGTCGCCGCCGGGTACCGGCAACGCGCGAGGTGTACCGCCGGTGGCAAGCACGATCCGGTCGGCGGCGGCGCGCGTGCCGTCGGCCGGCTCCAGACCGCCCTCGCGGGGATGGATCGCCCGGACCGGGGTGTCGTCGCGGAGTTCGACGCGCTGCTCGTCGTACCACCGCTCGGGCCGCAGCAGGACGTCCTCACGGCGGGACTTGCCGAGCAGGACGTCCTTGCTGAGCGGCGGCCGGTCGTACGGCAGCCCGTGCTCGGCGGAGTACAGGACGAGCTCGCCGTCGTAGCCCCGGGCGCGAAGGGCGTCGCAGGTGGAGACGGCGGCCAGGCCCGCGCCGACGACGGCGATGCTGCGCGGGGCGCTCATCCGGCGGACTCCTCGCCGGGGTGCAGCCAGACCTCTCCGTCACGTACCTCGACCCGGTGGGTGCGCTGCGCGAGCGTGGCGGGCATGCACTGCGGTTCGCCGGACTTCAGGCAGAACCGGGCGCTGTGCAGCGGGCACTCGACCTCACCGTCCTCGATCCAGCCGTCGGCGAGGGACGCCTGGCCGTGGGTGCAGGTGTCGTCGAGGGCGTAGTAGGCGCCGCCGTCGTGGAAGACGGCGATGGCGTCGGCCTGGCCGGTGGTCTCGGCGGGCACCTTCAGCGCCTCGCCCTCCTCGATGTCGCCGACGGCGGCGACGCGCACAGCGCTGTTGGTCGTCATCGGGTGTCCTTCTCGTGCCAGGCGGGCGTGTTCATCAGGTCTCGCCAGCGGGCGTAGAAGCCGCGGGCCGCGCCGTCGCTGTAGAGGCGGCCGGTGGTACCGGGGTGGACGCCGTCCTCGGCCGAAAGACCCAGCCCCATCTGGTAGTTGAGGGTCATCGAGCCGGAGACGAAGCCGTGCGCGGTGGCCTGGACCTCGCTCCAGTTCTCGCCGTCGTCCTGCTCGAAGATGCCGGTCGGCCCGAACGTTCGCAGGTTGTAGACGCGTTGGGCGTCCTTCACCTCCTCCGGCATCGACCTGTCGACGAGCGTCCACGCCCAGACCTCCATCCGGTCCGGGCCCTTGGGGTGCCAGACCCGGATGGAGCCGTTGACGGGCAGATAGGAGAAGTTGGGGAAGACGGTGGCGTGTCCGGTGGTCATCGGGCCCTCGACCCGGGCGTCGCCGAGCCGTTCGCGCAGCGCCTCGTAGTCGTAGTAGCCGTGGACGACGCGGTCGTCGAAACGGCTCTTGGGATGGGTCGGGAAGCCGTGGCCGTGGCCCAGCGGGTCGGTGTACTGGCGGCCCGGCGTCTGCACGATCTGCGTCTTCGGCCCCTTGCCGGTGGGCGACATGACCATCAGGGCGGAGGCGTGCGAGATGTTGACGTGGTACCAGTCGGAGGCGAACTGCTCAGCGGCGAGCTTCCAGTTGCCCTCCAGCACCCACTTGTGCACCCCGCCGACGACCTCGGTGCCCTCCGGGTCGCGGTCGAGCATCGCGTCCATGTACCAGGTCATGCCGCCCAGCGCCTCGACCAGCGGGGGCGCGTCCGGGTTCCAGGTCGCGAAGACCAGTCCCTTGTACGTGTCGAGCTGCGCGACCTCGGTAAGACCCCACTGGTCCCGGTCGAAGTGGGCCGGATAGTCGTCGCCGTTGGGGACGTTGACGAGCTTGCCGGAGGTGTCGTACGACCAGCCGTGGTAGCTGCACGTGAACGCCTTCGTCGCGCCCGCGTCGGCTCGGCACACCCGCATGCCCCGGTGACGGCAGGCATTGAGGAAGGCCCGCAGCCTGCGGTCCCTGCCCAGGGTGACGATGACCGGGTCCTCGCCCATGTACGTGGTGAAGAAGTCACCGGGCTTGACGAACTGGCTCTCGTGCGCGAGGAACAGCCAGCTCGGAGCGAAGACGCGGCGCAGCTCCTGCCGGTACAGGGCGGTGTCACCGAAGATCGTGCGGTCGACGAGCCCGTGGTCGAGGTCGAAGTACGGGCCGACGTCGACGGCCGGCTCGGGCACGCGGGCGAGGCGGTCCACCGGTCGGCGGACGGGGGTGGATGTCATCGCTGGATCTCCTCGGACACCCCGGCCCCGGTGCCGCGCACCGAAGCGGTGGTGTCGTGTCGCTGCATGCGCCCAGCAGACGGCACCCGGGGACGGCCGGGCCAGCCGCTGTTCCGTGGTGCGGCACGACGGTGCCGGCGGCTCCGTTTCCGCCGTGCCGCACAGCGGCACATGCGTCCGCCAACCGGCCGGCGGGTCCCTACAGTCCCGGCGCAGTCCCCAGTTGTGTCCTGGATCACGCCGGATCAGGACCTGATCGGAAAGAGCCGCTCCATGTCCGAGACCACCAGCAACGCCGCACCAGCCGGCGCCGCCAGCCCCGCCGCGGCGCCCGCCGCGCGGAAGACCGACGTGTCCCGGGTCGCCATGGCCAGCCTGGTCGGCACCATGATCGAGTACTACGACTTCGCCGTGTACGGCACCGCGGCCGCGCTGGTGCTCGGCCCGGCCTTCTTCCCCTCCGGCAACGCCACGCTCTCCACGCTGGCCGCCTTCCTCACCTTCGCCGCCGCGTTCCTGGCCCGCCCGGTCGGCGTGGTGCTCTTCGGCACCATCGGTGACCGCGTCGGCCGCAAGCGGGCCCTGGTCCTCTCCCTGGTGGTGATGGGCGTGGCCACGGTCGGCGTGGGCCTGCTGCCGACGTACGAGACCGCGGGCTTCCTCGCGCCCGTGCTGCTGATCGTCCTGCGGTTGCTCCAGGGCGTGAGCATGGGCGGCGAGTGGGGCGGGGCGGTGCTGCTGGCGGCCGAGCACGCGCCGCCGGGGCGCAGGGCGCTGTTCGCGTCGATTCCGCAGGCCGGCCCGCCGCTCGGCTTCCTGCTGTCCAGCGCCGTGATCCTGCCGACGCTGGCCGTCGCGGGCAAGGACGGCTTCGCCGAGTGGGCCTGGCGCGTGCCGTTCCTGCTGAGCACCTTCCTGGTCGTCATCGGCCTGTGGGTCCGCAGCCGGGTCACGGAGTCCCCGGTGTTCCGCGAGCGCGTCGCGGAAGGCACCGAGGTCACCGCCGGCGCCGCCGCACCGCGGCCGCGCTTCCCGCTCGGCGCCCTGGTCAAGGAGTACCCCGGCCGGCTGCTGCTCGGGATCGGCACGGCGATCGGCGGCTCGGCGGTCTACTACCTGACGATCGTCTACAGCCTCTCCTACGGGCCGAAGGCCCTCGGCATCCCGCAGAACACCATGCTGACCGCCGCGAGCATCGCCGCGGCGGCCGGAGCGGCGGCCACCGTGCCCGTGGCGCGGCTGGCCGACCGGGTGGGCAGGCGTCCGGTGATCCTGGCCGGAGCCGTCGGGTGCGTGCTGTGGGCCCTGCCCATGTTCGGCTCCCTGCAGACCGGGAGCGGGGTGCTGATCAGTGCGGCCTTCACCGTGGGGCTGGTGCTGTTCACCCTGATGTTCGCGCCCATCGCGGCCTTCCTGCCGGAGCTGTTCCCGGCCCGGCTGCGCTACACCGGAGCCTCGGCGACCTTCATCCTCGCCAACACGCTCGGCGGCGGGTTCGCCCCGCTGGTCGCCACCTGGCTGACCGCGCACTGGCAGTCGCCGTACGTCCTCGGCGTCTACGCCGGCGGGCTGTGCCTGGTCAGCCTGGGCTGTGTCCTGGCCCTGCCCGAGACCAGGGACGGGGAGTTCGACCGCTGAGCCGGCGGTCACCGGAGCGCCCGCGATCCCCACCGCCGCCCGTCGTGCCGCCCCCGGCACGACGGGCGGCGCTGTTGTGTGCGCGCGGCCGGGGGTCCGTAGCCGGCCGCGTATGTCCCCGCCAACACCGGCTCCGTCCCCCCGAACACCGTGTCCGACCGCACATCGTGGGGGGAGACGAGGCGTTTACATTTTCATTGCCTGTCTCCTATGTTGGACGTGCGTCCACTTCGATGGTCGCCAGGTGCCTCATTCCCCGGAGCCCTCATGTCTCTTCCCGCCTCCCTGCCCGAGCCTGCCGAACCGTCCTGCCGGACGCCCGCCGCTCCCGACCAGCAGACCGCCGTCGACAAGGCGCTGGTCCTGCTGAAGTCGCTCGCCGAGGAGGACCGCGAGATCGGCGTCAGTGAACTCGCCCGTCGGGCCGGGCTCACCAAGTCCACCGCCTTCCGCCTGCTCGGCATCCTGCGGCGCAACGACCTCGTGGAACGGGTGGGGAGCAACTACCGGCTGGGCACCCAGCTCATCGACATCGGCAACCGCGTCTACGGCCCGACGCCGCTGCTGCTCCAGGAGCGACTGCTGCCCTACCTCGCGGATCTGTACGAACTGACGCACGAAACGGTGCATCTGGCCGTGCTGCGCGGCACCGAGATCGTCTATGTCAACAAGATCCACGGACACCGGGCCGCGCGCTCACCCTCCCGGATCGGCGCCCGGCTCCCCGCGTACTGCACGGGTGTCGGCAAGGCCCTGCTCGCCTTCGACCACGACGCCACCGAGGCGGCCGTCGCGGCGGGCCTGTCGGCGCGCACCGAGTACACCCTCACCGATCCCGGCAGCTTCCGCGCCGACCTCGGGCGCATCCGCCAGGACGGCATCGCCTACGACCGTCAGGAGGCCGTCCTCGGCCTCACCTGTGTCGCCGTGCCGATCCTGGGACCGGCGGGACGTCCGGTGGCCGCGCTCTCCGTCGCGGGCGCCGACCATCGCTTCGACCCCGCACGCTTTGCCCCGGCCCTGCGCCGGGTGGCCTACGCGGCGACACGGGTGGTCACCGCCGCCAAGGCGCGCCACACGGCGCCGCCCGGCCTCGACGGACTGCCCGCCGCCTGACCTCGGGTTGCGGTCCGTCGCCCCGGATCGCCACAGACTCGGCCCACCGCTCGGCCGTCAGCGCTGCCCGCCGCCATGGGTCCGGGCGATGTTCGTGCCGCCGGTACCGGGTTGCACACGCGGCACACTCACCACGATGTGCACCAGGCTCTCCCCGTCCAGTGACTCGTACACATGCGGCCGGTCGCCGGGGTACCGCACGAAGTCGCCCGCCGACAGTTCCACCGGACTGTCGGCGGGACCCACGCGCACCCGTCCGCTGATCACGTACAGATGCTCCAGAGTGCCCACCGGATGCGGCTCGGACGGCCGGCTCGCGCCCTGCGGAGCACGGCCGATGCGCACCAGGTAGTTCTCGATGACACCGGAGCCGTACACATGGTCGAGCGCGCGTGACTCGTATCCGCCGTTCTGCTCCCAGACCACGTCGTCGGCCCGCTGCACCGTCATGACCTGTTCCCGTTCGGCCACCAGCCTGGTGACCGGCACGCCGAGCGCGGCCGCGATGGAGAACAGCGTGTCCACCGTGGGATTGCCCGTACCCTGCTCCAGTTTCGACAGCGTCTGTTTCGCCAGCCCTGCCTGGCGGGCCAACTCGGCCAGGGACAGGCCGCGCTGCTCTCTGAGAAGGCGGATGTTGCGCGCCACCACGACGTTTCCTGAGGACACGGGACCACTTTAAGCACGCCGTGCCGCGGCCCCGGCCCCGGCCCGGCTCCCGCACCCCCCCCGCGACACCGTGGACCACGCCGGGCGTGCTGCACAGCGGCACACGGACTATGACCCGGTGCCCGGTCGGGGCGAACGTGCACACGTGCTAGCTGCAACCGCCATCTCCCAGAGCGCCACCGACCCGCTGTCGGGGCTGGTGCTGCGCGACGTCCCGGAACCCCGGCCGCGGCCCGGGTGGTCCCGGGTCCGTGTCGTGGCCTCCTCGCTCAACATGCACGACCTGTGGACCCTGCGGGGCGTCGGTCATCCGCCGGAGCGCCTCCCGATCGTCCTCGGCTGCGATGCGGCCGGGTACGACGAGGACGGCAACGAGGTGATCGTCCACCCGGTGCTCGGTGACCCGGACGCCGGCCGGGGCGACGAGACACTGGACCCGGACCGTGCGCTGCTGTCCGAGCGGCACGACGGCGCCTTCGCCGAGTACCTCACGGTCCCGACCCGCAACCTGGTCCCGAAACCGGCGTGGCTGTCGTTCGAGGAGGCCGCCTGTCTGCCCGTGGCCTGGACGACGGCCTACCGCATGCTGTTCACGCAGGCCCGGATCACCGCGGGCGACCGGGTGCTGGTGCAGGGCGCGGGCGGCGGTGTCGCCTCCGCCGCGATCCTGCTCGCGGTGGCCGCGGGCGCCGTCGTCTACGCCACCAGCCGCAGCGAGTCCAAGCGCGCCGAGGCCCTCTCCTGGGGCGCGCGGGCCGCGCTGCCCACCGGTGAGCGGCTGCCGGAACGCGTCGACGTCGTCGTCGAGACCGTCGGCGAGGCGACCTGGTCGCACTCCCTGAAGTCCCTGCGCCCCGGCGGCACACTCGTGATCGCCGGCGCCACCAGCGGCACCAACCCGCCCGCCGACCTGGGCCGGATCTTCTACCTCCAGCAGCGCATCCTCGGCTCCACCGGCTGCACCCGCGCCGAACTGGTCGCGATGCTGCGCATGCTCGACGCGACCGGCGCCCGCCCCGTGATCGACCGCGTGCTTCCCCTCACCGACATCCACCAGGGCTTCCAGCTCATGATCGACGGCGGCCTCACCGGCAAGCTCGTCATCCACCCGCCGGCTCCCCGGAGTTAAGGAGCACCACCATGACCGCAGCCGCCGTCGGGCTGTCCCACTCACCGCTGATCGGCAGGAACGACCCCGAAGCCGAGGTGCTGGCCCGGGTCGAGAAGGCCGTCGACGCCGCGAAGGCATTCATCTGCGACTTCGCCCCGGAGCTCGTGGTGCTGTACGCGCCCGACCATTACAACGGCTTCTTCTACAAGGAGATGCCACCGTTCTGCCTGGCCACCGAGGCACACGCGGTGGGCGACTTCGGCTCGCAGGCCGGCCCGCTGTCGGTCGACACCGACGCCGCCAAAGCCCTCGCGCAGGGCGTCCTCGACCGCGGCGTCGACCTCACCGTCTCGGCCCGGATGACCGTAGACCACGGCTTCGCGCAGCCCCTCGAAGTGCTCTTCGGCGGCATCGACCGCGTCCCCGTCGTCCCCGTCTTCGTCAACGGCGTCGCCACCCCGCTGGGCCCGGTCAGCCGCATCCGGGCGCTCGGCACGGCGGTCGGGGAGGCCGCCGCCGCCCTCGACCGGCGCGTACTGTTCCTCGCCTCCGGAGGCCTCTCGCACGACCCGCCCGTACCCGTGCTCGACGGCGCGCCGCCCCGGGTCGCCGACGCTCTCGTCGAGGGCCGCCCCCCGACCCCGGAGCAGCGCGCGAAGGCAGAGCAGCGGGTCGTCCGGGCGGGCCGCGACTACGCCGCCGGATCGACCGCCATGACCCCCGTCAACCCCGCCTGGGACAACCGTCTCCTCGACCACCTGGAGAAGGGCGAGCTGGCCGAGTTCGACTCCTGGACCGTGGCCGGGATGGCTCAGGAGGGCGGCGGCTCCGCGCACGAGGTCCGCAGCTGGATCGCCGCGTTCGCCTCCCTCGCCGCCACCGGCCCGTACGCGATGACGTCCCGCTTCTACGAGCCGATCCCCGCGTGGATCGCCGGGTTCGCCGTGGCGACGGCGCGCAGGAGGTGACCGGCGCGGCGAGCCGGCAGGTGAACCTGCGAAGCCTTACGGGAGCCCCGGAAATACTCGGCTGCGACCGAGGTCGACCCACCCATAGGATCCTCGTTCGAGGCGCTGACACGGCGCCCTGCCGACCGCCGGCACTCAACGGACCGAGGATGCGTGGCGCAATGAGCAGCCGACTCTTCGCAATCTCCTTCGACGCGCACCACCCGGAGCATCTGGCGCAGTTCTGGTCAGGTGTCCTGGGCCTGGAGAAGGCCGGGGATTCCGACGACGGCGTCACCCTGCTGTCCGGGAACGACGCCGGCTACCGCCTCGCCTTCCGTACCTCCCAGGCGCGGAAAGTCGACCAGAACCGGCTGCACTTCGACCTGACCAGCTCCTCCCCGAAGGACCAGCAGGAGACCGTGGCCAGGGCGCTCGACCTCGGCGCGCGGCACGCCGACGTCGGCCAGGGACCGGACGCCTCCCATGTGGTGCTCGCCGACCCCGAGGGCAACGAGTTCTGTGTCATCGAGTCGGGGAACAACTTCCTCTCCGGCTGCGGCTTCATCGGAGCACTCGCCTGCGACGGTTCCCAGTCCGTGGGGTACTTCTGGAGCCGGGCGCTGGGCTGGCCCCTGGTCTGGGACCAGGACGAGGAGACCGCGATCCAGTCGCCGCACGGCGGTACGAAGATCACGTGGGGCGGTCCGCCGCTGATGCCGGATCCCGGCAAGGACCTGCACTTCGAGCTCGCGCCGGACGACGATCAGCAGACAGAGGTCGAGCGACTCCTCTCCCTCGGGGCGAAGCGCCTCGACTCAGCTCAAGGACGGGACGGCGCGGTGCTGCTGGCCGACCCCGACGGCAACGAGTTCCGCGTGCTCAGGCGTCGTTGAGGAATGCGGCCTGAGGTAGGAGCACGAGGCTGTGAGGGCGCGGCATCCTGAACTGATCGACCTCGTTCTCGCCGTCCGTGTCGCTGATGCCCCAGCAGTTCAGTCGCTTCCCCGGACGATGTTGTCGTCGGGCCCGCCCCTCGACTGAACGCCGTCCCCGTCCACCGCCATGGCACGTATGCAGGTCTGGATCTCGCGTCCACGCAGCCGGCGGGCCCTCGCCCACCCCGTCTCGGGTCGACGTACGGTGCTCGCCTTCCTGACCTGCGTAGTCATGGCGTTTCATCTTCCTTCTGATCCGGTGCCCATGGTTCGGCTCGTGCGACTGCTCTCGCCCACATGAGGTACCACTGCCGAGTCCCCGCTCGCCCCGTTCAGAAACCCGCGGCGGTCCGCACGGCCCGTTCCGGTCGTGCGGACCCCGCGGGCTCCTCCCGTCTTCAGGTGCTCTGTTGCAGTCTGCGCAAGGACGCGACCAGCTGGTCCACTTCGTCGGAGGTGTTGTAGAGGGCCAGCGAGGCGCGTGCCGCCGAGGCCAGTCCGTAGTGGGCGAGCGCTGGTTGGGCGCAGTGGTGGCCCGCGCGGACGGCGATGCCGTCGTGGTCGAGCCAGTCGGCGACGGTGGCGGGGTCCTGCCCGGCGAGGGTGAAGGTGAGGACGGCGATGCGGTCGGGCGCCGAGCCGATCAGGTCCAGGCCGGGGACCGTGGCGAGGGCCTGGAGCGCGTAGGCCATGAGTCCTTCCTCGTAGGTGGCGACGGCCTCCCGGTTCAGGGACGTCAGCCAGTTCAGGGCGGCGAGCAGGCCGATGACTCCGGAGATGTGACCGGTGCCGGCCTCCATCCGGTGCGGGGCGGGTGCGAACGTGGTGTGGCCGAAGGCCACGGACTCGATCATGTTGCCGCCGCCCTGCCACGGTGCCAGACCCGGGAGGAGATCCGGCCTCACGTACAGGGCGCCGATGCCGGTCGGCGCGAACAGTTTGTGGCCGGAGAACGCGTAGAAGTCGGCGTCCAAGTCCTGTACGTCGACGGGGAAATGAGCGACGGCCTGAGCGCCGTCCACCAGGACCTTGGCACCGTATCGGTGGGCCAGTGCCGTCATCTCCTTGACCGGCGGGACGGTGCCGAGGACGTTCGACGCGTGGCTGATCGCGACGAGTTGGGTGCGGGAGGAGAGCAGATCGGCGTATGCGTGCTGGTCGATCTCCCCTTCGGGTGTCAGTGGGACGGGCACGACCCGGGCCCGGGTCTCCTTGGCGATCATCTGCCACGGGACGATGTCCGAGTGGTGTTCGAGGACGGGGACGAGGATGTCGTCCCCGGGCCCGAGGTTGGCCCGGCCCCAGCTCTGCGCGACCAGGTTGACCGCCTCCGTGGTGCCGCGCACGAAGACGATGCTGGCCGGATTCGGCGCGCCCAGGAAGTCGGCGACCGCGGCCCGGCCGGCCTCGTAGGCCTCGGTGGCCTCGCGGGCCATGGTGTGCGCCCCGCGGTGGATGTTGGAGTTGGCCGCGCCGTAGTACGCGGCCAGCGCCTCGATGACCTGGCGGGGCTTCTGGGTGGTGGCCGCGTTGTCGAGCCAGACGAGCGGGTGGCCGTTGACGGTCCGGTGCAGGATCGGGAAGTCGTGGCGGACGAACTCCGCGGTGAACGCGGCCGGTTGGCGCGGGAGAGCGACGGCGGAGTCCGTGGGGGAATCGATGCCCGGCACGGGCTGCGCCGGGATGACGGGGCCCGTCGACCGGGCCGTGACGTCAGGCGTAGTCATGGTACTTGGCCACCTCGACGTTCTGGAGTACGGCGATTGCGTCGTCCACCAGCACGGCGGTGTTGAAGTAGGCCGTCATCAGGTAGGACGTGATGCCCTTCTGGTCCATGCCCATGTTCCGCATGGACAGACCGGGTTCGATCTCGTCCGGCACGGCGGCCGGGCGCAGTCCCACGACGCCCTGCTCGGCCTCACCGGTCCGTATCAGCAGGATCTCCGTCGTGTCGGCGGCCTCGCCCGAGCCGTTCGGGCACGGCACCTTGTCGGACGGCAGGAGCGGCACTCCTCGCCAGGTCAGCAGCGGGCTGCCGAACCGGCTGTCCGTCACCGGCGGCACACCCCGCCGCGTACACTCCCGGCCGAACGCGGCGATGGCCCGCGGGTGCGCCACGAAGTAGGCGGGCTGCTTCCACACCCTCGCGAGCAGCTCGTCCAGGTCGTCCGGGGTGGGGGCGCCGGTCCGGGCCTGCGCGCGTTGACCTGCCGGGACGTTGTGGAGCAGGCCGAAGTCGGGGTGGTTGAGCATCAGGTTCTCCTGGCGCTCGCGCAGGGCCTGGACCGTCAGGTTGGCCTGGGTCCGCGTCTGGTCCATCGGCCCGTTGTAGAGGTCGGCGACGCGGGAGTGCACCATCATCCGCGTCTGGGCGAGCGTCATGTGGTACTCGCGCGGCGCGTCCTCGTAGTCGACGTAGGTGCTCGGCAGGTCGACCTCACCCGTATGACCGCCGCTCAGGTCGATGGGTGCCTCGGTGCCGGGTGCGGGCGTCCCGCCCGCGGTGTACGACTCCACCGCGCCGCGCAGCGCCTCGTCGCGCTCCGTGAGACGGGCCAGCGCGGAACGCTCGGCGCGCAGGGCGACACCGGGAGTGACGGCCTTGACGGCGTACGGCATGGGCTCGTCCCGGGTCCACGCCGCCAGGTCGAAATACTGTCCGTCGCCGACGACCTGGATCAGCGCCTCGTCGCCGTACCGCCCGGCCGCGCGCTTCTCGGCGCGACCCCGGACGATCACCCACAGGTGCTCGGCGGGGTCGCCCTCCTGGACCAGCACCTGCCCGGCCTCGAAGCTCATCTCGGTGAAGGCGTCGGCGAGTTGGGACAGGAGTGCGTCGTCGGACTCGCGCAGATACGGGATCTCGCGTAAGTCGCCCTGAACGACTCGGGGACTTCCGCCGTCGCTGTGGCTGCTGATGCGGTCGTCGCCGAGGACGTAGGTGCGGCGCCGGTTGACTCGGTACACACCGGATTCGACATCGACCCACGGCAGGGCGCGCAGCAGATAGCGCGGGGTGATTCCGCGCATCTGCGGGGTCGTCTTCGTGGTCGTCGCGAGCTGCCGAGCGGCCTCGGGGCCGAGGCTGATGCGGTCGGTCGTCATGGGTGCCTCCTCAAGTGGACTGTTCCGGGAGCGGACTTCCGCAGGAGCGAGGCCGATCGTGCGCCTGGCGACGTGGCCTCACAAGACGCATGGGCCACCGCTCGGCAGGGCACGGGCCGAAAACGCTCCGCTCGGGGGAGCTCGTGCGTGCTGCCCGGTCCGCGTCGCAGGGCGGTGCTCCCAAGGGCGGGCGGCGACTGACGATGCGACGGGCGCGGTGGCGGTGAGCGGGCCCGTGACTCGGTTCGTCGCCCATGGACGACTTGATTTGGCCCCGTATTGCTCCTTTTAGGAGCTTAAAGAAGTGCTTATGCAGCGTCGGTTCGGGGCGTACTTATATGAATCCGCAATTACTTGACATGGCATGAGTTAAGGTGCATCCGACCAATGGCTACGCGCCAGTAACAAGACAGTCGATCTGTCACGGGGAACGAAGGCCGGACCGTCGGTGGACACCGACACGGGCCGGTCAAGGAATGCATGTACAACAAGTTCACAGCAAGAATGGCGACGCTCGTCGTCGCACTGGCGATCCTGTTCACCACGGGTGTGGGATCGGCCGACCGGTCCGCCGCCGCCACGGCCACTGCCGCCGAGCAGAGTCGAGTGGAGCGGCTGGCGGAGATCGTGCGGAAGGTGTCGCAGTACGCGAACTGCGACCGTCTGCCGTTGCTCCAACGGCCCCGGTGCCTGAAGGAGTTCGCCGGGAAGGCCGTCAAACTCGGTGCCGGGGTCGGCGTCTTCCTGTTCATCTCGCAGGACGCCATGAGGGATCACGGCGCGAGCTTCAAGGAGCTCGACAAGAACCTCAAGGCACTGCACGACCTCAGACCACTGGAGTTGGTGGATCCCAACTCCACCCCCGACCCCGCCCGGCAGGTGAAGCTCCTGGAGCAGGCCGTCCGGACCTTCAAGAGTGCCAGGCCCCACCTCGACAAGCTGGGGACCGACCTGGCCAGGGCGGACGACCTGCTCGGCGACCAGAACGACTCGCTGCTCGCGCTCACCATCCTGACCGTCGCACTCGGCGACTACTTCCCGGACTACACGCCCCCGAAGTACCCCGACGCGAAGCCGATCTTCGACTTCGAGAAGGACCTCGCCGAGCTCAACGCCGCGTTCGACCAGATGAACGAGGGCTTCGCGCAGATGGACCGCGGTCTGCGGGAGATGAACGCGGGCGTCGCCGAGGTCAACAAGGGACTGGCCCAGGCCAACAAGGGCATCTCCAAGGCCAACAAGGGCATGAAGGAGATGAACGCCGGCATCGCCCAGGCCAACAAGGGCGTCAAGGAGGCCAACAAGCACGTCCCCGGCATCAAGAAGGGCGCGGAGAAGCTCCGCGACATGTCGGGTCTCGACTTCGACTTCTCCGGCCTCGGGGACGCGTGGGGCAGCGGCTCCTCGCTGCTCGACGACGCCGCCCAGCAGCGCCGGATGTCACTGCTGCTGGACCTGCTGCCGGGCGTCGGTGACGGCAAGGGCGTCGTCGAGGCCATGGTCGGCAAGGACGTGGTCACCGGGCAGAAGCTCGGCACCAAGGAGCGGGTCCTCGGCGGCCTGTCGGTCCTGCGCTGGCTGCGGGTCGGCGACCGGCTGCTGAGCGCCGACGACGTCAGGAAGTCCCGTAAGGGCGAAGAGGTCGTCAGCTGCAACAGCTTCGCCACCGGCACCGCGGTGCTGATGGCGGACGGCTCGACGCTGCCCATCGAGCGGGTGAGGGTGGGCGACCGGGTCCTCGCGGGCGATCCGGACACCGGCGGCACCCGGCCCGAGCCCGTCACCGCCCTGATCACCGGCCAGGGACAGAAGGACCTCGTCGACGTCACCGTACGCACCGACGACGGCACCGCCACCGTCACCGCGACCGAGGGACACCCGTTCTGGATCGACGACATCGAGGCGTGGGCCACGGCCGGGCAGCTGGAGCCGGGCGCCTGGCTGCGCACCAGTGCGGGCACCCGCGTCCAGGTCAGCGCCGTCAAGGCCTGGACGGCCCAGGACCGCACCGTCCACAACCTCACGGTCGGCGACCTCCACACCTTCTTCGTGCTGGCAGGCGGCACGCCCGTCCTGGTGCACAACGCGAACGGGTGCGGCGTATGGAAGTCCGAGTTCGACCGCCTTCCGAAGGGGAAGCAGTCACACGTCAGGGAGATGTCGAGCATCGCGGACATGCGCCGGGCCTTCGAGAAGTGGACCGCGGGCGCCGAGCGGCTGCCGGCCCGCGGACCGAAGATCCCGGAGGTCTACGAACTTCCGGACGGCACCGTCATCCAGTGGCGCACGTCGTCCCGGTCCGGCGGCGAGACGATCGACATCTTCCCCGTCACCGGCAAGGGAATGAAGGTGCATCTGCCCGATGGACAGTGAGGCCATCGTCCGCGAGCTCCTCGTGGAGGGACTCGACGACTGGGTGCCGGTCGACCGGCTGGTCGGACTCGCGCGCGAGGAGAGCGAGCGGTCGGGCACCGACTTCCGCTCCCTTGCGGTCCGGCTGCTCGGCGATCTGGTGAAGGACGGCCTGATGGACGTCGGCGAGATCGGCGACACCGGCTTCGAACCCTGGGCCGGTGACACCGACACCGTCCTGGCCCGGGCCGTGGCCGCGCTCGACCGGGTCGCCTGGATACCGGCGGGCGGCGTCTGCTGGCTCGCGAACACGACCGAGGGAGACCGCACGGCACCCCGGTGACCCCCGCTCCTACCGGTACCGACCACGCGCCGCGCCCCCGGACATCCCGGGCGGCGCGGCGCCGCGTGAGCGGTAGAAGACGTAGGGACGGGTCAGATAGCCGAACGGCGCGGTGAACGCGTGGACGAGACGGCTGAACGGCCACAGCGCGAACAGGGCCATCCCGAGCAGGGCGTGGACCTGGTACGCGAGCGGGGCGTGGGCCATGGCGGGGACGTTCGGGTCCAGGGTGAACAGGGAGCGGAACCACACCGAGACGCCGAGCCGATAGTCGTAGGGATGCGGCCGCAGCGTGGTGGCCGTGGCGGTGAGCCCCGCCAGGAGCACGCACACGAGCAGGGGGTAGACCGCGCGGTCGCTGCGGCTGGTCGCGGCCCGGACCGCCGGCACCCGCAGCCGCCGGTACAGCAGGATCGCCAGCCCGGCCACGGCGGCGAGGCCCGCGGTGCCGCCGACGAGGAGGGCGTTGGCGTGGTACAGCCACTCGTGCACGTGGACGCGCTCGGTCAGCGACTCGGGTACGAGCAGCCCGATGACGTGCCCCGCCGCCACGAAGAGCAGCCCGTAGTGGAACAACGGGCCGCCGATCCGCAGCAGCCGGTGTTCGTGCAGCTGGCTGGAGCGCGTGGTGAACCCGAACCGGTCGTAGCGGTAGCGCCAGGCGGTGCCCGCGACCAGGACGGTGAGCACGACGTACGGCAGGACGCCCCACAGGGCGTGGTGCAGATGGTTCACCGGGAGAGCTCCTCCGCGTAGGGGGTCGTGGGGCGGCCGGGGAAGGGCAGCAGTCCCACGGTCTCGGCGGGCGGGCCGGAACGGGCCAGCCGCAGTGCGGCGGCGCGGTCGGCGGGAGAGGCGCCGGGCAGGGTGCGGCAGATCGCTTCGAGGACGTCGGCGTAGGGGCTGCGGTGTTCGTGCAGGGCGAGACGGAGCAGTTCCAGTGCCGCGCGATGGTCCTGGAGGGCCTTGCGGCCGGGTTCGGGGCAGCGGGCGGCGAACTCCAGGGCGAGCGGCAGGAAGTCGGGCAGCTCGTCGGCGGGCGGCTGCCAGCCGTGCGCGCGGTACAGCTCACGCCAGGCCAGCAGGGACCGGCCGCGGCGGCGGGTGTCTCCGTCCGTGTAGTAGGTCAGATGCAGGGTGCGCCGGGCGCTGCGGTCGAAGGTGGTGACGTAGCGGGCCGACAGCTCCAGCGCGGGAACGCCTGCGACGGCCGTACGGAACCGGGACAGCGGCTCGGCCTGCGCACGGGGAACTCCGTCCAGGGCGTCCGTGACCAGACGCAGCCGCCGGGACCAGTCCGCGCCGGGGTGGAGCAGCAGCAGCGAGGCCGCCTGGTGGGTCAGTGCGGTGCTCACGTCCGGTTCCCCTCTCCGCGCGGGAAGAGCCCGTCGGGGCGTCCCCGCCCGTCCCAGTTCAGGAGGTTGACGCGGCCGCGCGGCGAGGCCCGCTCGGGTTGGGGGGCGGGCGGCGTGTGGAAGGTGTCCGGCGCGTACATGCCCGGCCCGCCGTGTCCGTCGAGACTGCATCCCTCGGCGAGGGTGTCGGCGGAGACGCCGGCGGCGTACGTGGTGGGGATGACGTAGCGCTCGTCGTACTTGGCGAGGGCGAGCAGCCGGTACATGGCCTCGATGCCCTCCGTGTCCATGCCGACCGCGCGGGCGATGGCCGGGTCCCGCTCCTCACCGAGGTTCACGCGCCGCATGTGCGAGCGCATCGCCGCCAGACGGCACAGCGCCGCCTCCACCGGGGGCACGTCCCCCGCCGTGAACAGCCCGGCGAGGTACTCCAGCGGAATGCGCAGGGAGTCGATCGCCGCGAACAGCTTCGCGGGATCCTCCCCGTCGTGCCCGGTGGCGGTCAGCGACTCCACGACCGGCGACAGCGGCGGCACGTACCAGACCATGGGCATCGTCCGGTACTCCGGGTGCAGCGGCAGGGCCACCTTGTAACGGCTGATCAGCGCGTGCACGGGGGAGCGCCGGGCCGCGGTGATCCAGTCGTGCGGGATGCCGGAGTCCTCCGCGGCCCGCCGCACGGCCGGATCCTCGGGGTCGAGGAAGCAGCCCAACTGCGCCTCGTACAGATCCTGTTCGTCGGCCGTCGCGGCGGCCTCGCCCACCTTGTCGGCGTCGTAGAGGACGACACCGAGATAGCGCAGCCGGCCCACGCAGGTCTCGGAGCAGACGGTGGGCTGCCCGGCCTCGATGCGCGGGTAGCACATCGTGCACTTCTCCGCCTTGCCGGACGCGTGGTTGAAGTACACCTTCTTGTACGGGCATCCGCTCACGCACATCCGCCAGCCGCGGCAGCGGTCCTGGTCGACCAGGACGATGCCGTCCTCGATCCGCTTGTACATCGCCCCGGACGGACACACCGCGACACACGACGGGTTGAGGCAGTGCTCGCAGATGCGCGGCAGATAGAACATGAACGCCTGCTCGTACTCCAGCCGCACCCGCTCGCTCATCTGCTTCAACACCGGGTCGCCCGCGAGGTGCTCGGGCCCGCCGCCCAGGTCGTCGTCCCAGTTGGGACCCCAGGTCACCTGGGTGGGCCGGCCGTCGACCAGGGAGCGCGGCGGGGCCGTGGGGACGTCGTCGCCGAGCGGCGCGCCGATCAGGTTCTCGTAGTCGTACGTCCACGGCTCGTAGTAGTCGTCGAGCGAGGGCAGGTCGGGGTTGGCGAACAGCCGGGCCAGGCGCCGCGCCCGGCCACCACTGCGCGGCACCAGCCGCCCGCGCTTGAGCTGCCAGCCGCCGCGCCACCGGTCCTGGTCCTCGTAGGTGCGGGGGTAGCCCTGGCCGGGGCGGGTCTCGACGTTGTTGAACCAGACGTACTCGGTGCCCGACCGGTTGGTCCAGGTCTGCTTGCAGGTGACCGAACAGGTATGGCAGCCGATGCACTTGTCGAGGTTCATCACCATCGCCACCTGCGCCATCACATGGGGCATCAGTAGTCGACCTCCTGGGAGCGGCGGCGGATGACGGTGACCGCGTCGCGCTGGTTGCCGGTCGGGCCGTAGTAGTTGGGGGCGAACGACAACTGGGCGTGGCCGCCGATGAGATGGGTCGGCTTGATCAGGAGCCGGGTGAGGGCGTTGTGCACGCCGCCACGCCGGCCGGTGGCCTCGGACCGGGGGACGTTCACCAGCCGTTCCTGCACGTGGTACATGAACACCGTGCCCTGCGGCATCCGGTGCGAGACGACCGCGCGGGCCACGACGACGCCGTTGACGTTCTGCGCCTCGACCCAGTCGTTGTCGGACACCCCGATCGCCTCGGCGTCGGCCACGCCAAGCCAGATGACGGGGCCGCCGCGAGCCAGGGTCTGCATCAGCAGGTTCTCCTGGTACTCGGAGTGGATGGACCACTTCGAGTGCGGGGTGAGATAGCGGACGGTGACCGAGCGGCCGTCCTCCTTCACGTCTGTCGTGAGGTTCAACGGAGGCCGGTAGACCGGGAGTTGTTCGCCGTACTCGGCGATCCAGGGGTGGTCGAGGTAGAAGTGCTGGCGTCCGGTCAACGTGTGCCAGGGCTTGAAGTGCTCGGTGTTGATCGTGAACGGGGCGTAGCGCCGCTCGGGCCCCTCCTTGCCCGACCATTCGAAACTCGCCCCGACCTGCACCGGACGGGCCTGCGTGTCGGAGAACACCACCCGTCGCTCGGCCACCGAGGCGGCCAGTTCCGCGAGACCGGTGTCCGCGCCGCAGCGCTCGGCGAGCCGTTCGAAGCCCTCCGCGGCGAGCCGGCCGTTGGTCGTGCCGGACAGGGCGAGGATCGCCTCGCACAGCTTGACGTCCGTGTCGAGGAGCGGCCGGCCGTGCGGCGCGGTGCCGCAGCGGGCGGCCAGCCAGGCCGTCTCCGGCCCGGGGCGCACGGTCACGCCCTTGACGGTGATGCCCTGCTCCTCGACGAGCGGGCCGAGCGCGGCCATCTGTGCGCCGAGGGCCGTGTAGTCCCGTTCCACGAGGGTGAGTCGGGGGCCGGTCGGGCCGTCGGGCGGCGCCTCGCCGGGCGTGTCGTGCTGGAGCGCGGTCGCCACCAGGTCGTACGCCACGCCGAGACGGCCCTTGGCGAGGCGGCCGACCTCGGCGGCCAGCCCGTGGAAGATCTCGAAGTCCGTCCGGGCCTGCCAGGGCGGACTGATCGCCGGGGAGAAGGCGTGCACGAAGGGGTGCATGTCCGTGCTGGACAGGTCGTGCTTCTCGTACCAGGTCGCCGCGGGCAGCACCAGGTCGGCGAAGAGAGTCGTGGACGTCATCCGGAAGTCCAACGCGAGCAGCAGGTCGAGCTTGCCGCGGGGCGCCTCGTCCCGCCAGGTCACGTCCCGGGGCCTGAGCTCGGGCGGGGCCTCGTCGGCGGTGGCGTTGTCGGAGGCGCCCAGCAGGTGCCGCAGGAAGAACTCGTTGCCCTTGGCCGAGGAGCCGATCAGGTTGGCCCGCCACACGGTGAGCACCCGTGGCCAGTTGGCCGGGTCGTCGGGGTCCTCGCAGGCGTAGGAGAGCCGACCCGCCTCCCGCTCACGGGCCACCCAGCGCTCCGGATCGGCGCCCTCCTCGTGTACCCGCCGACCGAGCTCCAGCGGGTTGGCGCCGAAGGTGGGGCACGACGGCATCCACCCCTGCCGGGCGGAGCGGGCCACGAGGTCGGCCGTGTGCAGGCCGGCCAGCGCGCCTGGTGCGGTCGGCGCGGTCAGGGCGTCGGCGGTGGACTTCTCGTAGCGCCACTGGTCGGTGTGCAGATACCAGTACGGCGTGCCCGCCATCTGCCGCGACGGGCGGACCCAGTCGGAGGCCGTGGCCAGCTGCTGCCAGCCGGCGTAGGGCCGCACCTTCTCCTGCCCCACGTAGTGGGCCCAGCCGCCGCCGTTGACGCCCTGACAGCCGGTGAGCAGCAGCAGCGACAGGAAGGAGCGGTAGATCGTGTCGGAGTGGAACCAGTGGTTGGTGCCCGCGCCCATCACGATCATGCAGCGGCCCCGGGTCTGCTCGGCGGTCCGTGCGAACTCGCGTGCCGCCCGCACCACCGCGCCCGCCGGCACCGAGGTGATCGCCTCCTGCCAGGCCGGAGTGCACGGCACGGACGCGTCCTCGTACGACACCGGCCGCGCATCCCCGAGCCTGGCACGCCCGACCCCGTACTGAGCCAGCATCAGGTCGAACACGGTGGTGACCAGACGGTCGCCGAGCCACAGGGCCGGCACCGTGCGCCGTACGGTCGCGCCGTCCTCGTCGAAGCGGGGCAGCACCACCTCGGCCCGCGTCGCACCAGGGCGGCCGTGGCAGCTGAGCAGCGGCTCGGCGTCGCCGAGGTCCAGGTTCCACCGGCCCTCGCTCGCCTTGCCCCAGCGGTCGCCCAATGTGCCGTTCGGCACCACCGGCCCGCCGGACACGGTGTCGTAGAACACCGGCATCCAGCGCCGCGCCGCCGCCTCGGCGTCCCGGGCCAGATCCAGATCCCGGGCCGTCACGAACGCCCCGGCGGTGTACGTGTTCCCCGCCCGCTCGTCCAGGCCGACGAGGAACGGCAGATCGGTGAACCGCTTGACGTAGTCCGCGAAGTACGGCACCCGCCGCTCGACGAAGCACTCGCGCAGGATCACATGGCCCATCGCCATGGCGAGCGCCCCGTCGGTGCCCGGATGCGGATGCAGCCACTCGTCGGCGAACTTGGTGGCGTCCGCGTAGTCGGGCGACACCACCACGACCTTCTGACCCCGGTACCGGGCCTCGGCCATCCAGTGCGCGTCCGGCGTGCGGGTGACGGGGACATTGGAGCCCCACAGCATCAGATACGCCGCGTCCCACCAGTCGCCCGACTCCGGCACGTCCGTCTGGTCGCCGAACACCTGCGGCGAGGCGATCGGCAGATCCGCGTACCAGTCGTAGAACGACAGCATCGGGGCGCCGATCAGGGCGTGGAAGCGGGCGCCGACCGCGTGCGAGGCCATCGACATCGCCGGGATCGGGGAGAAACCGGCGATCCGGTCCGGCCCGTACTCCCGCAGCGTGTGCACCTGCGCGGCCGCCGCGATCTCCAGCGCCTCGTCCCAGCCGATACGCACCAGGCCGCCCTTGCCGCGCGCCGACTGATAGCGGCGCCGCTTCTCCGGGTCGCCGGTGATCTCCGCCCACGCCGCCACCGGATCACCGTGCGCACGACGCTTTGCTTCGCGGAACATTTCCACGAGCACGCCGCGCGCGTGCGGATAGCGCACCCGCGTCGGCGAGTACGTGTACCAGGAGAACGAGGCGCCGCGCGGACAGCCCCGCGGTTCGTAGTCGGGGCGGTCAGGGCCCGCCGAGGGGTAGTCGGTCGCCTGTGTCTCCCAGGTGATCAGACCGTCCTTGACGTACACCTGCCATGAACACGACCCCGTGCAGTTCACTCCATGGGTCGAGCGAACCACCTTGTCGTGCGCCCAACGCTCCCGGTACTGCTGGTCGTTGACCTGCTGATCGAGGCGGAGGACCGCCCGGCCGTCCGGCGTGGTCGGAGCCTTGCTGAACAACTGCCCCGCCGCACGCAACCGCTCGGCAGCGTCGGAGACGACCCATTCCCGCCCTGCCCTGCCACGTCCCATGCCGTCGGACTCCTCTCGAGCGCGTCCCTGTCGACCGGCAAGGGTCAGGGTGCTCCTCCGGGGCCTTTCGGACGGATCTCATTCCGGCCAGTTGGGTGTATCTAGAATTTATTTTTCTTTCCTTTTGCGATGACGCCTTGCAAATTCGGCCAGATGGGCGAGAAACGCAGATCTCCCGTCCGCGGCCGTGGCGGCTGGATACGCTGGGGCGAGCTCAGCTTCAAGCGGGGGGAACATGAAGCCGCGTCTGGTGTTCGTGCACGGCATCGGTGGCCCACGGGATACCGCCGCCGAACTCGACGGCTGGATGGGAGCGTTGGCCAAGGGGGCGGCGGAAGCGGGGCACTTCCGAAGGGTCCCGGGCCTGCTCCGGGGCGCGTCGGCGGACGCGCGCTTCGCGTACTACGGCGACCTGTTCGCGGTGCCCCAGGTGCAGGGGGCGGCGGCGCCGAAGGACCGGGAGGCGGCCGACGTACGGGCGCTGCTGAGCGAGGCGCTCGACGAGCGGGAGGCGGCGGGAGCGGGGGCCCGCGACCTCGACGTACTGCGTCACGCGCGGGCGCAGCTCGCACCGCAGGGGCCCGCGCAGGGCATCGGCTCCATCGCCCGGCAGACCCTCGGCGCGGCCAACACGCTCCTGGCCTTCCCCGGGCTGCGCAAGATCGGCCAGTGGGCGAGCGGGCGCCTGATGGTCGGGCAACTCGCCCAGGTGACACGCTATTTGGCGCGCGGCGAGACGGACGCGACGGGGCACACCCTGGACGAGCGGGTCCGCCGCCGTGTCCTGGAGGCACTGGACCCCGAGACACCCACCGTCGTCGTGGCGCACTCACTGGGCACCGTCGTCGCGCTGGAGGTCCTCTCCACCTACCCCGGCCGGATCCCGCTGCTCGTCACCCTCGGCTCGCCCATCGGCCTGCGCGCGACGGTGGGCCTGCGGATGCGCCCCCAGCCCCCGCGCGTCCCGGACCAGGTCATGAGCTGGGTCAACCTGTGGGACCGCGACGACCTGGTGGTCGGCCGGCCGGAACTGGAGGACTTCGTCGCACCCAATGCCCACGGTGTACCGCCCGACAGCAGACGGGTCGACTCGGACGGAGCCTGGGTGCATCCCGCGCTGAAGTACCTGGCACATCCGGGTACCGCCGGCCCCGTCATGGAGGCCCTCGAAACGGGTGGGCCGTCATGACCGGGCCGGCCCCGCTCCGCCACGCGCTGGTCATCGCCCCTCAGAACACCGAGTCGGGACTCTTCGACGACCTCGACGACGTGGCCAGAAGCATGCGGGACGTCCTCACCGACGAGTGGAGGGGAGCGTGCGTGCCCAGCCCGGTGGCCGACGCGGCCCTCCTGTACGGCACTTCCGTCGGCCAGGGCGACATCGAGCGGGCGATCAGGGACGCGGCCAGACGGGCGGCGGAGAGCGGAGCCCTGCTCGTGGTCGCGTTCATCGGCCACGGCATCACCTCCGGCGGAGTGCCCCACCTGTATCTGATGGCTGGTGATTCACGCGCGGGAGAACCCGGTTCCGCCGTCAACCTCGCGGAAGTACTGGGACGCGCGCTGGAGGCCCCCGGGCTCCCCGGACTCGTCGCCGTCGTCGACACCTGCCACGCGGGCGGAGCGGTGCCCGACCTCAGTGCGGTGGACGGCGGAGAGCGCGAGGGAGCGACCCGGCTGTCCCTCCTGGTGGCGGTGGGCGCCGCCCAGGAGGCGCATGGGCTGGCCTTCTCACGGAGCGTCGTCCGGCTGCTCGAACAAGGGGTGGCCGGCGCCGGGGAGTTCCTGTCCCCGGAGGTCGTCCTCGACGCCGTCCGGGAGGCCACGTCCGGCCAGGACGCGCGCCTGGTGCACTACGACGGTGCCCGGTTCGGCGAACCCTGCTGGCTCGCCCGCAACGCGAGCCACCTGGTCCGCGCCGGGTCGGTGCTCGGCCCGCTCGCCCTGGAGGAACTGGAGAGCGCTCTGGCCCCGCTGGGCGGATCCGCGCTGCTGCCCTCGTCCGTCACCGGTGTCGACGTGCTGGACCGGCTGCACGGCTCGCTCAGCGGGCACGCCGTACCCGGAGGCCCTTCGAGGCGCGAGGCACTCGACGTCGTCGACGGTCTGCGCGACGTGCTGCGGACCGTCGAACTGCTCAACTCCTGGCCCGGTGGACCCTTGACCACCGAACGTCTGCGACAGGCCCTCCGGGTGGCCGTGGGCCGGGGCGGAGAGCCGCTGCCCGACACCTCCGGGACCGCCCTGCTGCGGGACGCGGTCGAATACCTCCGGTTCCGCGCCCAGCGACAGGGGGAGACTCCCACGGCACGCCTCGCGGTCTTCGTCGCCGCCCTCGCCGTCGAGGACCAACTGGCCGAAGGGACACCGGCCTTCACGGCCTGGCGGCACGCCCTGCACGCCAAGGTCGAACTCGACGACGCCTTCGAGACCCTGCGCCGACGTGACTCCCGCACCCGGCTGAGACTGATCGTGAGCCTGCACGCGGCACTCGCCGACGAGTGGCCCGAGACCCTCCAGGCGTTCCTCCTCGATGGCTCGGACGTCCAGGAGCAGTCCGATTTCGGCTGCACACCGGATCAACGGGGCGTCGAACAGGGGTTGGTGGAGGCGCTCAAATGGGCCCGTACGAAGAGCAGAACCATCGGGGAGATGCGACGGGTCGAGGTCGTCGCCTCCGCCGGGCTGTTCCTGCGCTGGAGACCCGAGGAGACCAACTTCGGCGAGCGCCTCGGCCACCGGTACGACGTCGTCCTGCGCTGGAGCGAACGGATGTGCCCGCCCGACCACCTGTGGTGGATCAACGAGCGCGCCCGGGAGAGACTCACGGACATGATGGGGCGCGGATCCGCCCACGCCCCGGTGGACTGGCTCGGCCGAAACGAGACCGCGAGCGCGGAGGACCTCAAGGCCCGGCTGGAGCGAGGCGAGTACACCCAGGCCGTCGGGCTGCGCCAACGCCCGCAACGGATCGACCAGGTGCTGCAGTTGCTGCTGGCGCACGCGCCGATAGTGTTCTGGCCCGGCGCCGACGGCCGCATGCCCGACGCCTGCCGCAACAGCCTCGACCGGTTCTGGCATCTGCTGCCCGCCGAGTTGAGCGAGGCCTACCGCCGCAGCTGGGTGCGCAGGACGCGGAAGAGAGCCGACGGCCACGCCCATCTCGCGCTCTGGCGGAGCATCTGGCACGACACCGAGTGGCTCGACTTCTGCGACTGGTTCGAGCAGTTCGTCACCGAGGGGGAGAAGTCCGAATGAACTGGCAGCCCTACTACGTCGGGGACGGCATCCCGCGTGACGTGGAGATCGGCGACCCGCCGCCTTGGCGCAGCTTCCCCCGGCAGAACCTGCACCGGCAGTTCCAGCCCCCGCCCGGTCTGACGACCGCCGTGAACGCGGCGTTGGCGCTGCGCCGCCCGCTCCTGGTCACAGGCCCCGCGGGCTCCGGAAAGTCCACGGTGATCGAGCAGGTCGCGGCCGAACTCAAACTCGGTGACCCCCTGCGCTGGCACATCACCTCGCGCAGCACCCTCACCGAGGCGCTCTACCGCTACGACGCCCTCGGACGCATCCACGCCCAGCGGCTGGCCGGACCGGATGGCGGCGACGACATCGCCCCGTTCCTCCAGCTCGGGCCCCTGGGCACCGCCCTGCTGCCGTCCGGCCGGCCCCGAGCCCTGCTGATCGACGAGATCGACAAGAGCGACCTCGACCTGCCGAGCGACCTGCTGGACGTGCTGGAGAGAGGCGAGTACGAGATCCCCGAACTGGGGCGCTACAACCAGGACGTGGTGTTGGTGCGCGAGTGGGACAGCGAGACCCGCGCCCCCGTCGAACGGGGACGGGTGCAGTGCGACCAGTTTCCGTTCATCCTGATGACCAGCAACGGTGAGCGTGACTTCCCGGCGGCCTTCCTGCGCCGCTGCGTCCGCTTCACCATGCCGAAGCCGACCGTCGAGTCGCTGCGCGCGGTGGTCGAGGCCCATCTGCGACTCGGACCGGACAGCGAGCAGGCGCCGGTGGTCGACCGGATCGTGGGGGAGTTCATGGACCGCCTCGCCCGGGGGGAGAGCCTCGCCGTCGATCAACTCCTGAACGCCGTGCACCTGTTGACGGGCGGCTCCGCACTCGCTCACCGGGACGAGCAGGAGCTCGTGGACCTGGTGCTGCGCGAGCTGTCCCGTGCCTGACCAGGGCACGGACCGGGAACCCGACCCGCTGGGCCGGGTGGTCCGGGCAGTGAGCGCCGTCGCGGGGGACCTGGACGGTGTCGCACTGGCGGAGGCCCTCTGGCTGGCGGCACGGACGGGGCGGCCGCAGACGGAGCGGCCCGAGCAGGCCGGGCCCGAGCCACCCCGGACGGCGCCGTCCGACGACCCGAAGACCGTACGGCCCGAACCAGCGGGACGGGCCCCCGCCCCGGAGCCGGAGCGGGCCCTGCACGAACGGCTCGAAGGAGCGAGCGCACGACTCGGCGGCGTCGCGGTGGCCGCCTCGCGGGGTGCCGGGCTGCCCCTGGCACAGCCGGTGACCCGCGCCCTTCGGCCCTGGAAGCGCCCTTGGCCCAGAGGCCGGCGCTCCACCCTCGACATCGAAGCCACTGTGGAGGGCTACGCCCGCAGCGGGGAACTCATCCCCGTGTTCCGTCCGGCCCCCGAGCGATGGTTCGGTCTGGTCCTGGTGGTGGACCGCTCACCGGCCATGCGAGTGTGGCGGGAGGTGATCTCCGACCTCACCGCCGTCCTGGACCGCCTGGGCGCCTTCCGTACCCTTCAGGTACGAGAACTCGGCTTCGGGCCCCACGGCCCCGAACTCCGTGACGGACTCGGCAGACTGACCGGACCCGGAGAACTGCGCTCCCCCGACGCTCGCCGGCTGGTGGTCGTCGTGTCCGACTGCGCCGCCGCGGGCTGGCGGGAACCGGCGGTATGGCGACGGATCCGCGACTGGTCCGCGACCACACCGGTCGCGCTGCTCAATCCGCTTCCCCCGAAGCTGTGGCGGAGAACGGCCCTCGACCTGCCGTCGGTCCGAGTGCAGCCCGGCACGCCCGGCGCGGACAACCTGCACCTTCCCTTCGAGGCGCCACTGCTGCTGCCGGACGACGACTCGGCGGCGGAACCCGGAGCGTGGCTGCCGCTTCCCGTGCTGTCCACCTCCCCGCACTCCCTCGACCGTTGGTCGCGCACCCTGATGCGGGCCGACCCGGAGGGGTGCGCGGCCGTGCTGGTGCCGCGCGAAGGACGCTTCCAGGGGCGGCCGAGGGGACACGGGGGCACCGTCACCGCCGACGGCTTTCTCCGTACGGCCACACCCGCGGCGGTGCGGCTGGCCGTCCTGTGCTCCCCGTTCGAACGACTGAGCATGGGCCTGCTCCATCTGTTCCGGCAGGAGTTGGTGCCGCAGGCCACCGTGGCCGACGTCGCGGAACTGCTCACCAGCGGGCTCTTCCGGATCGACGCGGAACGGAACGGGCCGGTCGAACTGGTCGTACCGCCCGAGGTACGGCAGCGGCTGGAGGGGGAACTGACCGTGCACGAGGTGCGCCGGATGAACCGCGCCGTGCACCGAACGGGCTGGTCCGGCGGGCTGCCTGCGATAGCGTACGACCCGCAGGGCCACGCGGAGCACCCTGCCGAACAGAGGGCGTTCGTCCACGCGCGACGCCGGACACTGGAGCTGCTGGGACTGCCGGCGGACGAGTCCGGGGCAGGCCGGCCATCGCCGACACGGCTCCGGCCGTCCCTGACCGAACAGGAACGGGTCGTGGAAACTGGGGACTTCGGACAGCCGGCCGACCATCGGCCCTACTTCTTCCTCAGCTACGCCCACACACCGTCCTGGGGGCCGGACAGCGGGGACCCCGATCTCTGGGTGCACCGCTTCTTCCAGGACCTGTGCCAGACCCTCGTGCAGCTCGTCGACCTCCCCGCCGGTGTCGCTCCCGGCTTCATGGACCGTGCGCTGCGCTCCGGGGCGGGCTGGCCGGAGGCGCTGAGCGAGAACCTCGCGCGCTGCCGGGTGCTGGTGCCGCTCCTCTCGCCCCGCTACTTCGTGAGCGAGAGCTGCGGAAAGGAGTGGTACGCGTTCAACGAGCGGCAAGTGCGGGCGAGGAGCCTCGGCCCCGCTCAGGGACCGGCCATCGTCCCCGTGCGGTGGGCCCAATTCGGCCACCACGAACTGCCGGTGTCCGTGCGGGACACCCAAGTCCTGCACGACGAGGAGGAGTTGGGCGACCGCTACCAGGAGTTCGGGATCTACGGGCTGATCAAACTCCGTCGGCTCCGCGACGAGTACGACGAGGTCGTCTTCCGGCTGGCACGGCGCATCGTGCAGGTCGCGCGTGAGTCGGCGCCGCCCGCGGCCCGGCCGCGGCCCTTCGAGACCACCCCGAGCGCGTTCCGGCCGCGGGGCGAAGGACCCCGGCGGTTCCGGCTGCGGGTGGCGGCCCTGACCCGGGACACGACTCCCGATCACCGTGACGTACGGCCGTACGGTGCCGAGGAGCGGGACTGGAACCCGTACCACGGGGAGTCGGTACGCCCGCTCGCGGACGTCGCCGTGGACCTCATCCAGTCGCTGGACTACCACGTCACGGTCTCGTCCTTCGGCGACGGGGCGGACGCGGACGACGACCCGGCGTCGGCCGTTCCCACCATCGTGCTGATCGACCGCTGGGCGCTCACCGACGACGAGGTGCGGCGCAGACTCGCCGAGTTCGACACACGGGCCCGGCCCTGGACCAGCGTGATGGTCCCCTGGAGCCGTTCCGATCTGCAGAACATGGGCGACGAAGGGCGACGGTTCGCCGACGAACTGGAACGCGTGCTGCCGTCCGTCATCGAACGGGGGCGACGCTCCGACGTCCGGGGCGCCGTGAATGGCGTGCCCACGCTGCAGGCGTTCACCGACGTGCTTCCGGCCGTGGTCGCGCACACCAACCGGCTGTTCCTCAAACACGCGGAGGCTCATCCGCCACCCGGTCCGCGGGTCACCAGGTTCCGTATGGGAGGCGAGTCATGAGGGGCGGCCGGGGCGGACGAGTCGTCACCTTCTACTCGTACAAGGGGGGCACCGGGCGCACGATGGCCCTGGCGAACACGGCGTGGATCCTCGCCGCCAACGGCAAGCGCGTCCTCGTCGTCGACTGGGACCTGGAAGCGCCCGGCCTGCATCACTACTTCCACCCCTTCGTCGATCCGGACGGGCTGGCCGCCACTCCGGGCGTCATCGACATCCTCCAGGAGTACGCCTGGGCAGCCACCGGATCCACGCGCTCCGGTTCATGGCACCTCACCTACGCCCGCGTCGAGCCCCACGCCCTGTCCGTCGCCCCGGAACAACTGGGCGCGCGGTTCCTGGACGGCGGATCTCTGGACCTCCTCTCCTCGGGCCGCCCGGACCGCTCCTACATCGCGTCGGTGAGCGCGTTCGAATGGGACAACTTCTACGAGCGTCTGGGTGGTGACGTGTTCCTCGACGCGCTGCGCGACGACATGAAGGCGACGTACGACTACGTGCTGATCGACAGTCGCACCGGGTTCTCCGACAGCGCGGAGATCTGCACGGCCCAGATGCCCGACGTCCTTGTGGACTGCTTCACACTCACCCGCCAGTCCCTGGAAGGCGCCGCGGCCGTCGCCCGCGGCGTCACGCGGGAGGGCAGGGAGCGAGGAATCCGCGTGCTGCCCGTGCCGATGCGCATCGACGAGGGAGACAAGGAGCGGACCGACGCCGGGAGGGCACTGGCCAGGGCGGCGTTCGACGGGATGCCCGCGCGGCTGAGTGCCGAGGAGGCGGCGGAATACTGGGCTCGCGTCGAGATTCCGTACCGCCCCTTCTACGCGTACGAGGAGACGCTCGCCGTCTTCGGCGACGAGCGCGGCACCGCCGGCTCACTCCTGTCCGCCTACGAGCGGCTCACCGCCGTCATCTCGGAGGGCGAGGTGACGGCCCTGCCCCCGGTCCCGGCAGCGGTGCGGCAGCGGTGCCGCGACGCCTTCAGCACACCTCGTCCGTATTGAGCGGGTCGGCACGCAGGCACGAGGGGTCAGACACCCGGCTGCTTCTGGGCCGACAGCGGTTGCTCGGCCCAGATGGTCTTCCGGTTGCGGCCGTAGCGCGTGCCCCAGCGTTCGGAGAGCTGGGCCACCAGGAAGAGGCCGCGGCCGCCCTCGTCCGTGCCGCGGGCCTGGCGCAGATGCGGGGAGGTGCTGCTGGTGTCGGCGACCTCGCAGATGAGTTGGCCGTCGCGGATCAGGCGGAGCTGGACCGGGCCGCCCGCGTACCGGTAGGCGTTGGTGACCAGTTCGCTCACGATCAGTTCGGTGGTGAAGGACAACTCCTCCAGCCCCCACTCGGCCAGCCGGTCGCGGACCAGCGTGCGGGCCCGGCCGGCCGCGGTGGGTTCGGCCGGGAGCTGCCAGGTGGCCACGTTCTGCGCCGCCAGCACCCGGGTCCGGCCGAGCAGCAGCGTGACATCGTCGGCGGGCCGGTCCGGCAGCATCGCGTCCTCCACCGCCTTGCAGGTGTCCTCCAGCGAGTGGAAGGGGCCGGCCAGAGTGGAGCGCAGCAGGGCCAGGCCCTGGTCGATGTCGCGCTGGCCGGCCACGAGGAGGCCGTCGCTGTACAGGGCGATCAGGCTGCCCTCGGCCAGTTCCAGCTCGGCCGTCTCGAACGGCAGCCCGCCCACGCCGAGCGGCGGCCCGGCGGGGAGGTCGATGAGGCGGACCTCGCCGTCCGGGCCCAGCACGGTCGGCGGCGGATGGCCCGCGCGCGCCATGGCGCAGTGCCGGGAGACCGGGTCGTAGATGGCGTACAGGCAGGTGGCGCCCACGATCTGAGGGGTGTTCGCATCCGTCTGCCGCTGCTCGGTGGCCAACTGCTCCACCAGGTCGTCGAGCCGGGCGAGGACCTCGTCCGGGGCCAGGTCGAGATGGGCCAGGGTGCGCACGGCGGCGCGCAGCCGGCCCATGGTCGCCGAGGCGTGCATGCCGTGGCCGACGACGTCGCCGACGACCAGGGCGACCCGCAGGCCCGACAGCGGGATGACGTCGAACCAGTCGCCGCCGACGCCGGTGGAGGCGTGCGCGGGCAGATAGCGGTGCGCCGTCTCGACCGCGGGGTGCTCGGGCACCTCGCTCGGCAGCAGACTGCGCTGCAGGGCCTCCGCGGCGTTGTGCTGCTGGGTGTAGCGGCGGGCGTTGTCGATGCAGACCGCGGCCCTGGCGGCGAACTCCTCCGCCAGCGTGAGGTCGTCCTCCTCGAACGGCTCCTGTCGCTGCGAGCGCCACAGACAGACCAGGCCGAGGACCAGGCCGCGGGCGGCCAGCGGCACCACCATCAGGGAGTGGACGCCTATGGCACGCGCGGCTTCGGCCCGTTGCGGTTCGGCGACGAACCATCCGTGGGTGTCCTCCAGAAGGGGATCGAGGACCGGACGCCGCTCGGCCAGGCAGCGGGCCGGGGCGGTCTCGTCGGGGAAGAAGAACAGATGGCCCTCGGGATGCATCACCTCCAGCGCCGCGGGCAGGACGCTGCGCACGGCCATCCTGCGCAACGGGCCCCTGGCGTCGGGGGCCGGCTCCTCCCCGCGCGGCACGGGTTCCAGCAGGTCGACCGAGAGGGCGTCGGCGAGCGCGGGAACCGCCGCCTCGGCCAGCTCGCGCGCCGTCCGGGCCACGTCCAGGGTGCTGCCGATCCGTGCGCCCGCCTCGTTGAGCAGCGCGAGGCGCCGACGGGCCCGATGGCGGTCGGTGACGTCCTCGACGATCTCGGTGACGCCCAGGACCCTGCCGGAGGGGTCCTGCATACGGAACGCGGAGATGGAGATGACCAGTTCCCGGTGCGGGTCGTGCAGCAGCCGGCTCTGCTGCTCGGCGAAGATCACGGGCCGGCCCGTCTCGAGAACCGACCGGAGCTTCGCCTCCGCCAGAGCCGCGTCCGGTCCGAACAGGAACTCGGGGGCGCGCCGGCCACGGTACGCCTCGGGCGGCAGTCCGCCGAACCGCGCGACGGCCTGGTTCACCCGCAGGATGCGCAGGTCCGGGCCGAGCACCACGACACCGACCGGGGACCGCCGGAACAGGCCGTCGAGCACGGCCCGGTCGATCTCCCACTGGGCGATGTCCTCGGCGAGCGAGCCGACGAGGAGCCACTCGACGGTGGAGTCCAGCCGTTGCACCCGCCGGGCCCGGAACCCCACGTACACGCGGTGGCCCGCGCCGTGCAGGACCGGCAGCAGCCCGAACCATCCGCCCTCCCGCAGGCAGGATGCCGTCGCCTCGGCGATCGAGTCCCGGTCCTCGCTGTCGACCAGGACCTCGCGCACCGGCCGGCCCAGCACCTCCTCGGCCCGGTGTCCGAGCAGTGCGGTGGCCTGTTCGCTCCACGCGACGATCCGGCCGCTGCCGTCCAGCACGGCCGACGCGGAGCGGAGGATCGAGAACGGATCCTCCGGGCTCTCGCTGAGTGACGTCGGGGATGTGTCGTGCATCGCCAACCCATCTCGCGCCGTGCGCGGGGCTCGTCGTGCGGCGCCCTGAGGCGCTCCCGCGTCCCGCATGCCTGCCTTCGCGGTGACTTCCTCCCAGTATCGGTCGGGTGGGCACAGCGCGCTTCGCCAGCTTCACCGGGGCAGCGTCCGGGCGAGGAGCACCGCCACGTCGTCGTCCGCCACCTCGGGCATGACATGGGCGAGGAGACCGTCGCAGATCTGGTCCAGCGGACGGCCCGGGTACCGCAGCGCCTGCGCCAGCCGGCGCATGCCCTGGTCGAGGTCGGTGCCCCGGGTCTCGATCAGACCGTCGGTGTAGGTCACCAGGAGGCTGCCCGGCGCAAGGATCACCCGCTGCACCTCGCAGTCCTGCCGGCCCACGCCCAGCGGCGGCCCCGCGGCACCCTCCAGGAAGGCGACCTCGCCCCGCGCGTCGGCGATCACGGGCGGCGGGTGACCCGCCCTGGCGATCACGCAGTGGCCGGTGGCCGGATCGTGAACGGCGTACAGGCAGGTGGCCATCTCGTTGTCACCCAGGTCCGCCACGGCGGCGTCCAGGGCACGCAGCAACTGGTCCGGTGGAGTGTCCCGGCGTGCCAGGGTCCGTACGGCGGTGCGCAGCTGGCCCATCACCGCCGCCGCGTGAATGCCGTGCCCCATCACGTCCCCGATCACCAGGGCCGTCCGGCCGCCCGACAGGGCGACGGCGTCGAACCAGTCGCCGCCCACCTCGTGATCACCGGCCGGCAGATAGCGCCCGGTGAGCTCCAGCCCGCTGACCGTCGGCAGGGCGGGGTTCATCAGGCTGCGCTGGAGGGTGAGCGCGGCATCGCGCTCGCGGCCGTACATGCGCGCGTTGTCGATGTTCAGCGCCGCCCGGGCGACCAGTTCGTCGATCAGCAGCGTGTCCTGGTCGTCGAACGGCTCCCGCTCACGGGTCCGGGTCACCACCACCGCGCCGAGCACGGTGCCCCGGGCCACCAGCGGGACGAGGCGTGCCGAGCCCACCCGGGCGTACAGGAAGTCCCGCAGCCGGTCGGCGCCGCGGTCGGGGATCAGCCGGCCGATGTCGCTCAGGTAGAGGTTCAGCGGCCGGCCCGCGCTGATGACCTGCTCGTACACCGAGTCGGGCGGCACCTGAACGGTCATGCCGACCGCGAGGTGCTCGGCCGGAGCGGCCGGATCGGTGAAGGTGGCCGCGGCGCGGCGGACCACTCCGTGCGCCGACGCGGCGGTCTCGTCCGGGGCCATCGCCTCCTCCAGCAACTGCACGTCGGCGGAGTCGGCCAGCCGGGGCACCAGGACGCGGACCACCTCCTGCGCCGTCTGTGTGAGATCCAGGGTGGAGCCCATCTGGGTACCCGCCTCCGCCAGCAGCGCGAGCCGCTGCCGGGCCCGCTCCGCCTCCAGATGGGCCCGCTGCCCTTCCGTGACGTCGATCAGCGAGGCGATCACTCCCACTCGCCGGCCGGTCCCGCCGAGCAAGGGGGCGTAGGAGCAGGACCACGTCCGGGTCCGCTGCGGGTCCGACGCGCCGGAGACGTAGCGGTAGTCGACCACCGCCTCACCCCGGTCCAGGACCTGCCGCATCACCGACTCCAGCGCGCCGGCGCCGGGGGCGATCTCGGTCACCCGCCGGCCGACGTGCTCGGCCACCGGGACACCGTCGATCCGGGACAGCGCCTCGTTCACACGGAGGAACCGCAGGTCGGGGCCGAGCATGGCCAGACCGATCGGGGACTGGGTGAAGAGGCCCTCCAGCGCGGCCAGCGCGTCCCGCATCCGCTCCACGGCGGAGGTCTCCGCCGCGATGGCCAGCACCCCAGTGCGCCCCCGCGCGTCCGCGATCGGACAGTGCCACATCTCCATGTCGACCACGGACCCGTCGCGATGCCGGACCGGCAGCCGTGCCACCACCGCCGCACCCGACTGCACCGCCCGCCCCACCCGGTCGGCCAGCTCCAGGTTCTCCTCGGGCACGAGGACGCGCCGGGCGTCCCGGCCCACCATCTCCTCCGGCGTGTGACCGAGCAGGTCCTGCGCGGCCAGCGACCACTGCACCAGTCGCCCCTCGGCGTCGACCACCCAGAGCGCGAGCGGCAGCAGATCCCGGAACACCCCGGCATGGCCGACCGCGTACGTGCGCCGATCAGGCGTTTCGCCGATCGCATCGGGGGCACGTGCACCGCGGTGACTCGCGCTGGTCATCAGGGCACCTCGCTTCACCACCCTTGACCACAGGAGGCTCAAGGACAGCGTAGGCCGCAAGTGGCCCGGCTCACATGGCGTGAGCGAGGCGCCGCCGACACCATTGGGTGATCCGTCACCGGCAGGCTGAAGGGATCAAGGATGTTCCGCAAGGTGCTGGTAGCCAACCGCGGCGAGATCGCGATTCGTGCGTTCCGCGCAGGCTACGAGCTGGGGGCGCGCACCGTCGCCGTCTTCCCGCACGAGGACCGCAACTCCCTGCACCGGCTGAAAGCCGACGAGGCCTACGAGATCGGCCGGCCCGGGCATCCGGTGCGGGCCTATCTCTCCGTGGAGGAGATCGTCCGTGCGGCCCGCCGCGCGGGAGCCGACGCCGTCTACCCGGGGTACGGCTTCCTGTCCGAGAACCCCGATCTGGCCCGGGCGTGCGAAGAGGCGGGCATCACGTTCGTCGGACCGAGCGCGGACATCCTGGAGCTGACCGGGAACAAGGCGCGCGCGGTGGCGGCGGCCCGCGCGGCCGGTGTGCCGGTGCTGGGTTCCTCGGAACCGTCCACCGACGTGGACGAGCTGGTCCGGGCCGCCGAGGAGATCGGCTTCCCCGTCTTCGTCAAGGCGGTCGCGGGCGGCGGCGGACGCGGCATGCGCCGCGTCGAGGAGCCCGCCCAGCTGCGCGAGTCCATCGAGGCGGCCTCCCGCGAGGCGGCGTCCGCGTTCGGCGACCCCACGGTCTTCCTGGAGAAGGCCGTCGTCGAGCCCCGCCACATCGAGGTGCAGATCCTCGCCGACGGGCAGGGCAACGTCATCCATCTCTTCGAGCGGGACTGTTCCGTGCAGCGCCGCCACCAGAAGGTGATCGAACTCGCCCCCGCCCCGAACCTCGACCCCGCCCTGCGCGACCGCATCTGCGCCGACGCCGTGCGCTTCGCCCAGCAGATCGGCTACCGCAACGCGGGCACCGTGGAGTTCCTCCTCGACCGCCAGGGCAACCACGTCTTCATCGAGATGAACCCGCGCATCCAGGTCGAGCACACGGTGACCGAGGAGGTCACCGACGTCGACCTGGTCCAGTCGCAGCTGCGCATCGCCGCCGGCGAGACCCTCGCCGACCTCGGCCTCGCCCAGGAGAGCGTCACCCTGCGCGGCGCCGCCCTCCAGTGCCGTATCACCACCGAGGACCCCGCCAACGGATTCCGCCCGGACACCGGACGCATCAGCGCCTACCGCTCGCCGGGCGGCTCGGGCATCCGCCTCGACGGCGGCACCACCCACGCCGGCACGGAGATCAGCGCGCACTTCGACTCCATGCTGGTGAAGCTCACCTGCCGGGGCCGGGACTTCACCACCGCGGTCGGCCGTGCCCGGCGCGCCGTGGCCGAGTTCCGCATTCGCGGCGTGGCCACCAACATCCCGTTCCTCCAGGCGGTCCTCGACGACCCCGACTTCCAGGCCGGCCGGGTCACCACGTCGTTCATCGAGCGGCGCCCGCACCTGCTCACCGCCCGCCACTCCGCCGACCGCGGCACCAAGCTGCTGACCTACCTCGCCGACGTCACCGTCAACAAGCCGCACGGCGAACGGCCCGACCTGATCGACCCGTTGACCAAGCTGCCCGCGCTGCCGGCCGGTGAGCCGCCGGCCGGGTCCCGGCAGCGGCTCGCCGAACTCGGACCGGAGGGCTTCGCGAGCTGGCTGCGCGCCTCGCCGACCATCGGCGTCACCGACACCACGTTCCGCGACGCCCACCAGTCCCTGCTCGCCACCCGGGTGCGCACCAAGGACATGCTCGCCGTCGCCCCCGTCGTGGCCCGCACCCTGCCCCAGCTGCTGTCCCTGGAGTGCTGGGGCGGCGCGACCTACGACGTCGCCCTGCGCTTCCTCGCCGAGGACCCGTGGGAGCGCCTCGCCGCCCTGCGGGAGGCCGCGCCCAACATCTGCCTCCAGATGCTGCTGCGCGGCCGCAACACCGTGGGCTACACCCCGTATCCCACCGAGGTGACCGACGCCTTCGTGCAGGAGGCGGCGACCACCGGCATCGACATCTTCCGCATCTTCGACGCCCTCAACGACGTCGACCAGATGCGACCCGCGATCGAGGCCGTACGGGAGACCGGAACCGCCGTCGCGGAGGTGGCCCTGTGCTACACCTCCGACCTGTCCGACCCGTCGGAGAAGCTGTACACCCTGGACTACTACCTGCGTCTGGCCGAGCAGATCGTCGACGCCGGCGCCCATGTCCTGGCCGTCAAGGACATGGCCGGTCTGCTGCGCGCACCGGCCGCCGCGAAGCTGGTGTCGGCCCTGCGCCGGGAGTTCGACCTGCCGGTGCACATCCACACCCACGACACCGCGGGCGGTCAGCTCGCCACCTACCTCGCCGCGATCCAGGCCGGCGCGGACGCGGTGGACGGGGCGGTGGCCTCCATGGCCGGTACGACCTCGCAGCCGTCGCTGTCCGCGATCGTCGCCGCGACCGACCACTCCGAACGGCCCACCGGCCTCGACCTCCAGGCCGTCGGCGACCTGGAGCCGTACTGGGAGAGCGTCCGCAAGGTCTACGCCCCCTTCGAGGCGGGCCTGGCCTCGCCGACCGGCCGCGTCTACCACCACGAGATCCCCGGCGGACAGCTCTCCAACCTGCGCACCCAGGCGGTCGCGCTGGGCCTGGGCGACCGCTTCGAGGACATCGAGGCGATGTACGCCGCCGCCGACCGGATGCTCGGCCGCCTGGTGAAGGTCACCCCCTCCTCCAAGGTGGTCGGCGACCTGGCACTGCACCTGGTGGGCGCCGGGGTGTCCCCGGCGGACTTCGAGTCGGATCCGGACCGCTTCGACATCCCCGACTCCGTCATCGGCTTCCTGCGCGGCGAACTGGGCACCCCGCCCGGCGGCTGGCCCGAGCCGTTCCGCAGCAAGGCGCTGAAGGGCCGCGCCGAGGCCAAGCCGGTGCGGGAACTGACCGCCGACGACCGCGAGGGGCTGGCGAAGGACCGGCGCGAGACGCTCAACCGGCTGCTCTTCCCGGCGCCGACACGCGAGTTCGACACCCACCGTGACACCTACGGCGACACCAGCGTGCTCGACAGCAAGGACTTCTTCTACGGGCTGCGCCCGGGCAAGGAGTACGCCGTCGACCTCGAGCGTGGCGTGCGGCTGCTGATCGAGCTCCAGGCCATAGGCGACGCGGACGAGCGCGGCATGCGCACCGTGATGTCGTCCCTGAACGGCCAGTTGCGCCCGATCCAGGTCCGCGACCGGGCGGCCGCCTCGGACGTCCCGGTGACGGAGAAGGCCGACCGGGCCAACCCCGGCCATGTCGCGGCGCCGTTCGCCGGCGTGGTCACCCTCACGGTGTCCGAGGGCGAGGAGGTGGAGGCCGGTGCGACGGTCGCCACCATCGAGGCGATGAAGATGGAGGCCTCGATCACCGCCGCGAAGTCCGGCCGGGTCGCTCGCCTGGCCATCAACCCCATCCAGCAGGTCGAGGGCGGGGACCTCCTGGTGGAACTCGCCTGAGCCGACCGCGTGTTGCCCCGCGCAGTGAAGGAACCTGCGCGGGGCGTCGGCGGGTTCGGCCGAGGGGCCGAGCGGTGTCAGGCGCAGAGCACCCGGGTCTCCGGCGTGAAGACCGGACCGCCACTGGTGTTCGTCGTGTCGCTGAACTCGGCGTAGTAGTACGAGTAGAACCCGATGTTGCCGTTGCAGCCCGAGTCGCCGGCGACCTGGAGGGTCAGCGTGACCGTCCGGCTCTGGCCGGGCGGGACGGTGGCCCCGTAGTTCGTGCCGAGGTTGCTCGGACCGGTCCCGGCGCACGGGCTGCTGCCCGCGGCCGTGGCGAGGGTGCAGCCGGTGAAGCTGTACTTCAGGTCGGGGCGCTGGGTGGTGAGCCAGGTGGGCTCGATCGTCTGGTAGACGAACAGGACGTCGTAGGTCTTGTTGTTCGTCAGCGTCATGGAGAGCTGCACCGTGCCGCCGGGCGTCGTGGTGGCGGCGTCGGTGGCGAACGTCAGGCCGGCCGGCGCGGGGTCGGCCGCGCTCGCGCTGGGGGCCAGGCCGAAGAACGCGAGGAACAGGCCGAGAACGGTGGTGAGACCCAGGCGTCTCATACGTGGTGATCGCATGGCCCGGGAGGTTAGGCAGGCGACCGGCCCGCCGTCTGCCTCACGAAGGGGGCGCGGGCTGCCGATCGGCCGAATGTGCGCCAGACGTGAGGGGGCTGTGGCGGATGTGTGAAGTGGCCGGTGGGGCCGCATCCGTGCAGGCACGGGGCGGGCGGGTGCGGGCGTCGGGGGCCGCGAAGCGCTCGTCGCTCGCGAGGTGCCGCGAGCCGCTATTGGCGCGATCCCGGGTGTGTGAGGAGCCTGAGGGCCTCAGCGGGTGGGGATGTTCTCGGGCATTCGTCGGTTTCCGGCCGCGAGGGCACGGCGAACCGGGCGCGCGCGTAGGTCAGTCGGGAGCCTCGGTGAGGTTCTTCTCGCTCCAGATGCCCCGTACGTGGCTGATATGACGGCGCATCAGGGCCTCCGCGCGGTCCGCGTCGCCGGCCTCGATGAGGTCGAGCAGTTCGGCGTGCTCGTGGGAGGAGTCGAACAGCGCGTCTCCGTCGGGGAGTTCGCGCAGGCCGTAGATGCGGGAGCTGGTCCGCAGGGACCGCACGGTCTCCAGCAGGCGGGGGTTGCCGGCCAGTTCCAGCAGGGCGAGGTGGAACTGCATGTCGATGGTGACGTGCGCGATGAAGTCCCGGCGCGCCGCCGCCTTCTCGATGCCGGCCGCGAGGGGCCGCAGCTGCTTGATGGCCCTCGCGGACACGCCCTGTTCGGTGATCCGGCGGACCGTGGGCGGCTCGATGAGCGCCCGGAGCTCGGTGATGTCGTCGAGTTCCTTGGGCGAGAGGGCCGTGACCCGGAAGCCCTTGTTGCGGACGACTTCGACGAGGCCCTCCTTGGCGAGGTCGAGCAGCGCCTCGCGCACGGGGGTGGGGGAGACTCCGAACTGCTCGGCGAGGCTGGGCGCGGAGTAGACGGCGCCCGGTGTCATCTCGCCCGCGATGACAGCTCCGCGCAGAGTTTCGGTGATCTCCTGGCGGAGGTTCCGGCGTCCACGGAACGAAGGCAGCTTCACGGTCGAGCCGTCGTCCGCGCTCATGGCTGGCTTCCTCACTGTCGGCAGCGGGGTCGTTCCACGCTCGACTTCGACATGAGCGATGGCTCGTTCATGCTATCCGGGCGGCGCTATGTGATGTATCGCATGGCTCCGCGCATGCCGACGACATACCTGATGGCGGGGCACGCGCGGGGCGGTCACAGCTCGAACCCCTGGGGGAAGGGATCGTCCGGGTCGTACATGTACTGGGCGGTGCCGGTGATCCAGGCGCGGCCGGTGACCGTGGGGATGACCGCTCGGTGGCCGGCCACCTCTGTCTCCTCGACGAGTTCGCCGATGAAGTGCGTGCCGATGAACGACTCGTTGCGGAACTCGGTGTTCAGCGGCAGCCGTCCGCGCGCGTGCAGTTGGGCCATGCGGGCGCTGGTGCCCGTGCCGCAGGGGGAGCGGTCGAACATGCCCGGGTGGATGACCATCGCGTGCCGGGAGTGGGCGGCGGTGGATCCGGGGGCGGCCAGGTAGACATGGTGGACGCCGTTGATCCCGGGGTTGCCGGGATGGATGGGGCGGTCCTGTTCGTCGATGGCCGCCATGATGGCCAGCCCCGCCTCCATCAGCCGGTTCTTGTGGGCCCGCTCGAAGGGGATCCCGAGGTCGTCCAGTTCGACGATGGCGTAGAAGTTGCCGCCGAAGGCCATGTCGTAGGCCACCTCGCCCCACGGGGCGACCTTGACGGTCCGGTCCAGCGCGAGGGCGAACGAGGGGACGTTGCGCAGGGTGACCGCCTTGGCGGAGCCGTCCTCCACACGGACGTCGACGACGACGAGCCCGGCCGGGGTGTCCAGCCGGATCGTCGTGACCGGCTCCGTGACCTCGACCATGCCGGTCTCCACCAGGACCGTGGCGACGCCGATCGTGCCGTGCCCGCACATGGGCAGACAGCCGGAGGTCTCGATGTAGAGGACGCCGAAGTCCGCGTCCGTCCGGGTCGGCGGCTGGAGGATCGCTCCACTCATCGCCGAGTGGCCGCGCGGCTCGTTCATCAGCAGCCGGCGGATGTGGTCGAGGTGGTCGATGAAGTACCGGCGCCGGTCGAACATGGTGGCCCCGGGCACGACGCCGACGCCTCCGGTGACGACCCGCGTCGGCATCCCCTCTGTGTGGGAGTCGACGGCGTGGAAGACCCGGTTGCTGCGCATGGTCAGGCGAGCCCTTCCGCGATGGCCTTCTCGGTAGCGGTGCGCACGAGCGCCTCGTGCTCGGGGGAGAGCGGCAGGCGGGGCTGGCGGCAGGGACCGCCGTAGCGGCCGACGAGGTCCATGCTGAGCTTGATGGCCTGCACGAACTCGGTGCGCGAGTCCCAGCGCAGCAGTGGGTGCAGTACGCGGTACAGGGGGAGCGCGGTGGCGAGGTCGTGCTGGGTGGCGGCCTCCCACAGTTCGGCGCAGGCACGCGGCAGGGCGTTCGGGTAGCCGGAGATCCAGCCCGGCGACCCGGCGACGGCCATCTCCAGGGCCAGGTCGTCGGTGCCGGCCAGGACGTCCAGGCCCGGGGCGAGTTCGGTGATCCGGTAGTAGCGGCGGATGTCGCCGGAGAATTCTTTGACCGCGGCGATCAGGCCCTCTTCGAAGAGCTCGGCGAGGAGTTCGGGGACCAGGTCGACCTTGGTGTCGTGCGGGTTGTTGTAGGCCACCACCGGCAGGCCGGCCTTGGCGACCTCACGGTAGTGCGCCACGACCGCGCGGTGGTCGGCGCGATAGGAGTTCGGCGGCAGCAGCATCACGGCGGAGGCGCCCGCCTCGCCGGCCTGTTCGGCCCAGTGGCGGGCCTCGTCCGCCCCGTAGGCGGCCACCCCCGGCATGACGGTGAAGCCTTCGGGGGCGGCGGCCACGGCGGTGGTGACCACCCGCGCGCGCTCCTCGGTGGACAGGTTCTGGTACTCGCCGAGGGAGCCGTTCGGCGTGACCCCGTCGCAGCCGTTGGCGGCGAGCCAGGTGACGTGGTCGGCGTAGGAGTCGAAGTCGACGGCCAGGTCGCCCTTCGGTGTCTCGCGCAGGGGGAGTGCGGTGGCGACGAGCATGCCGTGCCAGGGCTTCGCCCGGGTCATGAGTCCTCCACGTGTCGGTGATCCCACCATCTGGAGCTATCCAGAGCCAAGAGCAGTGCAATATCACATTACATAGATCGCGAGCGCCTGTCACTGGTGACGTGGGCAAATCCGCTGCGATCAGGTGCTGTTGTCGCCGTCTCCGGCGGCGAGGGCGCCCAGGGTGAGGGGCTGTGCGACGGGGCGTGCGGCCATGCCACGCAAGTCGTCGGCGGTGGGCTGCCGGTCGTTGGCGCGGGCGACCAGGCACGTGGTGGCGTAGCCGCAGACACGGCCCTGGCACAGGCCCATGCCGGGGCGGGCGTAGAGCTTGACCGTGCGTGGGTCGGTCGCGCCGAGGTCGGCGACGCTTTGGCGGATGGTCCCGGCGGTGACCTCCTCGCAGCGGCAGACCGTGGTGTCCTCGTCCAGCCAGCTCTGCCAGCCGTCCGGTACCGGATACGCCCGGTGCATGGCGGCGGCGAACGACCGCTGGGCGGCACGCCGGCGCAGCAGCCGGGCCGGACGCCGACGGTCGACCAAGGAGCCGTTGGTCGCGTACGAGGCGTGCAGTCCCGCCAACTCTCCCTCGATCAGGGCGAGTTGGGCGCCGCCTACGCCGCACGCCTCACCGGCGACGTAGACGCCGTCGGCAGAACCGCGTTGCCGGGAGTCGACGCGGGCGACGAGGCTGCCGTCGGCGTCCCGTGTCATCTCGCAGCCGAGTTGCAGGGGGATGTCGGTCTGCGGGGTGAAGCCGTAGCCGACCGCGACCGTGTCGCAGTCGATCTCGCGGGCACTGCCGGGCACGATCCGCCACTGGTCGTCCAGCCTGGCGACGGTGGCGCCGGTGACGGTGTCGGTGCCGTGGGCGGCGATGACGGTGGTACGGGTGCGGTAGGGGACGCGGTGCCTGACGAGAGTGCTGAAGTATGCGGCGCCCTCCGCCAGTTTGGGCAGGTTGCGCAGGGTGGCGAGCGGGTGTCTGCCGAAGGCGGTGGGCAGTCCGGCCTCGAAGACTCCCACGACCGTGGCGCCGGCCTCGGCCAGGCCCGCCGCCACCGGGAGCAGGAAGGGCCCGGTGCCCGCGACGGCGACGCGCTTCCCGGCCAGGACGCCCTGTCCCTTGAGGAGCGCCTGGACGGCTCCGGCGGTGAAGACTCCCGGGATCGTCCAGCCCGGGAAGGGTAGTTGGCGGTCGTAGGCGCCGGTCGCCACGATCACGGTTCGGCTGCGGAGGGCGCGGGGGGCGTCGTCGCAGGTGGTGTGGGTGGTGAAGCCCTCTTCGGTACGTTCCACGTGCCAGATCGAGTGGCCGGCACGGTGGTCGAGCAGATGATGCGCGGCCGACTCCCGCTGGAGACGCCGGAATCGGCCCCAGCCGTGGTGGAGGGCGCCGTCGTCGCCGTCCCGGTGACGCCAGTACTGGCCGCCCGGGCGCGCTCCCGCGTCGATCAGTACCGTACGGCTGCCCTGCGCCGCCGCGGCGACGGCCGCTGACAGGCCGGCCGGTCCGGCACCGAGGACGGCGATGTCGTACAGACTGTCTCCCCGCTCAGCACGCGAGGTCGTCATGACCCGCTCCTTCCTGGGTGGTGACCGTGTCGCCGGGGCGGGCCTCGACGAGGCAGGCGCGGTGGTTGGGGCGCCCGTTGATGGTCACCAGGCAGTCGAAGCACACACCGATGCCGCAGAACACACCGCGTGGGCGGCCTTCGACGCGAGTGTGCCGCCAGGAGCGCCGCCCGGAGGCGATGAGAGCGGCGGCCACGCTCTGCCCGGGCCGCGCCTGCACGGGCTCGCCGTCGAAGGTGAAGGTGAAACTGAACGGCGCGGTGGTCAAGGGGTCGCCTCCTCGAAGCGGTCCGGGCGGAACGGCGTCAGATCCAGGTCGGGTTTCTCACCGGACAGATGCTGGGCCAGCAGATGACCGGTCGCGCCGGCCAGCCCGATCCCGGCCCCTTCATGACCGCAGGCGTGCAGCAGACCGGGTGCGCGCGGGTCGGGGCCGATGACGGGCAGATGGTCCGGACAGTAGGGGCGGAACCCGAGGTAGCCGCGCAGCAGGGAGATGTCGGCGAGGAACGGGAAGAGAGCGATGGCCTGGGCCGCCAGCCTGCGCAGCACCGGCAGGGACATGGTGCGGTCGAAGCCGACCCGCTCACGGCTGGCGCCGATCAGGACGGTGCCGGCCCGGGTTCCCTCGACGACGACCGAGGTCTCCAGGCCCGCGTCACCGCTGGCGACGTTGGCCACGTACTCCGCCGTGTAGACCTTGTGCCGTACGACGCGCGGCAGTGGTTCGGTCACCAGGATGAAGCCCTTGCGCGGCAGGACCGGCACTGGGGCACCGGCGAGTTCGGACAGCTGCCCGGCCCAGGTGCCCGCCGCGTTGATCACCCACCGCGCGTGCAGGACCGGGACGTCGGCGGAGTCGGTCCGCACGCCCGTGACCGCGCCCCGCTTGTCGCGCACGAAGCCGGTGACGCCGGTGCCGACCTGGACCGTCGCCCCGCGCAGCCGGGCCCGGCGCAGCAGTCGGGCGGCGGCCAGCGTCGGTTGGACCTGCGCGTCCTGGGCGTAGAACGCCGCGCCGGCCGCCTCCCGGGTGACGTTGGGCTCCAGTTCGAACAGTTCGTCCGGGCCGATGTCGACCGCGTCGACCCCTGTCGTCCGCTGGCCCGCCGTCAGATGACGCAGGCCTTCGGCCGTCTCCCGCGATCCCGCGACGACCACGCCGCCCTTGGCCTCGTACTCGATCGCGGTCCGGCCCAGGTCCTCGGCGATCTCCTGCCACAGCCGGGAGGACAGCAGGGCCAGGTCGAGTTCGGGTCCGGGCTCCTTGTCGGAGACCAGGATGTTGCCTTCGCAGGCGCTGGTGGTGCCACCGCCGACCGCACCCCGTTCGACCACGACGACCCGCAGCCCGGCGGCCGTGCAGTAGTACGCGCACGCTGCACCCACGATGCCTGCCCCGATGACCAGGACATCGGGGCGAGGGTATGGATGAGTCATGTCGGCATCATGTCATATAGCACTGGTGTCGGCCCCGCTCTTGCGGTGAAGCGGTCTCACCTGGTGTTTCAGGTTCGCCGTTCGGCGAGGTAGCGGTCGAAGGCCTCGCGGGCGTCGGGGACGAACGCCTCATGGCGAACCAGTTCGGCGAGTTCGGGGTCCGTCACCCAGTCGTGCCAGGCGATCTCTTCGGGGTCGGGTTCGACGGGTCCGGTGACGACGACCTCGTGCAGGCCGAGCCAGTACGGGCTGATCGCCCCCGCGCACGGGAACTTGAGCACGAGTTTCGGAAACACCCGGACACCCAGTTCCTCCGCCAACTCCCGTGCTGCGGCCTCCTCGTAGGACTCTCCGACCTCCACGGCCCCGCCGAGCATCCAGTTGAACCCGCCCGGGAAGCGTGAGGCGTGGTCGGGGCGGCGGTGCACCAGAGTCCGTCCGGCGGGGTCGCGGCACACGACCGTCGCGATCCGATGCAGCCACCCGTGGCGAATCGCCTCGCTCCTGCTGACGACGCCCATGATCTCGTCGTGCTCGTCGACCCGTTCGACAAGCTCCCTTTCGCCGGAGGCGCTCATGAGATCCGCTCCCGGCCCCAGGGGGCGGACTCGCCCAGGGCCAGTGCGGCGAAGTCGGCCCATTCGACGTCGGCCGGATCCTCCTCGTCCAGGCGGAGGTCCGTCAGCGTCCCGGTGGCGATGCCGAGGGCGGAGGCGACGGCGTGTGGGTCGCCGGTCACCTCGAACGGCTCGTGCCCGGGCCGGCCGGCGGCGTGGCCGACGATAGGGGCGTCCGGGTAGCGCTCGCGCAGCCCGCGGGCCTCGGACAGGAGGGCGAGGTCGTTGCCGTCGTCGGCCGGCGCCGGGTCGCTCATCCCGAGGACGTGTCTCCACGCGGCGGCCTGGACGACGTCCTGGTCGGCCCTTGTCTCCGGGCAGGGTACGTCGAGGACCGACCGGGGCCCGATCTCCTCGACGACCTCGTCCACCGTTGCGAACGACGACGCGAACTGCGCGGCCCGGACAGGGGCGTTGGCCGGGAGTGCGCGCGCGTCCACGTCGAACGGCGGAAGCAGGCCGGTGAGGTTGCGGTGGCCGATGGAGCCGTGCACCATGCGGTCGGGCGGGACGGTCCAGAAGGTGTCGTCGGCCATGGGATCACCGTAGTGGCACGGATGCGCGAGGGTGAGGTCAGGCCGGCGGCCGCCATCGGTCCGCACGGGCCGCATCGAGCCCCCTGCGCCACACCAGTGCCCCGCCGACCAGGCCGGGCTCGTCCCGCGTGGCCAGAGCCGGGGCCTCGAGCATGTCGGCGGTCTCTTCCAAGTAGGTGACCAGCGTGTCGAGTTGGTCGCCGGAGCTGTCGTTGTATCGGGACCAGCGGCCCAGGAAGCCCGTCTCGGTGTCCAGGTACAGCCCCGAGGTGCTGTCGTTCACGCTGTGGGAGACGACCGGGATCCAGGTGGGCCTCCAGAAGGTGGTCCGCTCGTCGTCGGGGCGGCGGGCGTCGAGAGTGTCCTGGCGGGTTTGGGCGTCCATCCTCCGCCGGTGCTCGGCGACCACGGCGTCGAGTGGCATGAGGGCGTTGTTGCCCGGCAGACACCCGCCGCCGTCGACTCCGTCGTCACCCGCCGTCAACAGCCACAGGACACACAGCTCGACGGGTATCCGGACACCGAGTTCCTCTTCCACGGCGGCGATGGCGACAGGGCCGGCACCGGCGCGCAGTGCGGCGCAGGAGTCGGGCGCGTTCCGCCAGAGCCAGCTGGTGATGCGCTGCCAGGCGTCGGCGACCTGCCGTACGGCCACCGCCCCGGCGGCAGGGTCGGCAGCCCGCCCCTGCCCCCGCCCCTGCGCCTGTGTGTCCTCCTCGTCGCAGGCAGGCTCGGCGACGGAGGCCGGGCTCACATAGCGGATCTGGATCCGGTCGGGCTCCCGGATGTAGCCGACGGCCAGGTCGGGGCAGTCCTCGAACAGGTCGCCGTCGACCATCACGGTGAGGATGCCGGGCAGTTGGGAGGGGCTGCCCATGTCCGGGTCGTCCGCCAGCCGGCCGGCCAGCACCTTCAGGGCGTACGGAACGCCGGTCCCGAGCCCGAGGGCGGTCTCGCGCAGGAAGGGAGGGATCTCGACGTTCACGGCCTGCTGCTCCTTGACGTTCGGACGGAGGGCAGTGCCTGTCGCCCCCGCTACACAGTAGGACGCCCGCAAACCCCTTATGGTGAAGCCCGGGAGCCCGAACGGCTCCCGGGCGTCAGCCCGTCGGATCACAGACCGTCGCGCACCATCGCGGCGACGATCCGCACGTGGCGGTCGGCCGCCGTGTTCGAGAACTCGTTGTCGTAGTTCAGGCCGTACGGCCAGAAGTGGCCACCACCGGTGGAGATCTTGGCGCTCGCACCGTCGAACTGCCTGACCAGTGCCGTGGCCTGCGCACCGGTCCAGGTGCCGCTGCCGCCGAGGCGAGACCAGCCCGAGCTCGTCCCCACGCCGATCGTGTGGGCGATCTCGTGCAGCGCGGTCCGCTCGTTCATATAGCTGCGGTTGCCGAAGCGGATGGTGCCGTTGATGTTGCCGTCGGCGGTGGGCACGCCCGGGTCGTACCGCACGGTGATGGTCTTGCCCAGGTCGCTGAGGTTGTTGTAGCGGGCCACCGCCGCGTTCATGGCCCTGGTGATGAGGTCGTAGGCCGTGCGCTGGTCCTCGGTGGGGTTGCCGGCACGTTCGAGGGTCCAGGTGATGGTCGCCGCCGCCGACACCTGCTGCCGGGCTGCCGCTGCGGACTGCGGGGCGGCCTGGGGGGTGGCCTGCGCGATGCCCGGGCCGGTCAGCAGGGCGGCTGCCAGCGCGCCGACGACCGCCTTGGTGCGCCAGGGTATGGGCGTGCGCCGCGAGGGCACCGGGAATTGGCGTGAACTCATGGAGGGGTCCTCCTGTGGGGGGGTGGGGGTGGGGTGTCCCGTCGCGCAGTCGGTTCTGCTTCTTCTGGGGGGGGCGACGGAAGTTCAGGCGCCGATCTTTCGCATACCGGCCCCGGCCCCTCCGCCGGTGGTGCCGTCCTGCCCGAGCGCGTCGACGGCGGCGAAGCCGGTGGGGGACGCCTCCACGTGTGACGACGACCTCATGCGGTTCCTCCCGGGGCGGCGGGGCGGCGGGGCGAGGACGAGGGGCGGATCTTGTTCGATCGTGCGAAAGTCGCGCGAAAAGCGGGGACCGGCAAGGCAGTTGAACCGGGCTCGGGGAAAGCGCTTTCCCGGGCCTCCGGAGATTAATGACCCGCCTCGGGCATGTCAATGAACACGGCGAACCCTCATGCGAGGACCCAACGCGTCCGCCACCTTGACGAGTTCGTTACCGTCCCCCAGCATTCCCTGAGCGCGATTCCTTCTGTTTGGTTCTGTTCATCTCTGTGTTGTGGAAGGGAGTGCCGTGCCTCATCGGCATCGCATAATCCGGGCCCTGGCGCCGACGGTTCCCCTCGCGCTCGGCGCGAGTCTCATGGCCCCGCCCGTGGCGAGCGCGGCGGACCCGGCTCCGCGGAGCGCGGTCACCGTCCGGATCGACCCCTCGTACCAGCAGCAGCAGTTCGAGGGGTGGGGCACGAGCCTCGTCTGGTTCGCCAACGCCACCGGCGGCTATCCGGACCCGATCCGAAGACGCCTCGTCGACATGCTGTTCGGCGCGGACGGCCTTCGCCTGAACATCGCCCGCTACAACATCGGCGGCGGCAACGCACCCGATGTCCGCAAGGACTACATGAAGCCCGGCGCCACCATGGAGGGCTTCTGGAAGGCCCCCGAGGGCACCACCCAGAAGGACATGGACTGGTGGGACCCGAACGACCCGGACCACTGGGACTGGGACGCCGACGCGGGGCAGCGCTGGTGGGTGGACCAGGTCAAGGACAAGGTCAGCAGGTGGGAGGCGTTCAGCAACTCGCCGCCCTGGTTCCAGACCGTCAGCGGCTATGTCTCCGGCGGCTTCGACGCGAGCACCGACCAGATCCGCGCGGACCGCGTCGACGACTTCGCCACCTACCTCACCCGGGTCACCGAGCGCATCGAGCAGGCGCACGGCATCGAGTTCGACACCATCGATCCGCTCAACGAACCCAACACGCCCTACTGGGGCACCCAGATCGGCCCGGACGGACAGCCCACGGGCGGGCGGCAGGAGGGCGCGCACGCGGGCCCCGAACTCCAGCAGAAGGTGATCCTCGCCCTCGAGAAGGCGCTCAAGGGAGCGCACACCGACGCCGAGATCTCCGCGATGGACGAGACCAACCCCGGCATCTTCACCCAGAACTGGAACGCCTACGCCGCCCCCGCGCGAGCCGCCGTGGACCAGCTCAACGTGCACACCTACGGCACCGGCCAGCGCACCAGCGCCCGGGACATCGCCAAGGGCGCCGACAAGAAGCTGTGGATGAGCGAGGTCGAGGGCACCTGGGGCACCGGCACCGACTTCACCAGCATGGAACCGGGGCTGGGCATCGCCACCCGGATGGTCGACGACATGCGGGAACTGGAGCCCTCGGCCTGGGTGTTCTGGCAGCCGATCGAGGACGCCATCCCGCAGGCCGCGGCCGGCAAGAACTGGGGCAGCATCCATGTGCCGTTCAACTGCACGGCCGAGGACACCCTGGAGACCTGCCCGATCCGGGCGAACTCCAAGTTCCACACCATCCGGAACTTCACCCACTACATCCGCCCCGGCGACCACTTCGTGAAGGTCGACGACCCGTCCAGCGTGGCCGCGGTGCGGCGGAACGGCCGTGCGGCGACTGTGGTGCACGTCAACGGCGGCACCGCCGCACGCACGGTGACCCTCGACCTCTCCCGCTTCGGCAACGTCGCTCCGCGAGCCACCGTCACTCCCGTGGTCACCAGCGGCGACGGCGCCCTGGTGCGCGGCACACCGGTCCGAGTGGCCGACCGGTCCGCCACCCTCACCGTCCCCGCCAAGTCGGTCACCACCTTCCTGGTCGACGGCGTCGGCGGCGTGGCACGGGACGCCGCGCTCGTGCAGCCCGGGCATGTCTACCGGCTCCAGGGCGCGCAGAGCGGCAAGTCGTTGACGCCGGCGGACGACGGCAGCGGCGTCGTCATCCGTACGACCGACCCGGCCAGTGCCCAACAGCTCTGGTCGGTGCGCAAGCTGACGCACGGCACCGACAACCGCGAGCGCTACGCCCTCACCCACGCCGAGACCGGCAAGCAGCTCGCCGTACGGGACAACCAGGCCGTACTGGAGGAACCGGCCGGCTACGGCGGGCAGGTCGCCGAAGCCGCGCAGTGGGTGATGTCGACGACCGGTGACGGCACGTGGACGTTCGTCAACGCCGCCACCGGCCGCCTGGTCGACGTCACCGGACAGTCGACGGCGGACGGCGCCAAGGTCTCCACGTACACCCCGACCTCGGCCGCGAACCAGCGCTGGACCGTGACCGACGAGACCGTGCTGCGGACCGAACCGGCCGAGGTGTTCACCGTCCCCGGGCTGCGGCCCGAGCTGCCGACGACGGTGACGCCGGTGTTCCGGGACGGCGCGCGAGGGGCCCTCCCCGTCGTGTGGAACCTCCCGTCGGACCGGAGGTGGCGCGACCCGGGGACGGTACGGGTCAGGGGCGAGGCGACCGATCCGCTCGGGCGGAGGGTCACCGCGCAGGCGGTCGTCACCGTCGACACCATCGCCTCGACCCTCCCGGGCCGCGCCAAGACCTACCGGGGCGGCACGCCCGACCTTCCGGCTTCGGTCGTCGGCGTCGGCCGGAACGGCGGCCGGGCCGACCTCCCGGTGACCTGGGCCCCGGCCCCCGAGGGCGCGTACGACGAGACCGGTGTCGTGACGGTGCGCGGCGTCGCCCGGATCGTCGGCGGCGACACCGTCGACGCGGCCGTCCGCGTGCAGGTGACGGAACCCGCGCAGACCAACATCGCGGCGGACCCGGGCGTCTCGGTCGCCGCCACCTTCACCGAGAGCGGGTACTCCGCCGAACGCCTGCGCAACGGCGACCTGACCGAGAAGGCCTGGTCCAACTGGAAGCCGGGGAACACCAAGAACCCCTCCGACACGGTCACCTTCACCCTGCCGAAGGCCCGAGACCTGAGCCGCGTCGTCGCGCACTTCTACCGGGACGGGAGCAGCGCCTCCTTCCCGGAGAGCCTGAAGGTGCAGGTGCGCGAGGTCGGCACCGGAGCCTGGGTCGACGCGAGCGACCCCGTACCGGTCGGCACCGACGGCACCCCGGTGGTCGACGTCCCGTTGAAGGCGGGACCGGCGTCCGAGGTGCGTGTCGTCATGACCGCGCGTCAGGGCGGCTATCTCACCATGAGCGAGATCGAGGTCTACGCCAAGGCCCCCGGAGTCTCTTCCGACGCCGCCGCCCGGTCCATCGAGGTGTCCGGGAAGCCCATCGCGTCGTTCGATCCGGACACGACCACCTACCGCGTCGTCACCGACACCCCGAGCCGCAGCCGGGTCACGGCGACGGCACGCGATCCCTACGCGACCGTTGCCGTCGACCGTCTCGACGAGCCGGGCGGGGCGGTGTCCGTCGTCACCGTGACCAGTGAGGACGGGTCGGAGTCTCGGACGTACCGGGTCCGGCTCGTGCGACGCTGACCCCGTCGTCACGCTGCGGAAGCGACCGCGACACTGCTCTGCTGCGGCGACTGGACACAACACCCCTGACATAAGGCGGATAAACAGGACGAGGAGGACGTACGGATCCGTTGCTGGGGCCGCGAACCGCCGCTCGACGGCGGTCCGGCCCCCTCAATGTGACTTTCCCCATTGCGCCGCTCGACGGGCCCCATGAGTCTCTCGTGGAACATGCGTCCGAAGAACTGTTATCCCGAGCCCACCGATCGATCTCCCAGGTATCGGACAGCATCGTTCGGCGTCGAGGACAGGGAAGTTTTGATGAGTGGCACAGAGCGCACGAGGGAGTCGGCGGCACTGGTGACCGCTGCCCGCAGCGGCGATCCGGAGGCTCAGGACGCCCTGGTCAGCGCCTATCTCCCGCTGGTCTACAACATCGTGGGTCGGGCGCTGAACGGCTCGGTCGACGTCGACGACGTCGTGCAGGACACCATGCTCCGGGCCCTCGACGCGCTGGCCAAGCTGCGTTCCCCCGAGAACTTCCGCTCCTGGCTCGTCGCCATCGCGATGAACCAGGTCCGGGCGCACTGGCGCGACCGGCAGTCCGCGCCGGGCGCGGTCGAGGAGGCCGGGGACCTCGCCGACCCGGGCGCCGACTTCGTGGACCTGACCCTGGTGCAGCTCCAGCTGTCCGGTCAGCGACAGGAGACCGCACGCGCGACGCGCTGGCTGGAGCCGGACGACCGGGGTCTGCTGTCGCTCTGGTGGCTGGAGTGCGCCGGTGAGCTGACGAGGTCCGAGGTGGCCGCGGCCATGGAGCTGTCGCCGCAGCACACGGCGGTCCGGGTGCAGCGGATGAAGGCACAGCTGGAGGCGGCCCGCGTGGTGGTGCGTGCGCTCGACGCGCGGCCGCGCTGCCAGGAATTGCAGGGTGCGCTGGCCTCCTGGGACGGTCGGCCGTCGGCGCTGTGGCGCAAGCGAATAGCCCGGCATGCACGTGGTTGCGGACATTGCTCCGGTTTGTGGAGCGGGTTGGTGCCTGCCGAAGGGCTGCTGGCCGGTCTGGCGCTGGTCGCCGCGACGCCCGCCCTGCTGGACAACGTGCTGTCCGCCTCCGGCGGGATGGCCCTGGCCGGCTCCGCGTCCCGGCTGCCCTCGGCCGCGGGCCCCGGCGGATCGGCCCCCGGGTCCGGACACCGCGGCGGGCGCGGGCGTGCGACCTCCCGCACCGAGGCCCGCCGACGTCGGCGCGTCCGCCGGCGCGTAGTCGGCGGTGCCGTGGTCGCGGCCTGTGTGGCGGGCGGTGGCCTCTGGTACTTCGACACGGAGCCCGGGACCGGCGGCACCGAGGAGGCCGCCGCCTCGCGGACCGCCGGCGCCCCTGCCGTGGACATGTCGGAACCGCAGCCCATCGAGACCTCTGCGTCCACCTCGAAGTCCCCGTCGCCGTCCGCGTCGCCCTCGAAGAAAGCCAAGCCCTCCAAGTCCCCAAGCCCGACCAAGAAGAGCGTGACGACGCCCCGGCCGTCACCCCGCCCCACCCGGCCCCCGGCCAGTACGCCCCAGACACAGGCGGCCCCCGTGAGTGAGGTCGCGCAGGTCGTCGCCCTGGTGAACAAGGAGCGGTCGGCTGCCGGCTGCGGTCCGCTCTCGGAGGACCCGCTGCTCAACAAGGCCGCGCTGGGTCACTCCGAGGACATGGACGCCCGCGACTTCTTCGACCACACCAACCCGGACGGCGCCGACCCCGGGCAGCGCATCACCGCCGCGGGCTACACCTGGTCCACGTACGGGGAGAACATCGCCCAGGGCCAGCAGACCCCGGAGGCCGTGATGGACTCCTGGATGAACAGCCCCGGCCACCGCGCCAATATCCTCAACTGCGCGTTCAAGGACATCGGCGTCGGCATCCACAAGGGCACCGGCGGCCCGTGGTGGACCCAGAACTTCGGTGCCAAGCAGTGAAACCCGGCGCGCGCCTCGGTGGCCTCGAACGCCACGGCATGACGTGCGTGACCTGCGTGTAGTCGAGCAGTCCGGTGAGGGAGAGGTCGCCGCCGTAGCCGGAGTGGCGTACGCCGACACGCTCGCGGCGAGATTCGTGGGTGACCCCGTCGGCCGGCCGGAAGGCCTCGGACTCGTCGCCGAACGGCTGGACGGTGACGACCGGACCGAACACCTCGCTCCGTACGATCTCGTCCTCCTGCCGCAGCCCGGTGAGCACCGTGGCCTGGTGGACGTATCCGGCGCGGTCCAGGGCCGCACCACCGGCGACGACCTCGGCGTCATCCGGAAGCCGCTCCAACAGCCCACGTACGTCGGCGAGTTGACCGGCGTTGGCGAGCGGGTCGCAATCGGTGCGATCGTCGGTTTCAGGGATCCGGGTTCCGGGCGGCCCCCGCGAAGTACCGCAGCACATACGCGATCACGGGTAGTCCGTCGCCCAGGAACAGGGCACGCGGCTTCCCCGTGTCGCCCACCTCGGCGTCCGCCATCGCGTCGGCCTCACGCTCCAGGGCGCCGGCGATGCGCAGCAGCGCGGCCTGCCGCTGCGCCGCCGGCGAGTTCACGCCGACCGACGTGGACGACCTCGCCACCCTCGTCCTGTCCCTGAGCGACGGCTACGGCATCCGCCTCATGCGGCGCGACCCGACGGTCACCCTCGACAAGGCGCTCACCTCCATCCGGCGCCATGTGTCCGCCGCCCTCGGCCTGTCGGAGACGCTGCCGACGGACTGATTCCACGACCTCGCCGCCCGAACCCGAGCCCGCTCCCGGCTCCCACCCGCACATCCACCGGCCCCCCCACCCACGCTCCCTTGCCCGAATGGCCCAGTGACGCTGCGCCGGAGGAGGCGAGCGTGGGTGAGTGATGTGAGCGTGGTGGAAGGGATGCGCGTGCACAGGGCGACGAGGAGGTACGAATGTCGGTGGGACGGGCAGAGGGCGGCACCGCATGCGCTGACCCCGGGGGCGGATTCGAGCAGGTGAGCGCCGTCGCCGACGCCGTCCTCTACGAGGGCTACCTCCTCTATCCCTACCGCCGCTCCTCGGCCAAGAACCGCGTCCGATGGCAGTTCGGGGTGCTCTTCCCCCGGGGCTGGGTCGAGGCGGACGGCCCCGTCGTCCCCGGTGTGTCCGGCTCCGCCGACTCCTGGTACCAGCGCACCGAGTGCCTGGTGCGGGTGCGGCGGCCCGGGGCGACCGTACGACTGCGGGTGCGCTGTCTGCAGATGCAGCGCAAGCAGGTGGAGGAAGCCGCCCCGGACGGCGAGCTGCGGCCCGCCGCGTCGCTGCGGACCGACGACGGCACGACGCATCTGACCTTCGACGAGGCGGTACCGCGCGAGTTCGACGCCGAGTTCGCGCTGGAGGACCTGCTTCAGGGCGAGCGGACCGTGGCGGTGCGAGCGCCGGCCGGTGTGGACGTCGAGCCCTTGCCGGCCGGCGCCGGCCGGGTGGTGCGGAGCCGTGAGGCGGTGCGCGCGAGCGTCACCGTCGTCGCCGAGCCGCTCGCGCCGGACCTCTGCCGCCTCCGGGTGCGCACCACGAACACCGGCCCGGCACCGGATCCCCGCACCGCACGCGACGAGGCGCTGCGCCGTGCGCTCATCGCCACGCACACCCTCGTCGGCGGCGACGGCGTGCGGTTCGTGTCGCTGACCGACCCGCCGTCGGAGCTACGGGCCCATGCGGCCGCCTGCCGCAACGAGTTCACCTTTCCCGTCCTCGGCGGCGAGCCGGGCGAACCCGGGGAGCACGAGGACTCGACCGGACACATCCTGCTGTCCGCCCCGATCATCCTCCCCGACCACCCTCAGGTGGCGCCGGAGAGCCCCGGCGACCTCCACGACGCGGCGGAGATCGACGAGATCCTCACGCTGCGCACGATGCTGCTGACCGACGAGGAGAAGCGGGAGGCCCGGGCCACCGATCCGCGCGCCGCCGCGATCCTCGACCGGGTCGACACCATGCCCCAGGAGGTCCTCGAACGGCTGCACGGCGCCGTCCGCTCCCTGGCCCCGGTCACCGCCCCGGCGACATCGGCTCCCGTCGAACGCCCGGCCTGGTGGCAGGAGGGCGCCGACGACGGGCTCTCCCCGTCCACCGACACGGTGCTCGTCGACGGCGTTCCCCTCGGCGGCGGTAGCCGCGTACGGCTCCGGCCGCGGGGGCGCGGCGCCGACGCCCAGGACATGTTCCTGGCCGGACGGACCGCCGAGGTGGCGGCCGTCTTCCACGACGTGGACGGCAGCGTGCACCTCGCCGTCACCCTCGACGACGATCCCGCGGCCGAACTGCACTCCTGGTACGGCCGCTTCCACTACTTCCGGCCCGACGAACTCGAGCCACTCGACCCACCGCAGCGGAGGCCGACGACATGACAACGCACAGCAGCACCGCCGAGGTCAGCGAAGAGCCCGCTCGCGCCGAGGAACGGGAGGGCTTCGACGAGATCACCATCCTCTGGATCTCCGAGGGCATGAGCTGCGACGGCGACACCGTCTCCCTCACCGCCGCCGACCAGCCCTCCATCGAGGACCTGGTGCTCGGACTCATCCCGGGCCTGCCGAAGGTGAACCTGGTCAACAAGGTGCTCTCGCCCAGCCTGGGCGGGGAGGACTTCCTCGCCCCCTACCGGGCGGCCGTACGCGGCGAACTGGCCCCGTTCATCCTCGTGATCGAGGGTTCGATCCCGAACCAGAACATCATCGAGGGCGACGGCTACTGGACGTCCTTCGGCAACGACCCGGAGACCGGTGAGCCACAGACCCTGAACTGGTGGATCGACCAACTGGCCCCCAAGGCCTGGGCGGTGGTCGCCGCCGGCACCTGCGCCACCTTCGGCGGCATCCATGCCATGTCCGGCAACCCGACCGGCTGCATGGGCCTCGCCGACTACCTCGGCTGGGACTACCGCTCCCAGGGCGAACTGCCCGTCGTCAACGTGCCCGGTTGCCCGATCCAGCCCGAGAACTTCATGGAGACCCTGGTCTGGGTCCTCTACCACGCGGCCGGCTCCGCGCCGCCGCCCCCGCTGGACCACATGCTGCGCCCGCAGTGGCTGTTCGGGAAGACGGTCCACGAGGGCTGCGACCGCGGCTCGTACTACGAGCAGGCCAGCTTCGCCAAGGACTACAACTCGCCCAAGTGCCTGGTGAAGACGGGCTGTTGGGGGCCGGTCGTCAACTGCAACGTGCCCAAGCGGGGCTGGATGGCCGCCATCGGCGGCTGCCCGAACGTCGGCGGCATCTGCATCGGCTGCACGATGCCCGGCTTCCCCGACGCGTTCATGCCGTTCATGGACGAGCCCCCGGGCGGCACCCTGTCGTCCCTGGCCATCAAGCCGTACGGCGCCGTCATCCGCCGACTGCGCGGCATGACGAACGAACTCGTCAACCACGAGCCCAGGTGGCGCCACAACAAGCGCAAGCTGACCAGCGGTTACGACCCGCGCTGGCGTCCCTGATGAAGACCGCCACCCCACACACCACCGACCACGAGGGGCAGTACCGCAGATGACCACCACCGAGGCCCGGCCCACCGAGCGCAAACCGCCACAGCTCGTGGACATGTCCTGGGATCCGATCACCCGGATCATCGGGAACCTGGGCATCTACACGAAGATCGACTTCGCCAACCGGGAAGTCGTGGAATGCCACAGCACCTCGTCGCTCTTCCGCGGCTACTCGGTGTTCATGAAGGGCAAGGACCCGCGCGACGCGGGCTTCATCACGTCCCGGATCTGCGGCATCTGCGGCGACAACCACACCACCTGCTCCGACTACGCCCAGCAGATGGCGTACGGCGTCAAACCGCCCCCGCTGGCCGAGCACATCGTCAACCTCGGCGAAGCCGCCGAGTACATGTTCGACCACACGATCTTCCAGGACAACCTGGTGTTCGTGGACTTCTGCGAGGCGATGGTCAAGGCCACCAACCCCGGCCTGCTGGCCCGCGCCGAACGCACCGAGGCGCCCCGCGGCGAGATCCACGGCTACCGGACGATCGCCGACATCATGAGGGCCTTCAACCCCTTCGAGGGCGAGGTCTACAAGGAGGCCCTGAAGGTCAGCCGGGTCACCCGCGAGATGTTCTGCCTGATGGAGGGGCGGCACGTCCACCCGTCCACGCTGTACCCGGGCGGCGTCGGCACGATGCCCCAGCCGACCGCCTTCACCGACTACCTCGCCCGTCTGATGCGGGTCATCGACTTCGTGAAGAAGGCCGTCGCCATGAACGACGACGTCTTCGACTTCTTCTACGAGGCGCTGCCCGGCTACGAGGAGGTCGGCCGCCGCCGCGTGCTGCTGGGCTGCTGGGGCGCCTTCCAGGACCCCAAGGTCGTCGACTACCGCTACGAGACGATGAACACCTGGGGCAAGGCGATGTACGTCACCCCCGGCATCATCGTCGACGGTGAGCTCGTCACCAACAACCTCGTCGACATCAACCTCGGCCTGCGCATCATGCTCGGCAGTTCCTACTACGAGGACTGGGTGGGCGAACAGCCCTTCGTCACCCATGACCCGCTCGGCAACCCCGTCGACATGCGCCACCCCTGGAACCAGACCACCGTCCCGGTGCCGCAGAAGCGCGACTTCGACGACAAGTACAGCTGGGTGATGAGCCCGCGCTGGTACGACAAGCGCACCGATCAGCACCTCGCCCTCGACACCGGCGGCGGCCCGCTCGCGCGTCTGTGGTCGACCGCGCTGAGCGGCATCGTCGACACCCCGTACATCAAGTCCACCGGCCACAGCGTGCGTATCTCCCTGCCCAAGGGCGAGACCCTGCCGGAGACCACCCTGGAGTGGCGCATCCCGCAGTGGAGCAACACCATCGAACGCGACCGCGCCCGGCCGTACTTCGTCGCCTACGCCGCCGCCATGGCCCTGCAGTTCCTGGAAGAGGCCATGGGGATGGTGCGCGCGGGCGAGACCAAGGTCTTCGAGAACTACGAGGTGCCCGACGAGGCGATCGGCTGCGGCTTCCACGAGGCGGTGCGCGGCGTCCTCTCCCACCACCTGGTGATCAAGGACAAGAAGATCGCCAACTATCACCCCTACCCGCCCACCCCGTGGAACGCCAGCCCCCGTGACATGTACGGCACCCCGGGCCCGTACGAGGACGCCGTCCAGGGCCAGCCCATCTTCGAGGAGAACGGCCCGGACGACTTCAAGGGCGTCGACATCATGCGCACGGTCCGCAGCTTCGACCCCTGCCTGCCGTGCGGAGTCCACATGTACATGGGCAAGGGCAAGACGCTCACCACCCTGCACTCGCCGACGTACGGGGCGAACCATGGCTGAGGCCGCCACCACGCGGCTGGCCGACCCGGACGTCGAGGCCCGGCTCGCCCGCCTCGACGACCTCCTGGAAGGCATGGAGTCCGCGCCCGGCCCCACCACGCGCTCCGCCACCGAGGCCGTCGGACTGCTCACCGAGGTCTACGGCGAGGCGCTGGCCCGCGTCATGGACCACGCCGACGGCCGGCTGGCCGAGCTGCTCGCCGACGACGAGCTGCTGGGCCACCTGCTGGTCCTGCACGACATCCACCCCGAGCCCGCCGAACTCCGGGCGGCCCGGGCGGTCGAGCGGCTGCGACCGGCCGTACGGGAACGCGGCGGCGACGTGGAGTGGGCCGGAGTGGAGGGGCAGGTGGCCCGGGTGCGGCTGACGTCGGGCGGCGGCGGATGCGGATCGGGATGCGGCTCCAAGGCGACGGACGTGACCGAAGCGGTCCGTGCGGCGGTGCTCGCCGCGGCACCCGAACTGACGGCGGTGGAACCGCTGGCCGCCGCGGCCCCGGCCCCCGCCCCCGCGTTCGTACCCCTGACCACGCTCACCCACCGAGGCGCAGCACGGTGACCACCGACGGAGCGCTGGCCCGCCTCATCCGCTCCTCGGCCGACCGTGCCGCGGCGGCCGAGAAGTGCGACCTGTGCGCCGCGCCGGTGCCCGACGGGCACGCCCACCTGTACGACACCGGGCAGCAGGAGGTGCGGTGCGTCTGCGGCCCCTGCTCGGTGCTGTTCGCGGAGGCCGGAGCGGGCGACGGGCACTACCGCCTCGTGCCCCGGCGCCGGATCCGGCTGCCCGAGGTGGACACGGCGGCCCTCGGCGTACCCGTCGGCCTGGTCTTCTTCGTGCCCCGGTCGGACGGCACCGTCACCGCGGAGGGCCCGAGCCCGGCCGGGGCCATGCGGTGGGAGGTGGACGCGGCGGCCTGGCAGCGGCTGGCCCGGACGTGTCCACCGCTCGCGGCCATGGAACCCGAGGTGGAGGCTTTGATGGTGAACACCGTCCACGGCCTCGACCACCACTGGATCGTGCCGATCGACGACTGCTACCGGATGGTCGCCGTCGTACGCCGGGAATGGCGCGGCCTGTCCGGGGGCGGCCGGGTCTGGCCGGCCGTCGAGCGGTTCTTCGAGGACCTCACCGAGCGGTCCTGAGCATGTACTCCGCAGGTCGGAGCCGAGGAAGGAGATCACCCCATGGGCAACATCAGAGTGGGCCGGGCCCAGGCGAAGCCCGATACGCCGGCACACGTGGCCGGTCTGCACCAGGGCAACCAGGGGCGGTACAAGGACCAGAAGGGCCACCACGAGGACGGCACCGCCGACGCGCGCCGCTCCACCGGGATCCATTGGAAACGGCATGACGCGCTCGCGGAGACCATGCCGAACATCCCGCCGGGATGACAGACAGCAGGGAGTCACCGCAATGAATGTCCTACGAGCACGACGGCCGGCCGCGCGCCGGCGAGCCGGGACGAGCGGGCAGCGGGTGCTGATGGCCGAGGCCGCCCTGGTGGGCGCCCTGGGCCTGGCCCTGCTGCTCCGGGAATGGCCGAGTCTGCGGCGCGAGGCGCGGATCTGGCGGATGGCCGGCGGGTTCCGCGCCGGTCGCCGCTACCCGTGAGCCGGCCGTGCACGAGTTGTCGATCGCGACCGCGATCATCGAACGAGCCGGCGAGCTGGCCCGGGCCGACGGGGCGGAAGCGGTCTCGGCGGTGACCGTCCGGGTCGGCGAACTGGCGGGCGTCGTCCCCGACGCCCTCGACTTCGCCTTCGAGGTGGCCCGCGACGGCACCGCCCTCGCCGCCGCCCGGCTCGTCGTCGAGCAGATCCCCGCCCAGGCCTGGTGCGGCCCGTGCGCCGAGGAGTTCGCGGTGGGCACGCCCCCGTTCTTCTGGTGCCCGCGCTGCGACCAGCCCTCCACCGACCTGCGCAGCGGCCGGGAACTGGAGATCACCGGGATCGAGCCGTCACCGGCCCCGGCATAGCGCGCGGCGCATCACGTGCCGTGGGCCCCGCCGAACACGTCGGCGGGGCCCACGGCACGTCCGGACCGGATCACACGTGCGGACCCGATCAGCAGATACGCGGCAACTGCTCGCCCAGCGGCAGATCCACCACCCGCGTCCCGCCCAGCCCGGTGGTGACCACGACCATGCCGGGATGGTCGGCGACGCACTCGCCGATCAGCGTGGCCCCGGCGCCCTGCGGATGGGCGCGCATCGCCGCGAGGACCTCCTCCGCCGCCGACGGAGGCACGAAGGCGACCAGCCGGCCCTCGTTGGCGACGTAGAGGGGGTCGAGCCCCAGGAAACCGCAGGCGTTCGCGACCGCGTCCGGCACCGGAACGGCCCGCTCCCGCAGCCGGACCCCGGTTCCGGACGCGCGGGCGATCTCGTTGAGGGACGCCGCCAGACCGCCCCGGGTGGGGTCGCGCAGCACATGGAGGTCCGGGGTCACCGCCAGCATGGCCGCCACGAGATCCGCCAGCGGTGCGGTGTCGCTGGCCACCTCCACCCCGAACTCGAGGCCCTCCCGCACGCTCATGACCGCCACCCCGTGCAGCCCGATCGGACCGCTGACGATGACCGCGTCCCCGGGTCGCGCCCGCTGGGGCCGGATGTCCACCCCGTCGGGCACCAGCCCCACGCCCGCCGTGGTGACGTACACACCGTCGCCGTGCCCGGACTCCACCACCTTGGTGTCACCCGTGGCGACGGCGACCCCGGCCGCCTCGGCCGCCGCGCCCATCGCACGCGCGACCCGCTCGACCACGGTCAGCTCCACACCCTCCTCCAGCACGAAGGCGGCGGAGAGATACGCCGGCCTGGCACCGCTCATCGCCAGGTCGTTGACCGTGCCGTTGACCGCGAGGTCACCCAGGCAACCCCCCGGAAAGAACAGCGGCCTGACCACGTAGGAGTCGGTGGAGAACGCCAGCCGCGCACCGCCCAGCTCGAGAACGGCGGAGTCGGCGAGCCCGGCGAGGACGGCGTTGCCGTAGGCAGGCGCGAAGACCTGCTCCATCAGCTCCGCCGACAGCACACCGCCTCCGCCGTGCCCCATCACCACCACGCCCTGGTCGCGCAGCGGGGCCGGGCAGGTCCAGTCGGCCGGGTCGACCATCTCGGCGACTTGCTCAGGCAACGGTAGTCACCTCCTGCTGAGGGGCCCCGCCCGCGCGCGGCGTCGGGGCGTTCATGCGTCGGTACAGGTAATAGGCCGCGCAGGCCCCCTCGCTGGAGACCATCGTGGCGCCCAGCGGCGTACGCGGAGTGCACGTCGTGCCGAACGCGGCGCACTCGGTCGGCTTGATCAGCCCCTGGAGCACTTCACCACTGCGACACTCGGCGGGTTCCTCGGTCCGGATGCCCGTGACGTCGAAGCGGTGCTCCGCGTCGTACGCCCGGAAGGCGTCGGTCAGCCGCCAGCCACTGGACGGGATCCGCCCGATGCCGCGCCAGGACCGGTCGGTGACCTCGAACACCTCCTCGATCATGCGCACCGCGGCCGGATTGCCCTCCGCCCGTACGGCGCGCGGGTAGGCGTTCTCCACCCGATGCTCGCCGCGCTCCAGCTGGCGAACCGCCCGGCGGATGCCCTCCAGGATGTCCAGCGGCTCGAAGCCGGTCACCACCATCGGCACCCGGAACCGCTCGGCGAGTTCGGGGTACTCGGCCATGCCCATCACGCTGCACACGTGCCCGGCGGCCAGGAAGCCCTGCACCCGGCACTCGGGCGCCGTCATGATCGCCTCGACGGCCGGGGGGACCCGCACATGCGACACCAGCAGGCTGAAGTTGGACAGGCCCAGGCGCCGCGCCTGGTGCACGGCCATCGCGTTGGCGGGGGCCGTGGTCTCGAAGCCGATCGCGAAGAACACCACCTCCCGGTCCGGGTTGCGGCGGGCCAGCTGCAGAGCGTCGAGCGGCGAGTAGACGACGCGTACGTCCCCGCCCTCGCCCTTGACCCGGAACAGGTCGCGGTCGGTGCCCGGCACCCGCAGCATGTCGCCGAAGGAGCAGAAGATCACGCCCGGCCGTGCGGCGATCTCCAGCGCCTTGTCGATGACCTCCAGCGGCGTGACACAGACCGGGCAGCCGGGCCCGTGGATCAACTCGACCTGCTCGGGCAGCAGTTGGTCGATGCCGTGCCGGATGATGGAGTGGGTCTGGCCGCCGCACACCTCCATCAGCGCCCAGGGCCGGGTGGCGGTCGCCCGGATCTCGTCCAGCAGCCGCCGGGCCAGCTCGGGGTCGTTGAACTCGTCGATGTACTTCACGGGGTTCCCGCCTCCTTCGCCGCCTGCTCCCAGGCGTCGCCGAACTCCTCCTCCAGCAGCCCCAGTTCCTCGAAGAGCTTCAGGGAGGCCAGAGCCGATTCCTCGTCCAGGCGCTGGAGCGCGAACCCGACGTGCACGATGACGTACTCACCGACCCGCACATCGGACACGTACTCCAGACACGCCTGTTTCTGCACTCCGCCGAAGTCGATCAGCCCGGTGAGCGGATCCGCGGTGTCGTCGATGGCCACGACCTTGCCGGGCACTGCCAAGCACATGGGTCACTCCTCCTGTCGTTCGTGCGCCGCGACCACCAGCTGGCCGAGGGCCAACCCGCCGTCGTTCGGCGGTACTTCGCGATGCCGGAGCACCGCGAAGCCGTCCCCGGTCAGCAGCCGCGCGCACTCCTCCTCCAGCAGCGCGTTGGCGAAGACCCCGCCGCTCAGGGCGACGATCGTCAGACCGGTGCCCCGACGCGCGCTGCGGCAGACCTCAGCGACGGCCCGCGCCACGCCCCGGTGGAACCGGGCGGCCAGCACCGGGACCGGGGTGCCGCGCCGCAGATCGGCGATGAGCGCGGCGAGCACGGGCGCCGGATCGTAGACGCCGGCGGCGAAGCCGAAGGCGTACGCCGAGGTGTCGGCGTGCCAGGCCGTGGCGGCGGCGGCCTCCAGCTCCAGGGCCGCCTGCGCCTCGTACCGCGCGCGGTGGCACACACCGGCGAGGGACGACACGGCGTCGAAGAGACGGCCCATGCTGGAGGTCGCCACGCAGGCCAGGTCGCGGTTCAACTGCCGTTCCAGCATGATGAGTTCATCCGCGGCGCAGGCGGCCACGCTGGGCAGGTCCGGGTCCCAGTGCAGGCCCGCCGACCACAGCCGGGCCAGCGCCAGGCGGCACGGGTTGGCCACGCCCGCGTCGCCGCCGGGCAGCGGAGCGGGGGCGAGGTGGGCGAAACGTCGGTAGCCGGAGTAGTCGGCGAGCAGGATCTCGCCGCCCCAGACGGTGCCGTCGTCGCCGTAGCCCGTGCCGTCGAAGGCGACGCCGATCACGGGTGTGGTGCCGTCGAGGCCGTGCTCGGCCATGGTCGAGGCGATGTGCGCGTGGTGATGCTGGACGAACACGGGTGCCTTGCACGGCAGTTGGGTGGCCCGCCGACGTGCCCACCGGGCCGAGTGGTACCCCGGGTGCCGGTCGGCGGCGACCAGTTCGGGGCTGACGCCGGTCAGGCGCCGCAGCTGCGCCTCCGCCCGCACGGCCGCCTCCAGAGTGGTCAGCTCGCCCATGTCACCGATGTGCGGGCCGAACCAGACCTGGTCGCCCTCGCCGACGCACAGGGCGTTCTTCAGGTCCCCGCCCACGGCGAGCGCGGGCCGCACCGCGACCGGCAGTCGCAGCGGCCGGGGCACATACCCCCGCGACCGGCGCAGCACCTGCTCGGTGCCGTCTGGGCGCACACGCATCAGGGAGTCGTCGCAGGGCGACGCGATCGGCCGGTCGTGCGCGAGCCAGGCGTCGGCCAGTCCGGCAAGCCGGGTCAGCGCCTCGTCGTCGTCCGTGACGATCGGCTCCCCGGAGCGATTGCCGCTCGTCATGACCAGGGCGCGCGGACCCGGGGGGTCGCCGGGCAGGCCGAACAGCAGGGTGTGTACCGGCGTGTACGGCAGCATCACGCCCAGGTGCGGGCTGCCGGGGCAGACGCCGGGCGCGAGGATGCGCTGGTCCGCGCGGCGGCGCAGCAGGACGATGGGGCGCCGGGGGCCGGTGAGGGCGGCGAGCTCGGATGCGGACGGCTCGGCGATCCGCCGTACGGCGTCGAGGTCCGCGCACATCACGGCGAACGGTTTCCCGCCGCGTGCCTTGCGGGCGCGCAGGGTGTCCACGGCCGGTGCGTCGGTGGCGTCGCAGGCGAGGTGGTAGCCGCCGAGGCCCTTGACGGCGACGATCCGCCCGGCGGCCAGCAGAGCCCGTGCCGTCGCCAGGGCGTCACCGTCCCGCGCGGGGCGCACCCCGCTCCCGGTGGCGGGCACCAGGCGCAGCCGAGGCCCGCAGTCCGGGCAGGCCACGGGCTGGGCGTGGAAGCGGCGGTCGCCGGGATCGCCGTACTCCCGGGCGCAGTCGGCACACATCGGGAAGCCGGTCATGGTCGTGACCGCGCGGTCGTACGGCATTCCCGTGGCGATGGTGAAGCGGGGCCCGCAGTGGGTGCAGGTGACGAACGGGTGCCGGTGCCGGCGGTCGGCCGGGTCGGCCAGCTCACGCAGACAGTCGCCGCAGGTCGCCGTGTCGGGCGGGAGTTGAGTGCGGCCGGGGGAGCGGTCGGTGGAGCGGATGGTGAAGGCGTCGTCGGCGCCGGTGACGGGCAGGTCCTCGAAGCCGACGCCGGTGACGGACGCCAGCGGCGGGGGCTGCGTGGCCAGCCGGTCGCAGAAGTCGGCGACACCGACCGGCGGGCCCTCCACCTCGATGAGCACGCCGCTGGCTGTGTTGCTGACGAACCCCGCCAGCGCGAGGTCGGTGGCCAGACGGTGCACGTACGGTCGGAACCCCACGCCCTGCACCGTGCCGCGCACGAGGACGCGGCGGCGTACGGCTTGTGCGGCGGGCGCCGTCACGAGTGGCTGTGGCTGTGGGGGCGGGGCGCCAGGGGCGGCCGGTGGACGGCGGCCCCGTCCCGCACGGCGAGCACCCGCCGCAGCAGGGTGTCCACACCGTCGCCGGTCCGCGCACAGGAGTGGAGGATCTCCACGCCGGGGTTGACCCGCCGCACATGGGCGGCGAAGGCGGCCTCGTCGAAGCAGGCCGGACCGGCCAGGTCGGTCTTGGTGAGCACCACCAGATGGGCGGAGCCGAAGGCGGTGGGGTACTTCAGCGGTTTGTCCTCGCCCTCCGTCACCGCCATCAGCACGACCCGCAGACTCTCACCGAGGTCGTAGGACGCCGGGCAGACGAGATTGCCGACGTTCTCCACGAACAGCAGCGAGGTGTCCTCGGGCAGCCAGCTCTCCACATGCCGGCCCAGCTGCCGGGCCTCCAGATGGCACAACCCGTCGGTCAGGAGCTGCTTGACGGGCGCTCCGGAGCGGGCGAGCCGGTCGGCGTCGTTCTCGGTGGCCAGGTCGGCGGTGAGCGCGGCGACGCGGACGCCCCGCTCCATCGCACGGGCCAGGACGCGCCCCAGCAGTTCCGTCTTGCCGCTGCCCGGGCTGGACAGCAGGTTGACCACGCTCACACCGCGCCGGGACAGTTCGTCCCGCAGGCTCGCGGCCAGACCGTCGTTCTTCGCCAGGACGGCCTGGGTGACCTCGTCCACGGAATCGCACATGGGCGCTGCTCCCAGCGGGGATCGGGTGTCGGACCGCTACCGATCCTCGGCGCCCTCGGCCACGAGGTGCGGAAGACCGGCCGCGGAAGTGTCCCGGGACTCCTCGGACGGGTTCGTCGATTCCTCCGGGCGGCTCAACAGGGGCGTGGCCGTCGGGTCGGCGAGCAGGACGGCAACCATCGTGTGCAGGGCCGCGACGGCCCGCTCGACCGCGTCCCGCACGGTCGCGCTGACTCCGGGGGCGATGTCCTCGTCGCCGCGGGGCCGCAGCTCGGGCTCGCAGGCCAGGACCAGCACACGCGGGAGCGGCTCGTCGCCCAGGTGGGTGGCGAGGGCCAGCACCTTCGCCGGGTCCATGCCGTGCGCCTCCGGCGGGGCGGCGCCCGCGGTGCCGTCGGGGAGGTCCGGCTCGATCAGCGACAGGGTGCCGGGACGCCGGCCCCGCGCCGCCGCGTCGACCAGGACGACCGTGTCGTAGCCGTCCAGCAGTTCGTACGCGAGGTCCATCCCGCGGATGCCGAAATCCCGGACCCGCACCTCGGGCGGCAGCGGGCGGCGGTCCAGGGCACGGATCACCTCGGGGCCGAAGGCGTCGTCCGCGAGGAAGATGTTGCCGACGCCGGCCACCAGCAGCCGGGCACTCAACACGAACCCCCGGTGGCCAGCGGGTTCGACGAACCGCTCGGCTGCTTGCGGACGAAGGCGGAGCGCAGGGCGTGGTACGGGGCGCGCGGGTCGAAGAAGACGGCGCGCATCCGGGCGAGTTCGTCCCGTCGGTATTCGGCGAGGGGCCGCTGGAGCTCGTCCGCGTGCCGAGCCGTGGCCTTGGTCGTGATACGGCGTGTGAGCTGCGGATCCTTGGCCACATCGGCGATCAGTCGCTCGACCTCGGTGGCGAACTTCTGGGCCGGAACCGGCACCAGACGGTCCACCAGTCCGAGCCGCTGGGCGCTAGCCGCGCTCATCGGCAGCGCCTCGGTCGTCAGCCGCTCGGCCGTCTCGGCTCCCACGCGGCGCGGCAGCGAGTAGGTCCAGTACTCGGACCCGAACAGGCCCATGCGCCGATAGTGCGGGTTGAGGACGGCGCCCGTGCGGCACCAGACCTCGTCGGCGGCCAGGGCCAGCATGACGCCGCCGGCCGCCGCGTTGCCGCCGAGGGCCGCGACCACCAGCCGGTCCGTGGTCCGCAGCACCGCCTCGACCAGGTCGTTCATGGCGTTGAGGTTGGACCAGGACTCACCCGCCGGGTCGCTCGACGCCTCGATGACGTTGAGGTGGATGCCGTTGGAGAAGAAGTCGCGGGCGCCGCCGAGCACCAGCACCGAGGTGGGGCGGGTGAGCGCGTACCGGTAGGCGGCGAGCATCCTGCGGCAGTGGTTGGTGCCCATCGCCCCGCCGGGGAACGAGAAGGTCAGGAAACCGACGTCACCGTGCTGCCGGTAACGGATGTCGGTCCAGGTGGTACGGCCCGGGGACAGGCTCAGCGGGGCGGCGATCTCCGGCAGCCAGTGCGGGCGGTCGCTCGAACTCGGAATGCCCCGGGTGCCGGGCGGAGCAGGGAAGCCGGCGAGGACGGAGGCGGCCGGTCGGCGGAACGGGGCCGGGTCGCCGGAGTTCTTCCGGGGGCGCAGTTCCGGGATCCACACGGCGCCGTCCCGGGTGGCCCGGCACACCGCGCCGGACCGTGTCGCGAGGAACTCGCCCGGCTGCCCGCGCAGCATGTCCTCGGGATGCCCGCCGTGCAGGAACACCTCCCGGCCGCAGACCTCGTCCAGCACGCCCGGCTGCGAGTCGGCGCCGCGGAGCTTGCGCAGCACCGTGGCCGTGCTGTCGGTCTCCCAGTCGATCCGGCGCTGTTCCTGGCGGACGACGTCGCGCCACACCACCTGGACCGCCGGGTCGCTCTGCGGCTTCGGCTTGAACGAGCCCTCCGCGAACCGCCGCACGGCCAGCAGGACGGCGGCCGTGGCGGCGTCGGAGACCTCGCCCCGGTACAGGTCGCTCTTGCCGACCGGGGCCACCGGGAAGGACGCCTCGGCCCACACGTCGCCCGCGTCCATCGCGGCCTCGGCCTGAAGCACCGTCACGCCCCAGTCCGGCGCCTCCTCGGTGATCGCCCAGTCCAGGGAGGACGGGCCGCGGTCACCGGGTGGCCCGGGGTGCACGATCAGACAGGGGCGCTCCCGCCACACGTCCTCCGGCAACGCAGTCTTCAGCATCGGAGCGACGACCAGTTCCGGACGCACCTCGCGTACGGCGGCCCGGATCGCGTCGGGGCCGGGCGAGGCGAGGACGACGTCCACCCGGTGCCCCAGGTCCGACAGTTCGGCGTACAGACGCTGGGACAGGCTGTTGAACGCGCTGGCGACGAGCAAGATGTCCATGACATCGCATGTTCGCTGGTCGGGGGAGGGCCGAGAAGGACCACGGGCGGCGTTTCGCGGGCTGTCGTCGTGCCCCTTGCGCCCACCGGGTGACACTTGATCAGGAAACGGGCGTGTCCTCGGCGTCGTATCCGTAGATCCAGCCGTTGGCCACCAAGGGGTCGGCCCCGGCCAGTGCCGCGTCACGGGCCCGCTGCTCGGGCCCGTCCGGCAGGTGGTTGACGTCCCGTCGGGCGTGAGTGACCGCTCCACCGACAGCACGCTCCCGTCCGCCCAGCGACGGAACTCCCACGCCCGCTCCAGCGGCACGGCCCGCCGCAGAAACCGCTCCATGACGCCGAGCCGCCGCAGCAGCCGTACGTCGTTCGGGGCGGCGACGAGCCCGGCGCCGACCTCGGTGAGGGCGGGCGCCTGCTCGTGGACGGTGGCGGTGAGCCCGGCGCGGTGCAGGAAGGCGGCGGCGGCCAGGCCACCGATGCCGCCCCCGACGACGGCGATCCGTGGCCCGTGCACCAGGCCGGGCGGCACAGGGTCGGGCATGGAGCCACTCCTCCGCGTCGGACGGCGCCGCTTGCTACCTCAACCGTGTCGTCTCCAGCAGATCCCGCGCCATCAGCCGTGCGGGCCGTTCGGTGTGTTCGGCGACGCGGCGGAACGTCTCCTGGGCGGCGCGGGCCGGCCAGTCGGGGGGAAGGTGCCGGGCGGGCAGCCGTGGGTCGGTGCGGATGGTCCAGAGCCATTCGCTGACCAGCCGCAGCCGGGTGCCGATCGGGTCGTCGCCCGGTCCCGCGTCCAGACGGGCCGTCCACCGCTTGTCGAAGGTGACGTAACGCGCGGCGATGCTCTCCAGGTCCCAGGCGCCGTCGATCATCTGCGCGATGTCGGTGGCCTCGTCCGCCTGGGCGTGGAAGATCTTGACGTGGTCGGCCAGACCCAGCTCCGCGACCACCGCGGCGACGTCGACCTTCCCGGGCGCGATCCACAGCCCGCTGTACAGCGCCCCGAATCCGGACCAGGTGAGGCGGGAGCGCAGGTCGTGGCGCTGGCGTTTCCAGGAGTCGGGGAGGGAGAAACCCAGCAGGGTCCAGGAGCCGTCCCAGTCGTCGTTGACCGCGCCCTGCCGCCAGATGCGGGTGCGGCCGTCCTCCAGGACTCGGGTCGCCTGTGGGGTCAGGCCGAAGAACATCTTGCGGCCCTCGCGCTGGCGCCGCAGCAGTCCGCGGTTGACCATCCGGGTGAGGGTCGAGCGCACCGCCTGCTCACCGACCCCGACCCGGCCGAGCACGTCGATGATGCTGCCCGAGTAGACGCACAGGTCGCCCTGCTCCAGGACGTGGTTGCCGAAGAAGGTCAGCAGGAGGGACTGCGGGCGCTGCTGCGGCCCCTCTGAGCTGCCCTGACCGTCCAGGATGTCGTCGTCCTCCACGGAGCACAGCGTACGGCCGCCCACCGACGGCGCGGCGGGCGGCCGTACGGCTTCACCGGCCGTCGGCGGGGTGGGCAAGGTCGTACGGACGTGGGTACGGGGCGGGGCGGTACGGGACATAGCGGGTGGGTGTCGTCGGATCGGCCTTCATGGCACGGGAGTTGAGGGACCGGGGATCGGAGCCGACCCACTTGCCGGTGGTGAGACGGTCCTCCAGGGCGTGCAGGGCCGCGAGCTGTTCGGCGGGGCTGAAGGTGCAGTGTCCGGCGTTGTCGGTGTACGCCTGGCGGAGGAGGGGGGCGGAACCGGAGGCGGTGACCGCGCGGCGCAGGGCGCTCTCCGTCTGGACGGGGACCAGGGCGTCGCCGGTGGTGTGGATGTCCAGTTGCGGCTTGGTCAGCTTGCCGGTGAAGGCGCTGGTGCGGCTCATCCAGGCCACCGCCGACGCGTCGGCGCCGATGCGCGGGGCCTTGTTGAGGGTCGCCAGGTCCTCGCGCAGGGAGAGGCCCGCGTTCTTGTAGAGCTCGGTGACCTGCTTGCGGACCGAGGACTGTCCGAGGAGCTTCGCGTAGTCGACGCCGGTGTTCCAGGACATGTTGCCGCCCGCGCGGGTCTCCGCCTCCTGCCGCCAGCTGAACGCCGGTACTTGGATCAGGCCTCGTAGGGCCGGGAACTGGTTGGCCTGCTGGGCGTCCCAGTCGGTAGCGGCGGGGCGGGTCTGGCTCGGGTCGTTCCAGACCGGGATGTTGTGCAGGGCGGCGGCGAGGGCGAGCCGGGCCCGGCCCGCGGCCGTCGTCTGGGCCGCGTCGGCCGCGGCGGTCAGGGTGCCTGCCGCCGCGGTGGCCTCCGCCTGGTCCTCGAACCCGGTCAGCGGGACGTCGGAGTCGCGCGCGAGGAGCGTCTTGACGGCGAAGACCGGGTCGAGGGTGTTGTTCCAGTTGGCGACTCCGCCGTGCACGAGCCCGCACATCGCGAGGGAGCCGTCGATGCGCCGCGCGGCGCGCTCGGCGATGGCGGTGGTGACGAGTCCGCCGTAGGACTGTCCCCACGCGATGGTGCGCCGGGCCGTCCCGAAGCGGTCCTTGAAGACGGAGAGGGTGGCCAGCTGGTCCGGCACCGCGTCCGTCACCGCCCAGCCGGACGAGGCGTAGGAGGACCCGATGAGCGCGTAGCCGCTGTCGAGCAGGAGTGCCTTGGTCGTGTTGTCCGGGGCGTTCTGCGCGGGGTTGGGGGCACCCTTGGGGCGGTAGCCGTGGCTGAAGAGCAGAACGGTGCCGTTCCAGTCGGCGGGAACATCCATCGAGTACGTGGCGCCCGAGGGGAGTCGGCCGTCGACGTGGGCGGCCTCGGGGGCGGCGACGGCCGAGGTGGGGAGCGCGGTGACGGCGAGCAGCAGCGCTGCGGCGAGGGCGGTGCGGGTGCCGTTCGTCATGCGGTGATCTCCTCCGTGTGGGGGGCGTCGGAGCGTTCGGTCGCGGAGCCGGACAGGGACGTACGGCTGGTCTCGCGCACGAACCAGACGGTCAGCGCGGTGATGAGGGAGCCTCCGCAGATCAGCAGGGCGACGGGGGTGCCGTTGCCGCTGCCGGCCACCAGGCTTCCGGCGATCATGGGGGAGAAGCCGGCGCCGATGAGGGTGGCGCCCTGGTAGCCGAGGGAGGCGCCGGTGTAGCGGACCCGGGTGCCGAACATCTCGGTGAGCAGCGCGCCCAGCGGGCCGTACATCACGGACTGGGCGATGCCGTGCCCGAGGACCACGGCGAGGATCAGCAGTCCGGGTGACCTGGAGTCGACCAGGGCGAGAACGGGGAAGGCGAGCGCGGCCGAGGCGACGGCTCCGGCGAGGACGACCGGGCGGCGGCCGACGCGGTCGGAGAGCGCGGAGGCGCAGGGCAGCACGACCAGGGCGACACAGGCGGAGACGGTGAGCGCGGTCAGCACCTGCGGGCGGGCGTAGCCGATGCCGGTGGCGTACGCGATCAGGTAACTCGTCAGCAGGGACTGGGCGGTGAAGGCGCCGATGCCGACACAGCAGGCCAGCAGCAGCGGACGGGGACGCCGCAGTACGTCGAGGATGGGCAGCCGGGCCTCGGCGCGGTCCTTCTTCACCTCGGCGAACAGCGGGCTCTCGACGACCTTCAGCCGGACGAAGAGGCCGACGCCGAGCAGCAGCACGCTCAGCAGGAACGGCACCCGCCAGCCCCAGGCAGCGAACTGGTCGCGGGGCATGGCGACCACGAGCGTGACGACGAGCGAGGACAGCAGGGAGCCGAGCGGGGCTCCCATCTGCGTGAAGCTCGACCACAGGCCGCGGCGACGCTCCCCGGCGTGCTCGACGACCATCAGGGTGGCACCGCCCCACTCACCGCCGATGGCGAGGCCCTGGACGACGCGCAGCGTGATGAGCAGGACCGGTGCCCAGACGCCGATCGTGTCGTAGGTGGGCAGCAGGCCGATCAGGAAGCTGGCGCCGCCCATCAGGCCCATGGTGAGCAGCAGCATCGACTTGCGGCCGAGCCGGTCGCCGAAGTGCCCGAAGACGATGCCGCCGAGCGGGCGGGCGACATAGCCGGCGGCGAAGGTGCCGAACGCGGCGATCGTGCCGACGGCCGGGTCGGCGCCGGGGAAGAACAGCTCGCCGAAGACGAGGGCGGCGACGGTGCCGTAGACGAGGAAGTCGTAGAACTCCACGGCGGTACCGAGCAGCCCGGAGAGGGCGACCCGGCGGAGTTGCCGGGTGCTTTCGGGGCTGGCCGGTGACGGTGATGCGACGGGGGACGGGGGCATCGCGGTCTCCCTTGACCGGGGGAAGGACACCGTGAAGGTAGGCTCTCTGCTTACTGCCGTCAACAAAGTGCACAACATCAGATCGCACTCGACGACTGTCATGAGAGGTCGATCGAAAAGGCTGAGGGAGTCGGAAAGGGCGGACCGCATCGGTCCACCCGGCAGGCGTCAGGCCCGTGTCACCGCCGACGTCACCGCCAGCCGAAACGGCGGTCCACCACCGCCGCGAACTCCTCCAGGGTCAGCACCTGGTCGCCGTTCTGGTCGGCGGCGTCGAACAGCGCGGAGGAGGCTTCCTCGTCCCCCAGGGCCCAGAACGGCAGGTCTCCGGACGCGGCCAGCGACGGCCCCTTCGTCCGCAGCGCGATGATCACCTCCGCGCGGGTCAGGGTCCCGTTCCGGTCGAGGTCGAGCGCCTCGAACAGCTTGCGGGCCTTGTCACTCATCGTGTCATCCTCGTTCCTGTCGTCGGCGGACGAGCCGACGCACCCCGTCATCAGAGGAGGACGTCTGCACGAGCCCTCGGGTTCCCAAGGGGGATGTGTCCCTCGGCGTCACCCCCGCCGTCACGGTCGCCGGACCGGAGGGCCTGACCCCGGTGGTACGGCAGGAGGAGGCGGAAGCGGCCGGCCTCGCGTACGACCACGTCGCCGGCTGGATCACCCTGCGCGTCGAATCCGTGCTCCACGAGGCCGGCCTGACCGCGGCGTTCGCGCGGGAACTCGCCGACGCCGGCCTGAGCCGCGACGTCGTGGCCGGCCACCACCACGACCACCTCTTCGTGGCGTACGAGCACGCCGATCGGCCGTCGCGGCCCTGGAGGACCTGGCCCGGCGCTCCGGCCGAGAAACCCGGCCGGGCCGGCGCCGGATCAGCGACGGAGACGGGTGCGGGCGATCAGCCACATCAGATACGGCGCGCCGACCGCCGCCGTGAGGACGCCCACCGGCAGTTCGACGGGGGAGAACAGCCTGCGGGCCAGCAGGTCGGCCACGACGACGATCGCGGCGCCGGTCAGGGCGGAGGAGAGCAGCGGGATCTGCGCGGTGCGGGTCAGCCGGTGCGCGATCTGCGGGGCGAGCAGCGCCACGAAGTCGACCGGGCCGGCGGCGCCCGTCGCCACCGACGCCAGCACCACACCGAGCGCGGTGAGACCCAGCCGCACGGGACCGAGCCGTACCCCCAGCGCGGTCGCCGTGCTGTCGTCCAGGGACACCATGCGCTGCGCGTGCGCCGCCCACAGCAACGCCGGGACCAGGACCGCGAGGACCAGCGCGAGCGGCGCGGCCTGGTCGTACCCCCGGCCGTTGAGCGAACCCGTCAGCCACACCTTGGCCTGCTGGGCCACCAGATAGTCGCCCTTGGTGAGGAACAACCGGGTCAGCGAGCCGAGCGCGATCGAGACACCGATCCCGACGAGGACGAAACGCGTGGCGTGCAGCCCGCCCCGCCAGGCGAAGACGTAGACGAGCGCGGCGGCCGCCAGCCCGCCCACGACCGACACGTACGGCAGGAGGCTGTACGACGTGATCCCGAAGGTCATCGCGGTCACCGTCGCCGCGCCCGCGCCGTGCGTGACGCCGATGACGTCCGGACTGGCCAGGGAGTTGCGGGCGACGGTCTGCACCAGCGCGCCGGAGACACCGAACGCGGCGCCTACCAGCAGCCCCGTCACCAGCCGGGGGAGACGCAGCGTGCCGACGACCAGTTCGTCGGGGCTCGGCTGCCCGAGCAGCACGCGCACGACCTCCGTGGGGGAGACGTACGACTCGCCGACGCACAGGGAGGCGACGACCGCCACCGCGAGCAGGGCGGCCAGCAGGACCGCCACGGCACCCGCCCGGCGGTGCAGCAGGAAGCTCCCGTTCCGCACCCGGACGACGGTGTAGCCGGCCGGGCGAAGACGCAGTGGGGCCGGGACGGTTCGCTCCAGGGGCTGGGTCATGCCGGCACCGTCGCCTTCCTCCGTACCAGCGCGACCAGGAACGGCACGCCGAGCAACGCGGTCATCACGGCCACCGGCACTTCCGAGGGCGGGAAGACGACCCGGCCGAGCACGTCCGACACCAGGATCACCACGGGACCCAGCAGCGCGGAGAGGGCGAGCACCCACCGGTGGTCGGCACCCACCAGCGCCCGCGCGATGTGCGGAACGGCCAGCCCGGTGAACGCGATCGGACCGGCCACCGCGACGGCGACCCCGGTCAGCACGGTCGCGGCGAGCGCGCCGACGGCCCGCAGCAGCGCGACCCGGTGTCCGAGCCCCCGTGCCACGTCGTCGCCGAGGGCCAGGGCGTCCAGACCTCGCGCCACCACGGCGACCAGCAACAGGCCCACCAGGACGAACGGCCAGGTCTGTGCGACGACTTCGCCGCTTCGGCCGGCGATCGAACCGACGTCCCAGAACCGGAACTCGTCCAGGGCGCGGGCGTCGGTCGTGACGATCGCGGAGACCACGGAGGCGATGAACGCGTTCATCGCCGCCCCGGCCAGCGCCAGTTTCACCGGCGATGCCCCGCCGCGTCCGCTGCCCGCCACCGCGTAGGCGGCGACGGCTGCGAGCCCCGCCCCGGCGAACGCGAACCAGACATAGCCGGCCGGCGAGTGCACCCCGAGGAAGGCGATGGCGCAGACGACGCCCAGCGAGGCGCCCTGGCTGACGCCGAGGACACCGGGCTCGGCGATCGGGTTGCGGGTGATGCCCTGCATGACCACCCCGGCGACCGCGAGAGCGAGCCCCACCAGCACGCCGATGACCGTGCGGGGGACCCGCAGCGCGCGTACGACCTGCGCGTTGTCACTGCCGCCGCCGTGCAGCAGGGCGTCGAACACCTGGGCCGGTGGGATCTGCCGACTGCCGAGAGCGAGGCTCAGCAGGACGGCGAGGAACAGCAGGAGCACGCCCGCGAGCGTCCAGGCGACACGACGCCGGGTGGCACGGGACATGCGGTTCCTTCTGCTGTTTCGCCGGTGTTTCGCTTGCTTCCTCGCCCGCCGGCGCGCGCCTACTTGGTGAGGTACCGCTCCAGGTCCCCGAGGACCTCGTCGGCAGCGGTGACACCCAGACCCAGGTACCAGGTCTCGTCCGGAACGTCGTACGCGTGCCCGGCCTTGACCGCCTTCAGGTTCTTCCACAGCGGGTTGCCCTGCGCGCGGGACTTGTCGGTGGCCTTCGCGTCGCCGTACACGCCGGTGAAGATGTAGTCGGCGTCGGCCTGGTCGATGTTCTCGGCGCTGACCTCGGCGGCCAGGTCCTCGATGTCCTGGTTCTTCGGGCGCGGGATGCCGGCGTCCTTGAGGATGGTGCCGATGAACGAGGCGTTCGCGTAGAGGCGGATCACCCCGTCGGGCAGGTAACGCACCATCGACACGGTCGGCTTGTTCGCGCCCAGCTTGGCGTCGAGTCCGTCGACCTTCTTGTCGTACGCGGCGAGCTTCGCCTCGGCCTCGGCGGTCTTGTCCAGGGCCGCGGCGTTGAGGAGGTAGTTCTCCTTCCAGGTGAAGCCCGGGCGGATGGAGAAGACGGTGGGCGCGATCTGCGACAGCTCGTCGTACTTGTCCGCGGCGCGCAGCTGGCTGCCGAGGATCAGGTCCGGCTCGAGGCCGGCGATCGCCTCCAGGTTGAGGTTGTTGATGGTGCCGACGTTCTTCGGGGTGCCGGCGTCCTTCTTCAGATAGGAAGGCAGTTCGGGCGAGCCCTCGGTGGGGGCGAGGCCGACCGGCTCGATGCCGAGCGAGACGACGTTGTCGAGCTCGCCGACGTCCAGGACCACGACCCGCTTGGGCTGGGACTTCAGGACGGTCTCGCCCATGGCGTGCTCGATGGTGCGCGGCCACTGGCCCGGCTTCGCGTCCGTGCCCATCTCCGCGGTCTTCTTCGCGGCGGACGCGAAGTCCTTGCCGCCCTTGGCCACGTCCTTCTTGTTGCCCGCGCCGGCCGCGGAACCGGAGCTGTCCGCGCCGTCGTCGGAGCCGCCGCAGGCCGCGAGGGACAGTGCGGCGATGACGGCAAGAGCGACGGCGGCTGTGCCGCGGCGCCGGTGAAGCATGACAGGGCTCCCTTGTGGTGCACAGTGGTCAGCCGTTAGGCCAGCCTCACCTTATCCAGGACTTCTCCCTGTCTCGTACACCGTGGCTGTGTGGTTCCTGTCACGGTCCTGTGTGCGGACGTGTGCCCTCCCCGGCGCCCTGACCTGCCAGAACGCCGAGGAGGTGCAAGGAGGTGCTGGGCCTGCGTCAGGCCGGCGAGCAGGCCGACTCGTTCAGCGTGAAGGCCGCGGGGCTCGGGTTCGTGCTGCCCTTCGTGGCCGTGAAGCCCAGGGTGACCGAGCCCGCCGGGGCGATCGTCGCCGTGTACGACGCGGAGGTGACGATCACGTCGGCGCCGCTCTGGGTCGCGGTGCCGCCCCACAGGTTGCTGACGCGCTGACTGTCCGGGAAGGTCCAGCGCAGCGTCCAGCCGTTGATCGCCGTGCTGCCGGTGTTGCGGATGACGACCTCGCCCTGGAAGCCGCCGGGCCACTCGTTCGAGACCCGGTACGCCACCGCGCACGAGGCCGACGACCCACCGGACGACGTGGTCACCGCCACCGTGCCGGAGCGCTGGGAGCGGTTGCCGGCGGCGTCGCGGGCGTAGACGGCGAAGGTGTAGGAGGTCTCCGGGGCGAGGCCGGTCACGGTGGCCGAGGTGCGGGTCGTCGTGGTGGCCGCGGTCTCGGTCCCGTCGGCGACGCGGACGACGTCGTAGCCGGTGACGCCGTTCGCGTCGGTGGCCGCGGCCCAGTTCAGGGTGACGGACGAGGACGTCACGGCGGAGGCCGTCGGCGTCCCGGGCGCGGTCGGGGCAGTGGTGTCACCGCCTGACGAGGAGTAGACGTCGGCCTCCTCGGACGTTGCGGCGATGCCGTTCGCGCCATGGAAGATGCGCTGGCCCCAGGAGCTGAGCCGCGTCGGGTCGAAGCCGATCGACAGATCGAGGATCGGGTCGGTGTTGCCGCTCCAGGACCAGGCCAGATAACCGAGCCGGAGCTGCTGGGCTGCGGCCATCATGGTGTCCTCGTCCGGGTCGCCGTACTGGTCGGGCGGGCCTCCGAACTCGCCGATGAGGAGCGGGAGTCCGGCGTTCACGAAAGCGTTCAGATAGTCCGTGATCTCCTGTGCCGTGTCGTAGACGCTGTACATGTGGATCGAGAAGATCAGGTTGCCGGTGGGGTCGGCGTCGTAGACGGACTGGGCGTTGGCGCGCATGACGCCCTGCCAGTCCTGGCCCCAGTTGGGCGCGTCCACCATGATCGTGTGGGCGAACCCGGCGTCGCGCAGCTTCTTCACCGCCGCGATCGTGGGCTCGGTCCAGCCGGCGGGGTTGGTGTTGCCCCAGGGCTCGTTGCCGATGTTGACGATGACGTAGTCCTCTTCGCCGGCGAGCACGTCCTTCAGACCGATCCAGTAGTCGGCCGCGTGGTCGAGCGTCCCGGCCGCGGCCTCCTCTCCGTAGCCGGTGGTGTCGTGCACCTCCAGCACGCAGATCAGCCGGTTGGCCTTGCACTGCGCGATGACGGCGGCCACGTCCTCGGGACTGTTCCTGGTCCAGCGGTGGCCGTCGGAGAGGACCACGCGGACGGTGTTGGCGCCCAGCGCCTTGACGTCGGCCAGCGACTGGGTCTCGCCCGGGTACCAGGTGTGGGCGTGGTTGACGCCCCGCATCACGAAGTCGTTCCCGGACGCCTCCAGCAGGCGGCCGTTCTGGATGTGCAGGCCGGTGGCGGCGGCCTGGGCGGGCGGGGCGAAGGAGAGCAGGGGGACGAGCAGGCCCAGGACGGCGGCCACGACCGCGGCCATTCGTCGGGCGGTCCGTGTGGCGGTTCGTGGGGTGATGCCGGTGCGGGATCTCATGGCGGCTCCGTGGGGTGAGAGGGGATGACGGTGCGTCAGGAGGACGCGGCGCGCGCCGTGCAGGTGACAGTCGCCGTCGGGGCGCCGCCCGTTGCCGGGGTACTGGCGACGAATCCGAAGCTCGCGCTCGCGCCGGGTGCCAACGTGCCGTTCCACGCCGCGTTGGCGATGGTGGCGGTGCCGTCGGCGCCGGTGCCGAGGGTGCCGTTCCATACCTGGGTGAGGCGGGCCCCGTCCGCCGGGACGACCGTCGCGGTCCAGCCCGAGACGGAGGAGGCGGACGTGTTGGTCACCGTCACCTCGCCCTGGTAACCGCCCTGCCAGGAGGAGACGGCACGGAAGGAAGCGGTGCAGGCGGGCGGGTCGCCCGGGTCGCCCGGGTCGCCCGGGTCGCCCGGATCGCCGGGGTCTCCGGGATCCCCCGGACCCGCGTCGAGCAGAGTGGCCAGCGCCGGATACCACCGAGCGGCGATCTTCTCGTCGCCGGAGGCGCTCGGATGCACTCCGTCATAGGTGTCGACGGCCGTGTCGAAGCCCGTCCACTGGTCGACCACGGTGACCGGGGAACGGGCGGTGCTCGTGGCCCTGGCCCAGTCCGGGATCCGCGCGTTGAAGTAGACGACCCGCTGGGCGCAGGCCGCGCACTGGCTCGGATTCATGGGGATGAGCCGCGCGACCAGGACCTTCATGTCCGGATTGCTCGCCCGCATCTGTTCCACCAGCTTGCTGTAGGCGGCGAGGATGCGATCGGGAGCGATGGAGCTCCACACGTCGTTCGTGCCGAAGTGCATGACAACGATGTCCGGGAGTGTGGCGGCCAGCCGCCCCGGCAGCAGGTTCTGGTCGGCCACATTGGTCACCAACTCGCCGCCGTGGCCCTCGTTGTCACCGTCGTGCGCCTGCGCGCAGCCCTGGTGGCTGAGTGTGCCGACGAAGTCGACGTCCGTGTGTCCGGCGCTCTGCAGCCGGTTCCAGAGCAGCGCCCGCCAGCAGCCGGGCGAGCCGGTGATCGAGTCGCCCAGCGGCATGACGCGGACGGGGGCGGCCGCTTCCGTCGGAGCGGCAGCCGCTGCCGCCCGGGGCGCGAGCGACAGGCCTACGGGCATCGACAAGGCGGCCAGCAGGGCGAGCAGCGGAATGATCCGCGAGGGTAAGTGGCGGGTGCCGCGCATGGTGTTCCCTTCCATGTTCCCTTCCCTGGCGCATCTGTCAGCGCGCTCCGCGCGGGGTGGGAGCGCTCCCATGAAACATCAAGCCATTGTTGTCATTAACGCGTCAAGAGGCAGGAGGCAGGACTGAGATGCTGTCAGTCCGAACACGGTCCGTCCGAGGAGGCGTCCATGTCCGAGCCGTCCGTCCTTGCCGCGCTGGTGTCCGCGTTGCGAGGTGGATCGATCGAAGTCGTCGACCTGACCTCGCCCCTGTCGTCCTCGACACCGGTGATCCAACTGCCGCCCCGGTTCGGGCAGAGCGCCGTCTTCGAACTGGAAGAGATAAGCCGCTACGACGACCGGGGACCCGCCTGGTACTGGAACAACTTCCGCAGCGGCGAGCACACCGGCACCCACTTCGACGCCCCGAACCACTGGGTCACCGGCAAGGACCTCGCCGACGTGGCCTCGGTGCCGGCCGGGAGACTGATCGCACCGGCGGCGGTGCTGGACTTCAGCGCCGAGGCCGCCAAGGACCCCGACTTCCTGGTCGAGGTCGACCACGTCAAGGCCTGGGAAGCGGACAACGGCCCCTTGCCCGAGGGCGGTTGGCTGCTGCTGCGCACCGGCTGGGACGCCCGCTCGCACGATCAGCAGGCCTTCCTCAACGCCGACGAGAACGGCCCGCACACCCCCGGTCTGTCCGCGGAGTGCGCCCGCTGGGTGGCCGAGGAGTCGCCGGTGGTCGGCCTGGGTGTGGAGACGGTGGGCACGGACGCCGGGGGCGCGCACTCCTTCGAGCCCGTCTATCCCTGCCACTCCTACCTCATGGGCAGTGACAAGTACGGCCTGACGCAGCTCCAGAACCTGGGCGCGCTGCCGCCGACCGGCTCCGTCGTCATCGCCGGACCGCTGCCCATCGTCACCGGCTCCGGGGCTCCGGCCCGGGTACTGGCGCTGGTGGAGCGGGGCCGCTCATGAAGGTCGCGGAAGCGGTCGGCCGGGCGCTGTGCGCGGCCGGGATCGACCAGGTCTTCGGGGTCGTCGGATCGGGCAACTTCCACGTCACGAACGCCATGGTCGCCGCGGGGGCGCGGTTCGTCGCCGCACGCCACGAGGGCGGTGCGGCGACGATGGCCGACGCCTACGCCCGGACCAGCGGCACGGTCGCGGCGGTGAGCGTGCACCAGGGGCCGGGTCTGACGAACGCCATGACCGGGATCGCGGAGGCTGCCAAGAGCCGTACGCCGCTGGTCGTGCTCGCGGCCGAGGTGACCGAACCGCGCTCCAACTTCTACGTCGACCAAGAGGCGTTGGCCCATGCGGTGGGCGCGGTTCCGGTGCGGGTCACATCGGCGGAGGAAGCGGTCGAGCAGGCGTGCGTGGCGGTCGGGCTGGCGGTGCGGGAACGGCGCACCGTGCTGCTCAATCTCCCCCTGCCGGTGCAGGCGCTGGAGGTGCCCGACGGCGCCCTGGCGCACGCCGCACCGCTGCCGCAACGGGTCGCGGTCGAGCCGGACGCGGACGTGGTGGCCGAGCTGTCCCGGTTGCTCGGGCAGGCCCGGCGGCCCGTCTTCGTGGCCGGCCGGGGAGCGCGCGGGGCTAACTGCCGTGAGGCGCTGGAGGCACTCGCCGAGCTGCACGGCGCGCTCCTGGCCACGTCGGCCGTCGCCCACGGCCTCTTCCACGGCAACCCGTGGTCCCTGGGTATCTCCGGCGGCTTCGCCTCACCCCTGGCCTGCGAACTGATCCAGGGCGCCGACCTGATCGTCGGCTGGGGCTGCGCCCTCAACATGTGGACCATGCGGCACGGCCATCTGATCGGCGCCGACGCCACCGTCGTACAGGTCGACGACGACCCGTCGGCACTCGGCGCCCACCGACCGGTCCACCTCGGTGTCACCGGCGACGTCCGGCTCACCGCGCGCCGGGTGTCCCAGGCGGCTGATCAACCGCGGCAGGGCTACCGGATACCGCAGATCGGGGCCGCCCTCGCGGCTCGCGTCCGTATGCGGGACGTGCCGTACGAGGACACGAGCACGCGGGAGCGGATCGACCCGAGGACCTTGAGCATCGCGCTCGACGACATACTGCCCGCGGAGCGGGTGGTCGGCGTGGACTCCGGGAACTTCATGGGCTACCCGAGCGCGTATCTGTCGGTGCCGGACGAGCAGGGCTTCTGCTTCACGCAGGCGTTCCAGTCGATCGGGCTGGGGCTCGCGACCACGATCGGCGCGGCACTGGCCCAGCCGGACCGGCTGCCCGTCGCGGCGCTCGGGGACGGCGGCGCGCTGATGGGCGCCGTGGAGCTGGACACCGTACGGCGGCTCGGGCTGCCCATGGTGGTCGTCGTGTACGACGACGAGGCGTACGGCGCCGAGGTGCACCACTTCGGTCCCGACGGGCATCCGCTCGACACGGTGCGCTTCCCGCCGACGGATATCGCCGCCGTGGGGCGGGGCCATGGCTTCGAGGCGGTGACCGTGCGGACGACGGCCGATCTGAAGGCCGTGGCGGACTGGGTCGCCGGTCCGCGGTCCGCGCCGTTGCTCATCGACGCCAAGGTGGTCGCCGATCACGGGTCCTGGTGGCTGGAGGAGGCGTTCCGCGGCCACTGAGGAGGGGGAGCCGAACGCCGACCCGGCTGTCGGCACCGCATTGCCGGCAGACGGGTCGGCGTTGGCCGGGCGGGATCAGACCGCCGGTGCCGGGAAGGTCGGGTACTCCACCCCGGAGACGTGCTGGACGACGCGGATGACCTGGCAGGAGTAGCCGAACTCGTTGTCGTACCAGAGGTAGAGGATCGCGTTGTCGCCCTCCACCTTCAGCGCGCCGGCGTCCACGATCGAGGCGTGACGCGAGCCGATGAAGTCGCTGGAGACCGCGTCGGGCGCCGTGATGAAGTCGATCTGGCGGCGCAGCGGCGAGGTCAGCGACACGTCGCGCAGGTAGTCGAGGACCTCCTCGCGGGTGGTCTCGCGGGCCAGCTGGAGGTTGAGGATCGCGATCGAGACGTCCGGCACCGGGACGCGGATCGAGCTGCCGGTGATCCGGGCCTTGAGGTCGGGCAGGGCCTTGGCGACGGCCGAGGCGGCGCCGGTCTCGGTGATGACCATGTTCAGCGGCGCGCTACGGCCGCGGCGCTCGGACTTGTGGTAGTTGTCCAGCAGGTTCTGGTCGTTGGTGAACGAGTGGACGGTCTCCACGTGACCGCGCAGGACGCCGTACTCGTCCTCCATCGCCTTCAGCGGCGGGACTATGGCGTTCGTGGTGCAGGACGCGCAGGACAGGATCTGCTCGTCCGGCTTGACGGTGTCGTGGTTGACGCCGTGCACGATGTTCGGGACGTCGCCCTTGCCCGGCGCGGTCAGGACGACCTTGTCGATGCCGGGGCGCAGGTGCGTGGACAGGCCCTCGCGGTCGCGCCACTTGCCGGTGTTGTCGATCAGGATGGCGTTCTTGATGCCGTACGCCGTGTAGTCGACCTCGCTCGGGTCGCCCGCGTAGATCACCTTGATCGCATTGCCGTTGGCGTTGATCGTGCTGTTGGCCTCGTCGACCGTGATCGTGCCCTGGAACTGGCCGTGGATGGAGTCACGGCGCAGCAGCGAGGCGCGCTTGACGATGTCCTGGTCGCCGCCGCCGCGGACCACGATGGCACGCAGCCGCAGGCCGTTGCCGGAGCCGGACTTCTCGATCAGCAAGCGGGCCACGAGGCGGCCGATGCGGCCGAAGCCGTACAGGACGACGTCGCGTCCCTCGCCGCCCTCGATCTTGTTGGCGCCGGTGGCCCCGGCGACCGCCTCGGCGGTGAACGCCTCCACGGACAGACCGCGGTCGTCGCTCTTGTACGTCGCGGCCAGCATGCCGATGTCGATCTGCGAGGGGCCGAGGTCCAGCGCGGTGAGCGCCTTCAGGAACGGCAGCGTCTCGGTGACCGAGAGCTCCTCACCGGCGATCTGCCGGGCGAACCGGTGCGTCTTCAGGATGCTGACCACCGACTTGTTCACCAAGGAGCGGCTGTGGAGGAGGACGGTGACGTCCCGCTCCCGGTGCAGCTTCCCGATGAGCGGGATCATCGACTCCGCGATCTCCTCGCGGATCTTCCAGTTGGTGAACGAGTCGTCGTTGACAGTCACGGGCCTATCTTTCGAGCTAGGTGGCGCTCATATGCTAACCATGCGGTGCGACGGGCCTTCGCAGGGGGGTCACACGTGGGGCTAGATGTACGGTATTGAGGTTTTTGCCTGGCATATCGAACGGGGGAGTGAGCGGTGGAGCTGGAGCTGCGCCATCTGCGGGTGCTGTGCGCGGTCGCCGACGCGGGGAGCGTGGGCCGGGCCGCGGCGGACCTCGGGTACTCGCAGCCCGCCGTGAGCACCCAACTCCGGCGCATCGAGGGGCACTTCGGCGAGCCGCTGTTCGAGCGCGGGCCGACCGGGGTGCGGCCCACGTCGTACGGCGTCGAGGTGGTCGCCCAGGCCCGTGACGTCCTGGCCCGTGCCGCCGCGATCGGACGCCGCCCGGGCCCCGGCGCGACCTCGGAGCGGCGGACCCTCCGGGTGGCGGCGACGAACTCGCCGATGCTCGTGGGCATGATGACGGGGCTGCGGGCCCGGCTGCCGGACGTCTCGCTCGCGGTGAGCAGCGTGTACGCCTCCTCGCGGATCGTCGAACTGCTGGAGGAGGGCTCGGTGGACGCGGCCATCGCCGCGGACTACCCCGGCAGGGAGCTGGAGCACTCGGACGCGGTGGCCCATCGCGGGATCGTCACCGAGCCGAACTTCGTGGCGCTGCCCGCCCGCCACCCCCTCGCGCACCGTGCCCAGATCGGCCTCGCGGAGCTGGCCGAGGAGGCCTGGTTCCTGACGCCGGACGACGGGGCCGGATGGCCCGGCGTCTTCCACACGGCCTGCGCGGCGGCCGGCTTCACCCCCTGCGCGGTGCACGAATTCCTGGGCGACCGGCAGGAGTTGCAGGGGATGATCGCCGACGGCCTCGGCGTGGCCGTCGTCCAGGCGACGACGCGACCCATCCCGCAAGTCGTCGTCAAACCGCTGATCGGTACGCCGCTGTGGTGCCGTTACGTGCTGGCCTGGCGGCGTGCTGCCGTCACCGGAGCGACGGCCGACGCGCTGGCGCAGTCCGCCACCGCCGCGTACCGCGAACTCGTCGGCCAGTCACCGCACTTGAGGACATGGGCGGCCCGTACCTGGAACGTGAGCGGGGCGTAGTCGGAGCCTGGCCGCGTCCCGGGCGCGGGCGGGCGGGAACGTTATGCCCGAGCAGCGCAAGGTGCTATGTCACACGGCATTGTTGGGGCGTTCGAGCGCTGAGACAGTCCACACACGCCTCAGCACCCCTATCGAGGCGCATCCATCCGTGGAGGAGACCAGATGCGCTACCGCTCCGTGCTGCCCGGACACCTGGCCGCCGTGTTCGCCGCGTGCGTCACCCTCGCGGGCCTGCTGTCGACGCCCGTGCTCGCGGCACCCGCGGCCAAGACCGCCCCGCCCTCCGTCACCACAGGCCGGCCGACCCCACCCCCGCCCCCGACCGGCTCCACCGCGCACACGGCCGAGCGGGACCGGGCACGCACCCCCGCCCACCTCCCGCCCCTGGCGCCCACGCCCCGGCCGACCCGCCCCGACGCCCTGGCCGTCCCGAAGGCGGCCGCGTGCAGTCCGGCCGACTTCGGCGGCCGGACCGGCGCCGCGCTGGTGGCCTTCGTCAAGGCCGCGACCACGGACTGCGTCAACACCCTCTTCGCGGTGACCGGCACCGACGCCCGAGCCGTCTTCCGCGAGTCCCAAATGGTCACGGTCGCCGAGGAGTTCACCCGCACGGCACGGCGGTACCGCGGTGACAACGCGGCCCGCATCCTGCAACTCGTCCTCTTCCTGCGCGCCGGCTACTACGTCCAGTTCAACAACCCCACCGACACCGGCCCCTACGGCACCCGCCTGGCCCGCGCCACCACCCGGGGCCTGGACTCCTTCTTCGCCCGCTCCTCCTCCGGCGACGTCACCGCGGCCAACGGCGACGTGCTCGGCGAGGTCGTCGTCCTCACCGACAGCGCCGACCAGCAGGCCCGCTATCTCAAGGTCTACCGGCGGGTGCTGACCGCGTACGACAGCTCCTACGACGCCATCCCCAGCATGCTCGCGGCCGTCAACGCGGTCTACACCCCCCTCTGGCGCGGCAACTGGAACCCGGCCTACGTGAACGCCGTCGCCGCGGACCCGTACATCGTCCGCACCCTGCGCCGGTTCGCCCTCGACCACCTCGACCTGCTCCCCACCGACCGGGCGTACCTGGCGTCCAACGCCGGGATGAACCTGGCCCGTTACGTCGAACACCCGGCGCTGCGGGACACCGTCCGGCCCCCGACCAGGGAGCTGCTGACAGCCTCGCGGATCACCGGGCCCACGGCCGGACTGTGGGTGGCGGTGGCGACACAGGCCGAGTACTACGACCGTGCCAACTGCTCGTACTACGGCGTCTGCGACCTGACCGACCGACTGACCAGGGCCGCCCTGCCGATCACCCGCCCCTGCGACGCCACCCACACCATCCGGGCCCAGTCGCTCACCGCGGCCGACCTCGACGCGGCCTGCGCCAGTGTGCTCGGCCAGGACGCGTACGTCCACGACCTCGTCAGGGACGACGGCCCCATACCCGGCCAGTACCTGTCGACCATCGACCTCGTCGTCTTCGCCGGCAGCGCCGACTACCGCGTCTACGCCGGTGCGATCTTCGGCATCAGCACGGACAACGGCGGCATGACCGTGATCGGAGACCCGGAGGACCCAGCCAACAAACCCTTCGCGGTCATGTACCAGAAGCCCCGGGACGAGAGTCACGCGGCGCGGATCTGGAACCTCAACCACGAGTACACGCACTACCTCGACGCCCGCCTCGACATGAAGGGCGACTTCGCCCAGCAGACCTCGGTACCGGACGTCTGGTGGATCGAGGGCGTGGCCGAGTACGTCTCCTACGGCTACCGCGGAATCACCTACGACCAGGCCGTCACGGAGGCGGGCAAGCACACGTACCGGCTGAGCACGCTGTTCCGGAACACGTACGCCAACAGCGACGTGACCCGCACCTACCCGTGGGGCTACCTCGCCGTCCGCTACATGTTCGAGCGGCATCCGGCCGACGTCCACCGCATGCTCGCCCGCTTCCGAGTCGGTGACTACGCGGGCGGGCACGCCGTGTACGCCTCCGACATCGGCACCCGTTACGACGCCGACTTCGACCAGTGGCTGACGGAGTGCGCCGCCGGCGCCTGCGCGGCGACGCACACGGTCAGTCGAGAGTCGTCTCGGGGATCTGCACGTTGATCAGCTCCCCGGAGCGCCGGTCGACGGTCAGTCCCCGGCCCGGCTTGTGGTTCCGCAGATGAGCCTGGGTGAGCCGGACGCCCAGGATGTCGCCGTCCATCACGTTCTTGGGAGCGAGGAGCACACCCCGGCGGTGTCGCTTCAGGGCACTGAGCCAGCCCAGGGCACCCGCCATCGTCTCCCCGGTGACACCGGCGGCCACGCCCACGCCACGGTCCCGGCCGGACTCGACCAGGGCCCGCAGGTCCTGGTCGATCTCCGGCAGGATCAGCAGATCGGCGTCGTCGACGAGGACCACCCGGGGCTCGTCGCCGCTGCCCAGGGCGGTGGCGAGCTCCTGTGCCGTGGGGGACTGCGAGGTGAGCAGCCGTACCCCCGGATGGCCGTTCAGGGCGCGCAGCGGCGACTCCCGGGGGGTGAGAGCGACGAGTCGGGTGCCGGAGGCGAGCAGCGAGACCGCGAGGCTCGCCAGCGTGGTGCTGCGGCCGGAACCGGGCGGCCCGGCCACCACGAAGGTCGGCGAGGAACCCGCGAAGTCGACCCCGACGGGCGCGACATCGTCGCCCCCCAGCCCCAGCAGACCCCACAGCGGCCTACGCAGCTCTTCGGGCACCTTCTCGTACGCCGCCGTGAACTCCACCTTCGCCGGCAGGGTGCCGATCCGCACGGGGCGCCGCGCGGCGGACAGCCCGGCGTCGCGGCGGGTCGCCTCGGCACCGATGGCCCGCAGCGCCTCCGCCTGTTCCTGGCCGGTCGCCCCGGCCGCGAGCAGTGCCACCTGGATCTCGGTGCCGTCGGACGTCCAGCCCTGCCCGGGTCTGATCACGTCGGGCAGATCCCGGGAGCGCTTGCCGACGACGTGGTAGTCGGTCCGGTCGTTCAGCCTCAGCAGCAGCTTGTTGTCGTTGAGCGCGGTGGCCCGCCCGGCCAGCAGGGCCCGCTCGGACGTGGCGACGACATGCAGACCCGCGGCGGCACCTTCCCTGAGCAGACGGTTCAACTGGTCCATCTGCCGACCGCCGTTGTGCTCGGCGATGAGGTCCACGAGCGCGTCCCACCCGTCCACCAGCAGCAGGATGTGCGCCGGACGCTCGCCCGGGGCGACGATCTCGCGGAGCTCCGTGAGATTCGCGGCGTGATGGCGCGTCAACTGCTCCTGACGGCGGTCCAGTTCGGTGTCGAGCCGGGTGAACAGCCGCTCCAGCCGTTCGGTGTCGCCACGCGGCACGACGGCGCCGCAGTGCGGCAGCACGCCCAGGGCGGCCAGCGCGCCGCCGGCGAAGTCGACGCCGTACAGATGCACGTCGGCGGCGCTGTGGGCGCGGCCCAGCGCGCCGGCCATGGTCCGCAGCACCTGCGACCGGCCGGAACGCGGTATGCCGACGACATAGAGATGGCCGAAGGTCGCCAGGTCCAGCAGTACCGGCTCCTGTGCCTGTGCGCCGGGCAGGTCCGACAGGGCCCAGGCCACCGGGACCGGGCGGGCGTCGCCGGTCTGCTCGGGCTCGGGCAGTTCGTCGACCAGCACGGACTGACCGAGCGGGGGCAGCCAGGGGCTGGGCTGCGGGACGCAGTCGGCGAGCTCAGCCGCCTCGCACACCGCTTCGACGAGTGCGTTGAGGTCGGTGGGGGAGTCGTCGTCCATCGCCGGAGCGCCGGGCTCGGCCTCGGCGAGCGGCACTCCGACAGCGCGCCCGAGTCGCTGCCACGGCAGTGCCGCGCCCCAGATCCGGGGAGCCTGCGCCTCCGTCGCGCGCTGCGGCTGCCGCACCGGCGTCGCTCCGGGCCGGGCGGCTCCGGAGTAGGCGGTCTGGAACGGCACGACCGTGCCGTGGCCGAGGCGGGCCAGGGCCCGGCCCGGGGTGTTCGGGGAGATGCTGACGGCGTCCTTGGTGTCGATGACGTCCTGGCTCTCGGTGGCGTCGGTGACGCGCAGGGCGATCCGCAGATTGGTGTTGGCGCGGATGTCGGCGTTGACGACTCCGGCCGGACGCTGCGTCGCCAGGATCAGATGGATGCCCAGGGAGCGGCCGCGCTGGGCGATGCTCACCAGTCCCGGGATGAAGTCCGGGATCTCCCGGTAGAGCGTGGCGAACTCGTCGATGACGATGACCAGCCGGGGCACCGGCTCCAGCCCTTGGTCACGGCGGCGCATCGACTGGTACTCGGGCAGGTCCTTGGCCCCGGCGGCCGCCAGGATGTGCTCGCGGCGCACCAGTTCGGCCGACAGCGAGGTCAGCGCCCGCTGGACGAGATGGCTGTCGAGGTCGGTGACCATGCCGAGGGTGTGCGGCAGCCGTACACAGTCCTTGAAGGCGCTGCCGCCCTTGTAGTCGACCAGCACGAAGGTGAGCTCGTCGGGCCGGTTGACCGCGGCGAGGGAGGCCACCAGGGTCTGGAGCAGTTCCGACTTGCCGGATCCGGTGGTGCCCGCGACGAGGCCGTGCGGTCCGTCCTTCACCAGGTCGAAGGCGGCCGGGCCGTCGTAACCCGCGCCGAGCAGCACCTCGGTGGAGGCCGGGCGCCGCTCCCAGCGTGCCGACACGGCCGCACCGCTCGGCTCCGGCAGCCCCAGCAGGTCGAGCAAACCGACGCGGTCGGGCAGGCCCTCCGAGGCGTCCGGGGTGACGTCGTGGATGGGGGCGATGCCCCGTGCCAGGCGCTCGCACCAGGCGGGTTCGACCAGGTCCGGGCGGATGTCCCCGATGGCGGGCTGTCCGGTGCGGCGCAGCGTCAGCCGGTGGTTCTCGTACCGGACGACCGCGGTGCACTCCTCCGGGAGCAGCCGTTCCTCGTGGTCCAGACAGAGCGGGAAGATCCGTACCGACGGCCCTTCCTTGAGGATGGAGACGACTCCGGGGACGTCGCGCAGCCGGCGGGCACCGTCCATCACGACCAGTACGTCCGGTTCGCTGAGCAGCGCCTTGCTCATCGTCGACTCGGCGGCCCGCTGCCGGGTGCGCAGGGTGGAGACGAGCTCGGCGACGCGGTTGGCCACCGTCTCCGGGTCGTTGCCGACGAGGGTGACGGCGCCGCCGCGGGATCCGGGCAGTCCGTCCCGGGAGTGCGGCAGCCAGCGCGCCCAGTCCCAGGACTCCTCGGACGCCTTGTCGGTGAGGACGACGATCCGCAGGTCGCGCGGCGTGTGCAGGACGGCGGCCTGTGCGGTCAGCCAGCGGGCCAGCGCCTGCACCGGACCGGTCTCACCGGCCAGCCCCACCACCCCGCAGTGTTCGAGGTCGACGCAGACGGGCGCGTCCGGGATGGTCCAGTGCACGGACGTGTGGTTGTCCTCGCGCGCCGCATCGTCGATGCCGAGCAGTGACGGCTGACCGGCCGTGCCCAGGCGCAGCGCCAGGTGGTCGGGGTCGCCGCGACGGCGCTCCCAGAGCCGGCGGCCCGGTCCGACGCCCCACAGCCCGGCCAGCGCCGGATCGGGCGCGCTCTCGGTGCGCAGCCGCTGCTCGGTGACGACCTTCTGCCGGACGTCCTCCTCCAGCGAGGCGCGGCGCAGCCGGTAGACGCGGGACTTCTCCTCGTAGTCCTTGCGGGCCTGGCGCCGCCCGCTCACATGGTTGGCCGCCATCAGCAGCGGCGACAGGAACATGAAGAGCAGGTAGTAGTAGGAGTGCCAGATGAGCACCATGCCGATGCCCATGATCATGGGGGCGAAGGCGACCAGGAACGGAATGGGCCGGCGGCCGGGCGGCTCGGGCGGTCCGGGCAGGCGGAAGCGCTCGGGCTCCAGGTGCGGCAGGATGCGCGGCGGCCGGTTGTAGTCCAGCCCGCCGCCGCCCTCGGACGGCACCACGGCGGCGTCCCGCTGGGTCGGTTCGGACAGCCGCAGCAGATACTCGCCGAGGGCGAGTTCGCCACCGAGCGGCCAGGGTTCCCAGCCGTCGGGCAGTACGGCCGCATCGGCGGCCCGCTCGTCCGGCTCGTCCTCCTCTTCCTCCTCGTCCTGGTCGGCGAGGGGGAGCAGCGGGACGTTGGGCTTGCCCCGGTGCTCCGGCGGCTCCGGGACGGACAGGCGGGCCGTGCCGTCCCCCGGCAGCTCGACGATGGCGGAACCGTCCGGGCGCACGGAGATCCGGATGCCGTCGGAGGGAAGCCCACGCCCCTGGAGGGGCACCGCGGAGCCGTCCACCGGCCCGATGCCGTGGGTGCCGAGGCCGAGCGCGTACACCCGGCCCGCGTCCGGCCCTCCCACCACCTGGAGTTCCACGACCGGCGAGTGGTCCACCCGCTGCGGCTGCGGCATGGCGGGGCGCTCGGGACCGTACTGCGCGCCGCCCCGCGGAACGGGCGCGCCGAGCCCCACGACGCTGCCGTCCATGACCGGTGTGTCGGCCAAGGGAGTGCCGGGGGACAGCGGATCGCCGCCGACGAAGCAGACGGGCACGGCGCCCGCGGTGGACGCCTCGTCGCCAGCGCGCAGCCGGGCCAGATGCTCGGCGACGTCCTGGACCGGGGTGGCGGCGTCGGCGCTCAGCACGACGTCCTGACGGCTCGCGGGATCGCCGTCGGCGACGGTGGTGATGAGGAGTTTCATGTCTCCCCTTTTGGGGTGGTTCGTGGAGTGAATAAAGGGCTGCGGTTCCGGTGCGCGGCGCCGGTCAGTCTCCGCCGGTGGACGACGCCTCGGCGGGGCGGGACCGCGCCGTGGCCGGTTCGGACAGCAGGTCGGCACCCGCCACGGTCCGGACCGGGGCCAGGGGCGGGGTCTCCTCGACGAGCTCCGACGGTTCGGTCAGCTCGGTCTGCCTGACCGGTGCGGGTGCCCGTCGCTCCGGCACGGTGCGCGGCTCGACGGCCGGGTCGAGGGGCCGTTGTTGCCGCTCAGGTGCGCGGCGCGCACGGCGCCGATCGGCCCGGACCGCCGCGGCGACGGCCCGGTTGAGCGGGGCCGAGTCGGCGTACAGGTCGAGCTCCGGTGCGGTGACCCGGCCGCGGCCGTCGACGCGAAGGGCCCAGCTGGGCCCGGCCGCGGGGCTGTCGGTGAGACAGATGACGGTGCCGTTCGCGGCGAGCTCGCCCAGTCGCCGGGCCTGGTCCCGGGTGGGGGAGGCGCAGACCACGACCGTGGCGGTGGCGACGGCTTCTTCGTCTGTCGCCGCGGTGTCCGGGTCCTCCAGGCGGCGCAGCACGGTGTCGAGCGGGTCGCCGGGGTGGTGCGGGTGGACGCCTTCGGTCACGGTGACCGAGGCTCCGCTGCCCGGCCGGTCCAACTGCGCGGCCAGCGCCTGGAGCAGCCGGGTCCGGGTGACCGTGTCGCCCTCGACGGTGATCATCCGGGGCCCGGCGGCCAGGTCGAGGTGGACGCAACTGTCGTCCGCCGTCCCGACCACGACCGGCAGCGGCCGCACCCGGGCGCCCGCGCGGGGCGCCGCGTCCGGCAGCGCGTCCTCGTCGTCCAGGCCCAGCCACCAGGACTGCGGGCCGACGTCGTCGGCGGCCTCCCAAGGGGCCGGCGGGGCGGGCAGCCGACGGGCGGCGATCTGGACGGCGGCCCGGCCGGGCTCCGTCCGCAGACCGTAGGCGAAGGCCCCGGGCACGTCGCCGAGCGCCGCTCCGGCCCCGTCCAGCAGCCGGCGCACGAGCAGGCCGGACCGGGGGTCGCACAAGTGGCGGGCCAGTGCCCGTACGCCACGACGGTGCCGCCGGTAGGCGCGCAGCGGCTCCCCGAAGGCCCGTCTGGTCAGGGTGACCTCGCGGGCGACACCCCGCCGGAACCGCCGCCAGCCGCCACGCTTTCGCACGACGTGGCGCAGCAGCAGGAACAGCAACAGAAGGACGGCGACGACGACCAGCAGCGCCGTCACCAGCGACGAGTCGGGCCTGGCCAGCGAGATCAGCCGGCCCTGCGCCGGGCTTGTCCCGGTCATGCGGCCACCAGCGCGTCCTCGGGGTGGCGTCGGCGCAGCTCCCGGATCGCGTGATGGGTGCGGGACTTGACCGTGCCGGGCGGTATGGACAGGGCGTTCGCGGCGTCCGGGCCGGTCCAGCCCAGCATGTAGACGTAGAACAGCACCTCACGGTGCGGCAGGGAGAGCCGGGAGAGGGCGTTCACGAGGAAGCGGCGGTGTACGGCCTGGCCGATCGGGTCGACGGACTCGGCGTGCGACTCCAGCAGCTCCTGGTGGTATTCGGGGCAGGCCTGCTCGCGGCGCATCCAGTCCACCACCAGGTTGTGGGCCACCCGGAACAGCCAGGCCCGTGAAGGCGTCCAGTCCGGCGGCTGGTCCGCGCTGCTCAGCCAGGCGCGCAGCAGGGTCTCCTGGACGAAGTCCTCGGCGCGCTGCCGGTCGCCGCGCAACATCCCGGAGACGTAGCGCAACAGCGGCCCGTGGTGCCGTTCGTACAGCTCACGGAAGGAGCCGTCGCACGCGGGAGCGCTCCCGCCGGGTCTGTGAGAGCTCCCGGCAGCGGGACAGGTGGTGGACGTTCTCATGTGTTGCCTCCCGCGGAAACCGGCAGCCGTGGGTGCGCCGGTCAGCTCGGTGGCCGCGAGCGCGGCGAGTGCTGAGCAGAGTGAACGTGAGTGCCAGGTGACCACCGCGTCCATGAGTGGAACTGATGATTCCTGTTCGGCGGTGATTCTATGAGGGCTGTCGTAAGTTTCAAGCGTCTTTGAGGTGAACGTGAGGTTCGGCACGGGAACGGGACCAGGGCGAACGGGAATTGAGTCCCGTTCGCCCTGGTTTCTCTCACTTGTCGGACATCATGCGGGGATGCCGCCGGCGATCTGCCCGTCGAGGTCCTTCACGGACTGACCGATCTGCTGGAACTGCTTGGCGAACTCAGTGATGTTGTTCACGGCCTGCGTCACCGAGGTGTTGAAGTTCGTGTAGGACTCACGCAGCTTGGGGCTGGTCTGCGCCAGCACCAGGCCGTCGCCGAGCAGCGCCTCGACCTCGCGCTGGAGGTCCGACAGCTGGGGCACCAGCGTGGAGCTGACGGCGTTGTTGAGCTTGGCGGCCGTGGCGTTGATCGCCTCTTCGTCGACCGTGGTACGGGGCATCGTGGCCTCTTTCCGTTGCGGTGCCCGCGGTCGCGACCGACCGTGCACCTGGGTGGTGGAACTGCTGGGCACGCGGTTGCGGGCCCGTGGACCCTGCGGGCGCCAGAGGGGGGAGTTCGGCGCCCGCAGGGAGCTTCAGGGGGGCGGGCCGGGGTGTTCGGCCCGCGCCGGGAGATCAGCGCCAGTTCTCGCCGAGCGTCCCGAGTGGTGGTTCGTCGCCGTAGCGCTCGTGCTGGGTGACCGAGTCCCTCAGGAACCAGGTCCCGTCCGGGTTCTTCTGCCAGATCTCCTGGATCTCGCCGCTGCCGTCGGCGACGTAGCGGTTCATCTCCGTGGTGACGACGCGCAGGACGGAGCCGTCCGGCCGCGAGTAGTCGGTACGGGTGTTGCCGTCCGGCAGCGTGGTGGTCGTCCCCGGCGCCGAGGCGTTGTCGGCCAGGTGCCCGCCCGCGTCCATTAGGGGTTTGTCCACGGTGAGATAGGCGGGCGGCCGATCCAGGGACTTCTGGGGGTCCTCCTGGCCGGCCTCGGAGTTGTAGTACGTCTCCTTGTCCATGTTCAGCACCCAGTCGCCGTCCGGCGCCTTGGTCCAGATCTGCTGGGTGTCACCGTGCTCGTCGGTGACGTACCGCTTCATGAACCCCTTGTCCCAGCCCTCCGGATTGACGTCCACGTAGACCTTGGTGACCGTGCCGTCGGAGCGGCGGGTGGTCGTCACGGAGTCGCCGTCCTCGGAGAGCGAGCGGTGCGTCTCGGAGTACGTCAGCCCGTTCTTGTTGGTGATCGTGACCGTGGTCTCCACCGGATTGCCGTTCTTGTCGACCTCGATCCCGCCGTTGGCGTCGAGCTTGTACTCGACCTTGGTGTGACCGTTCTCGTCGTCCCGCTCATAACCGTTGGGCACCGGCGGCGGCGGCGTCTGCGACGGCCCGTCCCCGCCGAGTGAGCGGTTCCGGTTCAGGGGGTCGGGTTCGCCGCTCTCCGGGGTCCAGGCGGGCTTCTTTTGCAGCGCTTCCTGCTCGGCCGCGTAGCCCTTCTGCATGTCCTCGGCCTGCCGGCGCAGGGGTTCCTCGTCCTTGTCGACCTGCGCCTGCGCCTCTTCGTTCGCGGCCTGGTCCTTCCACAGGGCCTTCTGCTGCCGGTCCAGGTCGTCCCATTTCGGGGCGAAGGCGTCCTGTTCCTTCTGCAGGGCGTCCTGCTCCCGGTCCAGGGCGTCCTGTTCCTTCTCCTGCTTGCCTTCCAGGGCCCTGCGTTCGGCTTCCTGTCCCTTCCAGAGGTCCTGCTGCCTGCGCTGCAGCTCCTCCGCCTTCTCGCCGAAAGGTTCCTGCGCCGTGCCGAGCGCCGCCCGCTCCTTGTCCAGGGCCGCCTGTCGGGCCTGGAACGGTGCGAACGCCTTCTCCTGCTCGGCCTGGAGCCTGTCCAGGCCGTCCCACTTCTTCTGGAGGGGCTCCCCCTCCTTCTTCCAGAGGGTGTCCTGTTCTGCCCACAGGGCGTCCTGCTTCTTCTGCCAGGCGTCGAGTTCCGGCTGGGTGACGCCCTTCTTGCGCAGCAGGGCGTCACGCTCCTTCCAGAGCGCCTCCTGCCTTTTCGTCAGGGCGTCGCTCTTGGCGTCGTAGGCATCCTGCTGCTGTTGAAGAGCGGCCTGCTGCGCCAGGTAGACGGCCTCCTGCGCATGCCGCAGGTCCGCCTCCTCCTTCCACAGCTCCTGCTGCTTGCGCTGGACCTCGTCCTGCCGATGGCGCAGCGGCTCCTGCTCCTTCTGGAGCGCTTCGGACTCCTTGGTCAGCAAGTCCTGCTTCGCCGCGAAGGCCGCCTGCTGCTCCTCGCGTTCGGCCTCCTGCCGCTGCCACAGCTCCTGTTGGCGCCGTTCGAGCTCCTCCTGTCGTCGGCGCAGGGGCTCCTGCTGCTTCTGGAGGTCGTCCTGCCGCCGGTTGAGCTCCCGCTGGCGCTCGGCCTGGGCCTCCTGCTCCTTCCGGAGCGCCGCCCGGCGCTTCTCGAGTGCCTGCTGCTGTCTCTCCAGGAAGGCCCGACCGGGCTTGTACCGCCGCTCCAGGTTCGCGGCCTCGGCCCGTTTGTACATGGCGTCCTGCCGCTGCTTGTAGGCGTCGTTGTCCGCCTTGACGTTCTGCCGCTGGTAGGACGCCGCCATCGCGGCGGCGTTGACGGCGGTGCCCGCGTCCTGGTCGTAGAACGCCTTGCCGATCTCGTCGAGGAGGTTCCCGAGGTCGGTCATCACCTGCCAGGCCTCACGGAACGACTTCTGCCAGGCGCCGTAGAAGTTCGTCAGTTCCTCGGCCGTGTCCCGGCGGGGCCCGATGTCACCGGCGGCGAAATCGTGCTGGGTGTGCGAGGAGACGTCCAATTCATCGCGGAGATGCCAGATCTGGCGGGCGAGGACGTACATCAGATCGTAGTCGACCGAAATACGAGCCACGTCTTTCCGTCCTTTCTTCCGGAGTTCGGGCCTGGGAAGTACGGCGGTTCGCGATACCGAACAAGCGGTGGCATCGAGTCCGCCCTGTAGACGCAGACATGACCCCGAAAGGTTCAAAGCAATTTCGCCCGGCACCCTACTGACCAGGAGGTATGTGGTTTCCGTCACTTCGTTGAACTACTGATCCCGCGGAATACGTCACCACGACGTCATCCGCATGCAGAGCGGCCGAACTCGCGTCCTGGACACCTTGGAGGACCCCGTGGCCAGCCCCGAAGACTGGAATCAAGTTGGGTACGACGGAAATCCGGTCGCCGGGAACCCCGATGTCATCGACGGCGTCACCCGTGAGTTCCGCCAGCTGCGGGATCTGGCCGCAGATGTCGACGGGGGACTCGACAACATGCTGGGCACCGCGTCGGGCGGCGGCTTCGAGGGACAGACCGCGGACGCACTGCGCCGCTATGTGAAGCAGGAACTCAAGACGTTCACGGAGAACGTCGTCCGCTCCTTCGACCTCGCGTCCTCGGCCACCGCGCGGTACGCGAACGCCCTGCGGGAGGCCAGGGGCCGGGCCGACAGCGCCGCGGAACGAGGCGGCGCCGTGGCGATCCCCCCGGCCGGCCTCGTCGGCAAGGACGCCCCGCCCCCGGCGGAACTCACCGCCGCGAAGAACGACGTCGAGGCCGAGGTCGACTTCATCACCGGCGAGGCCAAGGTCCTTGAGGACGCCCTGCGGGAGGCGGCCTCGATGGTGTCGAGGCCCATCAAGCCGCCGAAGAAGAGCTTCTGGAAGAGGTTCGTCGAGGGGTTCTGGAAGGCACTGGAGATCCTCACGATCGTGCTCACGGTCGTGGCGGTCATCGTGGGCGGCCCGCTGGGGCTGCTGGCGTTCGGCCTCGGCGCCGTCCTCTTCGTCAAGGCGCTGGTGGACTACGCCCAGGGAAAGACGAACGCCCTCGGGCTGGGCCTGGCCTTCCTCGGCATCCTGTTCCCCTCGACCAAGGGCCTCACCACGGTCGGCGGACTGATGCGGCTGATGAAGTCCGGTCTCACCCTGGGGCTGCGGGGTGCCGGCCGGGCCCTCGGCGCGGGCGGCCGCATGCTGCTCCAGGGTGGCCGGCTGCTGATGGCGCCCCGGACGCTGGCCACCCTGACCGGTCAGGGGCTGCTCAGGCTGTCGCAGGCGGGCGGCCGCATGCTCTTCACCGGGATGTCCCGGCTGCCCGGCTTCCTCGCCGGCATGCCCCGGGCGCTCGCGAACGGGGCGCGGTCCGCCGGCCGTTTCGTCCGGGGCGCCGTGCGGTGGGGGCGGTTCGCGCTGCGCCGCGACCTCTTCATGACCACCGGGTTCGTCGGCGGCGGCATGGCGCGCCGGCTGGGTGTCTACGCGATCACCAACGTCGGCCGGGCCTTCGACTTCGTGGTGTCCGCGATCCTGCCGCTGCGCTACTCCGAGCTCGCCAGATTCGGTTTCCGGGGCGCCTGGCGCATGGGCATCCTGGAGCGCGGCATGCTCAAGACGCCCCCGGTCGGCCGCACGCTCGGCAGGGGCGCGGGCTCGCTCGCCGGCGACCTGGCCGCGAGGACCGGCAGAGGGCTGTTCACCCCCGAAGCCACCAGGCCGCTCGGAGAACCCGGCAAACTGGTCGTCCCCGGCACCAGGGCCTGGGACGACGCGCTCGACGAACTTACCGAGTTCACGCCCCCGACGGCCACGCTGCCCGGCCCGACGAGCGCCGCGTCCCTGCCACGCGTTCCGGGCCTGCCCTCCAGCCGCTTTTCGAACACCCTCGACGACCTAGTGGAACCGGTCGCCATGAACGACCTGGACGGCCTCGGCTCCCGCTTCGGACCCCTGCTCCGCAACGGCGGCATCGATGTGGCGGACCTGGGCGCCGACGGGCTGCTGCCCCCGCGGTTCCGCAGTGTCCTCAACACCCTCGACGACCTGGACGAGTTGGGGCAGCGGTCCGTCCCCGGCCGTTCCGTCCTGCTGGAGCAGCCGCAGAACGCGGTCACCCGGCTGCGGGACCTGGACGCCTTCGTGGGCCTGGACCGCACCCAGGCCGGTCTGCTGAAGCCCGTCGACGAACTGGCGGAGCTGGCGCCCCTCAGCATCGACGGCAGGTTCGGCGGCCTGACCACGGTACAGCTGCGCAAGATCCTCGACGGTGAGATCGACCTCGTGGACATCGCACCGGACGGCGTGATCGTACGCATCGGCAAGACCGACCCGGTGAACGTCCACGTCGGGCTGAAGGACGAGGTGACCATCCGCGTCCTGGACCCCGAGGAACTGGGCACCGGCCCGCTGGTGGGGAAGTTCACCGGACCGGCCTCGCCGACGCGCCTCGGCTTCAAGCTCGACGACCTGGCCCGGTTGCTCCCCGAGGCACCCGGCGACATGGGCCGCGCACGGGAACTGCTGGGCATGGGGCCGCTGAAGACCGACCTCGTCACCAAGCCGGTCGCCGCGCAGACCGGCTTCCCGCCGCTCACCCTGCGGGAGATCATCACGGGCGGCGCCGTCGGCAAGACCGCGACCGACCGCTTCCAGGCGTGGGTCCGCGCACAGAACGCCGCCTTCGACCTGGACACGGCCGGCCAGAAGCTCACCCACGTCGCCGACGTCCCGGAGGTGTCGCCGCTGGGCCGCGCGGAAGCCGAACTGGACCTGAGTGCCGCCGAGTTGAAGTTCAACCAGGCGCGGTTCGACTTCGACCGGCTCGGCATGAACCTCAACACCGTCCGCCAGGACATCACGGTCATGATGGCCCGCCTGGACGGCCCGGGAGCGCACCTTCCCACCGGCGAACTGCGTCTGCTCGACGACCTGGGGCGGCCCTCCGGCCAGTGGATCACGATGCAGCCCGGCCCGACGGTCGAGTGGGTGCTCAGGACGGACGCCGGGATCGTTCCCGACGTCAAGGTACAACTCGTCGACGGCCACTTCACCGTCACCACCCTCGACGGCGTCGTCACCCGGTTCGACCCCGACGGCCGCCCCGCCGAACTCGCCGGGCCGGACCGGCTCGCGGCCGCCGCCGACCGCTCCGTCGCCATCTCGGCGATCACTCCGGCGCCGGTCTGGCGCACGACCGACGAGACGCTGTGGCGCATCGGCGGCAAGCGGAGCCTGGACCAGATCTTCAGCGAGGGGATCGTCCCGCGCGATCCCCTGGAGACCAATCTGGACGTCATGGTCAGGACCGGTCAGCCGTCGGCGTTCGTCAGCACCACGAGCGACCGGAACCTGATCTGGGACGGGATCTTCAAGTACGAGATCGAGGCCCCCGGCGGCATCGACGTCGGCCGGACCTTCGAGCGGGTCGAGGGCACGGAGGCGTGGAAGGCGTCGGGCTGGGAGTCCGAGCACGAGATCGCCTTCCCCGGCGGCATCGCTCCCGAGTTCATCCGCGGCGCGTACCGGCTGGACGCCCAGCACAACATCGTCGAGTGGATCCCGAACCCCAACTTCGCGGGCCGCAACCCCCTGCCCGACCTCGCCGGCGACCTGCGCCTGCACGCCGAGGCACCGTCGAGCATCGGCGCCGACGACTTCCGGGGCCTGTCCCTCGACGACCAGCTGCGGCTGCTGGACCGGCTGGACCTGGGCGGCACCTCCCGGCTGGACGACCTCGGTCAACTGGACGATCTGGGCAGCATCGGAGCACACAGCCCCGGCCGACTGAGCGACCTGGGCGACGACCTGGACCTCGCCCATCTGTCGGACGCCTCCCAGCTGAGCCGCTTCGACGCGCCGCCTCCCCTGAGCGAACTGCGCCTGACGGACCCGGGCCGGACCGGCCTACGAGTGGAGTGGCAGAGCACGCCGCGTGCCGGAGGCGGAGTCACGCTCACCGATGCGCTGGGGGACGTACGCCTGCACTACACCGTCGACCGTGCCCTGGACCTCGCCGACATGCGCATCCCGGGCCGGGACGCGTTCCTGCGGTTCGACGCGACGCCCGAGATGGGCGCGCTGCCCCGGGTGGTCGGCCCGGACGGCCTGCCGTCGGCCGGTACGGGTGTGGTGGTCGACCCGGTCAAGGGCGCCTTCGGCGTGGTCACCGGGGTGAGGGCGGGGACGCCGGACGGGGCCTGGACCGCACGGTTCGACCTGGACGGCACCCGGCTGTCCGAGGAGCTGGTGCTCTCCGGCCACGTCGGCGGTGCGCTGACCGACGCACGGCTCATCACGACGTTCACCCGGGGGCCGGGCGGCGACGTGGTTCCCGCGTTCCGGGTGGCCGCGCCCGGGCTGGGCGACGGCGCCTTCTCCGTCGTACGGCTGCCGGTCGACGCGGGCGGGCGGCTGCCGTCCGGCGGCTTCGCGGTGACCGACCTGGCCACCGGCAACCGGTTCGTCTTCGACCGGGCCGGCACGTTCGTGGACCTGCCCGCGGACGCCCCGCCGATCCGGCTGGACACGGCCGGGACGACCGTGCCCGGCACGGACACGGTCCCGCTGACGGCTCTGGACGACCTCGGCGGCCCCCTGTCCGAGCGGTTCCCGCTCCACTCCATCCCCGAGAACAGCGTCCTGAACGGCGCCTCGACCCACCTGCCGCGCATCGAGGGGGTCGAGCGGATCGAGCTGCGCGGTGCCGACGCCCCGGCCGTGGCGCGGCCGGCGGACACCGCGCTGCCCACCGATCTGTCGCTCACCCGCCTGACCCCGTTCCACGACGTCCGGCTGTCCGGTGTGGGCGACCTGGCGGGGCTGGAGTTCAGGTTCGCCGACGGCGCGCCCGGCGGTTTCCGGCTGGACATCACCGAGGCCACCCAGACGCCCCACGGTGCCGGGCCGCAGCCGAGGTTCACCGTGGAGCGGCTGGACAGTGGAGCGTTCCGCGTCACGGACCCGGCCGGGACGACCCGCTGGGAGTTCAGCGCGGCGGGCGAGTTCCTGGCCCGTGAGACGGCGCTCGTCGACAACGGCCTGGGGCTGCCGTCCGGACTGTGGTTCAGGACCACGGCCACGACGATGACGGACGGCATGGCCGCCAGGGTCGTCGGGTTGGTCGGCCCCCGGGGCGTCACCGACTCGTTCTCGCTCAGCGCGATCGACCGCACCCTGCAGGACCGGCTGCCCGGCGGCTTCACCCTGACCGACGGCGTAACGGGCAGCCGCTTCCACTACGACGCCGACCTCGACCTCGTGTTCCGCGACGTGCCCGACCCGGACGGCTCGGGCTTCCTGCGCTTCACCGAGGGCGCGCCCGACGTGCCGCCCGTCCGGCTGGACGACCTCGGCGGCGCGTCCGACCTCGACGACCTCGCCCGGATCTTCGAGCGCACGTTGGACGAGGCGTCGGGCGGCACGCATTCCTTGTCCGACCTGAACCTCGGCACGGACCTGCGCCTGCCCGGCGTGGACGAATCCGCCGCCCTGCGCCTGTCCGACCTGCGGGGCCCGGAGAGCATGCCGGACATCGACGACCGGGTGGTCCGGCAGGTTCTGGACCGGCACTTCGAGGAGGCGCTGGAACGCCTGCCCGGGATCGAGCTGTCCGGTGCTGAGGACCTCGCCGGCCTCGAAATCCGGGCAGTCCGCGTCCCCTCCACCGACACGGCACCGGGATCCTTCCGCTTCGAACTCCTCGACCGCGCCCCGGCAGGCGACGGCACACCGCGCGGTGCCGATCTCACGGTCGAGCGGGTCGCGGGTGGCAGGTTCGCCGTCACCGACCCGGCCCGCAACACCACGTGGACTTTCGCCCCCGACGGCTCCCTGGTGGGCCGCGAGTTCGTGTTGGCCGGCGAGGGGCTCCCTCCCGACCTGCGGATCTCGGTGCACCTCGACGTCGCCGAGGGAACGATGGAGGTCATCGAGAACGGTCCGGCCGGTTCCATCCGATCCATGCGACTCACCGCCACCGAGGGACCGCTCGCCACGCGGCTGCCCCGTGGCTTCACTCTCACCGACACCGTCACCGGCAGCCGGTTCCACTTCGACCGCAGCGGGGCCCTCGTCTTCCGTGACCTGCCCGCCCGGGACGGCTCGGGCCTCCTGCGGTTCACCGAGGGCGCGGGCGACCTCCCGCCCACCAGGCTCGTCGAGTCGCTGGACGACAGCTTCCCGTCGCACTCCGGTCCTGGCGACGACCTCCTGGAGGAGGGCCTCACCGACATCTCGGAGATCTACGCCCGCACCCTCGACGAGGCTTCGGCCCTGCGGACCGCGCCCGAGGGCGTGCCGACGGACCTGTCCGGCATCGCGGGAGCCGTGGACTTCCTGCATGGCACACCGAACGCGCACGCCCTCCAGAACCTGGATCTCCTGCGCGTACAGCAGCTCGCCGGCGACGCCGCCGACTCGCTGAACCGGTTCGGGCTGAACCCCGACCTCCTCCACGACCAGCTGCGGCAGATGACAGCGCAGGCCCACGAGGGAATCAGACAGGGCGCCGTCAGCGCCCTGCGCGAGTACCTGAACCTGCCGCTGGCGACGCGGCTGGAGGACATGCGGGGCGGCGGCAGCCGCGTCGTCGGCGACTTCACCGTCACCCCGACCCGGGGCGGTGGCCCCGGCGGCAGCCACTTCATCGTCACGCACACACCGACGGACCTGACCACCGGCTTCGGCCCGAACCGCTCACTCCTCTACCAGGAGGTGTTCCTCAGGGGCGGCCCCGGCGACCTCGACGGGCTGAAGCTCGGACTCACCGGCCGCGCGGGCGAGGGCGGCTGGACCCCGGACGCCTTCCAGTTCGTGGGCGCCCGCCCGGCCGACGACACGTTCACGATCACGCGTCTCGACCCGAACCTCCCCACGGAGCTGCGCGGCGGCTTCACCGTCACCGACGCCGCGGGCACCACCAAGTGGCACTACGGGCCCGAGGGCACGCTCGCCCTGCGGGACGTCCGACTCACCGGTGACCGCGGCCTGCTCCGCTTCGACGCCGGGGCCCCCGACGGTGTGCCGCGCGTGCTCGACACGACAGGCAACCCGTCCCCGACCCTGCGCGCGGAGCGGCTCGACGACGGCCGTATCGCCCTCACCTCCACCGGCGAAGGGGTTCAGCCGCTGGAGCGGACGGTGCTCGACGCCCACGGCGTCAAGGTGCTGGAGGAGACGGTCGCCGTACACATCAAGGGCGGACGGCCGAACGGCCAGTACTGGCGGATCGACCATGTCACCTCAGAGGCCGCACGCCTCGACTCCACGGGCAACCCCCTCACCGGCCGCTACGCGAAGGCGAAGGTGGAGAAGTCCGCCACCGGCCAGTTCAAGCTGACCGGGGACGGCAACGTGACCCTCTTCGAACGCGAGGTCCTCGGCAACGGCAACCTCCTCCACATCGACCTCGACCGCGTCGGCCGGGCCAGGTGGACCGAGTTCGACAAGGCAGGGACCAAGGTCCGTTCCGGGGAGCGCATCTTCGACAACGACCGCAGGACCATCCACGACACCCTCTCCCACCGCTGGGCCCCCATGGACGTCCTCGACGTCCGGACGTACACCAAGGCCCTCGACGGCGGCCTGATCAGGGCCGAGAGGAACGCGACCGGCGAATGGACCTGGACCCGGTTCAACACCGAGGGCACCGAGGTGCTCGCCGGCACCCGCGACTGGTCCTGGAACCACATCGGATTCACGGACACCTTCCACGACCCGGCCACCGGACTGACGGCCGTCGCCCAAAAGCGCGGCAACATCTGGCCGTTGGACGGCTATCACGGTTCCCGCCTGTACACGGAACACCCCGTGCTGTCCGGGCCGGCCCCCGCGGGCATGCGCGTGGACCCCGCCCTGCACACGGCCCTCGGACCGAACAACAAGCCGATCGACATCATCGAGGAGCTCTCCGAACAACTGGCGGACGGCGGCACCATCCACGTCGTCCGGATCTCCGACCAGCGCCTCCCGGCGGCCTCGTGGAACTCGGGCGCGGGCCGCAGCCGGTTCCAGGACTTCTTCCGGAACTTCGCCACCGGCGACTCCCAGTTCCAGGTGTCCAAGTGGACCGAGACCGCGGCGGACGGCAGCCGGCTGCGCGGGGTCAGGCTCGTCGCGCACGGCGGTCACAGCTGGCAGGACATCGACGAGTTCGGCCGGCTCGTCCGCGAGACCCGCAAGCTGGAGAACGGCGACGTCGTCGAGGTGGGCCGCAGCCTCACCGACCCCAAGCAGTGGGCCCCGGCCCCGAAATGGAACGGTTCCGCCACCGCGTACGAACTGCCCTGGCGGGACACGACGAGCGGCGTCACCGGCACCCGCCACCTCACCGCGGACGGCCACTTCGAGGACGTGTTCCGCAACGCCGCCGGCGACGAGGTGCTCTCGATGCGCTCCCAGGGCACGGGCGTTCGCGAATACCTCGCCGAGAACCCGGCGCGCGGCATCGGCGCCGACGACGCCTCCGGCGTATGGGTGGACAAGAACACCCAGCTGCAGATCACGGGCCGCCGCGACCACTGGGGCGACCTCCACGTCGAGGCGCACGGCAACCCCCGCCACCGCACCTGGACCTGGAAGGCCACCGACTCCGAGGGGAACGTGACCCAGGGCGTACGCAAGCAGGGCCGCGGCACGCTGTACTCCCCGGTCTGGGACGACTCGTTCGTCGACTTCAAGCGGCTCGACAACGGCAAGCTCGATCCGCTGCGGGAGCGCACCGCCACCGACGACGGCAGCGTCTGGATCGACGCCACCCGGCGCGACGACGGAACCTGGACCTGGCAGAAGAACGGCGCCGACGGCACCGTCCACTCACAGGGCGTCCGCGACTACACGGACCTCGCCAAGGGCCGCTGGAACGACCGGATAGGCGACGAGATCGTACGGCGGCGAGCGGGCGGCCGCGTCCGCGAGTACGCGTACACGGTGGACGCCCCCGCGCCGCCCGTGACGTCCGTGCCGGCCTCCGGCGAGTCCACGCTGACCGAACTGCTCTCCCGCTCCAGACGGCACTTCGAGCCGCCGGTGTCCGTGACCGTCGACCGGGAGGTCTGGCGGGAGTGGGACATGGGCACGGTGCGCCACCGCCGCGACCCCGTGGAAGGCGTGCCCGGCCGGTACCGGGAGTCGGAGTCGCTGTGGGGGCAGTGGCGGGAGTACCAGGACAGCCGACTGGTGGCGCAGCGCACCATCACCGGGCGCGTCTGGGAGACCGACGCCTTCGGTCGCTGGTCGTCCTTCGACGTCGCCAAGCTGCCGGAGATCAGCAGCCTGCCCCAGGTCGGCGGACAGGTGGGCCTGGACGGGCACCGCAGCTGGCGGCTGATCGGCCGCGAGGTCGACTTCCGCGGTTACACCACCGAACTGCGCGGTCTGAACCGTGAGTTCCGCGATGTGTTCCACGAGATCTGGACCGGCGTCGAGGACGGCTCCTCGCGCGCCATGCCGATGTGGCGCCACCAGGTGCGCAAGGTGCTCACGGACTTCACCATGGGCTATCTGATCGAGTTCGGCACGAGCTATGCCGTGTCCGCGGTCGCCGCCGAGATCAACAACACCCGCTTCGACCCGACGCAGGCCTTCGAGCGGGCCCTGCTCAACGCCGCGATCGGCGGCGCCATCCGCACCGGCGTCAACGCGATCTACGACACCACACGGGTCGGCTACCTCAAGAACGGCCTGACCAACCTCGACCAGGGCATGGACTTCAACCGCCACCCGCAGGCATCCAAGGACGACTGGCCCGGCGAGTGGTCCGCCTACGAGAACCCCACCCGCTGGCGGTCGGGCACCTACGACTTCTTCAGCAACCTGGGCGTCGGCGTGCTCACCGGCTTCGTCAACAACACCGTCAACGCGGCGGTGTTCGGCGTCAACGGCGAGAAGCGCACCGGCCTCGACGCCCTCGAGGCGGGCGCCTGGGGTGCGGCGGGTTCGGCGCTCACCGGCGTCACCAGCGGACTCACCAGGTACGCCTGGCACGCCACCGCGGGCTCACGGGTCTTCCACCGGCTCGGCCCCGGCGACTACGTCTGGCAGACCGGCGAAGCCTTCACCGCGGGCGTCATCAACTCCCTCCTCACCGGAGCCAACGGCGCGAACGTCAATCCGAACCGCGCCTTCCCGTCCACACCCACCACCACACCGGCGGCGGCCCCGCAGCCCCCGGCCGACCAGCCCGCCGCACTCACCGAGGGAACGGAGCTCCCGTGACCGCCACCGCCACCGCCACCGTGCACCGGGTCGCACCCAAGGGCCGCGGGGCCCATCGCAGCATCGCCTCCGCGGTACGCGCCGCCGCCGACGGCGACGAGATCCATATCGCCCCCGGCTCCTACGTCGAGGCGCTGGTCCTGGACCGTGCGGTGACCCTGCTGCCGGAGGAGGGGCCGGACCTCGCCGTACGCCTGCTGGCGGCGGACCCCGGCCGTCCGGTCCTGGACGTCGCCGCCCCCGGCGTCCGCGTCCACGGGCTCGCGCTGATCGGCCAGGACCCGGCACTGCCCGCCGTGCTGGTGACCGGCGGCGGCCTGGAACTTGACGGCTGCGAGATCACGGGAGGCCGTGTCGAGGCGGGCGGCGAAGCGTCGCTCACCCTGCGCGGCTGCCGGGTCTCCGGGGCCGCCCTGGCCGGGATGCACGCGAACACCACGGGCCGGACCGAAGTGAGCGACACGGTGGTCGAGGACGTCGACGGCACGGGAGCCGTCCTCGGCTCCGCCACGGCGGCGGAGCTCGTCGGGCTGACGGTCCGCGATGTCACCGGATCCGGGGTCCGCGTACGGGGCCGTGCCGCGGCGGTGCTCCGCGAGTGCCGGATCACCGGCCCCGGCCGCAGCGGGCTGCTGGTGGAGGACGAGGCCTCGGTGGCCGCGCTGGACTGCCGGCTGGAGGAGACGGGCGCGGAGGGCGTGCGGGTGCTGGGCAGCTCCCGCCGTCCGGACGGGGAGGACGAGCGCCCCGAGACCGCGGAGGGAGGCGTGGTGCTCGCCGACTGCCAGGTGCTGCGCACCGGCACGGACGGCGTCGCCGTCTCCGGCACCGGTGACGTCCTGCTGCGGGGCGTCCGGATACGGGGTGGCTCAGGGCCCGGCGTGCGCGCCGACGACGACAGCACGGCCGTACTGGTCGACTGCCAGGTGGACCGCCCGCAGGGCTCCTGTCTGGTGGCCCGCGGCAACGCCCGCCTGTCCGCCGAGGGCACCACGGTGCACGGCAGCCGCGCCAACGGCCTGCTGGCCGGGGACCGTTCGCAGGTCAGCCTGGCGTCCACCGACGTCACGGACTGCGGCTTCAGCGCCGTGCACGCCTGCGACGACGCCCGGCTCTCGCTGACCTCCTGCCGTATCGGCTCCACGCCCGAGTACGGTGTCCGGGCCACCGACCGGGCCGACCTCACCGTCGAGAGCGTCCGGATCAGCGACTGCGGCCTGTCCGGGCTCCAGGTCGACGCCGAAGCGGCGGCCCGGGTACGCGGGCTTTCCGTCCTGCGGGGCCGCAACGGCATCAACGCCGAGTCCACCGGCACGGTCGTCCTGGAGGAGTGCGACGTCACGGAGGCCGAACGCGCCGGCATCACCTGCGGCGCCGGCACCTCGGCCGTTCTGCGGGACTGCCGGATCAGCGGCACCGGCACCGCCGGCCTGGTGGTCGGCGAACGCGCCACCCCCAGCATCGAGGACTGCACGGTCCGCGACGCCACCGGCTCCGGACTGGTCCTCGGCCCCTCGGCCGAGCCCCGCGTCCGCTCCGTCACCGTGACCCGGACCGGGAAGAACAACCTGTTCGTCGGCGAGAAGGCGCGCGGCACCTTCGAGGAGTGCGTCTTCGCGGCGCCCGGCACCGACGGTCCGGCGTTCCCGGCCCTCCACCTGGCGGCCGGCAGCGCGCCCGTGCTGCGCGGCTGTCTGGTGCGGGACGCCGAGGAGGACGTGGCGGCGGAGAAGGGCGCCCGCCCGGTGTTCGACGACTGCGTCTCCCGGAACGTCACCAACGCGGCCCTGCCGACCGGCGCCAGGGAGGCCCTGACGTCCACCGGGGGCGGGGACACGGCCGCCGCGAGCACCGCACGGGAGACCGACGCGCCGGCCGAGGACACCCTGGAGGACCTGCTCGTCGAACTCGACGGACTGGCGGGCCTCGACCGGGTCAAGAACGACGTGTCGTCCCTGGTCAAGCTGATGCAGACGGTCCGCCGCCGGGAGGAGATGGGCCTGGCGGCACCCCCGCTCAGCCGCCACCTCGTCTTCACCGGAAACCCCGGCACCGGCAAGACCACCATCGCCCGCCTCTACGGCCGTATCCTCGCCGCCGTCGGCCTGCTCGACCGCGGCCACCTGGTCGAGGCAGACCGCGCCGGCCTCGTCGGCGAGTACGTCGGCCACACCGGCCCGAAGACCACCCGCGTCTTCGAACAGGCCCGCGGCGGCGTCCTCTTCATCGACGAGGCCTACAGCCTCACCCAGTACGCCGGCACCAACGACTTCGGCCAGGAGGCCATCGCCACGCTGCTGAAGCTGATGGAGGACCACCGCGACGACGTGGTCGTCATCGTGGCCGGATACCCCCGGGAGATGGAGGTGTTCGTCCGTTCCAACCCCGGCCTGGCCTCACGCTTCAACCGCACCCTCCTCTTCGAGGACTACGGCTCCGCGGAACTGGTCAGCATCGTCGAGCACCAGGCGGCACAGCACCAGTACGAACTCACGGCCGCCGCCCGCGACGCCCTGACCGCCCATTTCGACACGCTGCCCCGGGAACGCGGGTTCGGCAACGGACGCGCGGCCCGCCAGCTCTTCCAGGCGATGACGGAACGTCAGGCGTATCGCGTCGCCGAACTGCCCGACATCTCCGAGTCCGACCTGATGACCCTCACCCCGGACGACCTCCCGTAGCACGCCGCCCGGCTCCGCAGCCCTCGTAAGCAGCCCTTCTCCCGTCTCTTCCAAGGACCCGCCCCATGCCGCAGACCCCCCGTCGACCCGACCGCTCGGACGGCGCCTTCGCCGACGTGTTCGCCCGCAAGGCCCGCACCCCCCTGCGTGGCTTCCTGCCCGGCCGCAGGGTCTGGAAGGCCGTCGGAGGCTCCGTCGCCGTGGTCCTGGTCGTCACCGGGACCACGGCCGTGGTGTCCCGCATCGACTGGAGCGGCGGCGACTCCGACCAGGTGGTCACCGCGGCCGAGAAGAAGGACACGGCGAAGAAGGACCCGGACGCGTCCGCCCCGCCCAAGCCGACCGTGCCCCCGACCTCGGCCACCCCTGCCGAGAGGCACTCCGACGACGGCCCCGACGTCGTCTATCTCCCGCAGCCCGGCGGATCCGGGAGCGGCGGCTCCGGCGGTTCCGCCTCGGGCGGTTCCGGTACGGCCGGCGACACGAGCACCGACTCGGGCGGTACGCGGGACTCCGCCTCGCGGACCACCGGCACCACGCAGCAGGAGCCGACGGAGTACCTCTGGGCCGACGGGAGCGTGGACTCGACGGACGACAACGGCTACTGGGACCAGAGCGTCGTCACCGTGAAGTCCACCAAGGCCCTCAGCAGCCTCAAGGTGGTCGTCAAGATCATCCAGACCGGAGGCGTCGCCAGCACGGGCACCTGGACCTCCCTGGGCGACAAGGTGACCGTGCACACCGGAGGTTCCAGCGGCGAGCTGGACTACGTGGTGACGCTGAACGCCGGCGTCACCCTGGACCCCGGCACCTATGTCCTCAAGTTCCAGTTCAACCACGACCAGGGCACCCGCGACGCCGGCGGCGACCGCTACAACGTGAGCGCCACCTCCACGGCCTCGGTCACCGAGTTCCGCAAGGGCGGTTTCTGAGCGGACGCAGACCGGGCGCCGGGCATGCGCCGGGTCGAGGGCGTCGAGCACGAGGCGCGTGGCCACGTTGTTGTAGCTGATGTCGACGTGGCCGGTGAACTCGGCGGGGCAGAGGTCCTGGAGCTTGAGGTTGGTGACGTTCGGGGCGGCGTCGAGACAGGCCGAGGTGTACGGGGTGACGACCTCCACCTTCGCCGCCCCGCCGAGGTTCCTGATGTAGTGGCGCGGCATCATGCCGCCCTGCGAGTGCCCGACCAGGTCGACCTTCGCGGCGCCCGTCGCGCCTCGGACCGGGTCGACGAAGTCCGTCAACCGCCGGGCGGAGGCGGCTATGTCACCGGTGCCCAGCAGGGCGCCGGAGTCGGCGCCGTGGTTGAGGGCGAAGACGCAGTACCCGGCTTCGGCGAGCAGCGGGGCCAGGGCCGCCCAGTTGTCGGCGGTTCTCCATGGTGCCGTGCACGAGCACCACGGGACGCGGATGCGCGGCGTCGGCGCGGCAGGCGAAGTCGTTGGCATCGGAGGGCACGGCCGTGGGGTGGGCCAGGGAGTACATGAGTGCCGACGTAGCCTCGGACGTCACCAGTCCCGGGCCGTCGCCAGCAAGTGGTCCCGGACCAGGGCGACATGGGGGTTTCCGGACGAGCCGGGCCGCTGGACCAGGAAACCGGTGTTGATGGGCGGATCGTCCGGATCGTGCAGCAGGACCAGCGCGCCCGAGGCCAGCTCGGCGGAGCACAGGTAGCGGGGGAGCACGCTGAACCCCGTCCCGCCCGCCACCGCGGCCTTCACCGCGTTCAGGTCGGGCATGGTCACCGCCGGGTGCCGCACCAGACGCCTGCCGAAGACATGACGCCAGTACCGGCGCACGATCGGCACGTCCTCGGCGTAGGCCACCAGCGGCACTCCGTGCAGGGCGGCCGGTCCGTCGGCGGCGATCCGCGCCGGTCCGCCGATGCGCTCCGCCCAGGAAGGGGCCGTGACCAGCACGAACTCCTCGTCCGCCAGCGGCGCCGAGGCCAGGGCGCGACCGCGCGGCCGGTAGGTCGCGAGCACCAGGTCGTAGTGGCCCGCCCGCAGCTCCTCCAGCAGCGGCTCGGTCAGGCCGGGCGTGATCCGTAGCCGTACGCCCCGGTCGACCAGGGGAGCGAGGGTGGGCATGACACGGTGGGTGAGCAGTTCGGCCGGACCGGCGAGATGCACCGGCTCCGCCGGGTGGACCTCGGCTGGGCCGCCCGGCCGTCCCGTGACGCCGACGAGGGCGTCCAGCGGCTCGACGATCCTGGCGGCGAGCTCGTCCGCGTAGGGGGCCGGGGCGACGCCGCGTGCCAGCCGCTGGAACAGCTCGCGGTCCAGCTGTCGCTCCAGCGCGCGGATCTGGGTGGTGACCGTCGGCTGGGACAGCCCCAGCAGACGGGCGGCGGCGGTGAAGGAGCCCGTGCGGTACACGGCGAGGAAGGTACGCAGCAGATTCAGGTCGACCTGCGCCGCACCGCCCAGCGGGGTTCTCTCCGCCTCGCCCCCCTCCGTCACCTCATTGGATTCCCTATGTCTCATATGCGTGAGCCTATTGGATTCCAATGGCAGGGCGCACGTACGGTCGGGACACCACCCCGCCTCCCGAAAGAGCACCCCATGTCGAAGATCCTGTTCGTGCTGACCGGCGCCGACCACTGGACGCTGGCCGACGGCACCAAGCACCCCACCGGCTTCTGGGCCGAGGAGGCCGTCGCCCCGTACGAGGCGTTCAAGGCCGCCGGTCACGAGGTCGTCGTGGCCACCCCGGGCGGCGTCGTGCCGCCCGTCGACCAGGGCAGCCTCGCGCCCGAGTTCAACGACGGCCAGGAGAACGCGGACCGCGTGGCCGCCGTACTCGCCGCGATGAGCGAGCTGCGGCAGCCGGTCCGTCTGACGGACGTGAACCTCGACGACTACGCCGCCGTCTTCTACCCCGGCGGCCACGGACCGATGGAGGACCTGGCCGTCAACGCCGACTCCGGAAAGCTGCTCACCGACGCCCTGCAGTCCGGCAAGCTCCTGGGCATCGTCTGCCACGGCCCCGCGGCCCTGCTCGCCGCGACCAAGGCCGACGGCACCAACGCCTTCGCCGGCTCCCGGGTGGCCGCGTTCACCAACGCCGAGGAGACCCAGTCCGGCTTCGCCGACCGTGCCAAGTGGCTGCTCCAGGACCGGCTCACCGAAGCCGGCGTGCAGGTGCAGGTGGGCGAGCCGTGGGTCCCGCACATCGTCGTGGACGGCAACCTGGTCACCGGCCAGAACCCCGCCTCCGCCGCCCCGCTCGCCACCGAGCTGCTGAAGAAGCTGGGCTGAGCGGCCGCCGTCTTCCCCGGCGGGGGCGGCGGTGCGACGATGCCGGGATGATCACACCGCCGGACCCACGCGACGACCGCCCACCGGGCCGAAAGCTCCGGGTGGAGACCCACGGCCTCGACGTGATCGCCGACACCGAGCGCAAGGGCACGCCGCGCACCCTGTTCTGGCCGTGGTTCGGCGCCAACGTGTCGATCCTGGGCCTGAGTTACGGATCCTTCGCGCTCGGCTTCGGGATCTCCTTCTGGCAGGCGCTCGTCGCGGGCGTCCTCGGCATCGTCTTCTCGTTCCTGCTGTGCGGGTTCGTCGCCGTGGCCGGAAAGCGGGGCTCCGCGCCGACGATGGTGCTCGGCCGCGCCGCGTACGGGGTGCGCGGCAACCGGCTGCCGTCGGTGATCTCCTGGGTCCTCACCGTCGGCTGGGAGACGGTGCTGTGCGCCCTGGCCACCATGGCCACGGCGACCGTGTTCGGGCGGCTCGGCTGGGGCGGCGGCACCGGGACCAAGGTGGCCGCGCTCGTCCTGGTCGGGGCGCTGACCGTCGTCGTCGGCGTGATGGGCTTCGACCTGATCATGCGGCTGCAGACCGTGATCACCGTGGTCACGGGCGCCCTCACGATCGTCTACGTCGCCCTGGTCGCCGACCACGTCCACTGGTCCACCGTCAGTGCCGTACCGGCGGGCTCCGCGCAGGAGTTCATCGGGGCGCTCGTGTTCATGATGACCGGCTTCGGCCTCGGCTGGGTCAACGCGGCCGCCGACTACTCCCGCTACCTGCCGCGCACCGCGTCGAGCCGGGGCGTCATCGGCTGGACCGCCTTCGGCGCCTCCCTGGCCCCGCTGCTCCTGCTGGTCTTCGGGCTCCTGCTGGCCGCTTCCGCCACCGACCTCAACGAGGCCGTCGCCGCCGACCCGATCGGCGCGCTGACGACGATCCTGCCGACCTGGTTCCTGGTCCCCTTCGCCGTCGTCGCCGTCCTCGGCCTCGTCGGCGGCGCCGTCCTCGACATCTACTCCTCCGGCCTCGCCCTGCTCTCGGCGGGCCTGCGCGTCCCCCGCTACGTGGCCGCGCTGCTGGACGGCGTCCTGATGATCGCTGGCTCCGTCTACATCGTGTTCGTCGCCGACGACTTCCTCGGCCCGTTCATGGGCTTCCTCACCACCCTCGGCGTCCCCATCGCCGCCTGGTGCGGCATCATGCTCGCCGACGTGGCCCTGCGCCGCCGCGACTACGACGAGCCCGACCTCTACCGGCCGTCCGGCCGCTACGGCGACGTACCGCTCACCCCGCTGCTCCTGACCCTCACGGCCACCGCGTTCGGCTGGGGTCTGGTCACCAACTCGACGGCGAACTGGCTGGACTGGCAGGGCTATCTCCTCGGCCCTCTCGGCCTGGGCGGCAGGTCCGGCGCCTGGGCGTACGCCAACCTCGGCGTCGCGGCGGCCCTCGCGCTCGGCTTCGTCGGCACCCTGCTGCGGCGCGGACGCGTCCGCGCACAGGAGGCGCAGGCACCGAGCCCACGGAGCCCGGCGGCGACCGAAGGGGCGACGCCATGACGACCGGGTGGCTCGCCGTCATCGACATGCAACGCGTCTTCGCCGACCCCGACAGCCCATGGGCCGCCCCACGATTCACCGAAGCGGCGGCAGGCGTACGACGCCTCCTGCCGGCCTTCGGGGACCGGGTCACGTTCACCCGCTTCGTGGCCCCCCGCACACCCGAAGGCGCCTGGCAGGCGTACTACGCGCAGCACCCCTTCGCCCTGCAACTCCCCGACGCCCAACTCTGGGAACTGGCGGACGAGTTCGCGGATCACGCCCGGCATGTGCTGGACGCCCCCACGTTCGGCAAATGGACCCCGGAACTGGCCCGACCCGCCACCGCGGAGGGCCGCCTGGTCCTCACCGGCGTCAGCACCGACTGCTGCGTCCTCTCCACCGCCCTGGCGGCCGCCGACGCGGGCATCGAGGTCCTGGTCCCCGCCGATGCCTGCGCGGGCGCGGACGACGACTCGCACGCCAAGGCACTGCATGTGCTGGACCTGTACCGACCGTTGATCCGGGTGACGACGGTCGCCGAGCTGCTGGAGGGGTGACGCCCGGCTGGTGCGGTGTCCGCTAGAAGCAGCCCAGGGCGAGGGAGCTGATGTTCTCGTCCCGGTGGTACTGGGCGGTGTTTCCACGCCAGTTGCCCACCAGCCACGTGGCGCCGTTGAAATTGATGTCCAGGAACGTGCAGAACGTCTGGCCGTTTCCCAAGTTGTTGAACACGGACGAGATCTGGTCGTTCAGATTGAAGTCGCGAAGGTCGGCGGCGCCCTTCTGGAAACGCGCCATCCTGCCCAGTCCGTCCTGGTGCTCATAGGCGCAGAACCAGCCGCGCGGGCAGTCCGAGTACGAACTGATCGACACGCCCGTCCGCACGGTCGCCGGAGCCGCCTGGGCGGTGGGTGTGGATGCGGCTACCGCGGCCGCCGTGAGTCCCAGTGCGGCACAGAGCCCTGTGAACCGTCGCTTCCGCATCTTGTCCCCCTGTGCGCTCGCATTATGGAGAGCGCCACCGTAGCCGCACACGCGCCCGCGCCACAGACGATTCAGCGCCAATGAACCGGCCCGGAGGCCGAAGGCGTCACGGCTCCGACGTCTCCGATTCGAGCGACGTACGAGTCGCCGCGCCGTACACGCCGGACTCGTCGCCGAGGATGACCCGGGTGAGCTGGTAGGTGCGTACCGCGCTCTCGACCTCACGGTCGAAGTCGCCGTCGATGCCGCCTCCGTAGAGGCCGGTCTGGCGCAGCCGGAGCTGGAGTTCGGTGACTTCCGGGCCCCGGTCGCCGCGGCTGAGGACCGGCGGCTGCCCCTCCGCGTCGGTCGGGGCGGGGGCGGGGCCGGTGGTCGTGCCGGGGCTGGAGGGCGGTGCGGTGGCGGTGGGGGCGGTCGGCGGGGCGGGGCTGTCGGAAAGGGATGCGCTGGGGGAGGGGGTCGGGCTCTGGGACGGTGATGCGGAGGCCGTAGCCGCTGACTGTCCCTCGGGTGACGTGCCGTCCTCGGTGGCGGCGTCCGGGACGGGTGCCCGTACGTCGTCGGAGGCCGCCCGGTCCCGCGAGGGGCCGTCGTAGCGGAACACCCCGCCCAGGAAGGCGCCCGTCAGCACGACGGCCAGGGTGGCTCCCGCGCCGGTGATGAGGAGAGCGCGGCGCCTGTGCCGGGGTTCCTCATGGGCGCCGTCCGGGTCGGGGGCGGGGGTCGGCTCTGCCGCCGCCGGGGGTGTGGGGGCGTCGTCCGTGTCCGCCAAGTCCCTTGGCTCCTGCGGGACTTCATCCCCGGGCGGCCGGATCGCACCGACGTCGTCACCGAGCTCCACGAACGGTCGTATCCGTACCGGATCGAAATCGTCCGCGGCCGCGGCCTCCGCCGTGCGTGCGTCGCGACGGGCCTCGGACGCACGGCGGGCGCAGGAGCAGGCGGGAGTCCCGTCCGCGGCCCGGGGCGTACCGCACTCCGGGCAGACGGGGCCGTTCGGTCGACTCACTTAAGGTCCCTCTCCGTGCCGGATCCAGAGTGTAGGCATATGCTCCACACATAATCTCCATGCCCCTCGATGTTGGTGGAAGCGGGGCCTGCGGACCGTGCGGAACAAGCCGCCTCACGCCGACCGGCGCGGTGGCGTACCCGGAGTTCCCGTGGTGGTCGGGCGCTCGACGTGGGCGGTGAACCAGTCGCGGGCCAGTTCGGCGACCGTGGTCAGGGTCCCGGGCTCCTCGAAGAGGTGGGTGGCGCCGGGGACGACGGCGATGCGGTGCTCGCAGTGCATCCGGTCGGCGGCGAGCCGGTTGAGGCTGAGGACCTGGGTGTCCCGGCTGCCGACGATGAGCAGCGTCGGTGCCCGAAGCCGGGTCAGCGCGGCCGGAGTCGCCAGGTCCGGTCGGCCGCCGCGGGAGACGACCGAGCGGATCTCGGAGCCGGACAGCGCGGCCGCCTCCAGCGCGGCGGCGGCTCCCGTACTGGCACCGAAGTAGGCGACGGGCAGCCCGGTTTCACGGCGCAGCCACAGCGACGCGGCGTGCAGCCGGCGGGCCAGCAGGAAGATGTCGAAGACGTTGTGCCGGTCGTGCGCCTCGTCGTCGGTGAGCAGGTCGAGCAGCAGGGTGGCGAGGCCTGCGCGGTTGAGGGCGGACGCGACGTACCGGTTGCGCGGGCTGTGCCGGCCGCTGCCACTGCCGTGCGCGAACGCCACTGCGGCCGGCGCCCCGTCCGGCACGACCAGACGCGCCCCCAACCGGGCTCCGGCGGCCGGGATCTGCACCTCGCGATTCGGGGCCTCGGCCGCGCCGGGGGAGTGGGACAGAGGCCGGGCGCCCGTCGCGAGCAGGGATGTCACCTCCTCGTCCGAGACCTGGGCGAAGTGCCGGTACCAGGCCCCCACCGAGCCGAGCACCTCCGGCGTCCGCGGGCACACCACCTCGTCGGCCACCCGCGCCAGCCGGGCCACGCTGTGAGCCGGTCCGACGGGCACGGCCAGCACGATCCGGGCCGCGCCCTGACCTCGTACGACCCGACAGGCCGCCTCGGCCGTTGCGCCGGTGGCGATCCCGTCGTCCACCACGACCACCGTGCGCCCGGCGACCGGCGACGCCGGCCGCCCCTGCCGGTAGCTCCGCACCCGCCGGTCCAGCTCGGCCCGCTCGGCCGCCTCGACGGCCTCCTGCTCCGCCGCTTCCAGCCCGGCCTCCGCGACCACGTCCCGGTTGAGAACGCGGACCCCGCCCTCGCCGATCGCCCCGAATCCCCACTCCGGCTGCCGCGGCACCCCCAGCTTGCGCACCACCAGCACATCCAGCGGGGCTGCCAGCCACCGCGCCACCTCGGCCGCCACCGGCACCCCGCCCCGGGGCAGCCCCAGCACCACCACATCCTGGCCGCGCAGCTGCGCCAGCCCCTCGGCCAGCAGCCGACCCGCGGCCCTGCGGTCGTCGTAACGCATACACGCCTCCCGCGCCCACGAGGACGGGAGCCTGTCCCTTCCCCTTCAGGCTACGACTGTTCGCCGCGGCCCCGGCACTTGGCGATATCCGGTCGGTACCCCACCCATGGTTGCCGTGTTCAATCACTCGTGACGCGTCACGCAGCACGGCACCAACGGACGGCCCCACACGTCAGGAGGCAACGTGATCGCCGCTCCCGAGCCCGGACTGACCGAAACCGGCATCGTCGAACGCGCCGTGAACCTGCGGCCCGCGCTGCTCGAACGCCAGCCGGAGACCGAACGGCTGACGCACTACCCCAAGGACACCCACGACGACTTCCTGCGGGCCGGCTTCTACCGGATCCTCCAGCCGCGCCGGTACGGCGGCTACGAGTTCGGCCTGCCCACCTTCTACCGGGTCGTCACCGAGATCGCTCGCGGCTGCCCCTCCACCGGCTGGGCCCTGTCGCTCACCGCCGCCCACGTCCTCCAGGTCGCCACGCTCTTCGGCGAGAAGGCACAGGACGAGATCTTCGGGGCCGACGGCGACTTCCGCGCCGCGTCCACGGTCGCGCCCATCGGTGTCGCACAGCCCGACGGCGACGGCCATGTCGTCCTCGACGGCACCTGGCCGTACTCCTCGGGCGCCCCCTACTCCACCCACTACGTCGGCCAGACCCTGCGCGCCCCCGACCACCCCGGCGCCCCGCCCGGACCGCCGGTGCTCTTCGTGGCCCCGCGCTCGGTGTGGACGGTGCTCGACGACTGGCACGGCGTCCTCGGCCTGCGCGGCAGCGGCTCCAACAGCATCCACCTGGAACAGGCCCGCATCCCCGCGTACCTCACCTGCGAGGCGAGCCTGCTCGACCTGCCCGTCGAGGGCGGCAGCGTCGGCTCCGCGCTGCACGGCAACCCGCTGTACGCCGGGCGGGCACCGAGCTTCTTCCACGGCGAGCTGGCCGCCATCATGATCGGCACCGCGTACGCCGCCGCCGACGAGTACGCCAGGGTCGTCGCCGACCGCCCGCTCCTCCTCGAACCCGACCGCACCCGCGGCGACCTCCACGACTACCAGCGGCACCTGGGGGAGGCCCTCGGCGTGATCCACACGGCCGAGGCGGCACTGCGCGGCACCGCCGAGGAATGGATGGAGACCTGCCGTCGCAACGTCACCGGCGTCGCCCCCTTCACCCTCGCCGAGGACAACCGCCTCGCCCTGACGTTCCTGAACGCCGGCCGCATGACCTGGGACGTCCTCCAGGGCACCCTCTTCCGCACCGCCGGTTCCCGGCACGCCCGCGACGGCGAGCGGATGCAGCGCTACTTCCGGGACGCGGCCACGTACTGGACGCACGTCGGCCCCAGCATGGCCGAGCCCCTGGCCCGCCGGGTCGGCTGCGACCGCATGGGGCTGCCGTCCGAGCACATTCCGTTGATCCCCTGAGCCGCGCAGAGCCCCCCAGAGCCGCTGAGATCCCCTGGACCGCCACAGGAATGCCCCGCTCCGGATCGGGTACGCGAGCAGGACCGCACGAACGCCGCTACCAGGGGATCTGCCATGGAGACACCAGCGAACGACAACACCGCCACGCCGGCCCGGCGTGCGCTGGACGCGCTGGCCGGGAACAGCGAGGACATGGCGGCGATGGACACGCTCGCCAGCAGCGACGTCCTCGTCCCCGTGCCCGACGACGTCACCGAACAGGACGCCACCGACCCCGGCGCCGTGGCGCTGCCGGTCATCGAACGCCCGGGCGGGGAGCCCGTCGTCCCCGTCTTCACCTCCGAGCCCGCGATGGCCGAGCTGCTGCCCTTCGTCTCCCGCTACCGCCTGGTCCCGCTGGGCGCCCTCGCCTCGCAGTGGCCGGCCGACGATCTGGCGCTGACCATAGACGCCGGCTCCTCGCACCCGCTGACCCTGACGTCGGAGGGGGTACGGACGCTGCTGGCCCGGCCTTAGACCACCCGCACGCCCGTCGGATCCACACCCGCCTGGCCGACACGAACCCCTGCTCGACCCCGCCTCGACGGCTTGCGCACGGGCGGCCGAGGCGGGTGTCGAAGTGCTGCCGGACGGGGCCGAGTTCGTGCTCGGGACGCCCGGCGTCAGCCGTTGAGCATCCGGGCCAGCACGGCGCGCTGGAGCGGCAGGACCTCGGCGTGCAGATCACGGCCCTTGCGGGTGAGGGCGACGTAGACACCGCGCCGGTCCTCCGCGCAGACCGAGCGCTCCACCAGGCCGTCCTTCTCCAGCCGCCCGATGAGCCGGGACAGCGCGCTCTGGCTGAGATGGACCCGTCCGACCAGGTTCTGCACCCGGCACTGCGCGCCCTCCTCCGGCGTCGCCGAGGCGAGGATGTCGAGCACCTCGAAGTCGCTCGCGCCGAGTCCGTGCGGGTGCAGTACGCGGTCGATCTCCGTCATCGTGCGCGCGTGTACGGAGAGGATGTCCCGCCAGCGGTCCTCGAGTCCGGCATCGGCCGTCTTCACTGCCATACCGGCACGGTAGCACCGATTCAGCCATTTATTGACTGTGCAACTAGTGCCTGTGCAACAGACTCGGCGCGGGTTCTCAGCCGGTCGGGTCCTGGAGCAGCCCCACGAGGTTGCCGTCCCCGTCCTTCACCGAGGCGATGAGCCTGCCGCCACCGACGTCGTGCACGTCCTGGAGCGTCTCGGCGCCCGCTTCCAGCAGGGCCGCGAGGGTCGTCCTGATGTCGTCGACGTGCCAGTAGGGGACCGGGCCGGTCATGCCCTTCGCGTGGCCGTTGGGGTCGAGGCCGACGTCCTGTCCGGCGTCCTTGAAGCCGACGTAGTACGGCTCGTCCGCATACGGCTCCGTGCCCAGCAGGGCCCTGAACAGGGCCTTCGTCCGGTCGAGGTCCTTGACGGGGTAGATGATCGTGTTGACTCCGGCGGTCATGACGTACTCCTGACGTGAAGTGTGTGACGGTTGTCGTCGGTGGTTTCACGCTAGGGCGGGGGAGCGGTGGCGGGCTTCTCGATTCCTGACCGGTCGCACGCCAAGGGCGCGCCCACGGCCGGATCGCCGTGGAGCGCGCCCTCGCGGCACGTACGCGCCGCTACGTCGAATCCCGCTTCACCAGCTCCGTCGGCAGGATCACCGCCGCCGGGTCCTCACCGCCGATCTGCGCGAGCAGCAACCGCACCATCTCGGCGCTGATGCGGTCGTAGGGCTGGCGAACGGTGGTGAGGGCCGGGGTGGCCTCCGTCGCCGCGCTGGAGTCGTCGAAGCCGCCCACGGACACGTCCTCGGGCACCCGGCGGCCCGCACGGTGCAGCGCGGTCAGGGCGCCCTGCGCCATCAGGTCGGAGGCCACGAACAGGGCGTCCACGTCCGGGGCCTGCGCCAGCAGCCGCTCGGTGCCCGCCTCACCGCTGGCGCGGCTGTAGTCGCCGGAGACGATGAGCCGCTCGTCGATCCCGACGCCCGCTTCCGTGAGGACCTCCTTGTAGCCGGCGAGGCGGTCGACGCCGCCCGGAGTGTCCAGCGGGCCGCTCACCACGCCGATCCGGCGGCGGCCCAGGGACAGCAGGTGGCGCACCATGTCACGGGCGCCGTCCCGGTCGTCCGCCGCCACGTAACTCACCTTGGAGCCGAGCCCCATCGGCTTGCCGCACTGGACGAGGGGCACCCCCGCCGCGCGCAGTTCGTCGGCCACCGGGTCCCCGGAGTGACTGGACACCAGCAGCACCCCGTCGACGTGACCCGCCGTGATGTACCGCGTGATGCGCCGTCGTTCGTCCCGCGTGCCCGCCAGCATCAGCAGCAGCGGGATGTCGTGCGCCGCGAGCGCCTGTGTGCACCCGCTCAGCAGGACATTGAAGTTGGGGTCCTCGAAGAACCGCTCCTGCGGCTCGGTCAGCAGAAAGCCGATCGAGTCCGAGCGCCCCGTGATCAGCGAGCGGGCATGCCGGTTGACGACGTAACCCGTCTTGCGGATCGCCGCGTTGACCGCCTCCTGGGCGGTCGGGCTGACGTAGTGCCCGCCGTTGAGCACCCGTGAGACCGTGCCCCGTGAGACTCCGGCCTCGCGCGCCACGTCGTGGATCGTCGGCGGCCTGCGTCGGCCCCCCGTGTTGCTCATGGTCATGACTTTACGGCCCCGGAGAGCAGATCCAGGCTCCAGAACCGCTGGATGACCAGGAAGAGCGCGACCAGCGGAATGACCGCGAGGAAGGCACCGGTGATCACCAGGGTGTACAGCGCGGGCGTGTTGGCGCCCTGTTCGAGGAGCGTGAACAGGCCCAGCGTGATCGGGAACTTCTCGTCGTCGCTGAGCATGATGTACGGCAGCAGGAAGTTGTTCCAGATCGCCACGAACTGGAACAGGAACACCGTCACCATGCCGGGCACCATCATCGGCAGCGCGACCCGCGAGAAGATCCGCCACTCGCTCGCCCCGTCCATGCGCCCGGCCTCCACCACGTCGGCGGGGACGGCGGCGGCCGCGTAGATCCGCGAGAGGTAGACGCCGTACGGCGAGAGGAGCTGCGGCAGCAGCACGCCCAGGTACGAGTCCGTCAGGTCCACCTTCGCCAGCAGCAGGTACTGGGGGATGGCGAGGATGACCGGCGGCATCAGCACACCCGCCAGCAGCACGTTGAAGAGCGTCTCGCGGCCGGGGAAGCGGTAGATCGCCAGCGCGTAGCCGCTGAACGCCGAGACGACCGTCGACAGCAGCGCGCCGAGACCGGCGTACAGGGCGGAGTTGCCCATCCACTGCCAGTACACGCCGTCGCGGTAGGCGCTCAGGTCCGAGAGGTTGTCGGCGAAGCCCGTGCCCGGCAGGAAGGTGAAGGTGGAGAACAGCTCGCTGCCGGACTTGGTCGCCGCGATCACCACCCAGGCCACGGGGAGCAGGCAGTAGAGCGCGCCCAGCAGCAGCGTGATCGTCGGGACCAGTGCGATCCGGCGGCGCAGCGGAGGGCGGCTCCGCGCGGTGCCGGGTGTGGTGCCGGCGGCCGTGTCGGCCTTGCCGACGGCAAGGGAGCTCATCGCGCTGCCTCCTGCTTGTTGCGACGGTTCGCGGCCCGCAGGAAGCCGAAGGACAGCAGCAGCGTCGCCAGGGCGATGATCGTGGCCTGGGCGGCCGCCGCGTAGATGTCGCCCTTGCCGAAGGCGTCCTGGTACACCTTCATCAGCGGACTCCAGGTCGTGGACACGGAGTTGGTGAGCGGCTTCAGCGTGGTCGGCTCGCTGAACACCTGGAGCGTGGCGATGATCGAGAAGAAGAAGGTCAGCACCAGCGAGGGCGCCACCATCGGGATCTTGATCCGCAGCGCGATCTGCAGTGGCGTGGCGCCGTCCAGCTTGGCCGCCTCGTACACCTCGGCCGGTATCGCCTGGAGCGAGGTGTAGATGACGATCATGTTGAAGCCGGTGCCGCCCCAGACCGCGATGTTGGAGAGGGCGAGATACAGCGGCCCCCCGTCCAGCAGGTCCGGCTGCGGCAGACTCAGCCTCTCCAGCACGTAGTAGAAGGGGCTGACGTCCGGCAGGTACAGGAAGCCCCACAGCAGCGCGGCCACCACCCCGGGTATGGCGTACGGCAGGAAGATCGCGAGCCGGGTGAAGGGCGCGAGCCGCACCTTGTCGGAGTCGAGCATCAGGGCGAAGAGAAGGGCGAGCCCGAGCATCACCGGCACCACGATGCAGCCGTAGCCGAGGACGCGCAGCGCGCCGCCGGCCAGTTCGCTGTCGGTGAGGGCGTCGGTGTAGTTCTCCAGACCGGCCCAGACCTCCTTGCGGGCACCCGAACCGAGCCCGAGCCCGGAGACCTTCACCTTGTGGAAGCTGAGCCAGACCGCGTAGCCGATGGGCAGTGCGAAGAAGAGCAGGAACAGGAGCGTCGCGGGGAGGAGGAAGGCGTACGGGGCCCCCTTCACCCCGTACGCCTTCCGGCTGGTGCTGGTCACTCGGAGACCTCGAAGCCCTGCTTCTCGAGGTCGGCGACCGTGTCGTCCTGCATGGTCCTCAGGGCGGCGACGAAGTCCGACTTGTCCTTTGCGGCCTTGCCGAAGGCGTCCTTGAAGGTCGTGTAGGCGACGTTCACGTTCGGGCCCCAGGCCGACGCAGCCGTGGTCTCGGCGATCTCGGCGGCCTGCTTGTAGAAGTCGGGCTGGTTGGAGAAGTAGTCCGGCGGCGTGGTGAAGGCGCCGCTGAGCTGGGCCGACGTGGAGGCCGGGTAGATGCCGCCCTCCTTGGCCAGCGCGTTGAGGGCGTCGCCGTCGGTGTTCAGCCAGGCGGCGAACTTGGCGGCGGCCGCCTTGTTCTTGGAGTCCGTCGTCACGGCGGTGGAGGAACCGCCCCAGCTGCCGGTGACGTTCTCCGACTGCGACCACTGCGGCAGCGGGGCCATGGCCCACTTGCCCTTGGTGTCGGGCGCGGCCGTGGTCAGCGTGCCCGGCGCCCACACGGCGCTGACCCACGCGATCTGCTTGCCCGTGTTGAGCGCCTTGTTCCAAGCCGGCGTGTACATCGGCTGGTCGTCGATGGCGCCCTCCTTGACGAGGTCGCCCCAGAACCCCGCCACCTTCTGCGAGGCGGCGTCGTCGATGCCGACCTTCCACCTGTCACCGGAGGTCGTCCACCACTTCGCGCCGGCCTGCTGGGCCAGACCCGCGAAGAGGCCGGAGTCGTTGGCGGAGAACGTGGTCAGGTCCGTGTCGGGTGACTTCTTCTTCAGCGCACGGGCGGTCTCGGCGAACTGCTCCCAGGTGCTCGGGACCTTCAGGTCGTACTTCTTGAAGAGGTCCTGGCGGTAGTAGAACATCATCGGCCCGATGTCCTGCGGGACCGCGTAGACCGAGTCCGTGCCCAGCGTGGTCTGCTGCCAGACCCCCTCGGCGAACTTGCCCTTCGCGTCGCCGACCTGGTCGGCTATGTCCGCGACCGCGTCATTGCTGACCAGCGTCGGCAGCGCCTGGTACTCGGCCTGGACCAGGTCCGGGGCCTTGCCGGCCTTGTGCGCGGTGAGGATCTTGGTGACCAGTGTGTCGCCGGACGCCTGCTTCTTCACCGTGACCGTGATCTGGTCCTTCTTGCCCGGGCCCTTGTTCCACAGGTCGACGACCTTGTCCATGCCCGGCGTCCAGGTCCAGTACGTCAGCGAGACCGGACCCGACGAGTCCTCCCCGGCGTCGTCGGAGCCGCAGGCGGCGAGGGCGGTGGCGCCGAGGGCGGCGGCGACACAGGTGGCCGCGGTTCTGAAAACGAGTCGCCGACGCTTCGTGATGGGCATGGATCTCTCCCCTGACCTGGGGCCTCCGCCTGCTGCGAGGGCCCGCCATGCTTCTGTGAGCGTTCACAGTAGAGAAACATCCCGGCCACTTGTCAATGGTTGTTGCTGTGCGGTTATGTTGGGCTCGCACCGCCGATCCGATGTGTGCACGTTCCCAAATGATCGAAACCAAACGGGAGAGATCCATGCCGGAGACCACGCCCAGGGGCCTCACCAGGCTCGCCTTCGGCGGGGACTACAACCCCGAGCAGTGGCCGGAAAGCGTCTGGCAGGAGGACGTCCGGCTGATGCGGGAGGCCGGCGTCACGATGGTGAGTGTCGGGATCTTCTCCTGGGCCCTGCTGGAGCCCTCACCCGGCGTATACGACTTCGGCTGGCTGGACCGCCTGTTCGACCTGCTGCACGAGAACGGCGTCCGCGTCGACCTGGGCACGCCCACCGTCTGCCCGCCGGTCTGGTTCTACCGCGCCCACCCCGAGGCGCTGCCCGTGACGGCGGAGGGCGTGCGCCACGAGTTCGGCTCCCGTGCCGCCATCTGTCACAGCAACACGGACTACCGCGCGGCCGCCGCGAGCATCACCACCCGGCTCGCCGAACGCTACGGCGACCACCCGGCGCTCGCGATGTGGCACGTGCACAACGAGTACGGCGTCCCCGTCTCCGCCTGCTACTGCGACTCCTGCGCCGCGCACTTCCGCCGCTGGCTCTCGGACACCCACGGCACCGTCGACGCGCTCAACGAGGCCTGGGGCACCGCCTTCTGGGGCCAGCGATACGCCGACTTCGAGCAGATCAACCCGCCGCGCGCGACCCCGACGGCCGTCAACCCGTCCCAGGCGCTGGACTACAAGCGGTTCGCCGACGCCACCATGCGCGAGAACTTCCGTATGGAGCGGGACATCCTGCACCGCCTCTCGCCCGGCGTCCCGGTCACGACCAACTTCATGACGGCCCTCAGCCAGTGCGACTCCGTCGACTACTGGGCCTGGGGCCGCGAGGTCGACATCGTCACCAACGACCACTACCTGATCACCGACGGCCGCCGCACCCACGTCAACCTCGCGATGGCCGCCGACCTCACCCGCTCGGTCGCCGGGGGAGCGCCCTGGATCCTCCTGGAGCACTCCACCTCCGGCGTCAACTGGCAGGCCCGCAACCCCGCCAAGGCGCCCGGCCAGATGGCCCGCAACTCCCTCGCCCATGTGGCGCGCGGCTCCGAGGGCGCCATGTTCTTCCAGTGGAGGCAGTCCCGGCGCGGCGCCGAGAAGTTCCACTCCGCGATGGTCCCGCACGGCGGCACCGACACCCGCGTGTGGCGCGAGGTCGTCCAACTCGGCGCCACCCTCGACTCGTTGAGCACGGTCCGCGGCACCCGCACGCAGGCCGACGTGGCGATGCTGTGGGACTGGCACTCCTGGTGGGCGCAGAACCTCGACTGGCGGCCCAGCGAGGACCACGACCCGCGCGAGCGCGCCGACGCCTTCTACGAGGTGCTCTACGACCGCCACCTCACCGTCGACTTCGCTCACCCGGAAGCCGACTTGTCGGCCTATCCCCTTGTCGTCGTGCCCGCGCTGTACCTGATGACGGAGGCGGCCGGCCGCAACCTGCGCCGGTACGTCGAGAACGGCGGCACCCTCGTCGTGTCGTACTTCTCCGGCATCGTCGACGAGCACGACGCCGTGCACGAGGGCGCCTACCCCGGCCCGCTGCGGGACGTCCTCGGCCTGACGGTCGAGGAGTTCGCGCCGCTGCTCCAGGACCAGCTGGTACGCATCACCGGCCCGGACGGCTCCGAGCTCGGCGGCGACGTGTGGACCGAGTTCGTCGTCCCGCGCGGCGCCGAGACCGTCTGGACGTACGCCGACGGCCTGACCGCCGGCCACCCGGCCGTCACCCGGCACCGCCTCGGCGAGGGCACCGCCTGGTACGTCTCCACCCGGCTCGGCGCCGAGGGCCTCGACGCGCTGCTGGGCTGGGCGATCGAGGACGCGCAGGTCGCCCCGCGTGCCGACCTGCCTCGCGACGTCGAGGTCGTGCGCCGCGCCGGCGAGTCGGGCAGCTACCTGTTCGCCCTCAACCACACCGCGTCGGACGTCAAGGTGCCGCTGGACTCGCCCGGCACCGAGTTGCTGACCGGTGAACGTGCCGCGGGCCGTATCGAAGTTCCCGCGGGAGCCGTCCGGGTCGTCCGACTCGACGGCTGAGCCGACTCCCCTCCGCCCGCGCGTGCCACGAGCCGCGGGCGGAGGGGCTTCTCACCGCCCCAGGTGAGGTCACTCCCCAACCCCACTCACGTCGAAGGGACGACGGACGACGATGTTCCATCCCAGACGCACCCTCCGAGCCCTGCTGCTGCCGCTCGCAGCCGGACTCGCCCTGACCGCCCTGCCCGCGCAGACCGCCTCGGCGGCGAGCACGCTGACCAACGGCGGTTTCGAGTCCGACGGCACCGGCACCGCGACCCCGGCCGGCTGGTCCACGTACTCGGCGGCCGGGCGGAACTCCGCCTCCTTCACCGAGGCCGGCGGCCACGGCGGGAGTTACCGCCTGACCCACTGGGCGTCCTCCGCCTACAAGGTGGAGACGTACCAGTACCTGTCCGGGCTCACCAACGGCAACTACAAGCTCACCGCCTGGGTCCGTTCCGGCGGTGGCCAGAACGCGGCGTACATAGCCCTGAAGAACTGCGGTGGCGCGGAGCAGCGCACCGACCTGCCGGTCTCGGCGAGCGGCTGGATCCGTATCGTCGTGCCGGTCAACGTGACCAACAACCAGTGCACGATCAGCGTCAACAGTGACGCCAACGCCGGCAACTGGATCAACGTCGACGACCTGACCTTCGCGTCCGGCACGGGCGGCACGTCGATCCACGGCGCCGACATCTCCTCTCTCGCCAAGAGCGAGGCCAAGGGCGGCGTCTACCGGACCGCATCCGGTACCAGCGGCGACGCGGTCACCATCCTGAAGAACGCCGGCATGAACTACGCGCGCCTGAAGGTCTGGGTCGACCCGGCCGACGGCTACAACAACAAGCCGCGCGTCCTCGCCATGGCCAAGCGGATCAAGGCGGCCGGCATGAAGCTGCTGGTCGACTTCCACTACTCGGACATCTGGGCCGACCCGGGCGCCCAGAGCAAGCCGGCCGCCTGGGCGGGGCACTCGTACGGTCAACTCAGGACCGACGTGTACAACCACACGTACGACGTGTTGAACGCGTTGAAGGCCCAGGGCACCACCGCCGACATGGTCCAGGTGGGCAATGAGATCAATGGCGGCATGCTCTGGAGCGAGGGCTCCACGAGCAACTGGTCGCAGCTCGCCGGCCTGCTCAACTCGGGCTACGACGCCGTCAAGGCCGTCAACTCCGCCACCACGGTCGCCCTGCACCTCGCCAAGGGCGGTGACCTGTCCGGCACCCGCTGGTGGTTCGACAGCGCGGTCGCGGGCGGCGTGAAGTTCGACGCGATCGGCCTGTCCTACTACGGCTACTGGCACGGCTCGCTCTACGACTTCCAGACCACCCTGGACGACGCGGCCTCCCGCTATGGCAAGCCGGTCTTCGTCGCCGAGACGGCCTACCCGTTCCGGCTGGACAGCGAGGACTCGCACGAGGAGATCATCAACACCACGGGCGAGCTGGTCTCGGGCTACCCGGCGAACACGGCCGGGCAGCGCCGCTGGATGAACGACGTGACGAGCATCGTGGAGGCCGTCCCGAACGGCCGTGGCCTCGGCGTCTTCTACTGGGAGGCGACCTGGACCGCCGTCTCCGGCAACGGCTGGGACCCGACCGACGCCGCCTCCGGCAACGGCTGGGAGAACCAGGCGCTGTTCGGCTACGACGACAAGGCGCTCTCGTCGATGGCGTGGTTCAGCCACCGGTGAGTCCGCCGAGTCCGCCGAGCCGGTGACAAAGGGCCCGGTCGCGCGCTTGCGACCGGGCATCGCCGCGTCCTGGCCCAACCGCCTTTTTCCGTACGGCCGTTCGGTACCGGACAAGGCTCGAAGAGTCCCGGACAGGGCGGCTTCGGCTGCGGGACAGTGGGAGGACGTGACGACGCGACCCGATGCAGGGGGCGGCATGCTGAGGACTCCCGCCGGCGCAGCGCGCCTGGACATCCTGGAATGGCTGAAGGACCCGGGCACGCACTTCCCGAAGCAGCGGCGCGGCGACCCGGCCGAGGACGGCGTCACGGCGTCCGCCGTGGCCGCGAAGCTCGGCGTGCCGCACAAGGTCGCCGAGACCCACCTCCGCCTCCTGGTGAACATCGGCCTGCTGCGCACCAAGCGGATCCGGCGGCGCCTGTACTACCGCCGCGACGACATGCGGATCGCCGAGGCCGCCCGCATGTTCGAGAAGGGCTGGTAGCGGCGCTGCCCGGGCCGTGTGTCGCAGGCGCCGGACGGACTCGGTTTCCCCCTGATGCCCCGCCTGGCCGTACGTCTACGCGGACACATCCCCGAACCGCTCGCACAGCAGCCGGCCCACCAGCGCACCGCCGTAGACCACGAACCCCACCCCGACCAGCCAGGACTCCACCACCAGGACGGTCCCGACCGGACCGTAGCTGATCGCGTTCGTGACGAGCAGCGGGGTGAACACCAGGTACGAGAACCAGCGCAGCCCGACCAGTCCCGCCATGGTGGCGATCGCGCCGGGCAGCAGATACCGCCAGCGCACCTCACAGAGCAGGAAGTGCGGCCCCCACCAGAAGAACAGCACGCCCACCGCCGTGCTCAGCAGGATGCGGGGCGTTCCGTGCAGCAGAGTCCGGGTCTGCACCTGCGCGTACACGTATGTCATGAGCATGATCAGCCAGACGGTCTGTCGCCACACCCGGTGCCAGGGGCCGGCGGGCAGCCGCCAGATGCGCTCGTAGCCGTTCTGGACACTGGCGGCGAAGGCCACACCGAACACGGCGAGCAGGGCGACGCCCAGCGCACTGGTCGTGCTGACCACCTTGCGGGGTGGAGTGAAGACCTGCGAGAGGGCGCGGGCCGACCTTCCGGACAGGTCCATGCCGTCCACCAGCCACAGGGCGAACCCGCCGCGCCCGAGGGGATCGACGGCCGCCACCACGATCAGCAGCGGAGCCAGCGTGACCAGGGAGAGCGCGGCGAACCCCATGGCGCGGTGCAGCAACTCCAGCTCCTTGCCACGCCGGTAGAGCTCCGCGAGCCCCATCCGGTGCCATGCCGTGTGCGGCAGGGAGCGCCGGACGTTCAACGCGACCGCCGTAGGCCACGGGCCCCTCCACCGGGGCGGCGGTCCGCAAACGACCGGGGCGGACGTGACATACGACCACCCTCTCTCGCCTGTTGTGCGCGCCTGACCGAGTGGCCAGGGGATGTTCCTCGTAAACCGTGACACATCGCTCCCGGACCCGAGTGGATGACACGGCACGGTCCGGGTACCCGGGCGCGCGTCACCGTGACGTCCGCACCACGGTGCGTGTCCGCCGGGACCGCCTGTCGCGACCCCTGAGAAGAGGCTTTTCATGAACCGTCCGACCGAGCTCCTCCCTCGCCGGTACGTGGCGATCGGCGGCCGAGGCCCGGAGGACGTGGTCGCGGACGCGCGCGGCCGGGTCCTGACCGGCGTCGAGGACGGCCGGATCCTGCGCCTCGACGGCCTGGTGAACTCCGCCGAGGCCCGGGTCGAAGTGCTCGCCGAGACCGGCGGCCGACCGCTCGGTCTCGAACTCCTGCCGGACGACGCCCTGTTGGTGTGCGACGCCGCACGCGGGCTGCTCCGCGTCGACCTCGCCGACGGCACCGTACGCGTCCTCGCCGACTCGGTGGCGGGGGAGCCGCTGCGGTTCTGCAGCAATGCCGTAGCCCTGCCCGACGGCAGCGTCTGCTTCACCGTGAGCAGCCGCCGCCACCCCCTGGACCACTGGATCGGCGACCTGGTCGAGCACACGGCGACGGGCCGTCTCCTGCGCCTCGCCCCGGGCGGTGACACCCCCGAAGTCCTCCTGGAAGGCCTCCAGTTCGCCAACGGCCTCGCCCTGAGCGCCGACGGCTCCTTCCTCGTCGTCGCCGAGACGAGCGAGTGCCGCCTCACCCGCTACTGGCTCACCGGACCCCGCGCCGGCCGGAGCGAGCCCTTGGCCGAGAACCTGCCGGGCATGCCGGACAACCTCTGGCGCGGCGCTCCGGACGGACCGATCTGGGTGGCGCTGGCCGGCCCGCGCGTACCCCCGCTGGACCTCCTGCACCGCGCCGCCCCCGCCGTACGCCGCACCGCCGCACGCCTCGCCGTGCGCGCCCCCTTCCGCCCCACGGGCACGATCGGCGTGCTCGCGGTCGACGACACCGGCCGGGTCGTGCACCACCTGGCCCGTCGGCACTCCCGCTTCCGGATGGTCACCAGCGTGTGCGAGACCGGCGGCCGACTGATCCTGGGCAGTCTGTGGGAGCGGGGCGTCGCGGTGTGCGAGGCACCCTCACCGAAATGAGCCCGGCGTACGCTGTTGACCGGCCGCGATCACCCCGCGAGGTGCGGTGAGGCCGGCCAGGCAGGAGACGTACGACCATGACAGCCCCGGACACCGAGAGCCTGCGCGCCCCCGTCCGTGCGCCGCGGCAACCCGCGTGGCGGGCCCAGGCACCCGTCGTCGCGGTCGTCGCGCTCGGCGGAGCCATCGGCGCCACCGCCCGCTACGCGGCCTCCCTGTGGTGGCCCGCAGGGCCGGGCGGCTTCCCCTGGTCGACGTTCTGGATCAACGTCGTGGGCTGCGCGGTGATCGGCGTGTTCATGGTGGTCATCACCGAGGTGTGGGCCGCCCACCGCCTCGTCCGCCCCTTCTTCGGGACCGGCGTGCTCGGCGGTTTCACGACCTTCTCCACGTACGCCGTCGACATCCAGAAGCAGCTGGACGCCGGGCACCCGCGCGTGGGCCTGGCCTATCTGGCCGCCACCCTCGTCGCCGCGCTCACGGCTGTCTGGCTCGCGGCGACGGCCACCCGCCGCATCCTGAGAGCGAGGCAGCCATGACCAGGCTGACCGGCAGGGCACTGCGCCTGACCGTCTTCGTCGGCGAGCACGACACCAGACACCACAAGCCCCTGTACGCGGAGATCGTGCACCGCGCCCACGCCGCCGGCCTCGCGGGGGCGAGCGTCTTCCGCGGCATCGAGGGCTTCGGCGCCTCCTCCCTGATCCACACCTCACGGCTGCTGTCCCTGAGCGAGGACCTGCCGGTCGCGATCGTGATCGTCGACACCGAGGAGCGCGTAAGGGCCTTCCTGCCGCAGCTCGACGAACTCGTCACCGAGGGCCTGGTCACCCTCGACGACTGCGAGGTGATCCGGTACATCGGCCGCGGCGCCACACCGTACGAACCACACGAACCGGACATCAGAGGTAAGAACACGGAAGGTAAGAAGGCACCGTGAACTGGCTCCTGGTCGTCGCGGGCGCCGTCGCCGGCGCGCCCCTGCGTTACCTCACCGACCGGGCGGTGCAGTCCCGGCACGACTCGGTGTTCCCGTGGGGCACCTTCCTGGTCAACGTCAGCGGCTGTCTGATCCTCGGCCTGGTCACCGGCGCGGCGGCCCAGGGCGCCGCGAGCTCCCACCTCCAGCTGCTGCTCGGCACCGGTCTGTGCGGGGCCCTGACCACGTACTCGACCTTCTCCTACGAGACCCTCCGGCTGGCCGAGACGGGCTCCGGGCTCTACGCCGTCGCCAACATCGCGGGGAGCGTGACCGCGGGCCTCGGCGCGGCATTCGTGGGGGTGTCCCTCGCCCAGGCGGTGTGGTCCTAGGCCGCCGCAGGGCGTAGTCGGCGCGGGGATCACACCCGCACCTGGTAGGACAGTGCGCGCCACTGTCCCCCGCCCGGAACTGGATCCCATGAGCGTCATCAGCGTCGGTCAGGCCGTCGTCCTCGGAGCCGTCGAGGGGGTGACCGAGTTCCTGCCGGTGTCCTCGACCGGGCATCTGAAGATCGCCGAGGGGCTCATGGGCATCCCCGTCGACGACGACGCGGTCGTCGGGTTCTCGGCCGTCATCCAGGTCGGCGCCATCGCCGCCGTGCTCGTGTACTTCTTCAAGGACATCGTGCGGATCGTCTCCGCGTGGCTGCGCGGGCTGCGGGACAAGGAGGAGCGGTACCACCACGACTACAAGTTCGCCTGGTGGGTGATCTACGCGACGATCCCGATCATCGTCGTGGGCCTGGCCGCCAAGCCGCTGATCAAAGGGCCGCTCGCCTCGCTGTGGGTCGTCGCGGGTTCGCTGATCGTCGGCAGCGGCGTGATGTGGGCGGCGGACCAGATGGGCCGGCACAAGCGCGGGGAGGACGACACGTCCTTCAAGGACGCGATGCTCGTCGGCAGCTCCCAGATCCTCGCCCTGCTCTTCCCGGGCTTCTCGCGCTCCGGCGCCACGATGTCCACGGCGCTGATGCTCGACCTGGACCGGGTCGCCGCCACCCGCCTGTCGTTCTTCCTCGGCATCCCCGCCCTCACCGGCGCCGGCGTCTACGAGCTGAAGGACGCCCTCGGCACGACCGGCACGGGCGCGCTGCCGCTGGCCGTCGGGACCGCGGTCTCCTTCGTCGTCGCCTACGCCTCCATCGCCTGGCTGCTGAAGTTCGTCGCCAAACACTCCTTCAACGCGTTCGTGATCTACCGGATCGTGGTCGGGTTGCTGCTGTTCGGGCTGCTGGGGGCGGGCGTGATCAACAGCTGACCCGCGACCGACAGACCACCTGACACCGTCCGGGGACCCGGCCGGGTGTGAAGCCGGCTTTCAGGCGTCACACCCGGTGAATCTTTCCTTTCGGCTCCCTTGACACCACCCGGGACTCACCCGGAGTATCACTCCCGTGAACCTGTCAGACAGCCGGACAGCCGGACAGCCCCCGCGACGCATCAGCGCCATGGAAGCGGTCCTGGCACACCTCCGTAGCGCCATCGAGCGCGGTGAGTACGCCATCGGCGACAAGCTGCCCTCCGAGGCGGAGCTCTGCCGCACCCTGGAGATCAGCCGCCCCGTCCTGCGCGAGGCTCTCAGGGCCCTGCAGACCATGGGCCTGACCGTCTCCAAGACCGGCAAGGGCACCTTCGTCGTCGCGAGCGCCGTCGAGGACCCCACCTTCGGCGACTACGCGGCCAGCGATCTGCTGGAGGTGCGCCGACACGTCGAGATCCCGGTCGCCGGGTACGCGGCCCTGCGCCGCACCCCGGAGAACCTCGACCACCTCGCCCATCTGCTCGACCGGATGGAACGGGAGACGGACACCACCGCGTGGGTCGCGATGGACACGCTCTTCCACCTGGCCGTGGCCGAGGCCGCCCAGAACCCGGTGTTCCGCCGGGTCATCGAGGAGATCCGCGACGCACTGGCGCGTCAGTCGGCGTTCCTCAACGAACTGGGCGGCCGCCGCGAACAGTCCAACCGCGAGCACCGGGCCATCGTCGAGGCGCTGATCGACGGTTCCGAACTCGACGCGACCGATGCCATGGCGCATCACCTGGACCGTGTCGAGACCACCCTCACCGACATCGTGCGCCCCGCGCGCACGGACAGCCCCACGGAAGGCGGACCCGAGGCGTGAGCGAGCAGCACCTCAAAGAAGAGACGCGCCCCTCGGCCGGTCACGTAGACGCCGGAGACCACGGCTACAGCAAGTCGCTGAAGGCCCGGCACGTCAACATGATCGCCATCGGCGGAGCCATCGGCACCGGCCTGTTCCTCGGCGCCGGCGGCCGACTCGCCGACGCCGGCCCGTCCCTGTTCATCGCCTACGCGGTCTGCGGAGTCTTCGCGTTCCTCGTCGTGCGCGCCCTCGGCGAACTCGTCCTGTACCGCCCGTCCTCCGGCGCCTTCGTGTCCTACGCCCGGGAGTTCATGGGCGAGAAGGGCGCGTACACCGCGGGCTGGATGTACTTCCTCAACTGGGCCACCACCGGCATCGCCGACATCACCGCGGTCGCCACGTACACCCACTACTGGGGCATGTTCTCCGACATCCCGCAGTGGGTGATCGCGCTGATAGCCCTCGCGGTCGTCCTGACCGTGAACCTGATCTCGGTGAAGATCTTCGGCGAACTGGAGTTCTGGTTCGCGATCATCAAGGTCGGCGCGCTCGTCGTCTTCATGTGCATCGGCATCTTCCTGCTGGTCACCCAGCACCCCGTCGACGGCACCACCCCCGGCCCCTCCCTGATCACCGACCACGGCGGCCTCTTCCCCAACGGCCTGCTGCCCATGCTGCTGATCGTCCAGGGTGTCGTCTTCGCCTACGCCTCCGTCGAGCTGGTCGGCGTCGCGGCCGGTGAGACCGAGAACCCCGAGAAGATCATGCCGAAGGCGATCAACTCCATCATGTGGCGCGTCGGCCTGTTCTACGTCGGCTCCGTCGTCCTTCTCTCGATGCTGCTGCCGTGGTCGTCGTACAAGGCGGGGGAGAGCCCCTTCGTCACCGTGCTGTCCAACATCGGCATCCCGGCCGCCGGCGGCGTCATGAACCTCGTCGTGATGACCGCGGCCATGTCCTCGCTCAACTCCGGCCTGTACTCCACCGGCCGCATCCTGCGCTCCATGGCGATGTCCGGCTCGGCCCCCCAGTTCACCTCGGTGATGAGCCGCAGCCAGGTCCCGTACGGCGGCATCCTGCTCACCAGCGGTATCTGTGTGCTCGGCGTCGGTCTCAACTTCGTCGTCCCCGCGGACGCGTTCGAGATCGTGCTGAACTTCGCGGCGATCGGCATCCTCGCCACCTGGGGCATGATCATGATCTGTCACCTGCTCTTCTGGCAGAAGACCCAGAAGGGCGAGCTCGACCGGCCCGGCTACCGACTGCCGGGCTCCCCCTGGACCGAAGTCGTGACGCTGGCCTTCCTGGCCTCCGTCCTGGTCCTCATGTACGCCGACGGAGGCGCCGGCCGCACCACCGTGCTGTGCCTGCCCCTGATCGTCGCGGCGCTGGTCGCGGGCTGGTACGGCATCCGCCGCCGTGTCGCGCGCACCGCAAGCAAGGCCGACGCGTGACACACGTGCCGGTCGACGACCCCTCATCGACCCACGACAACCAGGCAGTGATGTACAGCAGTTCCACAGCGGACGCACCCCTTGTCCGCGAACCCCTCCACGCCCCCGTCGCCCACCTCATACGCGGCGGAATGATCGAAGGCATCCACTACGGCTCCGTCGTCGTCCTCGGCGCCGACGGCGAGGTGCAGTTCCAACTCGGTGACATCGAGGCCGCCTTCTACCCGCGCTCGGCGCTCAAGCCCGTCCAGGCCGTCGCCATGGTGCGGGCCGGGCTCCCGCTCGACGGTGAGCTGCTCTCGCTCACCGCGGCCAGCCACTCCGGCGAGGAACGCCACCTCGCCGGGACCCGGCGCATCCTCGAACTCGCCGCGCTCACCGAGGACCACCTGCGCAACGTCCCGGACATGCCGTTCGACCCGGTCGTCCGGGACGCCTGGATCCGGGAGGGCCGCCTGCCCTCCCGGCTCGCCCAGAACTGCTCCGGCAAGCACGCGGCGATGCTGTACGCCTGCCGGCTCAACGGCTGGTCTCTGGAGGACTACCTCGACCCGGGACACCCCCTTCAGCAGGCGATCGCCGAGATCGTCGAGGACCTCACCGGGCAGCGCATCGCCCAGGTGACCGTCGACGGCTGCGGGGCGCCGCTGTTCTCCGTCTCCCTGCACGGGCTCGCCCGCGCCGCCGCCCGGATCACCACCGCGGTGCCGGGTACGCCCGAGGCCCGGGTCGCCGACGCGATGCGGAAGCACGCGGAGATGGCCTCCGGCAGCGGGCGGGATGTCGCGGCGTTGATGCGGGCCGTGCCGGGCCTGCTCGCCAAGGACGGGTTCGAGGGCGTTCAGGTCGCCGCGCTGCCGGATGGACGGGCCGTTGCCGTGAAGATCGCGGACGGGGCGAACCGGGCGCGAGTGCCGGTCGCCGCGGCCGCGCTCGCGTGGGCCGGGGTTGATCCTGAGCTGCTCACCGAGTTCCAAGGTGAGGCGCTTCTGGGTGGCGGACGGGCGGTCGGGTGTGTGCGGCCGGTTCGTTCGCTGGAGCCGGTTGTGGTTTCGGCTTGCGCCTGAGGATGTGCCGGACCACTAGTACGGCGGCTGCGGGCTGGTTGTGGCTCGTCGCGCAGTTCCCCCACGCCCCTGAAGGGCGCTACACCTCACCCTCTCAGAAAGAAGAACCGTTCCCTCATGACCGTCGTCACCCGTAGCGAACACGACTTGCTCGGCGACCGTGACGTCCCCGCCGACGCCTACTGGGGTGTTCACACCCTGCGGGCCACGGAGAACTTCCCGATCACCGGGACGCCGATCTCCGCCTACCCGCACCTGATCGACGCCCTGGCCGCTGTGAAGGAGGCCGCCGCTCTGGCCAACGAGGAGCTCGGTCTGCTGGACCCGAAGAAGGCTGCCGCGATCGTCGCCGCCTGCCGTGAGATCCGGTCCGGCAAGCTGCACGACCAGTTCGTGGTCGACGTCATCCAGGGCGGCGCCGGCACGTCGACGAACATGAATGCCAACGAGGTCGTCGCCAACCGGGCGTTGGAGCTGCTGGGCCATGAGAAGGGCCAGTACGCGTACCTGCACCCCAACGAGGACGTCAACCTCGGGCAGTCGACGAACGACGTCTACCCGACCGCCGTCAAGGTCGCGACGGTGTTCGCGGTGCGCGGGCTGCTCAAGGCGATGTCCGTGCTGCAGGACTCCTTCGCCCGCAAGGCGGTCGAGTTCCGCGACGTGCTCAAGATGGGCCGTACGCAGTTGCAGGACGCGGTGCCGATGACCCTCGGCCAGGAGTTCTCCGCGTACGCCGTCATGATCGATGAGGACCGGTCCCGGCTGGCCGAGGCGGTGGAGTTGATCCATGAGATCAACCTGGGCGCCACGGCCATCGGTACGGGGCTGAACGCGCCCGCCGGGTATGCCGAGTCGGCCCGCCGCCACCTCGCCGAGATCACCGGGCTCCAGCTGGTCACCGCCGCCAACCTGGTCGAGGCGACCCAGGACTGCGGGGCGTTCGTCCAGATGTCCGGCGTGCTCAAGCGGATCGCCGTGAAGCTGTCCAAGAGCTGCAACGACCTGCGGCTGCTGTCGTCCGGGCCGCGCGCGGGCCTGGGTGAGATCAACCTGCCGCCGGTGCAGGCCGGTTCGTCGATCATGCCGGGCAAGGTCAACCCGGTCATTCCCGAGGTCGTCAACCAGGTCGCCTTCGAGGTGATCGGCAACGACGTCGCCATCACCATGGCCGCCGAGGCCGGACAGCTCCAGCTCAACGCCTTCGAGCCGATCATCCTGCACAGCCTCTCGGAGTCGATCACCCATCTGCGGGCCGCCTGTCTGACCCTGGCCGAGCGCTGCGTGGACGGCATCACCGCCAACACCGAGGCGCTGCGCCGGAGCGTGGAGAACTCCATCGGCCTGGTGACCGCCCTGAACCCGCACATCGGGTACACGGCGGCCACCGACATCGCCAAGGAGGCCCTCGTCAGCGGCCGGGGCGTGGCCGAACTCGTCCTGGAGAAGGGCCTGTTGCCCGCCGACACGCTCACCGACCTGCTCCGCCCGGAGATCGTCGCGGGCAGCGGCCAGGCCCTGGCCTGACCAGCCGGAACAACCCCTCACCTCGGGATGCGCGCCGGGAGCGGCGGGAAGGCACAATGGTGATCATGGCAGCGTCGACGTCGTCACTGACCTTCCAGCCGATCCTGGAGCGCATCGCGGAGGAGATCGAGCGGACCCCCGGCCGCGGCCGCCCCGCCGACTACATCCCGGCCCTCGCGGCCTGCGACCCGCGCCGCTTCGGCATGGCCGTCGCGGAACTCGACGGCACGGTGTACGGCGTGGGGGACTGGCGCGAGCCGTTCTCCACGCAGTCCATCACCAAGGTCTTCACCCTCGCGCTCGACCTGGCCCGCGAGGGCGACGCCCTCTGGGAACACGTGGGCCGGGAGCCCTCCGGCAACCCTTTCAACTCCCTGGTCCAGCTGGAGTACGAGAACGGCATCCCCCGCAACCCGTTCATCAACGCGGGCGCCCTCGTCGTCACCGACCGCCTCCAGAGCCGTACCGGAGACGCTGCGGGCGAACTCCTCGCCTTCCTCCGCGCCGAGAGCGGCAACCCGACCCTCGATTTCGACAAGGACGTCGCCGCCTCCGAGTCCACACACGGCGACCGCAACGCCGCCCTCGCCCATTTCATGGCGTCCTACGGCAACATCGACAACCCGGTACCGGCCCTGCTCGACCAGTACTTCCGGCAGTGCTCGATCAAGGCCTCCTGCGCCGACCTCGCCCTCGCCACCACTTTCCTCGCCCGCCACGGCGTCCGCGCCGACGGCACCCGCCTCCTCACCCGCAGCCAGGCCAAGCAGGTCAACGCGGTCATGCTGACCTGCGGCACCTACGACGCGGCGGGCGACTTCGCCTACCGGGTCGGCCTGCCCGGAAAGAGCGGCGTGGGCGGCGGCATCATCGCAGTCGTACCGGGCCGCTGCACGCTGTGCGTGTGGAGTCCGGGCTTGGACGAGCGGGGCAATTCGGTAGCAGGAGTGGCAGCCTTGGACAGGTTCACAACCCTGACAGGCCTGTCAGTGTTCTGACGGAACCGTTCGACATGGGGGCGGTGATGCCGTTAAGGGGCGCGGGGAACTGCGCGACACGCCCCACCGACCCGCACCCTGCGAACAACCGCACCAGGCAGACGGATCCCAGTCCGCAACGCCCTCGCATCAGATCACCGGCACGTCACACTCCGGCTCACCCCCGGAGGGCCCCGCGTCAACTCAAAGCCACCCGGCGTTGACACGCTGCCCGAGTGTTGGCCATGGCTTTCCCCCTCGACCTCCGCCGCTGCCAGATCCTGGGTCTGGCCGGCACCGCCTTCCTCGCCCTGGGCGGTGAGACGGCCGGCGCCCTGCCGGTCCGGGAACTCCTGGCCCCGAGCTCGGTGCACGCCGCCCTGGGCCTGGTCGGCGTGTACTTCGGTGTCGTCCTGCTGATAGTGGCGTGGCTGCTCCTCGGCCGCCTTGTGCGCGGCGCCGACCCGCCCGCGCCGCGCGACCTGCTGCTGGTGCTGGCCGTGTGGGCCACCCCGCTGCTGATCGCGCCGCCGCTGTTCAGCCGGGACGTCTACAGCTACCTGGCGCAAGGCGCCATGGTCGACGCCCACATCGACGTCTACGCGTACGGTCCCGCCCACCTCGGCGGCCCGCTCGCGGACGAGGTCGCCCCGCTGTGGCGGCACACCGGCGCGCCGTACGGCCCGGTGTTCCTCGGCGTCGCCTCGGCCCTGTCCGCGCTGACCCGCGGTGAACTCCCCGCCGGGCTCCTCGGCATGAGGCTCATAGCGCTGCTCGGCGTCGCCCTGATGGCGGCCGTGCTGCCGCGCCTCGCCCGGCACAGCGGAGCCGACCCGGCCGCCGCGCTGTGGCTGGGCGCCCTCAACCCGCTCGTGCTGCTGCACCTGGTCGCGGGCGCGCACAACGACGCGATCATGCTCGGTCTGCTCGGCGCCGGCCTGGTCGCGGCGCTCGGCCGGTGGCCGGTCCTGGGCGCCGTACTCGTCACGCTCGCCGCGCTGGTCAAGGCACCCGCCGCGCTGGGCCTCGCCGCGGTCGTCCTGCTCCGGATGCGCTCCGGCCACCACCCGGCGAGGGCCGTCCTGAGCACGGCGGCCGCGTCCGCCGCCACCACGGTCGCCGCGACGGCCGTCGCGGGCACGGGATACGGCTGGATAGGAGCCCTGGACACCCCGGTCTCCCCGCAGAACTGGGCGCTCACCAGCCTCCTCGGCCGTGCCACCGAGTCGCTGCTCGCCAGGGTCGGCAGCGATCTGGCGCCGCTGGCCGTACCGGCGTGGCACGTCTTCGGCCTCGTGCTCACGGCGGTCCTGGTGCTCCTCATATGGTGGCGCTGGCGTCCGCGCCCGGTGTACGCGCTCGGTCTGAGCCTGGCGGCCGTGGCCGCGTTCGGACCGGCGATCCGCCCCTGGTACGCCCTGTGGGGACTGTTCCTCATCGCCGCCGCTGCGCCCAGTACGTCGGTACGGCACCGGGTGGCCGCCGTGACGGGTGTGCTCGCGCTGGCCGTTCTGCCCAGCGGCGGTGCCGCGGACGCCGGTCAGCTGGTGCTGGCGGTCTCCGGGGGCGTACTCGCCGTGGTCGTCCTGTGGCAGGCGCATCTCGCGGCGCAGACCCCGGCGTTGGAGCGCACCGCATGAGACTTCCCCGCACCGGCCGCGGCCGGCTCGCCCTGGTCCTGGTCCTCGCCGCGGCCGTGACCCTCTTCACCGCGACCGTGCCGCTGCTGCGCGACTGGTTCGACCTGCGCGTCTACTACGGCACCGTCGACAGCTGGATCCACCACGGCGGCCGTATCTACGACTACCGGGTGCCCGGCACCACGTACGGCTTCACCTACCCGCCGTTCGCGGCCGTCGTCATGCTGCCCATGGCACTGGTCGATCTGCATGTCGCGATCGCGGTGGCGCTGCTGCTCAACCTGGCGGCCCTGGCGTTCGCGCTGCGTGTGCTGGCGGGGCCGGCCTGGCGGCGGTACGGCTGGTACGGCGGTGCGCTGGCGGTGTGCGGGCTCGCCCTGTTCGAACCGCTGCGGGACACCTTCAGCTTCGGCCAGGTGAACATCCTGCTGCTGGCTCTCGTGCTGCTCGACTGCTGGTTGCTGTCGACGGGCCGGGAGCGCTGGGCGGGAGTGGGTATCGGTCTCGCGGCGGCGATCAAGCTGACGCCGGCCGCGTTCATCGGCCTGCTGCTGGTGGCCCGGCGACGGCGAGCGGCCGCCGTGGCCACTGCCGTCGCCGCCGCCGCCACGGCACTGGCGGCCTGGGTGGCGCCCGACGCGTCCCGCTTCTACTGGACGCACGCGATGTGGGACACCACCCGCGTGGGCCGCCTCGACTACGTCTCCAACCAGTCGTTGCAGGGCATCCTGGCCCGCTTGGACGTCTCCAGCCGCGCGGTCTGGGCGGTGGTGGTCCTGCTGGTGCTGGGCGTCTGGGTGGCGCGCACGCGCCGGGCGGCCGTGGCGGGGGACTGGACGGCGGCGTTCGCCCTGACCGGGCTGACCGCCTGCCTGGTCAGCCCGATCACCTGGGTGCACCATCTGGTCTGGCTGCTGCCGTCCTTCGCCGTCCTGGTCCGCGCCGACCGCCCGCGGATCGCCGCCGCGCTGTACGCCGTGCTCTGCACCAGCGTGGTGTGGCTGTGGTTCGACGACGCGTCCGGCGTCGACGGCTTCCTCGGCAGCAACACCTACACCTGGATCACGCTGGGCCTGCTGCTGTGGCTGCCGGTCGGTCAGCCCGGCGTCGACGGCTCGACCCTGCCGCGCGTCACCAGCGACACGGCACCCGCACCCATTCCGGCGGCGCCCACGATCACGAAGGCCTCCGGCCAGCCGACCCGGCCTTCGGGTTCCACCGCGGCGACCACCGGCAACGTCGCCGGCCCGGGCCTCGGCTTGGCCCGCAAGGCGTCCAGCGACCCCACCGGCTCGACCCGCCCCGCCGCCCCGAACCCCCAGTCGAGCAGCTCGCCCGCCTCTTCGTAGACGGCGAACCCGCCCGCGCGGGGGTTCATCACCGTGACGACGAGTGTGCGCTCACCCCGGCGGGCGGCGGCGACCAGCGTGTTGCCCGCATGGCTGGTGTAGCCGTTCTTGATGCCGATCAGGCCCGGATACCGGTCCACGCCGTCCGCGCCGGTCAACAGCCGGTTGGTGTTCCGGATCTCGTACGACCAGCCGCCGCCCCTGCCCGGGAACCGGGCCGCTGCCGTGCCGCAGTACCGCGCGAACTCGGCGTTGCGCAGCCCCGCCCGGCCGAACACCGCCAGGTCGTACGCCGATGACACCTGACCGGGTGTGTCATACCCGTCCGGCGACAGCACGCGCGTGTCGAGCGCACCCAGCGCACGGGCCTTGGTCTGCATACGGGCGGCCGTGGCCCGCCAGCCGCCGTTCAGCGCGGCCAGCACACGCACGGCGTCGTTGCCGGAGCTCAGGAACACGCCGCGCCACAGATCGGCGATCCGGTACGTGTGCCCCTCGGCGACCCCGACCAGACTGCTGCCGGGCCCGATCCCGGCGAGCTCCTCCTCGCGCACCGTGTGCCGGATGCCGCCGGGCAGGGTCGGCAGCACGGTGAGGGCGAACAGCGTCTTCAGGGTGCTGGCGGGCGGCAGCCTGCGGTGCGCGTTGTACGCGGCGAGCACCTCGCCGGAGTCGGCGTCGGCCACCAGCCACGACAGCGCGGAGGGGTGCGGGAGCCGGGGCGCCCCGGCGTGGGGCCGCACATGGGGGCCGGACCGGTACAGCAGCGCGGGCTGCGGTGTCACGGCCCGGTGCCCGCCGGGCGGGTCGGCGTCCTGCCCGGTGCGGGCGACCGCGGTGGCCGGCGCGAGCGCCAGCAGACCAGCCGCGCACAGCGCGCAGGTGGACACAAGAGCCCGGGTGGTAAATCCGATCTTCATACCGCCAACGTAGGAAGGGTCCCGCCGTACAGCGCGCTGCCCGGGCCGGTCGGGGTGCGCCTGCACCCGTACGGGCGATTCTTGCCGGGTGTGTCATTCGCCGGGCAGCGTGGGCTGGATCCGCCGCAGGAACGTGGCGTTGTCGGGCGTCTCGCGCATCCGCTCCAGGAGGGTCTCCAGGTGGGACTGGCCGTCCCGGGTCTGCAGCGCCCGGCGCAGACCGCGTACGGCGGCCAACTCGGCCGTGGGCAGGAGGAGTTCCTCGCGGCGGGTGCCGGAGGGGTTGATGTCGACGGCGGGGAAGACACGGCGGGAGGCGAGGTCCCGGCTGAGCCGCAGCTCCATGTTGCCGGTGCTCTTGAGCTCCTCGAAGTAGAAGTCGTCGGCCCGGGAACCGGTCTCCACCAGGGCGGTCGCGAGGATGGTGAGCGAACCGCCCTCCTCGGCCAGGCGTGCGGCGCCGAAGAACCGCTTCGGTCCGTGCAGCGCGGCAGCGTCTACGCCGCCGCTCAAGGTGCGGCCACTGGAAGCGGCCGCGTTGTTGTGCGCCCGGCACAGCCGGGTCAGGGAGTCGAGCAGGATGACGACGTCCTCGCCCGCCTCCACGAGCCGCTTGGCCCGTTCGATGACGAGCTCGGCGAGCGCGATGTGCTGCTTGGGCGCCCGGTCGAAGGTCGAGGCGTACACCTCGCCGCGCACCGAGCGCCGCATGTCGGTGACTTCCTCGGGGCGTTCGTCGAGCAGCACCACCATCAGCCGGCACTCCGGGTGGTTGCCGGCGACGGCCGCCGCGATCTGCTGGAGCAGCACGGTCTTGCCGGTCTTGGGCGGGGCCACGATCAGGCCCCGCTGGCCCTTGCCCACGGGCGCGATCAGATCGGCGACCCGCCCGGTCAGGCCGGACGCCGGGTGTTCGAGACGGATCCGCTCACGCGGGTGAAGCGGCGTCAGCTCGCCGAAGCCGCGGCGGTTCTTGCCGGGGGTGCGGCCGTTGACGAGGGTCACTTCGCCGAGTGCGCGCTGGGCGCCGTGTACACCGTCGACGAGGTCCCCTTTGCGCAGGCCGTAACGGCGGATCAGGGCGGGGGAGACGGGCAGGTCGGAGGGCGACGGAAGCAGGTTCTCGGCGCGCAGATGGCCCTTCCCGTTCGCGTCGATGTCGAGGACACCGGTGACGGCTCGGGACGGGGGCTGCTGCTGGACCGGGGGGTGTTCGAGTGTCGTGGTCATGAGGGGTGGTCCTTTCAAGGACGGAAGGCATGGGACATGCGAAAGGGAGGGATGTTGCCGCGGACATCGGGAAGGCGGACGGAGCGCCTTCGTGCGGCGGGAAACAGCACCTCGGATACGGCAGGGCCGCTGGTCACGAGATGATGAAGTGAAGCCGGTTCACCCACCGGCGAACTGAAGGAGGAACAGCACCGGCGCCTACGACGGGCGTACACAAGTGCTAAGGGGACGGTACCACGCTGGTTCAGCGTGTGGCGAGCAAACCGTACAGCAAGGGGATGCGCGGCTCGGGAAGCCGCCACCAGCCGGACGGCGTCCGCACCATCTGCGGCCAGCGCGGCCAGGGCAGCTCGTCGCTCTCCGTGAGGCGCCGGATGGTCAGTCCCGCATCCACCAACGCGTTGACGACCTCGCTTATTCCGTGCATCCACTCATAGCTGTCCGTGGCGCCCTCGACGGCGGGACCGTCGGTGTAGGTGTGCGTCGCGTCCCGGTGCACGGCGCCGTCGCCGCCCAGGTAGTCGTGGCGCAGCAGCAGCTCAGGGCCCTCGCCCGCACCGGGTTTCGGGCCGAGGGAGTTGAGCAGCGGATGGAACTCGACGATGTACAACCGGCCCCCGGGCCGCAGGAGTTGGGCCACGACCCCGGCCCAGCGGTCGAGGTCCGGCAGATAGCACAGCGCGCCCTTGCCGGTGTACACCACGTCGAACTGCCGCCCCTCCAGGGCCGGCACGGCGTCGTACACATTGGCCTGTACATAGGTGACGTCGAGCCCCGCCTTCTCGGCGATCCCGTTCGCGGCGGCCACCGACGCCCCGGAGAAGTCCAGGCCGACGGCCCGCGCCCCGCGCCGCGCGAAGGCGATCGTCTCGGTGCCGAGGTGGCACTGGAGATGGAGCACGTCGCGACCGACAAGCTCACCGAGGTCGTCCCATTCGAAGGTGGCGAACCAGCGCGTGGGATCGAGGTCCTGGTCGAGGCCGTAGAAGCGGCTCGCGAGATGGACGGGCGTGCGGGCGTCCCAGTTCGCCTGGTTGGCCGACATCATCCGCGCGTGCTCGTCGGTGCTCATGAGGACATCCAACCGTGAACGGGTCACGCGCGGCGGCAGGACTTCCGGACACGGGCGGATTCCCGATCGGTGGGGCCGGACGGGACCGTCACGCCGAGCGCGCCTCCGCCTCCTTCGCGATCTGCTCGAACTGCGCCCCCATCGCCTCGGCCAGCGCCTGCGCGCCGGACAGCGGGCGGACCATGACCATGAAGTCGTCGATCAGCCCGTCCTCGTTCACCCGGAGGAAGTCGCAGCCGGTGATCTCCCGGTCGCCCACGCGCGCGGTGAAGACCAGCGCGTGGTCGCGGCCACCCGGGTCGTTGATCTCCCGCACATAGCGGAAGTCCTCGAAGACTCGCACCACGCCGCGCAGGATGGCCGCCGTGATGGCCTTGCCGGGGTACGGCTTGAACACGACCGGGCTGGTGAAGACGACGTCCTCGGCCAGCAGGGCCTCCACGGCGTCGAAGTCGCCTGCCTCGACCGCCTCGCGGAACGCGTGCATCGGATCACCTCGTAGTCAATTAATTGAGTAGGTGCCGATGAGAATAATCACCTGCTGTTACCGTGTCCACATGTCCCTCAAGTACGCCGTCCTCGCCGCCCTCCTGGAGGGCGAGGCCTCGGGCTACGAGCTCTCGAAGGTCTTCGACGCGTCGTTCGCGAACTTCTGGCCCGCGACCCCGCAGCAGCTCTACCGGGAGCTGGAACGACTCGCGCAGGACGGCCTCGTCGAGGCCCGGGTCGTGCGGCAGGAACGCCGGCCCGACAAGCGGATGTTCACCCTCACCGAGACCGGCCGGGAGGATCTGCGCACCTTCGCCGCCGAGCCGCCCCGGCGGCCCACGGCCGTCCGTGACGAACTGCTGATCAAGCTCCAGGCCATGGAGGACCCCGAAACCACCCAGGCCCTGATCGAGGAGCGCATGACGTGGGCGCGCGGCAAACTCGACCGCTACGCCCGAGTACGTGACCGACTCCTCGACGGACGCACCGAGGACGAGTTCCTGCGGGACTCCGACCGCGTCGGACCGTATCTGACGCTGTTGCGCGGCATTTCCTTCGAGGAGGAGAACCTGCGCTGGTGCGAACGGGTGCTCGCCGTCCTGAAGCAACGCGTCGCCGCGGGGTGACCCGGATGTTCAGCCCCGAAGGTCCCTCCCCGCGCGAACTCGCCGTGCAGGCCCTGTCGTCCGTCGAGCGCGGATACGACCTGCTCGCCCCGAAGTTCGACCACACCCCCTTCCGTACACCGGAGTCGGTACTCACCGCGGTCGCGACGGCACTCGACCGGACCGGCCCGTACGACGACGGCCTCGACCTGTGCTGCGGGACGGGCGCCGGTGTGGAGGTGCTGACCGAGGTGTGCCGGCGCAGCGTCACCGGGGTCGACTTCAGCGCCGGCATGCTCGATGTCGCCCGGCGTCAGGCGGTGGCCGGGGGAGCCCGCGTCGCCTGGGTGCGCGCGGACGCCCGCGCCCTGCCGTTCACCTCCGCCTTCGACCTCGTGGTGAGCTTCGGGGCGTTCGGCCACTTCCTTCCCCGTGAGCTGCCGGGCCTGTTCGCCCAGGTCCACTCCGTGCTGCGGCCCGGTGGAACCTTCGCCTTCCCGATCGTGGCCCCGCCCCGGCCCACGTCCCCCGCGTACTGGATGCTGCTCGGTTTCGACGCGGTGATGCGGGTGCGCAACGCGGTTTGGCGCCCGCCCTTCGTCATGTACTACCGGGCCTTCCGGCTCGGTGACGTCCGTGCCGAGCTGGAACGGGCCGGCTTCCGGGTGGAACTCGGGGCCCTGCCGGAGTTCGGGCGGAGAGCGGACGGGAGCCCACGGGTGCGGATGGTGGTGGCGCGCCGTCCTGACTAGGCGGGTCGGCACCACCTCGCGCCGGTCGACGACAACCCGCTCCACATCTCCGGCGCGGCTCCCGTCGTCGGCCGCCGCACGGCGAGCGGCGTCTTCACCGGCCACCAGAACGGCGTACCGGTCATCCACGGCTCGGCACTGTCCGGCTCGCGGATCGCTCTCCGGAGGTGACAAGGTCGAGCTGACCGCCTGGATCCGCTTCCTGGACGGGCCGCGTCCTCGCCGCCCCGGCGGCCGTCACCCGTCACCGACATCCTGCCGTCCGCCCTCTACGCCCGCTGGCGCACCCCGTGCCCGGTACCCACCGCACAACTCACCGTCCACTTCACCGACGCCTTCGACGACGGCGTCCACGAGGGCTGGGCCCTCGTCCGGATCCGTACCGAGCAGGCGGGCGGCGGCTGGGCCGTCGACGACAGCGCGGTCTGGTCGGCGGACGGCCGGTTGCCGGCACTGGCCCGGCAGGCAAGGGTCGTGCGCTCTCAGCCCGCCGCCGGCAGCGTGAACTCGTAGACCAAAGCGTCCTGTTGGGCGTCCATGACGAGGTCCGTGACCTCCAGGGGGCGGGCGTACTGATCGTGCACGCGCCGGGTCACCCGTACCGAAGGTGCGCCCGGGAGCCGGGTGATGGCGTCGCGGTGATGCAGCGTGAGGCCCGCCCGGCGCATCCAGTCGTAGGCGCGGCGCAGCTCGGCCGCCCCGGTGCCGTCGGCGCGGTCGCGACAGCGGGCCAGCTCTGCCACCTCGGCGAGCGCCACCGCGGAGAACGACGTGACGGCCGTACGGCGGCCGTGGCCGTCGGCGCCCGCGGACTCGTAGCGGTGCACCAGGGTCGGCCGGTACGGGGCCAGCCCCAGGGCCTCGGCATGCTCCGGCGGGGGAGTCTCCCAGGCGACCGTCGCCCGGTCCACCGCGCCCGGGGCCGTGGACCGGGCGCCGACCGGGAAGGTGAGCGTCGAGGGGATCTCGACCGGCGGACCGGACAGGGTGGCATGGCTGCCCCGTCGGTCGGTGCTGACCAGACCGCTGTGGCGCAGCACCTCGAGGGCCTGCCGTACGGTCTCCCGGCTGACCCCGAAGTGGAGTGCCAGCCGGCGCTCCGCCGGGAGCCGTTCACCGGGCGGGATGGTGCCGTCGCGCAGCTCGCCGAGCAGTTGGGTGGCGATCCTCCAGTACAGCGGCTGCGCTTCGGTGAGCGGGCGGTCGTGCGGGGTGGTGCGGACCATGCCGCGCCTCCTGTTTGGTGACGTGTGGTAGCCGTGCGGGTTCGTTGCGCCACCAGATCCAAGCATTGGTCTAAACCAGAAGGGAAGGGCGGCCTGTCACTTCGGCCGAAACGGCCCGCGTGAACCGGCGCTCACAGAGCCCCGTACACGGCGTCGATCAGCGCCGTCTTCCTCGGGTCGTCGGCGATATGAGGCCCCATCCGGTTCATCGCGTAGCCCAGCGACACCCCGGCCTCCGGATCGGCCAACCCGCACGAACCGCCGAAGCCGTCGTGTCCGAAAGCCCGCGGGTTGGGTCCGTACGAACCGTTCTCCCCGCTCAGCCACAGGCCCAGCCCGGCCTCGGTCTCGTTCTCGAACCCGGCCCCGAGCACCAGATCGCGACAGCTGCCCTGGCCCTCGCGGACCCGCTCGGCGGCCTCGGGTGACAGGACACGGTGGCCGTCGTACGTCCCGCGGCCCGCGAAGATCCCGTACAGCGCGGCGATGGCCCGTGCGGTGCCGTGCCCGTTCGCGGCGGGGATCTCGGCGGCCCGCCACTCGGGGGAGTTGGCCTGTACCGCCCCCACCGCGGGGTTGGCCAGCGCGGCCAGGGCGGCGGGCGCCAACTGGCTGAAGATCGCCTTCTGTTCACTGCTCGACGCGACCGGCGGCTGCACCAGCTCGGCGGCCCGCCCGGACTCCTTGGGCGGCAACCCGATCGCGAAGTCGATCCCGAGCGGCCCGGTCACCTCCCGCTCCAGGAAGGCACCGGGCAGCAGCCCCGACACCCGCCGCACGACCTCCCCGACCAGGAACCCGTACGTGAACGCGTGATACCCGGACCGCGTCCCCGGCGCCCACCACGGCTCCATCGCCGCGAGCCGCTGGGTCGTCAACTCCCAGTCGCAGAGCTGCTGGAACGAGTGCGGCTCCCGCAGACCGGACAGACCGGCGCGGTGCGACAGCAGATGCCGTACCGGGATCTGCTCCTTGCCCGCCGCGGCGAACTCCGGCCAGTACCCGGCCACGGGGGCGTCCAGGTCGAGCAGCCCCCGGTCGGCGAGGACGTGCGCGCACAGGGCCGTCGGGCCCTTGGTCGTCGACCACACGTTGACCAGCGTGTCCCGCTGCCACGGGCGGCTGCGCGCCGCGTCCGCCCACCCGCCCCACAGGTCCACCACTGTCGCGCCGCCGACCGTGACCGCGACGGCCGCGCCCAGCTCCCCGCGCTCCCGGAAGTTCGCCTCGAACGCCGTCCGCACCGCCGCGAACCGCGGATCGCAATGCCCGTGCACCGCCGGCTCGTGCTCCGTCATGGCCCCACCCCTTGTCCTCCGCCGGGAATCCGGGCCGCGAGGCCGCGGCCCGGATTCCTGAACGTACCGACTGGTCGGACTGGGTGGAAGGAGCCGAACACGCCGACCTGGCTCAGGCGTGCGCGCGCAGCCAGTCCAGCTTGGCCGCCTCGTGGAACGGGCCACCGCCCTCGTGGTCGTTGAAGTCGTACACCTCGATGGCCTTCTCGTCGTGGGCCCAGGCATTGAAGGCAGCGAAGACGGTGGAGGGCGGGCAGGTCTGGTCCTCCAGGGCCGCCGAGAACAAGGCGGGCGCCCGGCCGCGGGACGCGAAGTGGACGCCGTCGAAGTAGGACAGGGTGTGCAGGGCGTCCGAGGTGCGGCCCCGGTGTGTCTTGAGGTAAAGGCCGATCTCGCGGTACGGGTGACGGTCCGTGAGAGTCGCCGCGCGCGGGTAGTCGCACAGGAAGGGCACGTCGGGCGCGATCGCCGTCAGGTCCGGTACCAGGCCGCCCACGGCGATCGTAATGCCGCCGCCCTGGCTCGCACCGATCGCGACCGTGCGCGAGGCGTCGGTCAGCGGATGCGAGCGGGCGGCCTCGACGGCACGGACCGCGTCCGTGAACACCCGGCGGTAGTAGTAGTTCTCGGGAGCGTCGATGCCCCGCGTCATGAAACCGGGATACGCGGGCGCGGACCCCACCGGGTCCGGTGTCCCGCCACCGGCGCCCCAGGCGCTGCCCTGACCGCGCGTGTCCATCATGAAGTGCGCCCGGCCCGAGGAGGCCCACAGGAGGTTCTCGTGCGGCAGGCCGCGTCCCCCGCCGTATCCGATGAACTCCACCACCAGCGGCAGTGGCTCCGTGGCCCCGGTGGGCAGCCGCAGCCAGCCCTTCACCGGGTGACCGGCGAAGCCGGCGAACGTCACGTCGTACACCTGCACCGTGGACAGCCCCGTGTCGACCGGCTCGAACCGGGCGTCCAGGTCGTGTCCGCGCGCCTCGTCAAGGGTCTTGCCCCAGAACGAGTCGAAGTCCTCGGGCTCGACGGACTCGCTGCGGTACTCGCGCAGTTCGTCGAGCGGAAGGTCGAACAGGGCCATCAAGGACCGCCTTTGCGAAGAGGACTGCCAATGATCACACCGTACGTGGGAGGTCGGACGACTCGCCAGATCTTTCCTGTGCCCAGCGCCTACGATGACGCCATCACGTCTGTCGTCGATTCCCCGGTGAAGGCTACGGATCTGCTGGTCAGGGACGCCGGACTCCTCGTCGTGGACGGAGGGAGGGAGATTCCGGGCGGTTGGCTGGCCGTCACCGGTGATCGGGTCACCGCCGTCGGCACGGCCGGGAGCGAGCCCGAGGCCCGCACGACGGTCTCGGCGGCCGGACGACTCGTCACACCGGGCCTGATCAACACGCACCACCACACGGCTCGCTGTTCGACTGGCTGACCACCTCTACCCGCTCTGGGCGGGCCTCGACGAGGAGGCCGCCCACGTGTCGGCGTACGTCGGCATGGCCGAAACTGCTGATGGGCGGCTGCACCACCTCGACCCATGGGCCCGGGTCATGCCAGGCCGTGCCAGGTCATGCCCGACGGCCCGTCCACTCCGGCTCCGTCGCGGCCCACTCCTGCTCCCATTCGGCCAGGCGGCGGCGCATCGCAGTGTGGCGTACGGCCAGGTGTCCGAGCAGGATCACGCCGACCGTGCCGCCCGTGGCGCAGACCCCGACGGTGACGGCGTGCTGCAGGACCGCCCCACCGTCCGGAGGCGGGGCCACGCTCCGGCCGCGGGAGTCCAGCCACACGTCGATCGTCTCGCCGTTCCGCGTGCCCGCCGGGACGCGCGCCGTGGCCGTGCGCGCTGTGCCGTCCGGCTCCGCCCAGCGGACCGTCGTCCGCGCGGACGGCTGCCGTCCGCCGTGTGCCATGGGGAGCGTGTCGGCGTGCCTTCCGACGACCTCGGCCCGGACCGGCCGGCGATCGGCGCGCTGTTCCCGGGCCGTCGCCCGGGCGCTGTCATGGGCCCACCAGGCCGTGAACACCCCTACCAGGGGCGCCATCACGAGGATCAGGACGGCCACAACCCCCAACATCCACGCCTCGACGACATCCGACCGGCGCCGCAGCGAACTGCGCCGCCGGTGTCGGTCACGCACCAGGTATCGCATGGCGTCCAGGTACCCCGTACACAGGACATCGTTCCTGACGATCCCGGACAGACATGCGGCCTCGCTGCGGACCGCCGGTCAGCCGAAGCGCTCGATCCGGATACGGTCCACGGGCTGACCGGCCGCGACCAGCAGCCGGGACGCGTGCTCGGCGAAGCCGTTGGAGCCACACACATAGGCCTCCCACCCACCGGGAGGCTCCTCGGCCAGGAGTGGCGCCACATGTGCGGCGGCCACACGTCCCACAGCCACACCCTTCGGCGCACTCCGTGTGAACACGGGCGTCGTCTCCGCGCCGTACTCCCGCGAGTAGATCAGCTCCTCGGGGCTGCGCGCCGACACCAACAGCCGCAGCGGCACGTCCAGGCCCCGGGCCCTGTGGTGGCGCACCATCGACATCAGCGGTACGACACCGGAGCCGGCGCCGACGAGCAGCGCGGGCCGGTCGCCGGGCCAGGCGAAGAAGCCGCTGAGCGGGCCGCGCACCTCGACCGTGTCACCGGGCTCGGCCACCGAGTGGAACCAGCCGGACACCTCACCGCCCTCGACATGGTCCAAGGTCAGTTCGATGTGCCCGGAGTCGTCCGGCGCGGACGCGATCGAGTAGTGGCGCTGGGCCACATAGCCGTCCCGCGCGGTCAGCCGCAGCATCAGGTGCTGGCCCGGCAGATGGCCCGCCCAGGCCGGCACCGCGAGCCGGAAGGTGGCGGCGTGCGGGGTCTCGCGGCGGATCTCGGTGATCGTCGCGGTCTGCCACAGCGCGGCGGCGCGGTTGCTGACGGCGATCCGCCCGGGCACGGCGAAACGGGTCGGGGGAGCGAAGGTCTCGGTCACAGCCGCCTCGGTCACGGTCACGTCAGTCACAGTCACGCCGGCCACAGTCACGTCAGTCACCGGAGTACCGCTGCTCCTCCCAGGGGTTGCCCCGGGCGTGGTAGCCGTTCTGCTCCCAGAACCCCGGCTCGTCGCGGTCGAGGACGCGCAGCCCCGCGATCCATTTGGCGCTCTTCCAGAAGTACAGGTGCGGCACCAGCAGCCGGGCCGGGCCGCCGTGCTCCGCGGCGAGCGGCTCGCCGTCGTACTCCCAGGCGATCCAGGCCCGTCCGCCGGTCAGGTCGGCGAGCGGCAGGTTGGTGGTGTACCCGGTGTGCGAGTAGGCGACGGCATGTGTGGCGGACACATGGGGCCGGACCACATCGAGGAAGCTGTCCAGCGAGACGCCCCCGAACCGCACCCCGAACTTCGACCAGCTCGTCACGCAGTGGATGTCGCCCTCGTACACCGACGCCGGCAGCTCGTGGGCCTGCTCCCAGCTCCAGGTGCGCGGCTCCTCCACCAGGCCGTCGACGCGGAAGGTCCACTCGGCGGGCATCAGCTCGGGGGTGACCTCGGCTGACAGCACGGGCCAGTCGTCGCCCGCGTCGTACTGACCGGGCGGAAGCGCGGCGTTCTGGACGCGTGGGCGTCCGGTGAAGCCTCGGGTGACGTTCATACGAGGGGTGCCTCCAGGCCGCCATGGTCGACGGCCCGCGGGTCGAGCGTGATCGGTGTTTGCTCATTCAACCGTACGCGCTCCACCGACCCGCCCCGAGTCGGGCCGGTTGGGGTAGGGTTGCCGTCCGGTCGGGGCCGTCCCGATCGTGTTGGAGTCCAAGGAGGTGGGACCCATTACCGCTGTGTCAGGTCGGGTGCTCTCACCTCGAGTCGGCGCGGACCACCGCCGGTAGGCGACCGCGAGAGCACCCTTCGGCTTCCGAAAGGCTCTCGGTTTCCATGCCACCTCTCTCCTCCCCGTCTTCCTCCCCTGCCTCTTCCTCCTCCCCGTCGCCACTCACGCCCGACGCCGTCGTGTCCGCGCTGCGTGCCGCCGGCTGTGTCTTCGCCGAGGACGAGGCCCGGTTGATCCTGGCCGCCGCCGACACCCCGGACGAACTCGCCGCGATGGTGGACCGGCGCGTCACCGGACTGCCCCTCGAACTCGTGCTCGGCTGGGCCGAGTTCCGCGGGCTGCGCATCGCCGTGGAGCCCGGCGTCTTCGTGCCCCGCCGCCGTACCGAGTTCCTGGTCGAGCAGGCCCTCGCCCTTGCCCCGGGCGCCTCGGTGGTCGTGGACCTGTGCTGCGGCTCGGGCGCGGTCGGTGCCGCACTGGCCGCCGCACTCGGTCGCGTCGAACTGCACTCCGCCGACATCGACACGGCCGCGGTGCGCTGCGCCCGCCGTAACGTGGCGCCCTTCGGCGGCCAGGTGCACACGGGCGACCTGTTCGAGGCACTGCCCGGCAGCCTGCGCGGCCGCGTCGGCATCCTCGCGGCGAACGTGCCGTACGTACCCAGCGACGAAGTCGGGCTCCTGCCGGCGGAGGCCCGTGACCACGAGCCGCGCGTCGCCCTCGACGGCGGTCCGGACGGCCTCGACGTCCTGCGCCGGGTCGCCGCCGAGGCCCCCCGCTGGCTGGCGCCCGGCGGCTGTCTCCTGGTCGAGACGAGCGAACGCCAGGCGCCGACGGCCCTGGAGGCCTTCACCCGCAGCGGCCTGTCGGCGCGCCTGATCGTCTCCGAGGAGCTGTACGCGAACGTCGTGGTCGGCCTCGACCCGGCCGGAGGCTAGGAGGCCGCCGCACCGCTGAGCGAAGGGCTCTCCGAGGGGCGGGAGTCCGGTGCCTCCCAGTGGCGCGGTCCACGGAACTCGTCCCGCCAGTCGCCGCCGGGACCCCGGTGCTCCTTCCGGTCCTCCTTCAGCTCCTTCCATGTGCCCGACAGCACGCGGGAGGCTGTCCTGGTGTCGTCGTCGGACCGCGTGCCCACGAGGAAGGCGGTCTCACCCTTCTTGAGGTCGCCGGCGCCGGATTCCTTCTTCCCGTCATGACGGACGGTGGCCTCCGAGCCGACGGTCCACGTCCACTCGGCGCCGTCCTCGCTCCTGACGGTGACCTGGTCGCCGTCCACCTTCTGGACGGTGCCGCGCTGCCAGATCCGTACGATCCACTCGCCGCTGTCCGGGTCCTTCACGGTCGTCTCCCCGTGCACGCCGCCGCCGAGGCCGAGCCGCATGCCGGGCCCGTGCCGTCCGTCGGGCCGGTCCGGCGACGAGGATGCCGACGCCGACCCGTCGGCCGAGGGCGAGGCCCCCTCGCCCGGGCCCGACGAGGTCGCGGCGTAGGCGACGGTACCGCCGAGGGCGAGTACGGCGACCGTGGCCGCCGCGGTCACCACCCGGGCCCGGACGGACTGCCGCTGCCACAGCTGGCGTACGCCCCCGCTCCTTGGCCCTTCCCGCGCCGGGCCGCCCGGTCCCGTGAGGACCTCGAACTCCGTGCCGGCCGGCTCACCGTCGGCGTCTCGTGCCTGATCCGGATCGTGTGTCACCGCTCGCTCCCATCGGTCACAGCACCCGGCATCCCCATGCCATGCCTTGCTGTGATTGTGGGTTGCGGACGATAAGGAACGAGTAATCAGTTCCTGTGAGAACCGGCGCCGCGTTCTCACGCGCCACCCAGCCACCGGCCGGGGCCGGTCAACCGGGCGTCAGCACACGGGCGATGAGCAGCGCCACGTCGTCGGCGTTCTCGGGCCGGTGCAAAGTGCGCAGCAGAAGGTCGCAGACCTCCTCCAGCGGGCGGTCGGGGCCGTCGAGGAGTTCGAGCAGCGCGGCCAGGCGTTCGTCGAGCGGGTGCTGGCGGGTCTCGACGAGTCCGTCGGTGTAGAAGACGAGGCGGTCACCGGGTTCGAGGTCGATCGCCGTCGTGGAGAACGGGACTCCGCCGACGCCCAGCGGTACCCCGGTGGGCAGTTCGAGCAGCTCCGGGGAATGGCCCGGGCGCAGGCGGACGGGCGGCAGGTGTCCGGCGTTGGCGAGCCGGCACTGGCGCAGCCGAGGGTCGTGGATGGCGTAGACGCAGGTGGCGATGGAGTGGTCGAGGCCCTGGGTGATCTTGTCGAGGTGCTCCAGGAGCCGGGCCGGTTCGAGGTCGAGGGAGGCCAGCGTGTGCGTCGCCGTGCGCAGCCGGCCCATGGTCGTGGCGGCGTCGATGCCGCTGCCCATCACATCGCCGACGACCAGCGCGGTCTTGCCGTCCTCCAACGGGATCACGTCGAACCAGTCGCCGCCGACCTCTGCGCTGGCGCCCGCGGGCTGGTAGCGGGAGGCGACCTCCAGGCCGCCGGTCACCGCCGGATGGCTGGGCAGCAGGCTGCGCTGGAGGGTGAGGGCGGTGTCGCGGGCGTTCTGGTACCAGCGGGCATTGTCGATCTGCACGGCCGCGCGGGCCGCCAGTTCACGGGCGAGCAGCAGGTCGTCCTCACTGAACGGCAGCGGATTGCGGGTGCGTTTGAGGTCGAGGGCGCCGAGCACCTCGCCGCGCGCGATCAGCGGCACGGCCAGGTAGGAGTGCACGCCCGCGCGGCCCAGCTGGACGGCGGCCTCGGGGGAGCGGGCGATGCGCGGCAGGTCCTTCTCCTCGACGTGCGTCACCATCACCGGACCGGCGGTGCGCACGCACTCGGTGACCAGGCGGTCCGGGCCGTAACGGGCGACCTGTCCCGGTTGGTCGGCGGCGTCGAGGGCCTCCGTGTCGTGTGCCGCACGGACGGCCAGGGCGCGGATCACCGCCGATTCCGCGGGTCCGAGGCTGCTGCGTCTGCCGTCCACCACGGCTTCCAGCAGATCCACGGCCGCCACGTCGGCGAGCTCCGGCACGGCCACGTCGGCCAGCTCGCGCGCCGTGCGGTCCAACTCCAGGGTGGTGCCGATCCGGGCGGAGGCGTCGGCGATGAGCGCCAGGCGCCGGCGGGCCGTCTCGGCCTCCACGGCGGCCTGATGCTGCTCGGTGATGTCGACGGCCATGCCGGCGACGCCGAGGACCGTGCCGGCCGTGTCCTCCAGCCGGTAGAGCGAGATGGACCAGAAGTGCTCCCGGTCCGGATCGGCCGGCGTGCGGCCCGTGATGCGCTGGTTGATGAGCGGCTCACCGGTCCGCAGCACCTCGCGCAGGGCCGCTTCGACGACGTCGACGTCGACGTCCGGCAGCAGCTCACGCGGCGTACGGCCGAGATGGTCCTCGGCGGAGATCCCGTTGAGCTGCGACAGCGCCTCGTTGACCGAGACGTACCGCAGTTCGGTGTCCAGCACGGCCAGGCCGATCGGCGCCTGCGCGATCGTCCGCGTCGACAGCGCCACGTCCCGCTCCACCTGGCGGACCGTCGCCTGGTCGGCGCACAGGCCCAGCGCGTACACGTCCCCCTCGTCGTCGAGCAGCCGCATGTTGCGGAACTCCACCAGCCGGGTGCCGCCGTCCTTGCGTCGGATCGGGAAGGCCCCGGCCCAGCCCTCGCCGGTCTCCATGACGTCGGCGAAGAGCTTGACGACCAGGTCCAGGTACTGCTCGTGGACCATGATCCGGGCCGCGTACTCGCCCAGCGCCTCCTGCGCCGAGTAGCCGAACAGCTCCTCCGCCTGGGGGCTCCACAGCACGATGCGCCCCTCGGTGTCCAGCACCACCGAGGCCACGCCCAGGACGTCGAGCAGCCCGCTCGGCCCTACCGGCCCGCGCACGGGCTCGTCGCCCTCGGCCACGGGAGGTTCGGCTGCAGACATCCCACGCACCGCCTTCGCCCAGTTTCGCGGCACGCCGTTCCCCCGTGCCGACTCCCCTTGTTCTACCGCGTTCAACCGTCTCCGGGCCCCCTCGGTCGTTCTCCTCCACCATCCCTCAACACGAGGGCGGGCGTACGGCGAAGTCATCACGGGGGCGGAGGACTGTGGCCGAACAGACAGCACACGTTTCTCCGCTTGGCCTGTACATGACCGCAGCAGCTCGCCAAACTGTCCGCCGACACGCACCCACCCCCCAAGGGAGTCGCTCCATGGCCCTGCGCGCCCGGCAACGTTGTCACGCCGCTGTCACCGGCCTCGTCGCCCTCGCCTCCGCCGCCGTGCTGTCCACCGCGACGCCCGCGCAGGCCGCCGACACCTGGACGGAGGTGGGTTCCGACCGCGCCGACCCGCTGACCGAGAGCCAGGGCCTGGCCTCGGTCGAGGTCCCGGCGAACAGCCCCAACCGGTACACGGGCATCGGCACCATCCCGGTCTCGGTCAGCAGCCGCGGCTGGAACCACGTGGGTGACCCCGACGCCTCCTACGACGGCTACTACGTCGAGCCGTACCAGGCGGACTCGGGCACCGCGAAGATGTTCCGGGTGCAGGCGCCGGACGGGACCTGGTCGGAGTATGTGCACACACTGGGTCCCGGGGAGGCCCTGAACAACTCCTTCGCCGCCGTCACGCCCGGCGGGCAGTGGATGGTCTCGGGCGAGTGGGGCACCATGACCCGGCTGCTGGTCCACCCGACACCCGGCGTCAACCCCGCCACCTCACCGTCGGCGAACCTTCCCTGGACCTCCAGCATCCGGCTGGACCACGCCGTACGCGACGTCCAGGGCTGCGACTTCCTCGACGCCACGACCCTGCTGTGCTCCTCCGACGACCCCGCCGGAACCCTCTTCGGCATGACCAAGCCACTGCTGCAGATCGACCTGTCCGCCGAGCCCGGCACCTCCGACGTGACCGGCCATGTCACGGCCCTGCGCCAGCTGCCGCTGCGCAGCTCCTGCTCGGGTGATTTCGAGACGGAGGGCATCGACTACGACCGCCGTACCGGCACGCTGCGCGTGATCGTCATCTCACCGGGCTTCTGTGTGCTGACGGACAGCAAGACCTACCGGTTCACGCGCGGCTGACGTCGCGGCGCCGCCGGTAGTGCTCGGCCGCGGGTGGTGCTTTTCTTGGGTTGGGGTCCGGTTCCGCGGGCTACCCGTGGTACCGCGGTGCGGCCACGAGAGGAGCGATCACGATGGACCGTGAACGAACGCACGAGGAACCCGTCTCCGTCGAGATCAGCGGATGCAACAAGGAAGACGCCCGGATCGTGTTCGACGCGCTGTGCGCGTGCTTCGAGTCCGACCGGGGCCCCGAGGACGTGCCGCAGCAGCTCCACGAGACACGCCCGATGGTGTGGCTCGGCACGTTCGAGGTCACCGACGCGCAGGAGTGCCCGCCTCCCGCCCGGCTGTCGTCGTCCGTCGAGGCCGACGCGCAGGGCGGCTACTGGGCCATCGAACGGCTCCGTACGACGCTGGACTCCCTGTTCACGGTGCACGACCTCGCCTCCGCCTCGGGCGACCAGGAGCGTGAGCTGCACGTGGTCCTGGAGAGTCGCCCCGGCCCGATGTGACTCGCCGTCGGTGGGGTGGGGCGCGGATGCGTGGCGGCTGCTCGCGCAGTTCCCCGCGCCCCTGAGGGACGTCACCTGCGCGCCCTTCAGGAGCGCGGGGAACTGCGCGAGCAACCACTCCCGACCCGCGGCCGCCCACGCACCCGAGGCGACAGTGGCCCGTGTCACCCTCCCTTGGTTGTGCAACTAGTTGCATAAAGGCTCTTCGGTCCTCTACAACTACGTCAGGACGACACCGCGCACGGAGGGCCCCGATGAGCCGTTACCCGCACCTGCTGAGCCCGCTGGACCTGGGCTTCACCACGTTGCCCAACCGCGTCCTGATGGGTTCCATGCACGTGGGCCTGGAGGAGGCAGAGCGAGGCTTCGAGCGCATGGCGGCCTTCTACGCGGAGCGCGCCCGCGGGGGAGTGGGCCTCATCGTCACCGGTGGCATCGCGCCCAATGACGAGGGGCGGCCCTACGAGGGCGGCGCCAAACTCACCACCGAGGCGGAGGCCGAGCAGCACCGGGTCATCACCGACGCCGTGCACCGCGAGGGCGGCCGGATCGCGATGCAGATCCTGCACTTCGGGCGGTACGCCTACCACCAGGACCTCGTCGCCCCGAGCCCGCTCCAGGCGCCGATCAGCCCCTTCCCGCCCCGCGAGCTCACCGACGCCGACGTCGAGCGGACCATCGACGACTACGCGCGTGCCGCACGCCTCGCCCGGCACGCAGGGTACGACGGCGTGGAGATCATGGGCTCCGAGGGCTACCTCATCAACGAGTTCATCGCCCAGCAGGCCAACCGGCGCACCGACCGCTGGGGCGGCTCGTACGAGAACCGCATGCGCTTCCCGGTCGAGATCGTGCGCCGGGTCCGTGAGGCCGTCGGCGAGGACTTCATCATCGTCTACCGGCTGTCCATGCTGGACCTCGTCCCGGGCGGCTCCACGCTCGACGAGGTGATCACGCTCGCCAAGGCCGTCGAGGCCGCCGGGGCGACGATCATCAACACCGGCATCGGCTGGCACGAGGCCCGCATCCCGACCATCGCCACGTCGGTTCCGCGCGGCGCCTACACCTGGGTCACCAAGCGGCTGATGGGCGAGGTGTCGGTCCCCCTCGTCACCACCAACCGCATCAACACCCCGGAACTCGCCGAGGAGTTGCTGGCGGACGGCTCCGCGGACATGGTGTCGATGGCCCGGCCGATGCTCGCCGACCCCGACTTCGTCGCCAAGGCCGCCGCCGGGAAGCCGGAGGCCATCAACACCTGCATCGGCTGCAACCAGGCCTGCCTCGACCACACCTTCAGCGGCAAGATCACGTCCTGCCTGGTCAACCCTCGTGCCTGCCACGAGACCGAGCTGACGCTGTCCCCGACCCGGCGGCGCAAGCGCGTCGCCGTCGTGGGTGCGGGACCGGCCGGACTGGCCTGTGCCGTGAGCGCCGCCGAACGCGGCCACGACGTCACGCTGTTCGACGCCGCGAGCGAGATCGGCGGCCAGCTGAACGTCGCCCGCAAGGTGCCCGGCAAGCAGGAGTTCGACGAGACCCTGCGCTACTTCCGCCACCAGCTGGACTGGCAGGGCGTGGACGTACGCCTGAACACCTGGGTGTCGGCCGCGGACCTCGCCGCTTACGACGAGGTCGTCGTCGCCACCGGCGTCACCCCGCGCACCCCCGACATACCCGGCATCGACCACCCGAGCGTCGTCGGCTACCTCGACGTCCTGCGCGACGGTGCCCCCGTCGGCGATCGCGTCGCCGTCCTGGGCGCCGGCGGCATCGGCTTCGACGTCGCCGAGTTCCTCACCGACGGCGGCGACAAGGCGAGCGAGAACCCGGCGACCTACTTCCGCCAGTGGGGCGTCGACATGGACTACAGGGGCCCCGGCGGCCTGGCCGCCCCCGAGCGCCCCGCCCCGCCGCGCACCGTCCACCTGCTCCAGCGCAAGTCCACCAAGGTCGGCGCCGGCCTCGGCAAGACCACCGGCTGGATCCACCGCACCGAGCTCAAGCACCGCGGCGTCACCATGGTCCCGGGCGTGCGCTACGACCGGATCGACGACGCCGGACTGCATGTCACCGTCGGCGAGGAGAGCACCGTCCTGCCGGTCGACACCATCGTGCTGTGCACCGGGCAGGAGCCGCGCCGCGACCTGTACGAGGCGCTGCTCGCCGCGGGCCACAGCGCACACCTCATCGGCGGTGCCGACGTGGCCGCCGAACTGGACGCCAAGCGTGCCATCAAGCAGGGCACGGAGCTGGCGGCGAGCCTTTAGGGGCGCCCGGACGCGTCCCTAGGATGAGCTCATGTCACTCCCGCACGCGATCCTCACCGCCCTGGTCGAAAAGCCGTCCTCGGGGCTGGAGCTGACCCGTCGCTTCGACAAGTCGATCGGGTACTTCTGGTCGGCGACGCATCAGCAGATCTATCGCGAGCTGGGAAAACTGGAGGCCGAGGGGTTCATCCGCACCCTGCCGAGCCGGCAGCCGGCCCGCGGGCAGAAGAAGAGTTACGAGGTCCTGCCCGCGGGCCGCGCCGAACTGGCCCGCTGGACCGCCGCGTCCCAGGACCCGAAGCCCCACCGCGACCCGCTGCTGCTGCGGATGCGCGCCGCGGCCGTGGTGGGGACCGACGGCATCGAGGCCGATCTCCGTCGCCATCTCGACCTCCACCGACGGCAGTTGGCCGAGTACGAGGAGATCGAGCGGCGCGACTTCCCGCCCGGCAAGGACAGTTCCCAGGACCGCTTGCGCCACCTGGTGCTGCGGGCCGGCATCGATCTGGAGACCTTCTGGACGCAGTGGCTCACGCGCGCGCTGGAGGAGTTCGCGGAACTGCCGGGACACGAGACGGCGTGAGCCGAGGGGGCTGCGGAGCGAGATGACTCCGAGAAGCCCTCAGAGCCGGTACGGCTTCGACTTGCGGCGCAGGAACCAGGCGGTGGCCGCGACCCCGGCGCCCACCAGGACACCACCGCCCACCAGCGTGAGCGTGCCGTAGTCCTTCGTGCCTCCGCCCATGCCGCCCATGACACCGCGCGACGGCGAGGCCGTGGTGGAGATCGTGCGGGTGGGGGAGGGGCCCGAGACGATGACCGACTGGGTTCCCGCCGTCGTCCCGTTGGAGCACTGGACGATGACGGTGTACGTGCCCGGGCTCACGCCGGACCAGGCCGCCGACTGAAGGGCGTCCGTCCCCGACAGGGAGACCTGGCGGCCCTGGGCGAAGTTCGCCTGGCGGCTGTTGAGCAGGGAAGCGGTGCCCCAGCTGCCGTTGACGTTGCTGCACGCCCTGGTCGTGACGGACACCGTGGACCCGGTGGTGCTCACGGAGATCCCCGAGACCGCCGCGGCCGAACCCGCGGCCACGACGAAGGGAAGAGAGGCGGCTGCCACGGTCAGGCCCGAGCGGAGGAATAGCGATGAATTGCGCATGGAATGCCCTCCGGCGGCACGGTTGGCGGTACGTCCGTTGCGCCGCCGAGGGTCGGGAACGCCCGTGCTGCCTCAGGGGCAGCCAACGCGCCCAGGGGTCGGCCCGCATGCGGACCGGACCCGGTCAGGTGACGCGTTGCTGCATCCGGGGGACACCGGACCGCTCGTCAGCGCCGCGCGCCGGTCGTCACCGTCCGCTCCGCCGAGAAGCCGCCCCAGGTGCCGTCCGGTAGCCTGCCCCGGATCCGGACCCGGTGGTCGACCCCGGAGTCCGGGCCCAGGTAGAAGTTGTACGTGGCCCGGCCGCGCGGCGCGGTTCCGCCGTACACCAGCGAGGTGGCCCTGCGGCCGTCGAGGCGGACCTCGTACTCCGTGACGACGCCGTCCGTGCGCGGCGGCACCCAGCTCAGGTCGAGGTGGTACGCCCCGTCCGCCCGACGGGTCGTCGCCTGGAAGTCGGTCGGCGCGGTGCCGTGGCCGTCGTCGGTGCCGGGCGTGGTGATGCGGACGGCCGCAGTGGCGGGGGAGACGTTGTCGGCAGCGTCCCGGGCCCGGACGGTGAACGAGTAGCGCGTGCCCGGACGGAGTCCGGTGACGACGGCCGCCGTCTGGTTGCCGCCCACACTGTGGATCTTCGTGTCGCCCTGATGGATGTCGTACGACACCACGTCCCGGTCGTCCGTGGCCTTCGACCACGACAGCTGAACCGCCCGGCTGCCCACCGCGCGGCCGGTGGCCTTCCCCGGGCGCGTCGGGGACGAGCGGTCGGCGGCCACCGCCGCCGGGGTCGTGGCCCGGATCTGCCGGCTCGGCGGCCCGAGACGCCCGTCCTTGTCACGGGCCCGCACGGTGAACGCATAGGTGGTGGAGGGCTTCAGCATGGTGACATCCACCATGTGCGCGGCACCCGGCACTTCCTTGACCTTTGTGGGGCCCCGATACACCTCGTAGACATGGACGCCTCGGTCCGTGGCGACAGCGTTCCACATGACGTGCACGCTGGTCGCACTGCCCGCCTCGGCCGTGACCCCCGTGGGCGCCCCGGGCGGTCGGCCGCCGTCCCCGTCCGGCGTGCCCCATGTGCAGGACGAGAGCAGGGCGAGTGCTGCGCAGAGGGCGGAAACGAGTACGAGAACGCGTCGCACGACTCTGCCTCCCTGGGGGCGGCCTCGCGGCAATGGTCCGGACCAATATGGCCCGGCCGGCGCGATCACATCAAGAGGACGGTCGTTGGTGAGCTGTCCTGAGCGTTACGTATGCTGAAGCTCCTCACGGCTGAACTCTCCATGAGGTCCGGGGAGTTCATGCCGCGTGCGCGGGCCCGCTGTCGTCGCTGAACCCGCGCCGGACGCGGGTGGCCGGGGGAGTCGGGACCGTCACGGACCCAGACCCCCGGCCCCTGACGGAAGTTCGGGGACCTCGCGTGTCGCCCGGGTGCACACCGTAGCGGCCCACTGATGGCAACATGATCGGAATGACACCAGTTTGGGCTGATTTTCGACAGTGTCCCGATCGGTGTCCGTCAGTGTCCCCGCCGAGAGGGTTCCTTAACGTGCGTTTCCAGTCGCTGACGTTGGTCGCGGCGGGCGCCGCTCTGCTCGCCCCGACGACGCCCACCGCACCACCCCCGTCACCCGCGGCGGACGAAGGGCCCGAGGTGCGGCGCGAGGCCGACGTCGGCGTCAGCGCCGCGGACCTGCTGTGGAAGGTGCGCGACTGCGCGCCGGTTTCGCGGGGCCGCTATCGAAGCGACGGCCGAGCGCCCGCGAAGATCCCGATCTGTGGGGCGCGGGGAGCGGTGTTCTGGAAGGCGGACATGGACATCGACTGCGACGGACGGCCCTCCGACCACTGCAACCGCCGTACGGATCCCTACTTCTCCCCCGTGACGGCCTATCAGCAGTCCGACGGTCGCCACTTGAACGCCGAACGTCTCCCGTACATCGTCGTACCCACCCCGAGCGGCCTCTGGGACCACGACGCCGACGGCGTGCACGGCGGCGCGGTCGCGGCCGTCGTCCACCGGGGCCGGGTGCGGTACGCGGTCGTCGGTGACGTCGGCCCGCACGACATCATCGGCGAGGCGTCGTACGCCACCGCCAAAGCCCTTGGCATTCCGCCCGATCCACGCAGCGGCGGCACGGCCTCAGGCGTCACCTACATCGTCTTCAGGGACTCGCGAGTGACGCCCATCGAGGACGCGGCGGCCGCCACGAGGGTCGGGGAGCGGCTGGCCAGAGAGTTCGTGGACGGGGACCTGTACGACAAGTCACACGAGTCATACGGCAAGCGGCGCGACCAGTCGTACGGCCGGTAGGGGGGTCGTCAGACCGCCGACCAGCCGTCGTCGACCGGCAGGACCACGCCGTTGATGTTGCTCGCCGCGTCCGAGGCGAGGAACACGATCGCGGCCGCCTGCTCCTCCGGCCGGGCCACCCGGCCGAGGTTGACGAAGTGCGGGCCGAGAGCGGCCGGTCCGTGCGCGTCCGGCGCCGTGTCCACCACGATGCCGGTCTGAGTGCCGCCCGGGGCTATGGCGTTCGCGCGGATTCCCTGCTTGCGGTACATCACCGCCAGCGACTTGGTCAGCCCCACCACGCCGTGCTTGGACGCCGTGTACGCGGCGCCCGCCGCGCTGCCGCGCAGGCCGGCCTCGGACGCCGTGTTCACGATGGCGCCCCGGCCCGCCTGGAGCATGTGCGGCAGCACCGCCCGGGTGAGCAGGAACGGGGCGGTGAGGTTGACCCGGACGACCCGCTCCCACTCGGCGTCGGTGACGTCCGCCAGTGCCGACATGCGGTCCATGATCCCGGCGTTGTTGACCAGGACGTCCACACCGCCGAACCGCTCCACGGCGGTCTCGACCACCTGGTCGACGACGCCCTGCTCGCTCAGGTCGCCGACGACGGCCACCGCGTCGCCGCCGGTCTGCTCGATCTCCTTGACGACCGCCTGCGCGCCCTCGGCGTTCAGGTCCGCCGCCACCACCCGGGCGCCCGCCTCGGCGAAGGCCAGTGCCGCCGCGCGCCCGATGCCCGAGCCCGCTCCGGTGACGATGACGCCGCGTCCGTCCAGTCCGCCGCTCATGAAGTGCTCCGATCCGTGTGTCCGAGGGGCGGCGTGCCGAACGCGCCCGGGGATCACACCCTACGACTTAATGTCTCTGAGTGACATAAAGTCTGGGGGTGATGTCGGGGAGAATTCCGGGAGAGCGATCAGCGCCGTCCGGAGGAGAACATGAGCGCAGCCCGTGGACGTACGAGCCGACCTGAGAACCGGGCCGCGAACCGACCCACGGGACGCCCGCCCCTGACCGAGGAGCGCAAGGCCGAGATCCGCCTGGAGATCGCGCGCGCCGCGGTGGAACTGTTCGTCACCCAGGGGGTGGCGGCGACCACGGGCGAGCAGATCGGAGCGGCCCTCGGGGTCTCCTCGCGGACTGTTTGGCGCTACTTCCCGAGCAAGGAGAGCTGTGTGCGACCGCTGTTCTCGGCGGGCATCGACCTGGTCGCCGACTCACTGCGGCGCTGGGGTCCCGGGCAGCCCTTCGACGAGATCCTCGACACGGAACTCACCGACGAGGACGGCCTGCTCCCCGGACCCGACCGCGCGACCGTCGGCGCGCTGGTACGGCTGACCCGCACCGAGCCCGGCCTGCGCGCGATCTGGCTCCAGACCTATGACGAGGCCGAACCGGCGTTCGCCCGCGCCCTCGCCGAACGGGCCGGACTCCCCGCCGACGACCTGCGTCCCGCGATCCAGGCGGCGATGTTCAACGCGGCCCTGCGCGCGGCGGTCGAGCACTACGCCTGGCACACCGCCGACGCGCACCCCGACCGGACGACCGCACAGACGGAGCTGACGGAGACGCTGCGCGTGGCGCTGAGGGTCGCGGCGGAGGGGGTGGGGTAGAGGAAGGCCGGCTCTTGCGTACGGCGGCTGCCGATGGCCCGATGGCCCGATGGCCCGATGGCCCGATGGCCCGATGGCCGGATGACTGATGGCAGGCTGTCGGCAGCCGCGGGCGGTTCACGCCTTCCGGTACGCGTACGCCTCCGTGGCCGCGGCCTCGACCGCCGCCAGGTCGGCGCCTGTTGCCGCCGTCACGACCGCGGCGACGGCCCCCTCGACGAACGGGGCGTCCACCAGGCGTGTGTCGTCCGGGAGTTCGTCGCCCTCGGCGAGCAGGGCCTTCACGGTGAGGACCGCGCTGCCCAGGTCGGTGAGGACCGCGACCCCGGCGCCGCGGTCCACTGCGGCCGCCGCCGCGGCGATCAGCTCGGCGCTGGTGCCGAGCTCACCGCCCTCGGTGCCGCCCGCCGGGGCCACCGGCACCGCCGTTCCGCCGCCCGCGAGCCCCCGCGCCAGCTCGGCCACCGAAGCGGCGACCTGCGCGCTGTGCGAGACGAGCACGATCCCGACGACACGCCCACCCTCCTGCTCGTCACTCACCGTCAGCCTCCGCCAGCCCCGCGATCAGCAGCGCCGAGGACGTGGCGCCGGGGTCCTGGTGCCCGATGCTGCGCTCCCCGAGATAGCTCGCCCGCCCCTTGCGGGCCTGCAGCGGAGTCGTCGCCAGGGCGCCCTCCTCGGCGGCAGCCCGGGCCGCGGTGAAGCCGTCGACGAGCGCGTCCACGGCCGGCACGAGCGCGTCGATCATGGTCTTGTCGCCGGGCGCCGCGCCCCCGAGCGTCATGACCGCGTCCACCCCCGCGCGCAGTGCCTGAGCGAACTGGTCCTCACTCACCTCGCCCGCTTCCCCGAGGGCCTTGCCGGTCTGGCGCAGCAGGGTCCCGTACAGCGGGCCCGACGCTCCGCCGACCGTGGAGATGAGCTGCCGCCCGGCGAGCGTGAGGACCGCACCGGGCGTCTGGGGGGCCTCCTTCTCCAGCGCCGCGGTCACGGCGTTGAAGCCGCGCTGGAGGTTGCTGCCGTGGTCGGCGTCCCCGATGGGCGAGTCGAGAGCGGTGAGCCGTTCCGCCTCACGGTCGACGGAGGCGGCGGTCGCCGTCATCCAACGGCGGAAGAAATCGGCGTCGAGCACTGGATCTCCTTGCGTGGCAGGTGCGGTGCGGGCGTCCGGCTCCGGGTGCGCGGACCTTGATCGCAGACCCTGGATCACATACCCCACCGCAACCCCGGTGTCTTCACCGGCGCGTTCCACAGCCGCAGCAGTTCCTCGTCGACCTGGCACAGGGTGACGGAGGCGCCGGCCATGTCGAGCGAGGTGACGTAGTTGCCGACAAGGGTGTGGGCGACGGCCACACCGCGCTCGGCGAGCACCCGCTGGACCTCGGCGTTGAAGCCGTACAGCTCCAACAGGGGTGTCCCGCCCATGCCGTTGACCAGGACGAGCACGGGGTTGCGCGGGGTCATGTCCTCCAGGATGGCGCCCACGGCGAAGTCGGCGATCTCGCCCGAGGTCATCATCGCGCGCCGCTCCCGGCCCGGCTCGCCGTGGATGCCGATGCCCAACTCCAGCTCTCCGGGCGGCAGATCGAAGGTGGGGCTGCCCTTGGCCGGGGTGGTGCAGGCGCTGAGGGCGATGCCGAAGCTTCGGGAGTTCTCGTTGACCTGCCGTCCGATCGCCTCCACGCGCTCCAGCGGCTGTCCCTCGTCCGCCGCCGCCCCGGCGATCTTCTCCACGAACAACGTCGCGCCCGTGCCGCGCCGCCCGGCCGTGTAGAGGCTGTCGGTGACCGCCACGTCATCGTTGACCAGCACCTTCGCGACCTGGATGCCCTCGTCCTCGGCGAGTTCGGCCGCCATGTCGAAATTGAGGACGTCACCCGTGTAGTTCTTAACGATGAACAGCACACCCGCTCCGCTGTCCACGGCCGCCGCGGCCCGCACCATCTGGTCGGGCACCGGCGACGTGAAAACCTCGCCCGGACAGGCCGCCGACAGCATGCCCGGACCCACGAATCCACCGTGCAACGGCTCGTGCCCCGACCCGCCACCGGAGATCAGTCCGACCTTTCCGGCCACGGGGGCGTCCCGCCGCACGATCACCCGCTTGTCCACATCGACGATCAGCTCGGGATGGGCGGCCGCCATCCCGCGCAGCGCGTCCGCGACCACGGTCTCCGCGACATTGATCAACATCTTCATGTCTACCTCCTACTGAGGGTAGTAGGTGCAATGGCCTGTGTCTTTGCCGGTGGGGTCACCTCGGTGGTGGGTCGGTGAGAAGGCCCCTCTTGGCAGTATCGACCTTGCCGATGCGAAGGTCACGCGCACCCATCGCGTGGGCGTGACCCGGGCGTGTCACCGCCGTGTTCGGGGGATGGGGCTACTTGATGTGGACGAGGCCGTCCGTGGTGATGCCGGGTCGGCCACTGGTGCCCAGCGCGACGCCGGAGCGAGTCACTGAAACTCGGCATCGAATTCCCCGCGGACTTCCATGAGTTCGTGGACGCCTACGGTTCGATCCCACGACGGGAGAGGTGGTTTTCCACGCACCCTTCCGTCGACTTGTCATGCGCACGTACCGTGTCCTCGGTCCGCAGTCAGGAAAGTCAACGGACGGGGGAGAGGGAATGCCACCCACACGCTTATCGAATCGCGCAAGATCACTGCTCGTCGGCGCGGTCCTGCTCGCACTGCCGGCCGTCACGGTCGCACCGTCGCAGGCCGCCGACGACGGTGAGCGCGCCGGGACGTCGAAGAGACCGGCCCAGGAGCGGTCCGAACTGCCGTACCCGAACATCGACGTCCGCGGTGACAAGCGCGTCGCGCCCACCGCCGGGCAGCTGCGCGCCGCGCAGGAGCTCGACGGTACGGCGGTCCGCTGGAGCCGGTTCGGAACGCCGAAGCGGCTCACCCCGCAGGGCCGCAACGCCCTCACCGGCACCGACACCGACGACCCGCGTACCGTCGCGCTGGACCACATACGCGATCACGTGGACCTCTACGGCCTCTCCGCCGCCGAGTTGGACGCGCTCACCGTCGTCAAGTCGTACCGCACCGAGCACAACGGCGTACGGCATGTCTTCATCGGGCAGACCGACCGGGGCGTACCCGTCCACGACGCCCGCCTCTCGGTCGCCGTCGACAAGGCGGGCCGTATCCTCACCGTCACCGGCAGCCTGGTCCCGGACGCCCGCGCCACCGGGAAGGTCGCCCTCGACAAGGGCGACGCGCTGGACCGGGCCGCGGCCTCCGTCGGCACCGGCACCCCGCCCGACGGCGCCACCGCCACCCGGGTCACCTTCCCGCTCGCCGACGGCACCGCCCGCCCGGCCTGGCGGACCACCCTCACCGCCGACAACCACCACCTGTACGACACCGTCGTCGACGCCGGGAACGGCACCGTCCTGCTGCGTACCGACCGCACCAGCAACGAGGGCCCCGAGGGCCGGGTCTTCACCGCCCAGAACCCCACCCTCGGCAGCGCGACGACCGTGCCCTTCAGCGGCCTGGGCCGTTCCTGGGTCGGCGGCCGGGTCACCACCGGCAACAACGCCGAGGTCTCCCAGGACGTCGACGGCAACGAGTCGCTCGGGTACCAGCCCCAGACCCCGGCCGCCGGCGACCCGGCGTACCAGCACTTCGACCACACCTTCACGGACGCCTTCCGCACCAGCGGCGGCACCGACCTCACCACCGACCGGGACGCGGTCGTCACCCAGGCCTTCTACTACACCAACCGCATGCACGACCACCTCTACGGCCTCGGCTTCGACGAGGCGTCGGGCAACTTCCAGGAGGACAACCTGGGCAACGGCGGTGCCGGAGGCGACCGGGTGGACGTGTACGTCGACTTCGACGCGGGCGGTGACTCCGCCTGCAACGCCAACTTCAGCACCCCCGACGACGGCCAGAACGGAACCATGCGGCTCTTCGTCGGACGCGCCTCCTGCGGCAACCACAACATGCACCGGGCCATGAACGGCGACACCATCGCCCACGAGTACAGCCACGGCCTGTCCAACCGCCTTGTCGGCGGCGGCGACATGGGCGACGGCGAGCAGACCGGCGCGCTCGGCGAGGGCTGGAGCGACGCGGTGGCCACCTCGATGTGGAACGACCCCGTGTACGGCGAGTACAACAACGGCTCGGCCACCGGCGTACGCAGCGTCGCGTACAACGACAGCGACCTCACCTACGCCGACCTCTGCTCCGGTGGCTGCCAGGTGCACTCCGACGGGGAGATCTGGGCAACGGCCATGTGGGACATGCGCACCGCGCTCGTCGGCGCGTACGGCTACGCCACCGGAAAGCAGCGGCACGAGCAGCTGATGGTCGACGGCATGAAGCTGACGCCGTCCTCGCCGGACTTCCTGGACGCCCGCGACGGCATCCTCGCCGCTGACCGGGCCGACAACGGCGGGGCCAACCAGTGCCTGCTGTGGGGGGTGTTCGCCGGCCGGGGCATGGGCGCGAGCGCCACCTCACCGAGCCAGGACCAGGCCAACCCGGCGACCGACTACCCCGCGAGCTGCCGGCCCACCGCCGACGCGGGCGGACCGTACTCCACCAAGGAGGGCGCCGACGTACGGCTCGACGCGAGCGGTTCCACCGTCCCCGGTGGCGGCGGCAGCTACAGCTGGGACTTCGACGGCGACGGCGCCTACGACGACGCGACCGGCGTCAGCCCGCTCTTCGACCGGGTCGGCCAGGACGGCACGTACACCGTCGGGCTGCGCGTCGGCAACGCCGCCGGCGCCGACACCGACACGGCGACCGTGACCGTCACCAACGTCGCGCCCACCGTGGCCTTCACCGTGCAGGGCCCGCGTGAGGAGGGCGGCAAACTCACCGTCTCCGGCACGATCACCGACCCGGGCTGGCTCGACCCGCTCACCGCCACCATCGACCCCGGCGACGGCAAGCCCGTCGCCCTGCCCGGCCGGTTGGAGAACAACCGCCCCGACGCCACCCTCACCTTCAGCCGCGAGCTGGTCTTCGGTGACAACGGCACCTTCACCGTGAAGATCTGCGGCAGCGACGACGACACCACCACCTGCCGCGACGCCGAGATCACCGTCGCCAACGTCGACCCGACCGCCGCCATCGACAAGAGCGGTGCCGTGCCGCTCGCGGGCGGGAAGACACTCGTCGTCCAGGCCGGCGAGGAGAAGCGGTACACCGCCCGGGTCACCGACCCCGGCAGCGACGACGAGACCATGAGCTGGGCGTGGGGCGACGGCACAGCGGCCGCCACGACCACCTCGCTCGTCAACCCGCCCGACCCCGACCCCGCCCGCAGCCCCAGCGTCCAGCCCCGCGACCTGACGGACGCCCAGACCCATACGTACGCCAAGCCCTGCCTGTACGACCTGAGCTTCACGGCACGTGACGACGACGGCGGTACGGGGACCGACGCGATGCCCGTCATCGTCCAGGGCAACGCCCCGCTGTCGCTGCTCGCCGACGTCTGGTACGTCAAGTACCTGACCGGCGACCTCACCGGGCTCGGCAAGAAGACCCTGGACTGCTATCTGAAGATCGTCCAGCACGCCAGCGCGGTCTTCTCCGAGAAGGTCGACGTGTCCACGCAGGACAAGGCCGCGGACGTCCTCTTCCTCAACCTGCTCCTGGACCCGAAGCGCTCCCTCGACCGCCAACTCCTCGCCGCCTGGCTGAACTTCGCGGGCGGAGCCTTCGAGCCGAACGAACTCGTCGACACCGACAGCGACCTGAAGCCGGACACCCCCTTCCTGGAGGCCGTCCAGAACGCCGAGAAGGTCCGCCTCGATCCCAACGCCACCACGCAACAGCTCAAGGCCCAGGCGGCCATCCTCACCTGCATCAACATCCCACTCGTATGACACGGACGACACTCCTGCAGCGCGCCGCCGCCACCCTGGTCCTCGGGGTGGCGGCGGCCGCCGCATGCACGAACAACTCCCCGCCTCGGACTCCGACTTCGCCCGCCCCCACGCCCACGGCGACAACGACCGCCCCTGAACCCTCCGTGCCCTCCGCCCCGGCCGTCCTCACCCAGAACGACACCGGACGCACCGTCACCCTCGCCCTCGGCGACACCACCCAGCTGCGTCTCTCGGGCCGTTGGCGAGAGACCGCGCCCACTGTCGACGGCACGGCGGTCGTCCTCGTACCGGTTGACTACGAGACCGATCCGGGTTTCCGCGCCTGGGACGTCCGCGCCCTGGAACCGGGCGAGGCGGTGCTGCGCACCACCGGGCAGCGGGGCCTGCGGCCGTTGCGGATCACCTTTCAGGTCGGGTGAGCACGAGCCGGTCCGGCGAACACCCGCCTCAACCGGGCAGGGCCGCCAGCCAGTCGGTGAGGATCCGGTTGACCTCGGCCGGGCGCTCCTGCTGGATCCAGTGGCCGCAGTCGTCGAGGAGGTGGGAGGAGACCAGCCCGGGCAGCGTGACGGGGTAGGCGTCGATCGCGTCGGCCAGCCATGTGGTGGAGGCATCCAGGCGGCCTCCGACGAACAGCGACGGCTGGGTGATGGGGGCGCCGTCGAGGGAGGCCAGGTCCTCCCAGTCGCGGTCCATGTTCCGGTACCGGTTCAGCGCCCCGGTCAGACCCGTGCGTTCGAACTCCCCGGCGTACACGTCCAGGTCGCGTTCGGAGAGCCAGGCGGGAAGCCGGCCCTCGGGGAACCGGTCCCGCATCGCCTTGCCCCTGCTGACGAAGTGCGGGTCCGGGGACTTTGGCCCGGGCATGGTGTCCCCCGACAAGGCCGCGTAGAACCCCGCGAGCCAGCCGCGCACATCGGGCTCGATCTCGGCCTCGGCGCGGCCCGGCTGCTGGAAGTAGGAGACGTAGAACTCCTCGTCCCCGCCCATCCGCGCGAAGACCTCGCTGGGCCGGGGGCCACCGCGTGGGGTGTACGGGACGCTGAGCAGCCCCACCGCGCGGAAGGCGTCCGGCCTGAGCAGCGCGCAGTCGGCGGCGATCGTCGCGCCCCAGTCGTGGCCGACGATCACCGCCGACTCCTCGCCCAGGGCACGCACCACCTCGGCGTTGTCCTCCACCAGCTCGGTCATCCGGTACGCGGCCGGGTCGGCGGGCCCTGAGGAGCGGCCGTAGCCGCGGACGTCGACGGCGACAGCCCGATGGCCGGCCGCGGCCAGGGCCGGCAGTTGGTGACGCCACGAGTACCAGGACTCGGGGAAGCCGTGCACGAGCAGCACCAGCGGTCCGGTTCCCTGTTCCGCCAGGTGGATCCGGCCCGCCGAGGTGGAGATCAGGCGGTGTGTGACGTGCGTGGTGTGCGGTGGCATGAGTCCTCCGAATCCGGTCGGTCTGCGTGAGCCACGACCATCGACGGTCCGCCGCGCCCGCGGCTCCCTGCCGATCCTGCTTCGTGCAGCGCCACCAGACCGAGCCTCGTTGCCGTTTCGGCAAACCACCTCTGGGCGGGCGCTCCCACGCACCGACCTTGCGAACGTATGGATGACGCATCAACCGAAGATTTCGGTGTCGCTCCGAGGCCTGTGACAGTATCGGCCTTGGACGCAGGGCCGTGCTGGGGTCGAGGGCAGAGGGACGAGTGAGATGAACCGGCCACCGGGAATGATGGACGTGGCGCGGGAGGCCGGCGTCTCGCACATCACCGTCTCCAGGGTCGTCAACGGACACCCGTCGGTCAGGCCGGAGACCCGGGCCCGGGTCGAGGCCGCGATCCAGAGGCTCGGCTACCGCCGCAACAGCGTGGCCAGGGCCCTCAAGAGCCGCCGCTCCTCGACGATCGGCGTGGTGATCGTCGGGTCGGAGCTGTTCGAGCTGCCCCGCATCCTGCTGGGCGTGGAGACGGCCGCCAAGCAGGCCGGCTACTGGGTGAGTCTGGCGAGCCGCCAGGGCGAGAGCACCACCGGTGACCTCGTGGAGACACTGCAGCGGCTCACCGATCAGTCGGTCGAGGCGATCGCGGTCGTCGCCGACCACCCCCTCGCCGTCGAGGCTCTGTCCGGCCTGGTCCTCGAAGTGCCGGTGGCCGTGGTGATGTCCGGCAGCGTGCCCAACCCCGCTCTCAGCTTCGTCGAGGTCGACCAGGAGCTCGGCGCCCGGCTCGCCGTCCGCCACCTCCTCGACCTCGGACACCGGCACATCGCCCATCTGACCGGCGCACTGCGCACCTTCGACGCCCGTGCCCGCATCGACGGCTGGCAGGCCGAACTCGCCGAAGCGGGAGCCGAAGGGGCCCTGCTGGAAGGTGACTTCAGCGCGGAGAGCGGGTACCGCCTGGCCCACGAGCTCTGCGCCGCCGACGCCGGCCTGCCCACCGCCGTCTTCGCCGGCAACGACCAGATGGCGATGGGCGTACTGGCGGCGTTCGCCGAGCGAGGCGTGGAGGTGCCGCGGGACGTGTCCCTCGTCGGGTTCGACGACATGAAGGGCTCGGGCTACCTCGTGCCCGCCCTGACCACCGTCCGCCAGGACTTCGCCCGTCTGGGCGGCAGCGCCATCGAACTGCTGGTGCGGATGCTGCGCGGGGACCCCGCTGAACGCCAGAAGATCACGCCGGAACTGGTCGTACGACGCAGTAGCGCCGCGCCGCGCCTCGATTCCTGAGGCGCGGCGAGCGGTTCGAAAGCAGGGGTCAGCAGGCGGGGCCGTACTCGAACCAGTGCACGTGTGCCTCGCCCGCTCCGGGGTCGCCGACGCCGTGAAGGCCGACGTAGACACCGACGAACCCGCCTGCCCGTTCCGTGCTGAAGAAGGGGCGGTCGATGCTGCCGAGGGTCTTCGTCCCGGTGCCGTCCTCGACGTGGAAGGTGTAGCCGGAGTCGTCGCTGTCGATCGAGAGGACGAGGTCGTCGTTGGTCACGGGCATCGCCGCGAGGCGGGTCTCGGAGTCCCTCCGGCGAGCCGTGAGGACGACATGCGGGGCCCCGGAGGCGTCGGTGGTCAGGGCGAGGGTGGCGTGGTGGTGGTCCTGGACCACGGCCAGGCCCGCTTCGTGCGTAGGTGCGGCGGCGGTGAAGCGGATGCGGGTGCGTGCGCGCATGCGGAGGTGCTGCTGACGGCGCCCCACGAACGCGGGAGTGCCGGTCGAGGTCAGCGGCTCGGGGGAGAGCCGGATGGTCAGGCCTCCCTCGCCCGGGCGCGGCGAGACGAGGTGGTCGACCGGCCCGCGCAGGCTGTTCCACTCCAGGCCCAGCGAGGTGCCACTGAAGTCGTCCCGCACCGGTCCGGCCGGGTGCGGAACGGTGACCGGTGGCGTGATTTCCGCCGGCACCCGCTCCACCAGCCGTACCTGACCGGTGTCCGGTGCGAAGACGGGGCCCCTGGACGTCCACTCCACCGGTACGAGAAACACCTCGCGGCCGAGGGTGTGGGTGCCGTCGATCGGCCGCACGCCCAACGCCACGGCCCAGGTCTCCCCGGCAGGGGTGTCGACCAGGTCGACGTGGCCGACGTTGTGGATCGGTTCCGCCGCCCCACGGTGGCGGTGGGTGAGCAGGGGGCTCCTGGGATCCGTGACGTAGGGGCCGGTCACGGTGTCGGAGCGGGCCGCGGTGACGGCGTGGTGGTGTTCGGTGCCGCCCTCGGCGGCGATCAGGTGGTACACCCCGTCGCGCTTGTACACGTGCGGCGCCTCCACCCAGGCACCGCGCATCGCGCCGTACCAGAGGGCGTGGGTCGGACCGGTCAATGCCCGGGTTCCGAGGTCGAGTTCGCGCATCCACAGCTCGCCGGGCCCTGTCACCTCCGGCTCGGCGGCGTCGCGGCAGGCGGTGAACCAGCAGCGGCCGTCGTCGTCGAAGAACAGCGAGGGGTCGATGCCCTCCGCGTCCAGGACGGCCGGGTCCGACCAGGGGCCGGCCGGGTCGGAGGCCGTGAAGAGGAGGGTGGTGCTGCCCCGGCGGCCTCGCGCGAGGGTCACGACCACGTAGAAGGTGCCCTCGTGATGGCGGATGGTGGCGGCCCAGAGTCCGTCCGAGACGTCCAGCCCGCTCAACGACACCTGGGACGGCCGGTGCACCACATGCCCCACCGGCCGCCAGTTCACCAGGTCGCGGCTGTGGAAGACCGGGAGCCCGGGATAGTACGCGAACGATGACGTGACCAGGTAGAAGTCCTCTCCTGCCCGGCAGATCGACGGGTCCGGGTGACTGCCGGCGAGAACGGGGTTGGCGAAGGTGGGCACGGGCGCACTCCGAGGCGGGGCGAGGGCGGAAGGGGAGGGGGTAGCGGAGGAGGGACAGAGGGGACAGGGGGGCGGTGGAGAGGGGATTGGGCGGGCGGAGACCTTGACAGTTGTTAACGTTAACATCACCGTGGTTCCGGGTAGGCGGGACCGACAGCCGACAAGGGTCGGGCGACGGTCCCATGGCCGCCGACCCGCCTGGTCCGTCAGGACCCGGCCCCTCAGTCGAGACCTCCAGAGAGACCCGCATGCCGACATCCCCGAACGCCCCCGCCCAGCCCCTGACGTTCCCCGCCGACTTCGTCCTCGGCTCCGCGACCGCGGCCTACCAGATCGAAGGCGCCGCCACCGAGGACGGACGCGGCCCCTCGATCTGGGACACCTTCTCCCGCACGCCCGGCAAGACGTGGAACGGCGACACCGGCGACGTCGCCGCCGACCACTACCACCGGCTCGAAGACGACCTCGATCTCATGGCGTCCCTGGGTCTGCGTGCGTACCGCTTCTCCCTCGCGTGGCCGCGCATCCAGCCGACCGGCCGGGGCCCGGCCAACCCCAAGGGGCTGGACTTCTACAGCCGCCTGGTCGACGGCCTCCTCGACCGGGGGATCGCGCCGGTCGCGACCCTCTACCACTGGGACCTGCCCCAGGCCCTCGAGGACGCCGGCGGCTGGACGAACCGGGCCACCGCCCACGCCTTCGCCGAGTACGCCCGTATCGTCGGCGAGGCCCTCGGCGACCGCGTCGCGATCTGGACGACCCTGAACGAACCGTGGTGCTCCGCCTACCTCGGCTACGGATCCGGAGCGCACGCCCCCGGCCGCACGGACGGCGCCGCCGCGCTGACCGCGGTGCACCATCTCAACCTCGCCCACGGGCTGGCGGTTCAGCAGCTGAGGGCGGTGGCCACCAATGATCCGCAGTACTCCATCACCCTCAACTTCCACGTCCTGCGGGGTCAGGGCGCCGGCGGGAAGGAGGCCGTGCGCCGCATCGACGCGCTGGCCAACCGCTCCTTCACCGACCCCCTGCTGCGCGGCCGCTACCCGGCGGACCTGATCGAGGACACGGCCGAGGTCACCGACTGGGCGTTCGTCCAGGACGGCGACCTCGCCCAGATCCACCAGCCCTTGGACCTGCTCGGCGTCAACTACTACGCCACCACCGCCGTCCGCCTCTGGGACGGAGCGACACCACGTCAGAACCACGACGGCCACAAGGACATGGGCGGCTCGCCCTGGCCCGGCTCGCCCCAGGTCGAGTTCATCGAACAGAGGGGCCCGCACACCGCCATGGGCTGGAACATCGACCCCGACGGCCTTGAGGAACTCCTGCTGGACCTGCACACCCGGTTCCCGGACCAGCCCCTGGTGATCACCGAGAACGGAGCGGCCTTCGACGACCGTGTCACCGCCCGCGCCGACGGGACGTACGCCGTCCATGATCACGAGCGGGTCGACTACCTCCGCCGCCACCTCACCGCCGCCCACCGTGCCCTGGCCTCCGGCGTCGATCTGCGCGGGTACTTCGTGTGGTCGCTGATGGACAACTTCGAGTGGGGCTACGGGTACTCCAAGCGCTTCGGCATCGTCCACGTCGACTACCGGACCCAGCGTCGTACGTTGAAGGACAGCGCCCTGTGGTTCCGGGAGCTGGCGGTGACGGGCGCCATTCCGCCGGTGCCGGCCGAGGGGTAGGCCGTAGCAGTTGTCACGTCAACCACTCTGTGATTCAGTTGATGTGTCAACCGACGAGTTCATCCCGGGACGGGAGTAGCTGCCATGAGCGACGAGAAGGTCATCGCGGTCGCCGGAGCCACGGGTGCGCAGGGCGGCGGTGCCGTACGGGCGATCCTGGCCGATCCGGAATCGGGCTTCACGGTGCGTGCGCTGACCCGGAATCCTGACTCCCCGGCTGCCAAGGAGCTGGCCGGGCTCGGCGCCGAGGTCGTACGGGCGGACTTCTACGACGAGCCGTCCGTGCGCGAGGCGTTCGAGGGCGCGTACGGCGCGTTCCTCGTCACCAACTTCTGGGCGCACGGCTCGGCGGCCAAGGAGACGGAGGAGGTCGAGGTCCTGGTCCGGGCGGCCAAGGCTGCGGGTCTGCGGCACGTGGTGTGGTCGACGCTGGAGGACACCCGTGAGCTGCTGCCCCTGGAGGACGAGCGGATGCCCGTCCTCCAGGGGAAGTACAACGTGCCGCACTTCGACGCCAAGGGCGAGGCCAACGAGCTGTTCCGGCAGGCCGGAGTGCCGACCACCTTCCTGAACACCACGTTCTTCTTCCAGGGCTTCCTGTCGACGATGGGCCCCAAGCGCGCCGAGGACGGTGTGCTCACGCTGACCCTGCCGTTCGAGGACGGCAAGCTGCTGGCCGGCGTCGACGTCGCCGACATCGGCCGCACGGCCCTGGCCATCCTCAAGAGCGGGGAGCGGTTCATCGGCCACACCGTCGGCCTGGCGGGCGACCACCTGACCGGCGCACAGTACGCGGAGAAGATCGGCGCGGCGATCGGCGAGCCGGTGCGCTTCCGGTCGGTGCCCTACGACGTCTTCCGCGGCCTCGGCGTACCCGCGGGCGACGAGATCGCCAACATGTTCCAGTACTACGGCGATTTCGACCAGGAGTTCACCGGCGCCCGCGACCTGGCCCGGCTGCGCGAGATCAACCCGGCGCTGAAGAGCTTCGACGCCTGGCTGGCCGAGAACGCCGCCAACATCCAGGTGGGCTGACGCGGCAACGCGACCCCTCGGGCAGTTCGGTGAACTGTCAACTACGTTTACACTTTCGCCATGGGAGAGCAAGGGGCCGTGCGATGGCTGACGGCGGACGAGCAGCGCGCGTGGCGCGGCTTCGTCCGGTTGCATGAGCGGCTCGGCGGACGTCTGGGTCGCCTGCTCCAGTCGGAGTCGAATGTGTCCCCTGCGGACTTCGCGGTGCTGGTCCATCTGACGGACACGCCGGACGGGCGGCAGCGGTACCAGGACCTGGCGCGGGCACTGGAGTGGGAGAAGAGCCGGATGTCCCACCACATCGCCCGGATGGCCGGACGGGGCATGGTGGTGCGCGAGGAGTGCCCCGAGGACGGGCGTGGCGCGTTCGTGGTGATCACGGACGCGGGGCGGGCCGCCATCGAGGCGGCCGCCCCGCGTCACGTCGAGGCGGTGCGCGAACTGTTCATGGACCATGTCACGCCGGCCGAACTCCGGGTCCTGGCCGAGATCTCCGAGCGCGTCATCGGCAAGCTGGACGAGACCCAGTCCTGACTGACCCGGCTCGTCCTGCAATGCCATCGGTCGAGGAGGGTGTCGAGGGGGCTTGGATCCGGCCGGCTGCCCGCACCGGGTGCACGACGCCTACGCCGGTCAGGGCCTGGCCGGTGAGCTGGTCCGCGGCGCACTCGACGATGTCCGCGCGTCCGGCAGACGGATCGTGCCGCTCTGCCCTTACGTGGCCAAGTTCCTCAAGCGGCATGAGGAGTTCGGCGACATCACCGACCCCGTGACGCCGGACGTGCCGCGGTGGCTGGAGCAGGAGCTGCGCTGAGTGGAATAGCGGGGCGCGGGGGCATGTTGCAACGGCATAGTTGATGTATCAACGTTAGGAGGAGTGAGGGCGATGCAGTTCGGCATCTTCACCGTCGGTGACGTGGCCACGGACCCGCACACGGGTCGTACGCCGACCGAGCACGAGCGGATCAAGGCGATGGTGGCCATCGCGCTGAAGGCCGAAGAGGTCGGTCTCGACGTGTTCGCGACCGGGGAGCACCACAACCGGCCGTTCGTGCCGTCGTCCCCGACGACCCTGCTCGGCCATGTCGCCGCGCGCACCGAGCGCATCGTCCTGTCGACCTCCACGACGCTGATCACCACCAACGACCCGGTGAAGATCGCCGAGGACTACGCCATGCTCCAGCACCTGGCCGACGGCCGGGTCGACCTCATGATGGGGCGCGGCAACACCGGCCCGGTCTATCCCTGGTTCGGGAGGGACATCCGGCGGGGCATCAGCCTCGCCATAGAGAACTACGCCCTGCTGCACCGGCTGTGGCGCGAGGACGTCGTCGACTGGGAGGGGAAGTTCCGCACCCCGCTGCAAGGGTTCACGTCCACGCCGCGGCCGCTGGACGGCGTACCGCCGTTCGTCTGGCACGGGTCGATCCGCTCGCCGGAGATCGCCGAGCAGGCGGCGTACTACGGCGACGGGTTCTTCCACAACAACATCTTCTGGCCGAGGGAGCACACCGCGAAGCTGATCGACCTGTACCGGGAGCGGTACGCGCACTACGGGCACGGAACGGCGGAGCAGGCGATCGTGGGGCTGGGTGGCCAGGTGTTCATGCGCCCCAACTCCCAGGACGCCGTCCGCGAGTTCCGCCCCGTCTTCGACCACTCGCCGGTGATGGGCGGCGGGATCTCCATGGAGGAGTACATGGAGCAGACCCCGCTGACGGTCGGCACACCCGAGCAGGTCATCGAGAAGACGCTCACCTTCCGCGAGTACGCCGGCGACTACCAGCGTCAGCTGTTCGTGGTGGACGGCGGCGGAATCCCGCTGAAGACCGCGCTGGAGCAGATCGACATGCTCGGCGAGGAGGTCGTCCCGGTCCTGCGCGAGGAGTTCGCCAGGAACCGGCCGGCCGACGTACCGGACGCCCCCACCCACACCGCCCTGCTCGCGGCCCGTGACGCCGAGCGCGCACAGCCGACCGGACCCGTGGCGTGACACCCCAGGAGAGGAGCCGAAAGACGATGACCGACAACTTCAACGCGTACGCGGCGGCCGACGGAGTGGCACCCGACCGCTGGGCCAGCGCCCTGCACCTGTTCGACGGCGGGGCCGGGGTGCCGCACGAGGAGAGCACCCTGGAGCGCTGGGAGCGGGCCCGGCTGCTGTTCGACGCGAAGGACTACACCGGTGCGGCGAAGCTGCTCGCGGCCGTGGTCGAGGAGGCGCCGGAGCAGACGGGTCCCCGGCTGCTGCTGGCCCGCGCCTACTACCACTCCGCCCAGCTGGGCCGCGCGGAGGAACAGTTGCGCCAGATCGTCGAGCGCGATCCGGTGGAGGACTACGCCCACCTGATGCTGGGACGCACCCTGCAACGCCAGGGACGCCAGGACGAGGCGGAGCCCTGGCTGCGGATGGCCGGCGCGTTCGCGGGTGAGTTCCCGGACGACGCGTGAGCGGCGCGGGCGGCTTCTACAGCCCGTAGACCTGCCCGGTCTGCGCTCCCTCGACGGAACGCACGTATGCCTGCGCAGCGTCGTCGACGCGGACCGGCGACATGCCCGGGAAGAAGGCCTCGTACTTGTCGAGGCTCTCCGTGAAGACCGTCGGGCTGACCGCGTTGACGCGCTGCGGGGCGATCTCGATGGCGGCGGCGCGCACGAACGACTCCACCGCGCCGTTGGCCATGGAGGCGGCGGTGCCCGTGGGTATGGGCTCTCGTGCCAGCACGCCCGTGATCAGGGTGAACGAGCCGCGTTCGGAGATGCGGGAGATCCCTTGCCGCACGAGTTCGATCTGGCTGAGCACCTTGCCGTGGAAGGCGGCGAGGTAGTCCTCGGGGGTCATCTCGGTGATCGGCTTGAAGGGCGTGGAGCCGGCCGCGCTGACCACCGCGTCCACACGGCCGGCCCGCTCGTACAGTTCGCGGATCTGCGCCGGGTCGGTGACGTCGTGGCGCAGGTCGCCGGCGTCGCGCCCCACGGTGAGGACCTCGTGGCCACGGCCGGTCAAGGCCCTGTGGACGGCCGTGCCGAGGGTGCCGGTGGCACCGATGAGCAGAATCTTCCGGGTCTTCAGAGCCTTCATGGCCGTGACGCTACGCCCGCCCCACCGGACGGGAGAAATACCTCCCGGACAGCATTTATGCTCCAGAGTTATGAATGTGGAGCTGCGGCACCTGCGGGCGCTCGTCGCGATCGGCGACGAGGGCACCATCACGGACGCCGCGGCCGTGCTGCGCGTCAGCCAGCCCGCGCTCTCGCGCACCCTGGACCAGCTGGAAAGCCGCGTCGGCGTCCGGCTCGTGGAGCGCACCACGCGCCGCCTCGCCCTCACCGACGCGGGCCGGCGGCTGCACGAACGGGCCCACTCCATCCTCCGGCAGCTTGACGACGCGCTGACCGAAACCACGGCCGACGCACGGCCCCTGCGTATCGGCTTCGCCTGGGCGGCGCTCGGCGACCGCACCGTACCGCTGCTCCGCGACTGGCGCGAACAGCACCCGGAGACCCCGCTGCGGGTGCACCGCCCAGACGATCCGGAAGCGGCCCTGCGGCGCGGGGAGATCGACGTGGCGTTCCTGCGTACGGCGCCTGCCGCGGATGCCGGGCTGGAGGTCCGGTCGCTGTACCGGGAGCGGCGGCTGGTCGCGGTGCCCGACGGGGATCCCCTCGCCGAGCGCGCGGCCGTGCGCCTGAGCGACCTCGCCGATCGGCCTGTCGTCCTCTGCGCCACCGCCGCCACCACGACCGGCCTCTGGCCCGAAGGGCAGCGGCCCCGCACCTTCGAGGTGGCCAACGTCGACGAGTGGCTCACCGTGATCGCGACCGGAGACGCGGTCGGTGTCACCGCGGAGGCCACCGAGCACAGCCATCCGCACCCCGGGGTCCGCTATCGGCCCCTCGCGGACGCGCCCCCGGTAACGGTCCGCCTGGTGTGGCCGAAGGACGCGACGCACCCCGTCCTGCGCGCCTTTCTCGACCATGTCGAGCGGGTGATCGGCGCGGCGGAGGACGGGACGGGCAGCCGCAAGGACAGGGCGGGCACCAGCAAAGACAGGGCGGGCACAAGCAAAGACAGGGCGGGAAGGGCCCTATCCACTTCTCGCGGATCCTGATTGCGCGGTGCGCGGCCGTCATCCGCTTCCCCGCGCCGTTCCGGGTCCTTCCCGTCACCTCCAGCACACCATGCGCACGGCTGATGCGCCAGGGCCGCCCGCCCTCGCCGGGCACGGACGGCGAAGTGGCGGCGGATTCCGGGAGGGGCCGGAGGTGACAAGGCGGGCCTGGCGGGTACCCATGAGCGGATCCCGCCGGGCGCGGGTGAGCCGTCGAGCGGAGGTGAGAAGGCCGTGCGGTTCGCGTTCCCTGCTGCCGACCTGCACCGGCAGCCCCTGGATGTCGTACCCGCCGGGCACCGCCGCGCGCACTGCCCGAGCGCCGTCCCGCCGCGGCGAGCTTGACCATGCGTCCGCCCGACACGTCCGGCGCGCCCGACCCCCCTGACCGGTGGTCCGGGGACGCGCTCGCCCCTGTCCTGCGGGGCGTGCGCGCCGTCGTCTTCGACACCGACGGAGTGATCACCGACTCGGCCAAGGTGCACGCCGCCGCCTGGAAGGCGGCCTTCGACGCCTTTCTGCGCGCCCACCCGCCCGCGGACCCCGACCAGCGCCGCCCTTTCGACCTGCGGGACGACTATCTGCGCCACGTGGACGGCAGGTCCCGCCTCGACGGAGCCGCGGCGTTCCTCGCCTCCCGCGGCATCGAGGTGCCGGACGAGACGGTCCGGTCCGTCGCCGGGGACAAGGAGCGCCTCTTCATCCAGCGGCTGCGCGAGCACGGCGTCGACGCCTACCCGGGGACCGTACGGCTGGTGCGGGCCCTGCGCGCGGCAGGAGTGCCCGGAGCGGCGGCGTCCGCGTCCCGGCACGCCGGTGAGCTGCTGAGCCGGGCCGGCGTGCTCGACCTGTTCGACGCCCTCGTGGACGGCGTCGAGTCGGCCCGGCTGGGCCTCGCGGGCAAGCCGGAGCCGGACCTCTTCCTGGAGGCGACCCGCCGGCTCGGCGTCCCCGCAGACCGGGCCGCCGTCGTCGAGGACGCCCTGGCAGGGGTGGAGGCGGGGCGCCGCGGCGGATTCGCCCTGGTGGTCGGCGTGGACCGGGCCGCAGGCGCGGACACCGCGTCGCGGCTGCTGCGGCACGGCGCCGACCTCGTCGTGCACGACCTCGGAGAACTCTGCGCGGGAGGAGCGCCGACGTGACGGACCGGAGCCTGGAGGCCGAGGGTACGGGCTGGAGCTGGGAGTACGAGGGCTACAAGCCCGCCGACGAACGCCTCCGGGAGTCGCTGTGCACGCTCGGCAACGGCTACTTCGCCACCCGGGGCGCGCTGCCCGAGTGCGCCGCCGACGACGTCCACTACCCGGGGACCTATGTGGCCGGCATCTACAACCGGCTCACTTCCGAGGTGGCCGGCCGCCGTGTGGAGAACGAGGACATGGTCAATGTCCCGAACTGGCTGCCCCTGCGGTTCCGTCTCCCCGGCGGGGACTGGATCACACCGGACACCGCGCACGCCCTCGACCACCGGCAGATGCTGCACCTGGCCGCGGGCCTGCTGGAGCGCAGGACGCGGTACGACCTGGGCGAGGAGCGCGTACTGACCGTGCGACAGCACCGGATGGTGCACATGGCCGATCCCCATCTCGCGGCTCTGCGCACCGAGTTCACCGCCGAGGGATTCTCCGGCCCGCTCGAGGTGGAGGCCGCCCTGGACGGTGGTGTCACCAACTCCGGCGTGGCCCGCTACCGGGACCTGGACGGCCGGCATCTGACCCACGTCCACAGCGGCACCGCCGCCCCGGACACGGTCTGGCTGCGCTGCCGCACCCGTACCTCCGACATCCGGATCGGCATCGCCTCCCGGCTGACCGCCGACGCCCCCGTCACGGCCCGGCACGAACGGCCGTCCGCCATCCAGAAGCTGACCGTCGACCTGGCCCCCGGCGGGACCGTCACCGTCGACAAGACCGTGGCCCTGCACACCTCCCGCGACCCCGCCATCAGCGACCCGCTGCACGCCGCCGTCGACCGGGTGGGCCGGGCTCCCGGTTTCGACGGGCTGGTCGCGTCGCACCTCACGGCGTGGGACCAGCTCTGGCGCCGCGCCGCGCTGGAGGTGCCCGGCGAGTCGGGCCGCATCCTGCGGCTGCACCTCTTCCACGTCCTGCAGACCCTCTCCCCGCACACCGCCGACCTGGACGTCGGCGTACCGGCCCGGGGACTGCACGGCGAGGCCTACCGCGGCCATGTCTTCTGGGACGAGCTGTTCGTGCTGCCGTACCTGAACCTGCACTTCCCGGAAGTCTCCCGGGCCCTGCTCCGGCACCGCCACCGACGCCTCGAACAGGCCTGCACCGCGGCCCGGGCGGCGGGTCACCGGGGCGCGATGTACCCCTGGCAGAGCGGCAGCGACGGACGCGAGGAGACCCAGCAGCTCCATCTCAACCCCCGCTCGGGACGCTGGCTGCCCGACCACTCCCGGCTCCAGCACCATGTCGGCTCGGCGATCGCGTACAACGTGTGGCAGTACTGCGAGGCCAGCGGCGACATGGAGTTCCTGCACACCAAGGGCGCCGAGATGCTCCTGCAGATCGCCCGCTTCTGGGCCGACAAGGCCGTCCACGACGGGAGCCTGGGCCGGTATCGAATCAAGGGCGTGGTGGGGCCGGACGAGTACCACGAGGCGTACCCGGACGCGGCGGCGCCCGGCCTGGACGACAACGCCTACACCAACGTCACCGCTGCCTGGGTGCTGGCCCGCACCCTGGAACTGCTCGACACCCTGCCCGAGCCGCGCCGCCGGGAACTCGCCGAGCGCACCGGCCTCGACGGGGGCGAACTCGAACTGTGGGAGGACGTCTCGCGCACGCTCCACGTCCCCTTCCACGACGGCGTCATCAGCCAGTTCGCCGGCTACGGCGACCTCGCCGAGCTCGACTGGCACGGCTACCGCGAGAGTTACGGCGACATCCGGCGGCTGGACCGGATCCTGGAGGCGGAGGGCGACACCGTCAACCGCTACAAGGCGTCCAAACAGGCCGACGTCCTGATGCTCGGCTACCTCTTCGCCCCGGCGGAACTCGGGGGCCTGTTCCACCGGTTGGGGGTGCGGCTGGACGAGGACACCTGGCGACGCACCCTCGAGTACTACATGCACCGCACCAGCCACGGCTCCACCCTGAGCGGCCTGGTCCACGGCTGGGTGCTCGCCCGGTGCCGGCGCAGCGAGGCGTGGAAGTTCTGCCAGGAGGCCCTCCAGGGTGACATCGCCGACGTACAGGGCGGCACCACCGGCGAGGGCATCCACCTGGGCGCCATGGCCGGTACCCTCGACCTCGTCCAGCGCGGCCTGACCGGCCTGGAGACCCGGGGCGGCGCCCTGTGGCTCGACCCCGTACCCCTGCCCGAGCTGTCCTCCTACGGCTTCCCCCTGCGGTACCAGGGCCACTGGGGCGTGCGGCTGCGCCTGGAACGCGGCCTGCTGGAGATCGAGGTCCCGTCCTCCGACGCCTCCCCCATCGACGTACGCCTCCCGGGCCGCGGCCTGTCCCTGGAACCGGGTCAGACAGGCCGTCTCGTCCTCCACGACTGACGGCCCGGCCGGTGCGGAATGCCGCCGGCGGGGAGAGGCTGGGAGAGCGACGGCCGCCGACCCGGCGCGGGCCCGCGGCCACCGCCCGGAAAGGGGAGCGTGATGAACGGCCCGGTAGTCGTGGGGGTGGACGGTTCGGCGTCGAGCATGGAGGCCGTGGAGGTCGCGGCGCGGGAGGCCGGGCTGCACGGTGTGGGGTTGCGGCTGGTGCACGCCTTCGGGTGGCCGGCCGCGCACATCCCGCATGGTGGCCGGCCCTGGGAGCCCAGTGGTGCCGGGATGCGCGAGCTGATCGACGGGACGCTGGCCAAGGCCGAGCGGCGGGCCCACGAGACGGCGCCGGGCATCGAGGTCATGCGCGAGATCGTCGTCGGCGAACCGGTGACGGTGCTGGAGATCGAGTCGCGCACGGCGTCACTGATCGTGGTCGGCAGCCGGGGCCTGAGCCGGTTCGGCGCCCTGCTGCTCGGCTCCACCGCGGGTCATCTGGCCGCGCATGCCGCCTGCCCGGTGCTGGTGGTGCGCGGCAGGCCGAACCCGGCCGGGCCGGTCCTCCTGGCCGTCGACGGCTCGCCCGCCGCCCGGGGAGCCGTCGAGTTCGCCTTCTCCCGGGCCTCCCTGCACGGCACGGACCTGGTGGCGCTGCACGCCTGGAGCACCCGGACCGAGCGCGCCTACGAAAGCCCCGCCGACCCGCCCTTCGTGACGTACGACGAGGAGCGACTGCACGACGAGGAGGAACGCGTGCTCGCCGAGGCACTGGGCGGGCTGGGCGACCGCTACCCCGATGTCGCCGTGGACCGCCGGCTGGTGCGCGGCCGGGTCCGGCACACGCTGATCGAGGCCAGCGCCGAGGCCGGACTCGTCGTGGTCGGGGCGCGCGGGCGGGGCGGATTCGCCGGGATGCTCCTGGGCTCGGTCAGCCAGGCCCTGCTGCACCACGCGCACTGTCCGGTCGCCGTCGTGCGGTCAGGGCAGGAGTGAGCGGGCCGAGCGGGAGGCGGGCCCGGCTCAGAGGTTCGCCGCGTGGTCCGGCACGTACTTCTGAAGGTCGCGCGGAGGCCGCTGGTAGCCGCTCGACTCCGGCCGTTCGGGCAGGTCCAGCACGGGCGGAAGGACGTCCTGGTACGGCACCGAGTCCAGCAGATGGGCGATCATGTTCACCCGGGCCCGGCGCTTGTCGTCGCTCTCGACGACGTGCCAGGGCGCCTCGGCGATGTCGGTGTGCACCATCATCTTGTCCTTGGCCCGGGAGTACTCCTCCCAGCGGGTGACCGACTCCATGTCCATGGGCGAGAGCTTCCAGCGGCGCAGGGGATCCTCCACGCGGCGTCGGAAGCGGTCCTGCTGCTCCTCGTCGCTCACCGAGAACCAGTACTTGCGCAGCAGGATCCCGTCCTCCACCAGCATCCGCTCGAAGAGCGGGCACTGATGCAGGAAGCGCTGGTACTCCTGCTGGGTGCAGAACCCCATGACGTGCTCGACACCGGCCCGGTTGTACCAGCTGCGGTCGAACAGCACGATCTCCCCGGCGGCGGGCAGATGCTGGATGTACCGCTGGAAGTACCACTGGGTGCGCTCACGTTCGGTCGGCGTGGGCAGCGCCACGATCCGCGCGATCCGCGGGTTGAGATGTTCGGTGACCCGTTTGATGGTGCCGCCCTTGCCCGCCGCGTCCCGCCCCTCGAAGATCACGACAAGCCGGGCACCCTCCGCCCGCACCCACTCCTGGAGCTTCGCCAACTCCGTCTGCAGGCGCAGCAGTTCCTTCTCGTAAGTCTTGCGCGGCAGTTTCTCCGCCTTGTCGCCGGCCATGCGGCCTCCCACAGCCGAACTCGAACACCAGAACAGCACCGTACTGACCACCAACCGGCCGCGCACCCCGTACGCACACGTGACTCCCGTGCGCGCACTCGTACCCCGTACGGGCAGGATGGGCCCATGGACGGTGTCGTTGACCCACACATCCACGTCGAGCAAAGCGTGGCCCGTCAGGAGGCCCGCGTGCGCGATCTGCTGGCCGGTACCTTCGGCCTGGTCGGTGATCTGCCAACGACGGCCGCCACCGGCTGTGGGCTGCGGGTTCCGTACGCGATGACCTCCTCGCGGCCCGAGAGCGTCACCTGTCTGGCCTGCCGTGAGCACGCCCGCGCTGAGCACCTCCGCCTCGCCGGGGAGATCGAACGGCTGGGCGGAATGCCGAGCTCCGCCATCACCGGGGTTCAGGCGGTCCAGGTGGCGGAACACCATCGCGACCTCGCCCGGAGGTTCACCGGCGGGGAGGGGAGCGGCCCCGAGGACGTCTGAGGCGCACGGGTGAATGCCGCGGACCGCAGGACTGACGCCCTCCTCGCCCGGGTACCCAGCGGCCCATGGCGGTGGACAGCAGGACCGACCCGGCGCGTGAGACACCGCCCCGGTCGCGCGGGCGCTTCGGCCGGGCGTTGTTGCGGTGGACCACGACGACCGACCACAAGGTGATCGGCAACCTCTATCTGACGACCTCCTTCGGCTTCTTCCTCCTCGGCGGTGTCCTCGCACTGCTGATGCGGGCCGAACTCGCCCGCCCCGGGCTCCAGCTGTTCGGCAACGACCAGTACAACCAGCTGTTCACCGTGCACGGCACGATCATGATGCTGCTGTTCGCGACCCCGCTGTTCGCCGGGTTCGCCAACGCGATCATGCCGCTGCAGATCGGCTCCCCGGACGTGGCGTTCCCACGCCTGAACGCCCTGTCGTACTGGCTCTACCTCTTCGGCGGTCTGATGGTCGTCGGCGGCTTCCTCGTGCCCGGGGGAGCGGCGAGCTTCGGCTGGTTCGCCTACGCGCCGCTCAACAGCGCGGTCCGCAGCCCCGGCTCCGGCGGTGACCTGTGGACCATGGGGCTGGTGGTGACCGGCGTGTCCACCACGCTCGGCGCGGTCAACTTCATCACCACGATCCTGTGCCTGCGCGCCCCCGGCATGACGATGTTCCGGATGCCGATCTTCACCTGGAACGTACTGTTCACGTCGATCCTGATCCTGCCCGCGTTCCCCGTGCTCACCGCCGCCCTGTTCGCCCTTGAGGCGGACCGCAGGTTCGGGGCGCACATCTACGACGCGGCGAGCGGCGGAGCACTGCTGTGGCAGCACCTGTTCTGGTTCTTCGGCCACCCCGAGGTCTACATCGTGGCGCTGCCGTTCTTCGGCATCGTCTCCGAGATCATCCCGGTCTTCAGCCGCAAACCGATCTTCGGCTACGTCAGCCTCATCGGCGCCACCATCGCCATCACCATGTTGTCCGCGGTGGTGTGGGCCCACCACATGTTCGCCACCGGGGCCGTGTTGCTGCCGTTCTTCTCCCTGATGTCGTTCCTCATCGCGGTGCCGACCGGGGTGAAGTTCTTCAACTGGATCGGCACGATGATCAAGGGCTCCCTCTCGTTCGAGACCCCGATGCTGTGGGCGTGCGGCTTTCTGGTGACGTTCCTGCTGGGCGGTATGAGCGGCGTCCTCATCGCCTCCCCGCCGCTGGACTTCCACCTCACCGACTCGTACTTCATCGTCGCCCATCTGCATTACGTGCTGTTCGGCACGGTCGTCTTCGCGATGTTCGGCGGCTTCTACTTCTGGTGGCCGAAGCTCACCGGCAGGATGCTCGACGAACGCCTCGGCCGGATCCACTTCTGGACCCTCTTCGTCGGCTTCCAGACCACCTTCCTGGTCCAGCACTGGCTAGGCGAACAGGGCATGCCCCGCCGCTACGCCGACTACCTCGCCACGGACGGCTTCACGCTGCTGAACACCATCAGCTCCATCGGCGCGTTCCTGCTCGGCCTGTCCACCCTGCCGTTCCTCTACAACGTCTGGCGCACCACCCACCACGGCACACCGGCCACCCGCAACGACCCCTGGGGCTACGGCCGCTCCCTGGAATGGGCCACCACCTGCCCGCCCCCGCGCCACAACTTCACGGCACTGCCGCGGATCCGCTCCGAGTCACCGGCGTTCGACCTGCACCATCCCGACCTGGCCCGCCTCGACCAAAGGCATGTGCAGTGAAGACCGAGTCCCGGCTGTTCATGGGCGTGGCGGGGTTCTTCCTCGTCACCGCCGTCGGCTACGGTGTGCGCTCCAAGGAGCCGGCCGGCACCGCCGTCCTGGTCCTCGCGTTCCTGATGGCCGCCCTCGTAGCGTTCTTCCTGCACATGCAGTACCGCAGGCGAGGCCCGAGGGCCCAGGACAGCGCCGACGCCGAGGTCGTCGACACCGTAGGCCCACTCGCCTTCTTCCCGCCGCACAGCCCCTGGCCGATCACGATCGCCCTGGGATCCGTCCTGGCCGCGCTCGGCGTGGTCTACGGCCTGTGGCTGTTCCTGCTGGGGCTCGGGGTGCTCGGGCACGGCGTGTTCGGGATGGTCTTCCAGTACGCGGACCGGGACGGTCAGCGTTCCAACTCGTCCGCCGAGGACTCCGGTTCCTCGACACGGAAGCCATAGGTCCGCAGCTGGTACCGTCGCTCCTCGTCGAGCGGCTCATGGCCCTCCACATAGCCGCCCGCGATCGTCTGCCGCACCTCACCGGTCTCCTCGCCCTCCACCAGCCGCTCCTGGTCCCTCTCCCGCAGGGCCACACACACCCGTCGGGTGACCATGAACGCCACGGGCGGCAGCAGCACGAAGGCGATGCGGAACACCCAGGTCAGCGCGTTCACCGAGATCCTGAAGGTGTCGGCGATGATGTCGTTGCCCCCGGCCGCCAGCAGGACGCCGTACCAGCTGAGCGCCGCGACACCGAGCCCGGTCCGCACCGGCATGTCGCGCGGCCGGTCGCACAGATGGTGCTCCGCCGTGTCCCCGGTCGCCCATCGCTCGGCGAACGGATACGCGTACAGCACCGCGAACAGGAGCCCCGGCAGGACGACCGCCGGAAGCAGCACGTTCCACATCACCGTGTGCCCGGCGACCGAGGTCTCCCAGGGCGGCACCAGACGCAGCGAGCCCTCCAGGAAACCGACGTACCAGTCCGGTTGCGAACCCGTCGAGACGACGTCCGCGCGGTAGGGGCCGTACGCCCAGACCGGGTTGATCTGTGCCACCCCCGACAGCAGCGTCAGCACACCGAAGACCATGAAGGTCAGACCGCCCGACGCCGCCGCGAAGTGCGGAAACATGGGCTTGCCCACGGCGTTGCGGTTCGTGCGTCCCCGCCCTGCCCAATGGGTGTGCTTCAGGTAGAACACCAGGATCAGGTGCACGGAGATCAGCGCGAGCAGCAGTCCGGGAAGCAGCAGGATGTGCAGCGCGTACAGCCGTGGGATCAGGTCCTCGCCCGGGTACTCGCCACCGAACGCGAAGAAACTCACATACGTCCCCACCAGCGGGATCGACAGCATGATGCCCTGCGCGATCCGCAGCCCGGTGCCCGACAGCAGGTCGTCGGGCAGCGAGTAGCCCGCGAAGCCCTCGGCCAGCGCCAGCAGGAACAGGGTCACGCCGATCAGCCAGTTGACCTCGCGGGGCCTGCGGAACGCGCCGGTGAAGAAGATCCGCAACAGATGCAGCCCGATCGCGGCGAGGAAGACCAGCGCCGCCCAGTGGTGCAGTTGCCGGATCAGCAGACCGCCGCGTACGTCGAAGCTGATGTCCAGCGTCGACTCGTACGCCTCCGACATGCGCACACCGTTCAGCGGCCGGTACGAGCCGTGGTAGACGACCTCCGCCATCGACGGGTGGAAGAAGAGGGTCAGCCAGACGCCGGTCAGCAACAGGACGACGAAGCTGTAGAGGGCGATCTCGCCCAGCAGGAAGGACCAGTGGTCGGGGAACGCCTTGCGCAGGAGCCCGCCGCCCTCGTACAGCGGAAGCCGCTCGTCGAGCTGGTCCGCGGCGCGTGCGGTCGCACGGCGGGCCCGCGCGGCGGCGCGGGCCCTGCTCTTCCTCCACAGCACGGATCACGAGTGCCCTCGCGTCCGCGACCGGAAACAGACCGTTACGAACGATCACCCTTCGGCTTCCCCCGCTGGTCGGGGGTGCCGTGCGGCGGCGGGCTGAACGGCGGCGACGAAGTCGCGGGCGACACGGCCGATCCCGCGTGCCGGACACCGCTCTCGGGCCGCAGGGCGCCCGGGTCACCGGACGTCGGCTCGGCGCCGGAGTGGAGTTGCTCCAGACGGGTGGCGAGCAGTTCGGTCACCGGCAGCCGGTCGGCGTGCGACCGCTCGTACGCCAGCAGATCCTCGACATCCTCGGAGGTCAGCGACCGCACGCGGCTCTCCAGCCCACCGATCGGCAGATGGTCGTAGTCGGGCAGAGGCAGGTTGTCGCGGGCGTGGTCGGCCATGGTTCTCACTTCCTCGGTACGACTGGTGCGACGCTCAGGGACGCCTCGGGCCGGGCCGACGGCGTCACGTGCCGCCACTGCCGAACGATCCGCTGCCGCCCTCGGTCCAGCGCGGCCGCTCCTTCGACGGGCTCGGCCGGGACGGCATGTTGCCGTGGCCCGGCAGGTCGTGCGGAGTGAGCCGGTGCTCGCTCTTCGGTACCTCGGCCGGCTCCCTGTTCTCCCGGACCTCGTGCACCGGGCCGTCGGCGGGCAGCCTCGGCTGCTCGTCGGGGCGCGGCGGACGCGGCTCCCGCCGCCTGACGCGGACGCCCAGGACGAAGGCGCCGATCAGCAGCGCGACCACGACCACACCAGCGACGAGCAGTCCGACGGCAAGTGCGCCGTTCGCTGCGGCGATGTCCATCCAAGTGGTGTCCATGGCTCGCGAGTACCCCCGGACCTCTCATGAACACGGGGTTTGGTGCCTCCCGCTCCGGCTACCCGCCCCCTGTGACATCGACAACCTCCCAGCAAGAGCTCGTCCGGTTCCTGGAGGACCGCTTCGCCTGCGCACAGGCCTGCACCGAGTACGCCCGTGCCTGTGCCCTGCGGGCCAGCCTCGTGGACCCGGACGGGACGACGGATCAGGAACTGGTGCGACGCAAGGGCATCCTGTGCGCCGAGGTGTGCGACGCCACCTGCCGTGTGCTGTCCGAGCAGGGCCGTATGGACGAGAGCGCCGAGAGCGCCCTTCGCATGCAACTGGAGTGGACCCGCACGGTCTGCCTGGAGGGCGCTCACGTCTTCGACAAGCACCCGGGCGCCGAGGACACGGCGCAGGCCTGCCGCGACTGCGCACGGGCCTGCACGGACTTCATGGCAACGCTCGACTGAGAACTCGTGTCAGGTCGCCGCGGTAACGGCCGGCCCTTCGCCATTCCCAATTTCTGGAACACGTTCTACGGTGTGCGCCGTCAGGACCGGCCTTGGGGAGCCTGGAGGCGCCGTGCATCTCGAATACACGCCCGAGCAGCAGCGGCTGCGCAGCGAACTGCGCGACTACTTCGCCGAGTTGGTGCCGGACCTGGCCGGCACCCGGTTCACCGACCCGGCCGCCCAGAAGCGCTACTACCGCACCATCATCCGGCGGCTCGGCGCGGACGGCTGGCTCGGCGTGGGCTGGCCCGAGGAGTACGGCGGCCGCGGCCTGACCGCGATCGAGCAGTTCATCTTCTTCGACGAGGCCGCCCAGGCGGGCGTACCGCTGCCCCTGATGGCGCTCAACACCGTCGGCCCGACGATCATGCAGTACGGCACGGACGAGCAGAAGGCGTACTTCCTGCCGAGGATCCTCTCCGGCGAGATCGACTTCGCGATCGGCTACAGCGAGCCCGACGCCGGCACGGACCTGGCCTCGCTCAGGACCCGCGCCGTACGGGACGGCGACAGTTACGTCGTCAACGGGCAGAAGATCTGGACGACCAACGGCGACACGGCCGACTGGGTCTGGCTGGCCACCCGCACGGACCCCGAGGCCCCGCCGCACAAGGGCATCACCATGCTCCTCGTCCCGACCACCGACCCCGGCTACTCCTGCACCCTCATCAACACCCTCGCCTCGCACGACACCACCGCCAGCTACTACGAGAACATCCGCGTCCCCGTCTCCCGCCGGGTCGGTGCCGAGAACCAGGGCTGGCGCCTGATCACCAACCAGCTCAACCACGAGCGCGTCACCCTCGCCGCCCACGGCACCATGGCCATCCGCGCCCTGCACGACGTCCAGCGCTGGGCCATGGAGACCAAGCTCGCCGACGGCCGCCGGGTGATCGACCTGCCCTGGGTGCGCCGCCGCCTCGCCCAGACCCACACCAGGCTCGACGCCCTCAAGCTGCTGAACTGGAAGATGGTCAGCGCCGTCCAGGACGGCACGCTCACCCCGCAGGACGCCTCCGCCGTGAAGGTCTACGGCTCCGAGGCACGCCGCGACGCCTACGCCTGGCTGATGGAGATCGTCGCCGCACCCGGGGCGTTGAAGGAGGGCTCGGCGGGCGCGGTGCTCCACGGCGAGTTGGAGCGCGGCTACCGCTCGGCCGTCATCTTCACCTTCGGCGGCGGCAACAACGAGATCCAGCGGGAGATCATCTCGTGGATCGGTCTGGGGATGCCGCGGGTGCGGCGTTAGCCTGCTGCGACCACCGGAGCGAGTCCGTCCTGGGACGCGTCAGGGCGCCCCACCTGGGCGACCGACGTCACTGAGCGATGTCCTTCACGATGCGGGTGGCCGCGGCCCGGCCTTCCGGCGTGGGAGTCAGTGGGTAGACGTGCACGGCGCCCGCGCGGACGGTCACCTCGAGCGGTGCCCCCTCGGCGGCCGCGCGCTCGCGCAGGCGGCACACGTCCGGGTAGAAGACGTCGCGGGTGCCGATGAACACCGACACCGGTGCGAGGCCGTTCAGCGGGCCGTTGATCGGGCTCAGGCGCGGGTCGGCGGGATCATCGCCACCCGCCCAGGCGCGGCCCATCTCGACGAGACCGGCCGGGGACAACCACGGGTCGCGCGGTGCGATGGCCCGCACCGCGGGGTCGCTGAGCGTGAGGTCGAGCCAGGGGGAGATCAGGACGATCCGGCGGGGCCGCGGCACGCCTGCCGCCGTGAGTTCTTGAGCGACGCCGAGTGCGAGACCGGCGCCGGCCGAGTCGCCGGCGAGGGTCACCGCTGCGGCGGGCAACCGCTCCAGCAGCTGCCGGTACACCTCGATCACCAGTGGATACGCCTCGCGGTAGGTGTGCTGCGGGGTCAGGCCGTAGAGCGGTACCTCGACCCGGACGCCGTCGTCGGCCAGCGCGCCGACCAGAGCCCAGTGCTGTCTGGTGATCTCGCTGGTATACGCCCCGCCGTGCAGATACACCGCGCCGCGAGTGGCCGCCCTCCCGCGGGGCAGGACGCTCCAGCAGGCGAACCCGGCGACCTGCCGCACGGACACATCGTGACGTCGGCTCAGCGCAGCCGGTGGCTGTGCGGTCCCCTTGGGCTTGCGCATCCTGTCCTGGGCGCGTGCCGCGGTCGACGAGCCGGGCTTGGCGGTGACCCGCAGGTAAAGGGCGACAGCATGCATCGCGAGACTCATCCACGCCTCCGGCAACAGCGATGCGCCAGCATATCCGCATGGACCAAGCCTGGCCGTCCGGACTGTCACGGAGTGGAGAACAGGCCGGGCCCCGCAGGTGAGGGGCCGTCGGCGCGGACGCCGTTCGTGACCCGCAGGAACTCCAGCTTCTCCGCATCGGCGGAACCTGCCGCCACCGTGTAGACGATGAGTCGGACATCGCAGCCCGGGACCGTGAGGACGTCGCAGTCGCAGGTCACCTCGCCGACCTGGGGATGCACGATGGTCTTGCGCGCCGAGACGTGCGGTCCGACCGCACCCTCGTCCCACAGCCGGGTGAACTCCGCACTGACGGACCGTAGTTCCTCGACAAGGTCGCTCAGTGCGCGGTCGTTGGGGTAGTCGACGAGCGCCGTGCGCAGATCGGCGACGAGGGCGGGCCTCAGGGCGTCGCCGTCGTGGAGCACGGGCCAGGCCGCGAGCCCTGAGCGCCCTGCGGCGAAGACCGCCCGCACCAGATTCCGCTCGGCGTGTGTCCGTGCGCTGGGGTCGCCCAGCAGCACAGCCCATGCCGGAGTCCAGGACAGCAAGGTCCAGTCGGCACTGAACACACCCACCGGGAACTCCCCGAGGCGAGCCAGCATCCGTTGGACCCCCGCGGGGACATGCGTGGAGATCGTCCCCTCCTGCGGAGGGAGGAGGCCGGCCAGCCGGTAGGCGTGGTCGCGCTCCATGGGTTGCAGTTGCAGTGCCCTGGCCAGGCTCGCGACCACCTGCGCCGAAGGGCTCGTGGCACGTCCCTGCTCCAGCCGCACCACATAGTCGACCGACAGCCCCGCGAGCTCGGCCAGTTCCTCGCGTCGCAACCCCACCGCACGTCGTCCGGGCCGCGAGGTCCGCCCGACGTCGGCGGGAGAAAGCCGGTCGCGCCAGCGGCGCAATGCCGTGCCAAGGGTCTCTTCCACCCGGCCATTGTGTCCGCCGTGCAGCCGTTGTGCCTGGTACCGGCAGTCCTACCGTCGCAGAGGGCACTGGTTGTCCTCTCGGCACGGACCGAGAGTGAACGCATGACGACAACATTCATCACCGGAGCCAACAAGTCCCTCGGGTACGAGACCGCCCGCCGATTGATCGAGGCCGGCCACACCGTCATCGTCGGTGCTCGCGATCCGCAGCGCGGCCAGGCGGCCGCCGACGCACTCGGTGCCCGCTTCGTCCAGATCGACGTGACCGACGACGCGTCGGTGGCCGCGGCCGCCGACGACATCGGGGCTCGCGAGGGCGGCATCGACGTCCTGATCAACAACGCGGGTGTCTTCGGGACGCACAGCCCCGCCGAACAGATCACGGCCGCTGACGCGAGCACGGTCTTCGACGTCAATGTCGTGGGGATCGTCCGGGTGACGCATGCGTTCCTGCCGCTGCTGCGCAAGTCCGCGAACCCGGTCATCGTCAATGTGTCCAGCGGCATGGGCTCGTTCGCGCTGACCCACGACACCGACCGCGCCGAGGGCCGGAACCTCGCGCCGCTCTACACGGCGTCGAAGGCCGCCGTGACCATGCTGACCACGCAGTACGCGAAGTCCTGGCCGGACGTGAAGGTGAACGCTGCGGACCCGGGCTACACCGCGACCGACTTCAACGGTCACAGCGGCCCGCAGACGGTGACCGAGGGAACCGACGCGATCGTCGAACTGGCCACCCTCGGGGCGGACGGACCTACCGGAACCTTCCGGGACCGCCACGGCGCGATGCCCTGGTGATCCACCTCTGAATGCACGCTGAGTGAGCCCCAGGGCATGACCCGGCGGCGTTCCGGGAACGATCCGGAGATGACGTCGTGGTTGGGGATGTCCTGTGGGAGGTAGCCGGAGAAGAGTGAGGCGCTTCCTGCCTGCGGGAACAGGAGTCTCGCCTGCGGGCACGGGAGACCCCGGGCTGTTCACCCCGGACTCGGTGACCTGGCAGATGCACGGCGACCCCATGATGTGGGTCGCCGGCATCCGCGCGCTCTACCTCCAGGCCCTGCAACCGCGCGCGGTACGCGGCGTCATGCAGAACTCTGACTTCCGTCAGGACGCCTGGGGCCGGCTGCTGCGCACCGCCGACTTCGTCGGCACGATCACCTACGGCACGACCGAGGCCGCCGAGAAGGCCGGCGCCCGGGTCCGCAAGATCCACAGCATGCTGGGCGCCACCGACCCGGACACGGGGGAGCGGTACGGCGTCGACGAACCCGCACTACTGCTGTGGGTGCACTGCGCCGAGATCGACTCCTATCTGCAGGTCGCGCGCCGCTCCGGCCTCCGCCTCACCGACGCCCTCGCCGACCGCTACATCGCCGAACACCGCGTCAGCGCCCGCCTGGTGGGTCTGGACCCCGACGCCGTACCGGCGAACCAGGACGAGATGGCGGCGTACTTCGAGAGGGTGCGCCCCGAGCTCGCGTGCGGACCCGAGGCACGCGCGGTGGACGACTTCCTGCTCCGCCCGCCGACGCACCCCCTGCTCGTCCCGGCGCGCGAGGTGCTATGGCGGCGCGTGGCCCACCTGGCGTACGCCGCACTGCCGCCGTTCGCCCACGAGCTGTACGGCAGACCGGCCCCGAAACCCGCCACCGTCACCCGCCAGTTGCGTGCCACAGGCACCCTGCTGCGCTGCGTTCCCGCACGTCTGCGCTGGCAACTCCCGCCCAAACACATCCTGCGCGCCATGGCCCGGCTCGGCCCGGGCTCCCGCCCGGCACCGTACAAACTCGGACGACAGCTCGCCATACTGGACGAGCCGGGGAGGGTGGGGCGGACCACAACGGGGGGCGAGCGCGGGAGATGGGGGACAGCAGGCTGATCCAGGGCCGGTACCGGCTGCTCGATCCGATCGGGCGCGGCGGTATGGGCGAGGTGTGGCGTGCGCGCGACGAGTCGCTCGGCCGGCATGTCGCCGTGAAGTGCCTCAAACCGCTGGGACCGCAGCACGACCACTCGTTCACGCGGGTCCTGCGGGAGCGGTTTCGCCGCGAGGCCCGGCTGGCCGCCGCTCTCCAGCACCGCGGCGTGACCGTCGTCCACGACTTCGGGGAGTCCGACGGGGTCCTGTTCCTGGTCATGGAGCTGCTCCAGGGCCGCAACCTCAGCCAGCTGCTGGAGGACAACAAGCACCACCCGCTGCCCGTCCCGGACGTCGTCGAGATCGCCGACCAGGTCGCCGCCGCCCTCGCCTACACCCACCAGCAGGGCATCGTGCACCGCGACCTGAAGCCCGCGAACATCATGCGGCTCGCCGACGGCACGGTGAAGATCTGCGACTTCGGCATAGCGCGTCTCGCCCATGACATCGGCTTCACCTCCCGGCTGACCGGCACCGGCATCGCGATGGGTACCCCGCACTACATGTCGCCGGAGCAGATCGGCGGCGACGAGGTGGACCAGCGCAGCGACCTGTACTCACTGGGTTGCGTGCTGTACGAGATCGCCACCGGGGTGCCGCCGTTCGACCTCGACGACCCCTGGGCGATCCTCGTCGGCCACCGCGACACCCCGCCCCGCCCACCGCGCAGCCACCGCGCCGACCTGCCCGAGTACTTCGAGCAGGTCATCCTCGACCTGCTCGCCAAACGCCCCGAGGAACGCCCGCACGACGGACGCGAGTTGGGCCGCCGGATCAGTCTGGGCCGTACGACACCGGCGTACGTGCCGACCGTGGTGACCCCGCAGCCGGACCTCAGGCCCCCCGAGCCCATGGCCCGCACGCCCCGTCTGCCGTCCTGGACGCGTGGCATGACCACCGGCCACAAGGCCACCGGCGCCGGACTGCGCACCACGCCCCCCGACGCCGCGGCCGGACTCACCGGCGAGTGGATCGCGCGCCCGGCCACCGGCCGCCCCCACGAGACCGCCGACCCCGACGGACCGCCCGCCCCGTCCGCCGAGAGACTCACCGCGCTGGCCGGACGGCACAACGCCGGGCTCAGCCTGGGCCGGCTGGGCCGCTGGACCGAGGCGGGCGAGGTGCACCGCGCGGTCGCCGCCGAGCGCGAACACCTCCTGGGCCCCGACCACCCGGACACCCTCGCCAGCCGCTACGAACTCGCCTTCACCCTCAGCCGCACGGGCCGCGCCGCCGACGCCCTGCGCGAGTACAAACACGTCGCCCGCGTCCGCAGCCTCGCCCTCGGCCCCGACCACCCCGACACGCTCGCCGCCCGGCAGGAAATGGCGTACGTCCTGGGCCAGTTGGGACGCCACTTCGACGCGCACCAGGTCTACACGTCCGTCCTGACGGCACGGGAGAGCGCCATGGGCGCCGACCACCCCGACACCCTGCGCTGCCGCCACAACCTCGCCTTCAACCTCAGCAGACTCGGCCGCCTGGAGGACTCGTACCGGATGGCCGACGAGGTCGCCGCCGCCCGCGCCCGTGTCCTCGGCCCTCATCACCCCGACACGCTGGTCACCCGCTACGAGGTCGCCTACGCCCTCGGCCAGTTGGGCCGCTGGGCCGAGGCCCTCCAGACCTACCGAGAGGTCGCCGACGCCCGCGCCCAGGCCCTCGGCCCCGACCACCCCGACACCCTCGCCGCCCGCTACGAGGTCGGCATCAGCCTCGGCCGGCTCGGCCGCAGCGCGCAGGCGCTCCAGCTCTACCGCGACCTGATCGACGACCGCACCCGCGTACACGGCCCCGCGCACCCCGAGACCCTCCGCGCCCGCCACGGCCTCGGCGTCAACCTCGGTCGCCTCGGCCGCTGGGAGGAGGCCCTCGCCGAGTCCCGTGACGTGTGCGCGATCCGCGAGCGCGTACTCGGCCCCGACCACCCCGACACCCTGGTCAGCCGCCGCGAGGTCGCGGTGAGCCTCGGCTGGCTCGGCCGCTGGCCGGACGCGCTCACCGAGTACCGCGGGGTCGCCGCCGCCCGCGAACGCGTCCTGGGGGCCGACCACCCCGACACCCTCGCCAGCCGCAACGACGAGGCCCACTGCCTCCAGCAGCTCGGGCGGGAGGCGGAAGCGGTCGAGCTGTACCGGAGGGTGGCGGTGCTGCGGCAGCAGCGGTCGGCCGGCGGGTCCTGACTCCGCACGCCCGCACGTCTGGCCGACCTAGATCATCACGTGTTACGAAGAACCATGCCTGCACACGAGTCGAGCCCCGCAAGCCGTACGTACGACGCCGTCATCGTCGGCGGCGGCCACAACGGCTTGGTCGCCGCCGCCTACCTGGCGCGGGCCGGGCGTTCCGTGCTGGTGCTGGAGCGGCTGGACCACACGGGGGGCGCCGCCGTGTCCACGCGGCCCTTCGCCGGCGTCGACGCCCGGCTCTCCCGCTACTCGTACCTGGTGAGCCTGCTGCCGAAGAAGATCGTGCGGGACCTGGGCCTGGAGTTCCGCGTCCGTACGCGCGACGTCTCCTCCTACACCCCCGTGGAACGGGACGGACGCCCGACCGGCCTGCTGGTGGGCGGCGGCGAGCGGCGCACCCGGGAGGCCTTCGAACGACTGACCGGCGGCGAGCGCGAGTACGCGGCCTGGCAGCGCTTCTACGCCATGACCGGCGAGGTCGCCCAGCGGGTCTTCCCGACGCTCACCGAACCGCTGCCGAGCCGCGCGGAACTGCGCCGCCGGGTGGCCGACGAGGAAGCCTGGCGGACCCTCTTCGAGGAGCCGATCGGCGTCGCGATCGAGGACCGGTTCACGGACGACCTGGTGCGGGGCGTGGTCCTGACGGACGCCCTGATCGGCACGTTCGCCGACGCCCATGACACCTCGCTCAAGCAGAACCGCTGCTTCCTCTACCACGTGATCGGCGGCGGCACCGGCGCCTGGGACGTCCCCGTCGGCGGCATGGGCGCCCTCACCGACGCCCTGGCCACGGCAGCGCGCCAGGCGGGCGCGGTCCTCGTCACCGGGCACGAGGCGGTACGGATCGACACGGACGGCCGTACGGCCGAGGTCACCTACCGCACGGCCGACGGCGAGGGCGTCGCCACCGCCCGGCACGTCCTGGTCAACGCCTCCCCGCGGGAACTGGCCGACCTCACCGGCGCCACACCCCCGACCCCCGCCGAGGGCGCCCAGCTCAAGGTGAACATGCTGCTCAAGCGCCTGCCCCGGCTGCGCGACACCTCCGTCGACCCGCGCGAGGCGTTCGCCGGCACCTTCCACATCGCCGAGGGCTACGGCCAACTGGCCGCCGCCCACGCCCAGGCCGCCGCCGGGGAACTCCCCGCCGCGCCACCGTCCGAGATCTACTGCCACTCCCTGACCGACCCCACGATCCTCGGCCCCGACCTCGTCGCCCAGGGCTACCAGACCCTCACGCTGTTCGGCCTGCACACCCCGGCCCGGCTCTTCGAGGGCGACAACGACGCCGTACGCGACGAACTGCTGAAGGCCACGCTCGCCCAGCTCGACGCCCACCTCGCCGAGCCGATCGCCGACTGTCTGGCCACCGACGCCGACGGCCGCCCCTGCATCGAGGCGAAGACCCCGCTGGACCTGGACCGCGACCTGCGCCTGCCCGGCGGCAACATCTTCCACCGCGAGCTGGCCTGGCCGTACGCCCAGGAGGGCACCGGCCGCTGGGGCGTGGAGACCTCCCATGCCAACGTGCTGCTGTGCGGGGCGGGCGCGGTGCGCGGGGGAGGGGTCAGCGGGGTGCCGGGGCACAACGCGGCGATGGCGGTGCTGGAGCGGCCCGCCGACTGACGGAGGTCAGGCGGTCGGTCAGGCGATCAGTCGGGCGGTCAGTCGGCGGAGGCACTCCAGCCGCTCGCCGTGATACGGGCCGCGTCCGCCGGCCGGGCCTCGTCGAAGAGGACGCGGTCCGCCGCCTCGACGCGCATGCCGTCGACGTACGCGCCGCGGCCCACGTACAGCCGGTCGGTGGTGTACCGCCAGCGGAGCGCCAGCTGCCGGTGCGCCGGGAGGCGGGCCGTGAGCCGGTGCCAGACGCGGCCCGACCAGCCGGTGACCGTGCCGCTCGCGTGGTCCTGTGCTTGCTCGCCGTGCCGGGTGGTCGTGAAGGGGAGCGGCTGCCAGGTCGCTCCGCCGTCCGTCGTGGACTCCAGCACCACAAGGTCGGCCCGGGGTTCGGTGTCCCACCACAGGCCACAGCGCAGACACGCGTCGCCGGCGGACGTGTCGAGGGCGGGGAGCGCGAGGGTCGCGGTCGAGGCGGTCGCCATGCCCGAGAACCATGCGGTACGGCCATGGCGTGGGCGGACCGCTACGGCGCGCGCCATGTTGTCGGCGGCCGCGACCCGGGGCGCGGACCCGGACCGCCAAGCGCGCACCGGGTGAACCGAGTTGCCGAGCACGACGAGGAAGGAGTCGGTCGTCGGGTCCAGTACGAGGGAGGTACCGGTGAAGCCGGTGTGCCCTGCCGTGCGCGGGGTGGCCATCGCCCCCATGTACCAGTGCTGGTAGAGCTCGAAGCCGAGGCCGTGCTCGTCGCCCGGGAAGGCGGTGTTGAAGTCGGTGAACATCAGCTCCACCGACTCCGGCTCCAGGATGCGGCAGCCGCCGTAGGAGCCGCCGTTGAGCAGCGTCCGGCCGAGGACCGCGAGGTCCCACGCGTTCGAGAACACCCCCGCGTGGCCGGCGACTCCGCCGAGGCTGAAGGCGTTCTCGTCGTGCACCTCGCCCCACACGAGCCCCCGGTCCAGGCCGGACCAGGGCTTGCGGGCGTCCTCGGTGGCCGCGGTCTTCGGCCTCCAGACGGCGGGCGGGTTGTAGCGGGTCCTGCGCATGCCGAGCGGACCGGTGATCTCGTCGTGGAGGAGGGTGTCGAGACGGCGGCCGGTGATCTTCTCCAGGACCAGCTGGAGGGAGATCAGGTTCAGGTCCGAGTAGAGGTACGTGCTGCCCGGAGGGTTCAGCGGGGCCTCGTTCCAGATGAGTTCGAGCTTCCCCTCGTACGTCGGCGCGGCGTACAACGGGATCCAGGCGCGGAACCCCGAGGTGTGCGTGAGCAGCTGACGGATCGTGATGTCCTGCTTGCCCGCATGGCCGAAGTCCGGGAGATACGAGGCGACGGTCGCCTCCAGCCCCAGTGCACCCCGCTCGATCTGCTGCACGGCGAGGATCGAGGTGAACAGCTTGGACACCGAGGCCAGATCGAAGACGGTGTCCTCGGCCATCGGGATCTGCTGCTCGGTGGGGAACTCGACCCCGGTGTCGGTCTTCTCGTCGTACGCCTGATAGCGCACCGCCATTCCGATGGGCTCGTGCAGCGCCACCGTGCCGCCTCGCCCGGCGAGCAGGACGGCGCCCGCGTACCAGGGGTGCGCGGGGGAGGGGCCGAGGAACCTCTCGGCGTCGGTGACCAGGCGGCGGAGGGGGGCGGGGAGAAGGCCGGCGCGTTCGGGGGAGCCGTGGCGCAGGGTGATGCGGCCCGAGGAGGAGGAGGCGGCGGCCGCCGCCGGTCCGGCCGGCACGGGCGCGAAGGCCAGGGCCCCACCCAAGGCCAGTGTCCCCTTGGCGAGTTGACGCCTGGTCAGTCCTCTTCTGCCATCGGTCATCGGGGTTCCTCCCGCGCGGGCTGAAAGTATCTTTCCGGGATCACCTTGCGTGGTGAAACTTTCGTGTCAGGAGTGAGTCGTGTCAACGGGGCAGTGGCCGCAAGAGATCTGACGGGCAATCAGAAAAGGCCTTCCGTCGTCCGGAGGACTGCGGCATCCTGCGCCCATGCAGACGGAGCTGAGCAAGAAACTGGGAGTCGAGCACGCCATCTTCGGCTTCACGCCGTTCCCCGCCGTCGCAGCGGCCATCAGCCGGGCCGGCGGCTTCGGAGTGCTCGGCGCGGTCCGCTACACCGCACCCGACGACCTCAAACGCGACCTCGACTGGATCGAGGCACATGTCGACGGCCGGCCCTACGGCCTGGACGTCGTCATGCCCGCCAAGAAGGTCGAGGGCGTCACGGAAGCCGACGTCGAGGCGATGATCCCGGAAGGCCACCGGCAGTTCGTCAAGGACACCCTCGCCAAGTACGGCGTACCCGAACTGGCCGAGGGGGAAGCGGCCGGCTGGCGGATCACCGGATGGATGGAACAGGTCGCCCGCACCCAGCTCGACGTCGCTTTCGACTACCCGATCAAGCTGCTCGCCAACGCCCTCGGCTCACCGCCGCCGGACGTCGTGGAGCGCGCTCACGACCGGGGCGTCCTCGTCGCCGCGCTCGCGGGCAGCGCCCGGCACGCCCGCAAGCACCAGGAGGCGGGCATCGACATCGTGGTGGCCCAGGGCTACGAGGCGGGCGGCCACACCGGCGACATCGCCTCCATGGTGCTCACCCCCGAGGTGGTGGAAGCCGTCGACCCACTGCCCGTACTGGCGGCCGGCGGGATCGGCGGCGGCCCACAGGTGGCAGCCGCACTCACACTCGGCGCCCAGGGTGTGTGGCTGGGCTCCATATGGCTGACCACCACAGAGGCCGACCTGCATTCCTCCGCGCTGACCGAGAAACTCCTCGCCGCCGGCTCCGGCGACACGGTGCGCTCCCGCGCCCTCACCGGAAAGCCCGCACGCCAACTGCGCACCGAGTGGACGGACGCCTGGGACGACCCGAACGGGCCCGGCACCCTCCCCATGCCCCTGCAGGGACTGCTCGTGGCCGAGGCCGTCTCCCGCATCCAGAAGTACGAGGTCGGGCCGCTGCTCGGCACACCCGTCGGCCAGATCGTCGGCCGGATGAACAGCGAACGAAGTGTCCAGGCCGTCTTCGACGACCTCACCCGCGGCTTCGAGCAAGCCGTCGACCGCATCAACCGCATCGCCGGAAGGAGCGGCCAGTGACGAGCAAACCCCCCACAGGCTTCTGGGCCCAGGCCGCGGCCGACCCCGACCGCACGGTCCTCGTCGCCCCCGACGGCGAGCAGTGGACCGCCGCCCGGCTGCACGCCGCCGCCAACCGCCTCGTCCACGGCCTGCGCGCGGCCGGGATGCGACGCGGCGACGCCTTCGCCGTAGTCCTGCCCAACAGCCCCGAGTTCTTCACCGCGTACCTCGCCGCCAGCCAGGCCGGCTTCTACCTGGTCCCCGTCAACCACCACTTCGTCGCCCCCGAGATCGCCTGGATCGTCGCCGACTCCGGTGCCAAGGTGCTCCTCGCCCACGAACGCTTCGCCGACCCCGTCCGCCGCGCCGCCGACGAGGCGGGCCTGCCCGGCACCCACCGGTACGCGATCGGCACGGTCGAGGGCTTCCGGCCGTACGCCGAACTCCTCGACGGGCAACCCGAGTCGGTGCCCGCCGACCGCACCCTCGGCTGGGTCATGAACTACACCTCGGGCACCACCGGCCGCCCGCGCGGCATCCGGCGCCCGCTGTCCGGCAAGACACCCGAGGAGTCCTACCTCGGCGGCTTCCTCGGCATCTTCGGCGTCAGGCCGTTCGACGACAACGTGCACCTCGTCTGCTCGCCGCTGTACCACACCGCCGTACTCCAGTTCGCGGGCGCGTCCCTGCACATAGGCCACCGCCTGGTGCTGATGGACAAATGGACACCGGAAGAGATGCTGCGCCTCATCGACACCCACAAGTGCACGCACACCCATATGGTCCCCACACAGTTCCACCGCCTCCTCGCCCTCCCCGAGGAAGTCCGCGCCCGCTACGACGTCTCCTCCATGCGACACGCCATCCACGGGGCGGCCCCGTGTCCCGATCACGTGAAGCGGGCAATGCTCGACTGGTGGGGCCCCTGCGTGGAGGAGTACTACGCCGCAAGCGAGGGCGGCGGAGCCTTCGCCACCGCCGAGGACTGGCTGAAGAAGCCCGGCACGGTCGGCAAGGCCTGGCCGATCAGCGAACTCGCGATCTTCGACGACGACGGCAACCGGCTTCCGCCCGGCGAACTCGGCACCGTCTACCTCAAGATGAACACCGGCGGCTTCGCCTACCACAAGGACGAGGCCAAGACGAAGAAGAACCGCATCGGCGACTTCTTCACCGTCGGCGACCTCGGCTACCTCGACGAGGACGGCTACCTCTTCCTCCGCGACCGCAAGATCGACATGATCATCTCGGGCGGAGTCAACATCTACCCCGCCGAGATCGAGTCCGTCCTCCTCGCCCACCCGGCCGTCGCCGACGCGGCCGCCTTCGGCATCCCGCACGACGACTGGGGGGAGGAGGTCAAGGCAGTCGTCGAACCGGCCCCGGGCCATCAGCCGGGACCAGCTCTCGCCGCCACGATCCTCGACCACTGCGCGGGGCAACTCGCGGGGTACAAGCGGCCCAAGAGCGTGGACTTCGTCTCCGAGATGCCGCGGGATCCCAACGGGAAGTTGTACAAGCGGCGGCTTCGGGATCCGTACTGGGAGGGGCGCACCAGGCTGGTGTGACGTCAGGGACGCATACGCGGAGGAGCTTCCAGAGCTCTGGCGAGCCCTGCCGCGTCGGTGCCGATCTTGCGGTAGACACTGGACAGCAGCTGCCGGACGCCCTGTTCGGTCAGATGCAGATCCGCAGCGATCGACGCCACCGGGCTTCCCTCGACGGTCAATTCGGCCGTTCGGCGTTCGCGCGCAGTGAGCGCGTCCGCCTGCACGTAGCGCAAGGGAAGCGGGCGCAGTCCTGCCGTCGAGAGCTCCTCCCTGGCACGGGTGGCGAGCGCCTCGGCCCCGCAGTGGACGGCGCCTTCCAGACCCTGGTAGAGCCGGTCGGCGGCCTCCTGCAGTCGCCCGTTGCGGGACAGCGCGGCGCCGTGGCCGACCTGCGCGCGAGCGAGCTCGTACGACGCCGGGGACTGCTCCAGGCAGTCGATGGCCTCCGCGTACAGGTCGAGTGCGGCCGGTCCGCCGGTCACCTCGGCGAGGGTGTGGAGGGCCTGGCCGACGGTGGACGCGGCGCCGAAGTCACGGGCGCGCTTGACGGCGTCCTGGGCGTGATGGATCGCCTCGTCCGGGGCGGTGGGGGCGAGCGCGGTGGCGAGCCGCAGCTGCCACGGGCACCAGGCCGGGTTGCGCCAGGCCCGTCCGTCCAGCCACTCCCCGACCGCGGACAGCAGATTCGCCGCTTCGGTGTGCCGGCCCTCCGCCAGGAGCAGTTCCGCGTACACGGTGCGCGGGTCGGGATAGATGATGGCGTTCGGAGCCATGTCGCCGAAGTGGTGGTCGTCGGCGAGCGCACGCGCCTCGGTGACGCGCCCACGGGCCAGCAACGTCTGGATCAGGACGCTGACGCCGTACCACTGGGCGGCCACGACACCCTCCACCTTGTCGGCGATGCGCAGACCTTCCCGGACCAGGTCCTCAGCTTCGGCCAGACAACCGCGGTGGTAGCGGACATAGCCGGCGATGGTCTGGCCGAAGGCCAGGTGGGAGCCGTGCCAGCCCTTGCCCACACACTCGGCGATCCCCTTCTCGAACAACTCCTCGGCCCGCCGCGGCTGGTCGCCGTACATGAACACCAGGGCTACCGAAAGCGGCACCTCGAAGCCCCGGTTCTCATCGGTCCAGCTCATGCCGCCGCGCAGGGACTTCTCCGCGTAACCGAGCGCGGTCTGCCGTGGTTCGCCGCGCAGCACGGCGTCCCAGGCGCGCAGCCCCAGGATGTAGCGCTCCTCCAGGCTGCGGCCAAGCAACTGCTCGGCCAGCCGCGCCAGTCTCCGGGAACGCGCGGGGGAGTCGGGATCCTTGGCGCGCATCGTGCTCCAGACGAACTGGTCGGCCTGCATCCGCAGTTTGACGCGCGGATTCGTGGCCTGCCGGGCCTCCTCGGCGGCCACGGTCACGGCCTCGTCCATCCGGTCGGTGTGGGCGAGTGCCGTCGTCAGCCGGTAGACGATGGAGGCGCGCAGATCGGGTTCGACATCGGGCTCCGCCAGCGCCTGGCGGAGATGCCGCACCGTGGCCGTGGGCTCGATCAGGAACGTGGCGCACGCGAGTTCGTGCAGGACAGCGGCGCGCTCCTCCGGGAGGGGCGGCTCCTGCAGCGCACGGGTCAGCAGGCGCCGGGCGGCCTCGGTCGCTCCAGCGCCGAGGTATTCGCGAGCGGCCTCGCGCAGACACTCGACCGTCTCCGGGTTGGCCTCGCACGGCACCTCCAGCAGATGTCGGGCGGCGGCGGTGGGGCCATAGCCCGCGTTAAGGACGGCGTTGGCGGCCGCGTTGTGCAGACCGGCCCGGAAGCCGGCGCGGATGGACCGGTAGATCGTCGTGGCGATCAGCGGGTGGACGAACTCGAGCTCGCCCTCCGGGCCGTGGCCGTCGGTGAGGATCCGGGCCGCGCGAAGCTGCTGGGTCGCCTCGGCGACGGTCTCGTCGCCGAGCACCGCGATGGTCGCGGCGAGCTGTGGTGAGAAGGGGGACCCCAGCACGGCGGCGGAGTGCGCGAAGCGGACGGTCGTGGTGTCGAGGCCTTCCAGACGTTCGATCAGTCCCGGGCCCTTGATGGCCGCGGCGAGTTCACGCATCGCGGGCAGGTCGTCCTCGCTGCCGCTCAGCTTCCGCTCGGCGAGGCCGATGGCGAGCTCCACCGTCTCGAAGGGGCTCCCACCGGTGGCCGACCAGCATTCCTTGCAGAACACGTCCTCGGCTCCGTCACCGACCAAGTTTCTGACGATCTGTGCGACACCGTCGGCGGTGAGGCACGCGAGGTCGTGTGGGCGGTCGCCGTGATGTCCGACGAGCGTGCGCAGTTCGCCCGCCCCGGAGGGCAGTTCGTCGGGTCGGTAGGCGATCACGATCAGCAGCGGGAGATCATCGACCCGTGACGCGAAGGAATCCAGCCAACTCAAGGACTCGGCGTCCGCCCAGTGCAGGTCGTCCAGGAGCAGGACGACGGGCGCCCTCTTGATGGTGAGGCAGGTCATGACCCAGTCGAGACCTTCGCGGACCCCGGTCGGGTCGGGTGCGGGGGCGGGCCCCCTCGCCTCGAGACCGAGCACGGCGGCCATGACGTCGTACCAGCTTCCTAGGAAGGCCCGTAGCTCGGCTGCCTCCATCCTCGCGAGCAAGGGCTGCACGAGCTGGCGGACCACGCGGAACGCCGACCCCTGTTCCTTCTCCCCGCCCCTCCCCGACAGCACGGTGAATCCCGAGGTCATGGCCCGCTGACGGGCTTCCGTAATGAGCGCTGTCTTGCCCAGTCCGGCCGGCCCGCTGAAGGCGAGCAGTCCCCTGCGCCTCGCTTGCGGCACACCGTCCGTGGTGCGTCGCAGTTCCTTGAATGCGGCGTCGAGAGCCTGAAGTTCCCGTCGGCGCTCGATCAACGTTCGCTGTTCCGTGACCGGGTGCCGAGGCTCCATCGCCATGCGCCGTACCGCCTTCTGTCGTTCGGCTCGGAGGAGCCGAGCGTACGCCTCCGGGAGGTGCGGCAGGCCGAATTAAGCACCATAGGGTGAATCGTGAACGGTAGGTGGGAGAACGCCCACCCGCTGGGTAGTGGACAGGGATGGACGTCTCCCGGTGGGGCTCACGCCAGTACAGGCCCGGGGTCTACGGCACGCCGGGCACCGACGTCACATCCGCGTACCGAGGCACGGCGCGGGCCCAGTCGTAGCACCCGCGGATCCAGCCGATCATGCCCTCCACATAGCGGATGCCCGCCGGGCTCAACGCCGGTTTGATCCCGTCGTGGAGCCTTTGGAACTCCTCGATCGTGCTGTTGATCTCCTCGATGGCCAGGAGCACGGCGGCCGGCAGCGAGCACCGTTGTTCGCGCTGGTGGGCCAGGGCAAGGTTGATCATTTCGCCTGCGCGCTGCTCCTTCACCGCCGAGAACAGGTCGGCCGTCCACACCGCCGCGTCGGCCGACAGCCGGCTCAGTCGCCGTACGACGGGATGATGCACCTCGGCTGCGCTCAGCTCGTGTGCCCGGGCGCCCTCGTACAGCGGGTAGAAGGGCTCGACACCCGCGGTCAGCGACCGAATGGATGTGCAGTCCCCGATGCGCAGGCGGACGGGGTGGGTCTGGGCCACGGCTTCGTACAACAGGCCGTGTATGTATTCACAGCTCTGCCAGGCCCATCGCGCGGCCTGTGCCGGTGTGCACTGTTCCCGGACCTGGCGGTGGAGATCGGCCAGAGCGGCTCCGAGGCGAGTGCCGGGCTGCCGGCCGTCCCGCAGGATCGCGACACTCTCGCACAGCATGGGCAGCAACCTGCTCGGAGAACGGCGACCGAGGTCCTCCGCCAGGTCGTCGAAGACGAACTGGTAGGCGATCTGGTGAGCCACGATCTGCAGGACACCGAAATCCACGGTGGGGCTGGTGTAGCTCGCGAGTTCGGCGGGGCGAGTGCGGGCGATCATCGCCGCCACATCAGGATCGTCGGTCAGCCCCCAAACCCTCAGCCATGCGTCGACGCCGATGGCGGCTTCGGTCTCATGAGGATTCTGACGGAACAGGAAAGGCATGTGGAGGTTGGCGTCGATCAGGTCCCGGAGGTTGGCGACCGGCATTTCGTCCGGAAGACCGAGGGTGATTTCCTCATGCGTCGTCGACAACGTGGTCACCTGCCGTTCGGCTGTCCGATGGGCGCGTGGCGGCGGTCGCTCGGTGCGCGAGCGAGGAGGCTGAGGGCATAGGTGATCGGGGCTGGCACGTCATGACCAGGGAACGCGGTCCCATCGTGATCCCGGGGCGCGGTTTCCGGTCGACATACCCGGGCAGATGGCGCAGGCGTCGGCGGCCGGCGATGGTCGCGAGCGCCAAGGTGGCCTCCACCATCGCGAACTCGTCACCGAGGCATTTGCGGTTGCCCACGGAGAACGGCATCATCGCGCGGCGTTCCTGGGCGGTGGGCCGCCCCGGCAACCAGCGGTCGGGGTCGAAACGCTCGGGGTCGGGGAACGACGAGGGATCGTGGTGCAGGAGGTGGGGGCTGTACAGGACGGTGGCTCCCTTGGGCAGCCGGCGTCCGGCGAGCTCGGTCTCCTCGGTGGCGACGCGGGTGAAGAGCCAGCCGGGCGACGAGTGGCGCAGCGTCTCGGAGACGACGCACCGGGTGTAGGCAAGGTGCGGCAGATCCTCGGCGGTGGGCCGCCGGCCTTCGGCGAGGACGGAGTCGAGCTCGGCGTGCAGACGGCGCTCCGCATCCGGATGGCCGGCCAGCAGACTGAAGGCGCTCGTCAGAGTCAGTGCCTGGGTCTCGACGCCCGTCAGCAGCAGGGTGATCAGGTGATCATGGACCTCCTGGTCGGTGATCGTGGCCGTCGAGCCGTCGCCGTCGGCGGCCGTCCCGGCGTCGCCCTTGGCGGCCTTCAGGAGCGTGTCCAGCACGTCGTCGCGGTCGGCGCTCCGCCGACGCTCCGCTATCGCCGCGTCGATGATCTCGTGCAGGCGGGAGAGCGCACGGCGATAGCGGCGGTTGGCGGGGGTGGGGAGGCGGAAGAGGGCGTCGATCGGTACGACCGTACGGACGAACAGGCCGCGCACGACCGCGCCGAGACAGTCCCGCACCTCTGCGGTCGTTCGGTCGTCCAGGGAATCAGAGAGGAGGACACGGCTGGTCACCCGTGTCGTGAGGGCCATCATCGCCTCGGTTACGGCAACCTCCTGCCCGACCGGCCAGGCGCGGCACACCGCCGCGGCCTCCTCGGTGACCAGGTCCGTGTATTCGGCGACATGGGACGGGCGGAAGGCAGGCTGTAACAGCCTGCGCTTGTCCCGATGTGTCGGCTGGCGGCACGTGACGAGACCGTCGCCCATCAGCTTCCCGAGCCTGTCGTACAGCGGGCCCCCCTTGTCGAAGGTGTGCGGATCCATGAGCACCTCGTGGGTCAACTCGGGATGGCACACCATCCAGGCGCGCTGGGGGCCCAGACGTATCTCGACCAGATCGCCGTACGCGGGCAAAGAACTCAGAAACGCCAGCGGCTGTCGGTATAACGCGATACCGTGGCCGAGGACTGGGAATATGCCTGGAGCAGTTCCTGTCCTCCATGCACGCTTTCGTTCAGGCACAGCACGGCTGCTCATGAAAACCTCCTGCCATACGCGGCACGCGAAATTGGTGAACGTGCCACGGACTTGAACACTTGAGACAAGTCCTGCCCAGTCCAAGTGGCTCTTGGTTTCCCGAAACCTTTCTCCAAAGGGGCGCACGGGAGCACAAGGAAGTAAAAGAAGCATTCGGCGAATGGTCGTTGACGCATGGCGCATTCTCGGCGCATCCCATGGGTCACTCACATGTGGTCCCGCCCCATGCGGCACGGGACCACACTGACTCAGCGTTCGCGTATGTGGACGGTCCTCAAGGCCGGCGACGCCAGGATGTCCTTCTCGCAGAACCGCGCCGTCACCCACTTCTCACCCGAGAACAACCGGGTCTGATCGCTGAAGTGGGGCGAGTTCGGGTTCGAGGACTGCGAGTACGTCAGCAGTGTTCGGGCCACGGGGCAGCGGCTGCCGTTCCAGCCGACCGCCTGGATGTGGCTGGACCCGGTCGTCACCTCGGTGTAGCCGCCCTGCGGCGCGTTCCACACCGGTTCGATCTTGTTCCACACGCCCAGCCCTTCTGTGCCGCCCGGGACGGCGACGCTCTGACCGTTCCGTACGACGAACTGGTGCTGGCCGAGCCGGGAGTCGAGCGCGATGCCCGTCGACCGGAGTTCGGCGACCGCGTCCGCCAGGGCCGTGGCGAAGCCGGGGGCGTCGGTGTTGAGGGTGTTCGGGGTGCGCACCGGGTCCGTCGCCGAGAAAGGCACCTTCCACCGCTGGGCCGCCGGCACCTTCGCCGTCAGCTTGCGCCAGAACCGGTCGAAGAGCAGGGCACCCCGGCTGCCGGTGTCCATGGTGCGGTCCCAGGCCGCGAGCACCGAGCAGGCCTCGGCCACGTCGACCGCCTTGCCGTCGCTGTCCGTCGCCGTGCCATCCGGCAGCGCGGCACAGGCCTTCGCCGCGTCCGCCGCGGCCAGAGCGGCCACGGGCACCCGGTTGGTGAACTGCTGGCGCTCCAGGTCACGGACGGTCAGACCGCCCCGCCGCGCCATCGCCGCCACGTCCTCGATCGCGCCGCGAGTGCGCGGCGAGCGCTGGGTGCCGATGGTGCCGAAGATCCGCTCGTACCCGGTGAGCGGCCGGTCCGCGTTGGCCAGCCAGGCGCTGTCGTTGGAGTTCTCCGCGTACGGAGCGTCCTTCAGTGTCGGCATGCGTGCGGGCCCGAAGATCCCGGGCTGCAGGGCGTCCGCGTCGCGGCCGAACGCGCAGTCACCGCGGGAGCCGTCGAGGACCGCGAGGCCCGCCGCCGGATAGGTGGCCTTGCCGAGGTCCGTGGAGCAGCGCGCCGCGAGGTCGTCGGTGACCCGGGGCAGCACCTGGGACTGGGTGTACAGCGAGTGGCCCGAGGAGTCCGCGGCGATGGTGTTGACCCACGGGAGCCCCTGGTGCCGGGTGAGGGACGCGAGGACGTCCGCCGTGCCGCGCGCCTTGCTGAAGCCGAGAGAGGTGTCGGCGAAGCGCATGTTGGCGGCGTTGGGGTCGTTGAGCGCGTACGCCGTGGTGTCGGTCCAGGGGAGCGGGAGCTCGCCGTCGGTGGAGGCCACGACCGGGCCGTACCGCGTCCACCACTGGGTTCGGGTCACCGGGGCGCCGCCCTTGACCGCGACGGTCACCGTCCGCTTCTTCATGCGCTCGCGTCTGCCGTCCACGAGGTGGACCGTGGGGTCGGAGGGGTCCAGCGTCAGTCGGTGCAGGTTGAACGGGACTCCGGTCGAGACGGTGTGGCTCCACGCCACACGGGCGTTGTAGCCGATGGAGATCGTGGGCGAGCCGAGCAGGGAAGCGCCGGCGACGTTCAGCTCGCCGGGGATCGTCTGCTGTGCCTGCCAGAATCGGCGTCCGCCGTGCCACGGGTAGTGCGGGTTGCCCAGCAGCAGGCCGCGGCCGTCGGCCGTGGTGTCACCGTGGAAGGCGACCGCGTTCGAGCCCATGTCCGCGTCGGCGGTCCGCTCGCGCACCGCCCGTATCAGCGCCCCGGCGTCCGCGGCGGCCCCGCTGCCCTCGGCGCGGGCGGTGGAGGCGGTGGGTGGCTGGGCGCCGGTGATGTCGTCCACCGAGCCGCCCTGGCCGCCGAGCACGGCGATGGCGTAGAAGCGGGCGGCCACGTCCGACTGGGTGACCGGGCGGACCCAGGCGGCGCCCTCGCAGGCGGGGTCGGTGATCCGGTTCTGCTTCAGCCAGGTGTTGTACCCGGCCGCGAAGCCCCGCATGAGGTCCCTGACCTGACGGCTCGGGCCGCGCGGTGCCGGTTCGGCGAGGAGCTTCTCCACCGTGCGGGTCTGCCGTACGCCGCGGAAGTAGAGGTCGCTGGAGAGATTCCTGGTCGCCGAGGAGAGGGAGAAGTCGGTGGCCGCGTCCGGTCCGAAGAACCGCGAACGTTCGCCGCGTACGGTCACGAATCCGTCGGCGAGCGTGCACACCTGGTCGGCGGCCTGCGCCCAACCGGTGCCGAAGCCGAGGGACTTGTAGTCCTTGGCGACGATGTGCGGAATGCCGTACTCGGTGTAGCGGACGACGGCGGACAGACCACCGTGCGAGAGCTGTTCGTGCCGGCCTTGCGAATCCTGCGGCTCGGCCGCGGTCGCGGGCAGTCCGGCCGTGGTGGCGAGCAGGGCGACGGCCGCGACGACGAGCCGTCTGGGGCGGGTGCGCATCGTGCCTCCCAACGTCATTGAGGGAAGGAGCCGTTGAGCATACCAACGGGTATGTCTCCCCGGTCGGGTGTCCGGCCTCCGCCTTGACCCGTCTCTGCGAGACACCGAGGATCATGTGTCATGACGCCAGCACACGGCAGCACGGTTGACGGGGTACTGCGCCGCAGCGCCGGACGCACCCCGGCACGCGTCGCGGTCGAGGACCGCCGACGCGCGTGGACGTACGAGGAACTCGACGACGCCGTCTCGCGGGCGGCGGGCGTCCTGCTCGACCAGGGCCTCGCCCCCGGCGACCGGGTGGCCGCCTACGGCCACAACTCCTGCGCGTACCTCATCGCCTTCCTGGCGTGCGCCCGCGCGGGCCTCGTCCACGTCCCCGTCAACCACAACCTCACCGGCGACGACCTCGCCTACATCCTCGGCCAGTCCGGCAGCTCCCTGATCCTCACCGACCCCGCCCTCGCCGGCCGCCTCCCCGACGGCGTCCCCACGCTGCCGCTGCGCGAGGCCGACGACTCACTGCTGGCCCGGCAGGCCACGGCGCCCGCGTACGACGGCCCGGAGGCACGCGGCGAGGACCTGGTGCAGCTGCTCTACACCTCCGGCACCACGGCCCTGCCGAAGGGCGCGATGATGACCCATCGTGCCCTGGTCCACGAGTACTTGAGCGCGATCGCCGCCCTCGACCTGAGCGCCGGGGACCGCCCCGTGCACTCGCTGCCGCTGTACCACTCGGCGCAGATGCACGTGTTCCTCATGCCGTATCTGGCCGTCGGCGCCACCAACGTCATCCTGGAGTCCCCCGACGGCGACCGGCTCTTCGACCTGATCGAGACGGGCCGCGCGGACAGCTTGTTCGCCCCGCCCACGGTGTGGATCGGCCTGGCCAACCGCCCCGACTTCGCGACCCGCGAGCTCGACGGGCTGCGCAAGGCGTACTACGGCGCCTCGATCATGCCCGTGCCGGTCCTGGAACGACTGCGTGAGCGATGGCCCGGTCTGGCCTTCTACAACTGCTTCGGCCAGAGCGAGATCGGCCCGCTGGCCACGGTGCTGGGTCCGGACGAACACAAGGGCCGGCTGGACTCCTGCGGCCGAACCGTCCTCTTCGTCGACGCCCGGGTCGTCGACGAGAACGGCGAGGACGTACCCGACGGCACCCCAGGTGAGATCGTCTACCGCTCCCCGCAGCTGTGCGAGGGCTACTGGGACAAGCCCGAGGAGACCGCCGAGGCCTTTCGCGACGGGTGGTTCCGCTCCGGCGACCTCGCGGTGCGCGACGCGCACGGCTACTTCACGATCGTCGACCGGGTGAAGGACGCCATCAACTCCGGTGGTGTGCTCATCGCTTCACGCGCGGTCGAGGACGCCCTGTACACGCACGAGGCCGTCGCCGAGGTCGCCGTCATCGGCCTGCCCGACGAGCGGTGGATCGAGGCCGTCACCGCGGTCGTCGTGCCGCGCGGCGAGGTGAGCGAGGCCGAACTGATCGAGCACGCGCGCGAGAAGCTCGCCCGCTTCAAGGCGCCGAAGCGGGTGCTGTTCGTGGCCGAGCTGCCGCGCAACGCGAGCGGCAAGATCCTCAAGCGGGAGCTGCGGGACCGGTTCGCCGGTGAGGTAGGTGAGGTAGGTGAGGTAGGGGAGCGGGGGAACAGGTGATCAGGGCCAGGGCGCCCGTTCCGGCCGCACCGACCGTGTCTAGCGCGGCCGCAGGTCCTCGATCCGCCGGATCTTGCCCACGGACCGTGCCAGCGACTCCGGCTCGACGATCTCCACGGCGACCGACACCCCGATGCCGTCCTTCACGGCCGCGGCGATGGCCTGCGCCGCGGCGTCCCGGACCTCGGGTGAGGCGTCCGGGCGTGCCTCCGCGCGCACGGTGAGGGCGTCGAGACGGCCTTCCCTGGTCAGACGCAGCTGGAAGTGGGGTGCCACGCCCGGTGTCCGGAGCACGATCTCCTCGATCTGGGTGGGGAAGAGATTGACCCCGCGCAGGATGACCATGTCGTCGCTTCGCCCGGTGATCTTCTCCATCCGCCGGAACGCCCGGGCGGTCCCCGGCAGCAGCCGCGTCAGGTCCCGGGTGCGGTACCGGATGACGGGCATGGCCTCCTTGGTGAGCGAGGTGAAGACCAGTTCGCCCTTCTCGCCGTCGGGCAGCACCTCACCCGTGATCGGGTCGACGATCTCGGGGAAGAAGTGGTCCTCCCACACGTGCAGCCCGTCCTTGGTCTCCAGACACTCCTGCGCGACCCCGGGCCCGATCACCTCGGACAACCCGTATATGTCGACGGCGTCGATCGCGAATCGCTCCTCGATCTCCTGGCGCATCCGCTCGGTCCAGGGTTCGGCGCCGAAGATGCCCACGCGCAGCGAGGTGCCGCGAGGATCGACGCCCTGCCGTTCGAACTCGTCGAGGAGCGTGAGCATGTAGGACGGCGTCACCATGATGATCTCGGGCCTGAGGTCCTGGATCAGCTGGACCTGGCGGGCCGTCATACCGCCCGACGCGGGGATGACCGTACAGCCCAGCCGTTCGGCCCCGTAGTGTGCGCCCAGTCCACCCGTGAACAACCCATAGCCGTACGCCACATGTACCTTGTCGCCGGGCCGCCCGCCCGCCGCCCGGATGGACCTCGCCACCATGTCGGACCACAGGGAGAGGTCGGCGTCGGTGTAGCCGACGACCGTGGGGCGTCCGGTGGTGCCGCTGGAGGCGTGGATACGGCGGATCCGGTCCTGGGGCACGGCGAACATCCCGTACGGGTAGTTCTCCCGCAGGTCGGCCTTGGTCGTGAACGGGAAACGGGCCAGGTCGGCGAGCGAGCGGCAGTCCTCGGGCCGTACGCCGGCCTTGTCGAAAGACTCACGGTAGAAGGGCACGTTGTCGTACGCGTGCCGCAGCGAGGTCCGCAGTCGCTCCAGCTGCAACGCCCGCAGTGCCTCCGGGGCGAGCCGTTCCCCCGAGTCCAGCAGCTCCGTCGCATCCGCCATCGGGACTTCTCCCTCGCCAACCGCGTCGATCCGGACGACCGATCATTCGGTCCGGGTGTTCGGGATCAGTAATCCAGGCACGGATTGATCAGGCAAGGGGGCGGGCCGGACTTTCTCCTCTCCCCACGTCTCCTCTCCCCACCCCCCCGGGGCCGCACAGCCCGACCGCCGCCGGTCTCAGTCCTTCCGCGGCCCGTACGCCGTCAGGAAACGGTCGCGGAACTTGTCCATACCCCACGTCGGAGCGTTCTCGGCGGGCTTGAGGCCGTCCGTCCAGTGCCAGTCGGCGATCCGGTCGAGGACCTTCTGGTCGCGGGCGACGACCGTGACGGGGACGTCCTTGCTCGTGTTGCCCGCGGTGACGGTCGGGACGGGCTGGTGGTCGCCGAGGAAGACGAGGACCGTGTCGTCCGTGCCGTAGCGCTCGACCCACTCGGTGAGGCTGTGGATCGAGTACTCGATGGCGCGGCGGTACTCGGTGCGGACGCGCTCGGGGTCCTTCCAGACCTCCTTGGGGTCCGTGCCCTCCTTCTTGATCTGGTGGAAGACGGAGCCGTCGCCGAGGTCGTCCCAGTCGATCATGCGGGCGATGGGGGACCAGGGGTTGTGGCTGGAGGCCAGGATGATCTCCGCCATGATCGGCTCGCGGTCCTTCTTGCCGTGCTCCAGACGCTGGAAGGCCTCCAGGCTGAACTGGTCGGGCACGGGCGTCCAGCTGAAGTAGGGGCCCTGGTAGCCCAGGTGCTCGGAGTCGTAGATGTGGTCGAGGGCGAAGTACTTGCCCTCCGGCCAGGCCCGCCGTACCCCGGGCACGACGCCGACCGTGCGCCAGGCGCCCGTCTTGCGGAAGTAGCTGTTGAGCGTCGCGCGGTCGCTGGTGGTCAGACTCCGGTACCGCTGCTGGTTCTTGATCCACAGCCCGGAGAGGAAGGTGGAGTGGGCGAGCCAGCTACCGGCTCCCGTCACCGGCGACCGCAGCCAGCCGCTGCGTGACTGGAACCCGGCCGCCTTGAGGTCGCTCGTCCCCTCCTTGAGCACCGCGTCGATCTGCGGTGCCATCGCCGGGTCGTCGATCGCGACCCGGCCGTAGCTCTCGATGAAGGTGAACAGGACGTCCTTGCCGCGCAGCCCGGTGAGCAACTGGTCCGGCGGCGTCTTCGCGAAGGCGTCCACGGCGGCCTGCTTCTGGAAGATGCGTCCGTCCTCGAGGCCCGCCCGTACCTGCTCGATCCGGTTGTTGACCAGATCGGCGTTGGCCTTGGTGGCCAGCGGGACACCGGTGATCTGGATGCTCAGCGTCATGCAGGTGATCCACGTGGTGCCGAGGATCAGCGTCGTACGGGCGGCGACGGCACGGTGGCTGACCATCAGATTCGTCACCCGCACCATCGCCAGCGTCATGAGGACGAGCACGGCGACGATCAGGACGATCACCCCGACCACCGCGAGCACCTGACCGGTCCGGCCGAAGGACTCGCGCACGAACTCCGCCGCGTCGTCGAGCAGGATCCAGTCCAGGACCAGGTCGAAGGGCCGGGCCAGCACCTGGTAGAAGCCCATGTCGACGAACTTCAGCACGGTGAGCAGCCCGAGCAGCGCACCCGAGACGACGGACATCAGCCGCCGTGACCGCGGCGGCAGCGCCAGCAGCAGGCCGGCGAGCAGGATCCCCTCGGCGGGGAGACGGAAGAACGCCTCGGGGGTGAGCCGCTCCGACTGGTTCGGCAGGAGGAGCGCGAAGAGCAGGAGGGCTCCGGCCAGGACGGACGTCCCGATGGTGACGCCGCGTGCCGTACGAGGGTAGCGGCGACGCCAGCCGAACCAGCCGGGGGAGGGGGTGGGGTCGGACGGCTCCGCGGGATGGGCCGCCTCGGTTTCCCCGGCTGCCGTACCCCCTTCGACCGCCTCGACCTCCTCAGGCTTTCCCGCCGCCGAGGCACCCTCTGCCGTCCTTGCTTCTTCCGTCGTCTCCTGCGTTACCTGCTCTGCTGCCTCCTGCGACACCCGGAGGTCCTCCCGTGCGGTCTTGCGATGGCATGGCGAACAGCGCCCGATGACCGAGCCTGCCATCACGAGTACGTCCGCACGTCACCTTAGGTTCAATCGTTCCTGCCCGGAATTCACCCGTCCGCAGTCGTCGCCACCTCACGCGCCCAGCGGTAGTCCGCCTTGCCGCTGGGCGAGCGCCGGATCGAGTCGGTGATCACCAGCTGGCGGGGAATCTTGTAGCCCGCGAGGTGGGTGCGGCAGTGGGTCTGGATGTCATCCAGCGACGGTCGCTCCGCACCCGCCCGCAACTGCACCACGGCCGCCACATGATGTCCCCACTTCGCGTCCGGCACCCCGGCCACCAGCGCGTCGTACACGTCGGGATGGGACTTGAGTGCCTGCTCGACCTCCTCCGGGTACACCTTCTCGCCCCCGGTGTTGATGCACTGCGAGCCGCGGCCCAGCACCGTGACGACGCCGTCCTCGTCGACCGTGGCCATGTCGCCCAGCAGCACCCAGCGCCGGCCGTCCTTCTCGAAGAAGGTCTCGGCGGTCTTCCCCGGGTCGTTGTAGTAGCCGAGCGGCACATGGCCGCACTGCGCGACACGGCCCACCTCGCCGACGGCGACCGCCTCGTGGGTCGCCGGATCCACCACCCGCGTACGGGAGTTGACGCGGATGCGGAATCCGCGTTCGGGGCCGGAGTCCTCGGTCGCGGTGCCGTTGAAGCCGGACTCCGAGGAACCGAAGTTGTTCAGCAGCATGACGTTCGGGACCAGCTCCTGGAACTGCCGGCGCACCGTGTCGGACATGATCGCCCCGGAGGACGACACGCTGAACATCGACGAACAGTCGGTGCCCTTCATCGGCCCGTTCAACGCGTCGACGAGCGGCCGCAGCATCGCGTCACCCACCAGCGACACGCTGGTGACCCTCTCCTTCTCGATCGTCCGCAGGACCTCCTGCGGGGCGAACTTGCGGTGGATCACGATGCGTTGGCCGAAGTTGAAGCCGATGAACGCGGTCAGGGTGGACGTGCCGTGCATCAGCGGGGCGGTGGGGAAGAAGGTGATCCCGTCGCCGCCCGCGGCCACCCGCTCCGCGAGCTCCTCCGGCTTCTTCACCGGCTCCCCGGTCGGCGCGCCCCCGCCCAGCCCCGCGAAGAACAGATCCTCCTGGCGCCACATCACACCCTTGGGCATCCCGGTGGTGCCGCCGGTGTAGATGATGAACTGGTCGTCGCCCGACCGCTCCGGGAACCCGCGCTCGGGCGACCCGGTGGCCTCGGCGTCCGCGAAGGCCACGGCCGGCACGACCGGTGCGTGCCCCGCACCGGGGGCCACGGTGCCCACGCGCACCAGATGCCGTAGCCCCTCCACCCGCGGCAGCGCCGCCGCCACCCGGTCCGTGAACTCCGCCTCGAACACCAGGGCCGCCAGATCGGCGTCCCGGTACAGGTACACCAACTCCTCTTCCACATACCGGTAGTTGACGTTGACCGGCACGATCCGCGCCTTGAGGCAGGCCAGCACCGTCTGGAGGTACTCGACGCCGTTGTAGAGGTGGAGCCCGAGGTGTTCGCCGGGACGGATCCCGCTGTCGATCAGATGGTGGGCGATCCGGTTGGCGGCCGCGTCCAGCTGCGCGTACGTCAGACGGTGCTCCGCGCCCGTGCCCGGTTGGTCGATGTACACGAGCGCCTCGCGGTCGGGAACCACGTCGACGACCGACTCGAACAGGTCGGCAAGGTTGTACTCCACCGTTCCTCCTGACCTCGACAGGGCACGGTCCACCAACGGTTCGCCGGTCATCAGAGCAAAGGGCGGCACAACTGTGAAGCCTGCGCGCAAAAGAATCTGACTGGCTGTCAGAAAACCCTTGAAGTGCCTTCGCCCCTCCTGCAACCTGTTCTCGTTCTGTCAGAGGGGAGACTGGTCATGGGTGGGACCGAACACCTCGCCGTGCGGCGCGAGGGCGCCACACTGGTGCTCACGCTCAACAGGCCCGAGGCGAAGAACGCGCTCTCGTTGCCGATGCTGGTCGGCCTCTACGACGGCTGGGTCGAGGCCGACGCCGACGACTCGATCCGCTCGGTCGTGTTCACGGGAGCGGGGGGTTGCTTCTGCGCCGGTATGGACCTCAAGGCACTCGCCGGGAACGGCATGGCGGGCGAGCACTACCGCGACCGGCTCAAGGCCGATCCCGACCTGCACTGGAAGGCCATGCTCCGCCACCATCGCCCACGCAAACCGGTGATCGCCGCCGTGGAGGGGTACTGCGTCGCCGGCGGCACCGAGATGCTCCAGGGCACGGACATCCGCGTCGCGGGCGAGTCGGCCACCTTCGGGCTGTTCGAGGTCAAGCGCGGACTGTTCCCGATCGGCGGCTCCACGGTCCGTCTGCAACGGCAGATCCCGCGCACCCACGCCCTGGAGATGCTGCTCACCGGCCGCCCGTACAGCGCGCGCGAAGCCGCCGGCATCGGCCTGATCGGGCACGTCGTCCCCGACGGCACGGCGCTGACCAAGGCCCTGGAGATCGCCGAACAGATCAACGCCTGCGGTCCGCTGGCCGTCGAGGCCGTGAAGGCGTCGGTGTACGAGACCGCCGAGTTGACCGAGACGGACGGGCTCACCGCCGAGCTCAAGCGGGGGTGGCCGATCTTCGACACCGCTGATGCCAAGGAAGGCGCCCGCGCTTTCGCGGAGAAGCGACCGCCTGTCTACAAGCGGACGTAGGCGCTGAGCTGGCTTGGGCAGTTGGCAGCTGCGGGCCGAATGTGGCTGGTTGCGCAGTTCCCCGCGCCCCTAGGGCGTCTGCCGTACCGAACCTGGTCAGTTGCTGTGCCCCCCACGCATCCCGATCTCCCAAGGAGGTACGCCCCCGATGCCTGAGGTCCTCAAAGCTCCCCTCGTCGTCGAGTTTCCCTTCACCCGTTCTCTCGGACCAGTCCAGAGCGCCTTTCTCACCGGGCTGCGCGAGCGCGTCGTGCTCGGGGTGCGGGCCGGTGACGGACGGACGCTCGTGCCGCCCGTCGAGTACGACCCCGTCACCGCCGAGGAAATCCGTGACCTGGTCGAAGTCGCCCCCACCGGCACGGTCACCACCTGGGCCTGGAACCACGCCCCCCGCCGTGACCAGCCCCTCGACACCCCCTTCGCCTGGGTTCTGGTCCGCCTCGACGGCGCCGACACCGCCCTCCTGCACGCCCTCGACGCTCCGGGACCCGACGCCGTGCACACCGGCATGCGGGTCCGCATCCGCTGGGCCGAGGAGCGCACCGGCGCGATCACGGACATCTCCTGCTTCGAGCCGTACACCGGCCAGCAGGCCGAACTCACCGGGCACACCGGCGAGTTCGAGGATCCGGTCACCGGCATCGTCGCGCCCGCCCGACTCGACTACACCTACTCACCGGGCCGCGCCCAGACCGCCTACATCAACGCCCTGGCCGAGCAGCGCAACGTCGGCGAACGCTGCCCGTCCTGTCGCAAGGTGTACGTCCCGCCGAGGGGTGCGTGCCCCACATGTGGGCTCGCCACATCGGAACAGGTCGAGGTAGGTCCCCACGGCACAGTCACCACCTTCTGCATCGTCAACATCAAGGCGAAGAACCTCGACATCGAAGTGCCGTACGTCTACGCCCACATCGCCCTCGACGGCGCCGGCCTCGCCCTGCACGGGCGGATCGGCGGCATTCCCTACGACCAGGTGCGCATGGGCCTGCGGGTGGAGCCGGTGTGGACGGAAGGTGCCCGCTACCCCGACCACTACCGGCCGACGGGCGAGCCCGACGCGGACTACGACACCTACAGGGAGCTGCTGTGAACCGCGAGATAGCCGTCGTCGCCTTCGCACAGACCGACCACCGGCGCACCAGCGAGGACCTCTCCGAGGTGGAGATGCTGATGCCCGTGCTGCACGAGGTGCTCGACCGGACCGGCCTCAAGACCGCCGACATCGGCTTCACCTGCTCCGGCTCCAGCGACTACCTCGCCGGCCGCGCCTTCTCCTTCACCCTCGCCCTCGACGGCGTCGGCGCCTGGCCGCCGATCTCCGAGTCGCACGTCGAGATGGACGGCGCCTGGGCCCTGTACGAGGCGTGGACCAAGCTGCTGACCGGCGACGCCGACACCGCGCTCGTCTACTCCTACGGCAAGTCCTCCCCTGGCCCGCTGCGCGACGTTCTCACCCGCCAGCTCGACCCGTACTACGTCGCCCCCCTCTGGCCCGACTCCGTCGCCCTCGCCGCCCTCCAGGCCCAGGCCCTCATCCACGCCGGCGACACGGACGAACCCGCGCTGGCCGACGTCGCCGCCCGCAGCCGCGCCGAGGCCACCGCCAACTCCCATGCGCAGCTGACCGGGTCGGTGCCGCAGGGCGAGTACGTCGTACGTCCGCTGCGTACCGGTGACTGCCCGCCCATCGGCGACGGGGCCGCGGCCGTGATCCTCGCGGCGGGGGAGCGGGCCCGCGAGCTGTGCGACCGGCCCGCCTGGATCCGCGGCATCGACCACCGCATCGAGGCCCACGGGCTCGGGGTGCGCGACCTGACCGACTCGCCCTCGACCCGCCTCGCGGCCGAGCGGGCCGGCGCGTTCGAACGGCCCGTCGACACAGCCGAGTTGCACGCACCGTTCACCTCACAGGAGGTCGTCCTGCGCAAGGCGCTGAAGCTCGACGCCGACGTACGCGTGAACCCGTCCGGCGGCGCGCTCGCCGCCAACCCCGTCATGGCCGCCGGGCTCATCCGCATCGGCGAGGCCGCCGCCCGCATCCACCGGGGCGAGTCCGACCGGGCGCTCGCGCACGCCACGTCCGGCCCCTGCCTCCAACAGAACCTGGTCGCCGTACTCGAAGGGGATCCGCGATGAGCAAGGAGCCCGTGGCCGTCGTAGGCATCGGTCAGACCAAGCACGTCGCCGCGCGCCGGGACGTGTCGATCGCCGGGCTCGTCCGGGAGGCCGCCCGCAGGGCCCTCGACGACGCCGAGCTGACCTGGGCGGACGTCGACGCCGTCGTCATCGGCAAGGCGCCCGACTTCTTCGAGGGCGTGATGATGCCGGAGCTGTACCTGGCCGACGCGCTCGGCGCGGTCGGCAAGCCCATGCTCCGGGTGCACACGGCCGGCTCGGTCGGCGGATCCACCGCCCTCGTCGCCGCCAACCTGGTCGCCGCCCGCGTGCACGGCACCGTCCTGACGCTCGCCTTCGAAAAGCAGTCCGAGTCGAACGCCATGTGGGGACTGTCCCTGCCGATCCCCTTCCAGCAGCCCCTCCTCGCCGGAGCGGGCGGCTTCTTCGCCCCGCACGTGCGCGCGTACATGCGGCGCAGCGGCGCGCCCGACACGGTCGGCTCCCTGGTGGCGTACAAGGACCGCCGCAACGCGCTCAAGAACCCCTACGCGCATCTCCACGAGCACGACATCACCCTGGAGAAGGTCCAGGCCTCGCCCATGCTGTGGGACCCGATCCGCTACTCGGAGACCTGCCCCTCCTCCGACGGCGCCTGCGCGATGATCCTCACCGACCGCGCCGGTGCCGCCCGCGCGCCCCGGCCGCCCGCCTGGATGCTCGGCGGTGCCATGCGCAGCGAGCCCACCTTGTTCGCGGGCAAGGACGCGGTGTCGCCGCAGGCCGGCAAGGACTGCGCCGCCGATGTGTACCGGCAGGCCCAGATCGCCGATCCACGCCGGGAGATCGACGCCGTCGAGATGTACGTGCCGTTCTCCTGGTACGAGCCCATGTGGCTGGAGAACCTCGGCTTCGCCGCCGAGGGCGAGGGCTGGAAGCTCACCGAGGCCGGGGCCACCGAACTGGACGGCGACCTGCCTGTCAACATGTCCGGCGGCGTCCTGTCCACCAACCCCATCGGCGCCTCCGGCATGATCCGCTTCGCGGAGGCCGCCCTGCAGGTGCGCGGACAGGCCGGGGAACACCAGGTGGACGGGGCCCGCAAGGCGCTCGGACACGCCTACGGCGGCGGATCGCAGTTCTTCTCGATGTGGCTCGTGGGCTCCCAGCCCCCGGATGCCTGAGAACACTCCCGTACGGCGGTGGGGACGGCTCCGCAAAGGTCCCCCTCACGTGGCCTGTCGGCACTCCGAACCGATCGCTAGGCTGGCCCGCGGACGACGAATCGGGAGGAGCACGGACGTGGCCGAGAGCACCATCCAGCAGCAGCCGTTCACGGGCTGGGAGAAGCCGGAGCTGGACCTCAGCAACGCCGATTGGCACTCGAGCAGCCGTGGCCTGGGGGATGTCCAGATCGCCTTTGTCGAGGGGTTCATCGCGATGCGCAACAGCGGCAGTCCGGAGAGTCCCTCCCTGATCTTCACACCCGCCGAATGGGGCGCGTTCGTGTCGGGCGCGAGGGAGGGCGAGTTCGACCTGACCTGACAGCGCCTGACCTGACAGCGCCTTCGGGCCGATCCGGGTGTGTTCCGCCCGTTTTTCCGGACACGCGACCTTGAGAGCCCCCTGGGGCCGACGCCTGAGCCAGGCTGACCCCAGGAGGGGGGAAGGTCGTATTCCGGAAAGGCGAGAACCCATGAGCACCCTGCCGGTCATCGCGGCGGTCGACGGTTCGGACGACAGCCTGGTCGCGCTGGACTGGGCCTTCGACGCCGCCCTGGTGCGCGAGGCGCCGCTGCGAGTGGTCCATGTGCAGCAGTACGCCGCATGGGCCAGGCCCGACGTCCTGCCCGCCGGGCGGCCGGTACCGGAGGACGATCCCGTGCTCGACCGGGTCCGCCGCTACATGGACGGGCGGGTCGAACGGCCGGAGACGGAGTACGCCGCCCTGGCGGGCGCGGCCTCGACGGAGCTGCCCGAACTGGGCACCGGAGCCCAGCTGTTGGTGCTCGGTTCCCGGGGACGCGGCGGCTTCGCCAGTCTGCTGCTCGGCTCCACCGGCATGGCCGTCGCCCGGGACGCCGGGTGCCCGGTCGTCGTGGTGCCCAAGCCCGGACGCGAGGTCCACGACGAGAGGCCGATCGAACCAGGGCTCAGAGTCGTCGTCGGCCTTCAGGTCGACAGCCCCGACGACGCCACACTGTCCTTCGCCTTCGCCGAGGCCGCCCTGCGCGGCGCCCGGCTCCAGGTGGTCGCCGCCTACACCTGGCCCCTGCACGTCTGGACGGCCGCCACCGCCCAGATCGTGCCGCCGTCCCACGACCAGGACGCCGTCGAGGCCGAGACCCGCACTCTCGCGGAAGGCATCCTCGCCCCGCACCGCGAGCGCCACCCGGACGTGCGCGCCGATCCCTACGTGGCCCCGGGCGACGCCGCAGGCCACCTCGTCGCCGCCTCCAGGGACGCACACCTGGTCGTCGTGGGCCGCCACAGACGCCGTCTCCTGGCCCCCGCCCGCATGATGGGCTCGGTGACCCACGCCGTGCTGCTGCATGCCGCGAGCCCGGTGGCGGTGGTGCCGGCCACGCCGATGGAGGAGTAGGTGCCCGAGCCCCGGCAGGCGGTGCCGAACCAGACCTCGGCCAGGGGCGGCCAGCATGCCCTCGGCCGGGGCGCCCAACTCCCGTAGGCGACAGGGCAGGGCGCGGCGTGCGCGGCAGCGGCTCCGGGGCCGGGAAGCCGGGGATCTGCTCCAGCCACCCGGGGGAGGGACAGCCCCGTGCCCGCGCCGCCGCTCCACCGCCGCGGCCTGCTGCCGGTCCACGAACGCGCTCCAGTCCCCGGGTGCGAGGAAGTCCCCGAGCGGACCGGGATCGAGACAGTGCGGCGCGGCGAGTGCTTCACCGATCTCGGCGACCAGCCGCTCACGCTCGGCGTGCGGCGCGCGGAACCAGGCGCCGGCCAGGCTCTCGCCGCGCAGCCGGGACACCAGGACGTACCGCCAGCCGTTCCCGTACGCGCCGGCGTCGTGCGCCCCGGGCCGTATCACGCTCTCGTGGGAGCTCGATGGGCCCCCGCCCGCGCGCCGGGGAGCACGCCTCGAACCGATGCCCGCACGTCATGCAACACGCCCGGCCACGTACCATGGCGACATGTCGTTCCTCCGCCGCCGCAGCGCCACGCCCGCCGGGCCCGATTTCGACGTACTGGCCATGGACCCGGGCGACTGGCCCGGCAATCTGGGCGCCGGGCTGCTGCCCGCCCCCGACGGCAGCTGCCAGGGTGTCTTCCTGCGCTACGACCTCTTCGGCGGCCGCGGCCCCGCGATGATCATCGGCAATCTGCCGGAGGGCTCCCCGGCCCGCGAGATCGACGAGGGCGAGATCCCGTTCGAGGTCGCTCAGCTGCTGCTGGCCCTGGAGAACGAAGAGGAGGTCACCGTCGTCGGCAGTGAGGACGTGCCCGTGATGCAGGGCGACAACCTCCTGATCGTGCGCCGCCTGAAGCTCTCCGAGGGCCGGATCTCCTGCGTGCAGTTCGACCGCAGCGACAACGTCCTGGTCACCATCGCCGCCTGGGACCGCCCCATCACCGACGACCTGTACGCCCTCCTCAAGCCGCTGCCCGCGGAGCTCTTCCAGCAGGGCTGAGGCCGCCCGCCCGGAACCCGCCTGTTCGGGGTTCCGCACATGTTGTCATGACCCTTGTCGCCAGAGTCATCGGACCTCTAGCGTCAGGGGTCATGTCGTATGAGTCGCATGAGCCGCATGAGATCACTCGAAGGACGACGCTGAAGGCCGCGGCCGTAGCCGCCGGTGCGGGTACCGGCGCACTGGCCCTGGGGGCCGGCACCATTGAGGCTGCCGCCGCTGATTCCTCCGATGTATCGAGGGAGTTGTCAGTGCTCTGGTACGCCACTCCCGCCGCCGACTGGGAACGCGAGGCCCTGCCCGTCGGCAACGGCGCGCTCGGCGCCATGGTGTTCGGCACCCTCGCCTCCGAACGGCTCCAGTTCAACGAGAAGACCCTGTGGACCGGCGGCCCCGGCTCCACCCAGGGCTACGACCACGGCAACTGGCGCGCGCCCCGGCCCGGCGCGATCACCGCCGTACAGGACGACCTCGACGCGCGGACCACACTCGACCCCGAGTCGGTCGCCGACCGGCTCGGCCAGCCACGGATCGGCTACGGCGCCCACCAGACCTTCGGCGACCTCCACCTCGACCTGCCCGGCGCACCGACGACGCCCCCGGCGGACTACCGACGCGAACTCGACCTCGACCACGCGGTCGCCTCAGTCGCCTACACCCACCAAGGCGTCCGCCACCAACGGGAGTTCTTCGCCTCCCACCCCGACGGCGTGATCGTGGGACGCCTCGGCGCCGACCGGCCCGGCAGCGTCACCTTCACCCTGCGCCACACCTCGCCCCGCGCCGACTTCACCGCCGCCGCGGCCGACGCCACCCTGACCGTACGGGGCGCGCTCGCCGACAACGGGCTGCGCTTCGAGGCACAGGTCAAGGTGCGCGCACAAGGCGGCACCGTCACATCCCACGCCGACGGCACCATCACCGTGACCGGCGCCGACAGCGCCTGGTTCGTCCTGGCCGCGGGCACGGACTACGCCGACACCCACCCCGACTACCGCGGCGCGGACCCGCACGCCGCCGTCAGCCGTGCCGTGGAGCGAGCCGGCGACCGCTACGACGCGCTGCTGGCCCGGCACGTCCGCGACCACCGGGCCCTGTTCGGCCGCGTCGCCCTCGACATCGGCCAGTCCCTGCCCGCCGACGTGCCCACCGACCGGCTGCTGGCCGCGTACACCGACGGCGCCAGCGCGGCGGACCGCGCCCTGGAAGCCCTCTACTTCCAGTACGGCCGCTACCTGCTCATCGCCTCCTCACGCCCGGGCTCCCTGCCCGCCAACCTCCAGGGCGTCTGGAACAACAGCACCACGCCTCCGTGGTCCGCCGACTACCACACCAACATCAACATCCAGATGAACTACTGGCCCGCCGAGGCCGCCAACCTCGCCGAGACGACGGCGCCGTACGACCGCTTCGTCGAGGCGCTGCGCGCGCCCGGACGCCGTACGGCGAGGGAGATGTTCGGTTCGCGCGGCTGGGTGGTGCACAACGAGACCAACCCGTACGGCTTCACCGGCGTGCACGACTGGGCGACCGCGTTCTGGTTCCCCGAGGCGGCGGCCTGGCTCACCCAACAGATGTACGAGCACTACAGATTCGGCGGCTCCACCGACTACCTCCGCTCCACCGCGTACCCCGCGATGAAGGAGGCCGCCGAGTTCTGGCTCGACAACCTGCGCACCGACCCGCGCGACGGCACCCTCGTCGTCACCCCCAGCTACTCGCCCGAGCACGGCGACTTCACCGCCGGCGCCGCCATGTCGCAGCAGATCGTCCACGACCTGTTCACCAACACCCTCGAAGCCGCCCGGATCCTGGGCGACACACCCGACTTCCGCCGCCGCGTCGAGGAGGCGCTGAACCGGCTCGACCCCGGCCTGCACATCGGCGCCTGGGGCCAACTCCAGGAGTGGAAGGAGGACGTGGACGACCCCACCGACACCCACCGGCACGTCTCCCACCTGTTCGCCCTCCACCCCGGTCGGCAGATCGAACCCGGCAGCGAATGGGCCGAGGCTGCCAAAGTCTCCCTCACCGCACGCGGCGACGGCGGCACCGGCTGGTCCAAGGCCTGGAAGATCAACTTCTGGGCGCGGCTGCGCGACGGCGACCACGCCCACAAGATGCTCGGCGAACAGCTCAAGTCCTCGACCCTGCCCAACCTCTGGGACACCCACCCGCCGTTCCAGATCGACGGCAACTTCGGCGCCACCTCCGGCGTCGTGGAGATGCTCCTGCAGAGCCAGTACGACGCCGTCGAGGTACTGCCCGCCCTCCCCGCCGCCTGGCCGACCGGCTCGGTACGCGGCCTGCGCGCCCGCGGTGGCGTCACCGTCGACGTCGAGTGGGCGCAGGGCCGGGCGACCCGCATCGCGCTGAAGGCGTCACGCACACGTGAACTCACCGTACGCAGCGACCTGTTCGAGGACGGGCAGCTGACGTTCAGGGCGGTCGCCGGGCGGCGGTACACCTGGAGCCGACAGCACTGACGCGCTACGACCCCGAGGCCAGCTCCCGCACATCAGCCGCCCGTACATACGCCACCCGGTGACCGAACTGGATCTCGTAGTACTGGTCCTTGCCCACGACGACCCGGTGCGAGGCCTCGTCGAAGGTCACCGCGTAGTAGTACTCGCCCGGCACCTTGCCGCCCACCACGTACCGCTGGCCGGCCGGCAAGGTGTACGGCAGCGGCGACACGGCCTGCGCGGGAACGCCCGCCGGATAGGCGGAGGCCTCGGGGTAGGCACGCCCGTACACAGGGACGCTCTTCAGGCCGGCCTTCGGCGTGACCACCCGACCGGCCGCGTGTACCGCCGTCGGGCTCTTCTTCGGGTTCTTGAACCATGCCTTCTGGCCCAGGTACCAGATCGCAGTCCAGTCACCGCTCCGGCCGGCCACCGCGTACTGCTGGCCCGTCGAGACCCGCGACGAGAGGTCGTTCACACCGGTGGTCGGGGTCGAGCCCAGGCCGATGTCCTTGATCAGCGGATATGACTCACCAGGCCCCGAGTACAGCCGTACCGCGCTCGATCCGTGGTCCGCGCAGGCCTGGCCCGCGGAGACACAGCCCGTGTAACGGGGCCGGTTGGTCGCGTAGTCGGGGCGGATCGTCACCAGGCCGCCGTTCGGACCGGCACTCGGCGAGAGGGGACGGCCGAGCAGCTCGAAATAGTGCCGCCAGTCCCAGTACGGGCCGGGGTCGGTGTGCATCCCGCTGATCGTCGACGTGGTCGGGCCCGGCACGGTGTCATGACCGAGGATGTGCTGCCGGTCCAGCGGGATGCCGTACTTCTTCGCGAGGTAGCTCACCAGACGGGCCGACGACCGGTACATCGCCTCCGTGTACCAGGCGTCCGGCTTCGCCAGGAAACCCTCGTGCTCCAGGCCGATCGACTTGGCGTTGACGTACCAGTTGCCCGCGTGCCAGGCGACGTCCTTGGCCTTCACATGCTGGGCGATGTGCCCGTCGGTGGAGCGCAGTGTGTACTGCCACGACACATAGGTGGGGTCCTGCACCATGGTGAGGACACCCTCCCAGGCGCCCTCCGTGTCATGGATGACGATGTAGTCGATGTCCGAGGAGGCCGGCCGCTCGCCCAGGTCGTGGTTGCCGTAGTCGTCGTCCCCGAACTTCTCGTACGGAGCCGGGATCCACTCGCAGGCCACCGTCGGCGGGCACTCGGTCTCGCCCGCCCTGAGCGTGCGCAGCCCCGCCTGCCGCAGCTGCGCGGTGTCGGGGGAGAGGCCCGGCTGGGCGGACAGGGCGACCAGTTCGCCCGCGTCCGTGTGCCGCTCCTGGCCGGTGCGCAGCACGTCGTAGACGTCGTTCGCGTACGCCGCCGCCGTGGCGGTGTCGTCGGCGCCGGAGAAGCGGGCCACCGCCCCGTACCAGTCGGCGGGATCCGAGCTGAGCGGCTCGCCCAGCTCCTTCTGCGCGGCGGCGAGCAGCGCGGCACCGCCGGCCACGTTCGCCGCCGGGTCCGTACGCAGCCGCTTCGCGCTCAGCCCGGTCAGTTCGGCCGCCTTAGGCAACGTCCTGAGGCGGGCCGGGATCGCCGAGGTCCCCGGCAGCTTCGCCGTGGGCAGCAGGGGCGGGCGGGCGCTGTCGCCGCGCGGGTCCTCCGAGCCGTCGCTGTGGTGCGGCGTGGCACCGGCGAGGGCGGTGCGGGCATCCGTGAGGTGCATCGGGCCGTAGCCGCCGGTGACGCTGGGCGCCCCGGCGTGCGAGTCCCAGCGGGACTGGAGGTAGGAGACGCCCAGCAGGATGCTCTGCGGCACGTGGTACTCGGCTGCCGCGGACGCGAAGGCCGACTGAAGGCCGCTGCCCGAGCCCTCGGCATCGGACGGGGCCGCGCCCAGCAGCGGGATCAGCAGTGCCGCGGCGGCCAGGGCGGTGACGGATCCTCGCAATGCAGCCTCCTGGGACGGTCGTGCGCGCTGAGCGGTGCGGGGCCGGACGTGACTCCGTGGTACCCGCTGTCCGACGATCCGTCAATCATGCCAAGAGCGAGGCGAATTCCCTTGTCAACCGGGGGTTCCCGGGAGTTTCGTGGCCATACGGAGGAACGCACCGGCGCCGGACACACGAAGGCCCGCGGTACACCGCTGTCTCCAGGGCGAACCGCGGACCACCGTCCCCGTCAGCGAGTGCCGACCGCCGCGCGCACGGCCCGTCGGGCCAGTTGGCAGTCGTCGTGCAGCCGCCTCAGCAGCAGCCGCTGTTCCTCGCCGGACGGCGCAGCACCCGGTTGGGCCACTCCCGGTGCCGCCGGGGTCGTGTCGTGCATCGAACGCTGCACGGCCGTCTCATAGGTGCGGATCTCCCGGGTCAGTACGAGCATCAGGTTCACCAGGAACGCGTCCCGGGAGGCCGGGCCCGCCGACTGGGCGATCTGACTGATCTGGCGACGGGCGACCGGCGCGTCCCCGAGCACCGACCACAGCGTCGCCAGGTCGTAGCCCGGCAGGTACCAGCCCGCGTGCTCCCAGTCCACCAGCACTGGACCGGCCGGTGAGAGCAGGATGTTCGAGAGCAGCGCGTCGCCGTGACAGAACTGGCCCATGCCCTGGCGGCCCGCGGTCGTCGCGATGCCGTGCAGCAGCTTCTGGAGATCGCCCATGTCCCGGTCGGTGAGCAACCCCAGCTCGTGGTACCGGGAGATCCGGGTCGCGTAGTCCAGCGGCGCGTCGAACGTGCCCGCCGGCGGCCGCCACGTGTTGAGCCGGCAGATCGCGCCGAGCGCCGCCCTGATGTCCGCGCGCGGGGGTGTCTCCAGCGGGTGGCGCTGCAGTGCCGCCACCCGGCCGGGCATCCGCTCGATGACGAGTGTGCAGTTGTCCGGATCCGCTGCGATCAGCCTCGGCACGCGCACCGGAGGGCGGTGCCGGACGAACGAGCGGTATGCCGCTATTTCGTGCCGGATCCGCTCGGCCCACACTGGGGAGTGGTCCAGTAAACACTTGGCGACGGCCGTGCTGCGCCCGGTCGTGCCGACCAGAAGGACGGACCGCCCGCTGCGGCGCAGCACCTGCACCGGAGCGAACTCCGGGCAGATCCGGTGCACCGACGCGATCGCGGTGCGCAGCTGGGCGCCCTGAGGGCCGGACAAGTCGAGTCTCCCGCTGAGCGGTTGGGTGCCGGGCCCCGCGGCGCGCAGCGGCCGGCCCGCGCCGAGCGCGGGGGCGGCCGTCGGCCGCGCGGGGTCGAGGTAAGGGCCGCTGCCCGCCGGGCGGGCACGCAGCGACCGGGGCGGGGCGGACACGGAGGACGATGCTGCGTACATGGGAGAAACAGATCCCTTCGTGTGCCTGCGACGACAAAGCGCTGCCCGATCCGGCCGCCCGGGTGCACCCTGGGGAATGTCCCTCGGCGAACCGGGTCGGGGTGGCGCGTTCCTACCTGACACCCGATGCCCAGTGGCACACCATCTGGCGCACCCTGGCGAACCCTGGCGAATAGTCCCGAGGCACCTCCCACCGGGCTACTGTCAACTCAGCCGAGAACCTGGGGGCTTGACGTGAGCGGAGAACCCAACACCCGCCTGGCGGACCTGTTCGGCCTGGCCGGCTGGTCGAAGGGCGAGCTCGCGAGGCAGGTCAACCGGCAGGCGGCGGCCATGGGCCACCCCCAGCTGGCGACCGACACCTCGCGGGTGCGGCGGTGGATCGACATGGGAGAGATCCCGCGCGATCCGGTGCCGCGGGTGCTGGCAGCCCTGTTCACCGAGCGTCTCGGCCGTGTCGTGACCATCGAGGACCTCGGTCTGGTCCGGCACGGGCGTGCGGGGAAACGGCAGGACGCCGGGAGTGTGGAGCATCCCGACGGTGTGCCGTGGGCGCCCGAGCGGACGGCTGCGGTCCTCACCGAATTCACGGGAATGGACCTCATGCTCAACCGACGCGGCTTGGTGGGCGCGGGTGCCGCGCTCGCCGCGGGATCCGCACTCAGCAGCGCCATGCACGACTGGCTGCACACCGACCCGGCCCTCAAGGCCGACGCCCCTCAGTTCGACGACCCTCTGCACGCCGACCCAGCCGGGTTCGACCGGTACGAGGCGGCCCCGATCGGGTCGCAGGAGATCGAGGAACTGGAGCGCTCGGTAGAAGTGTTCCGGGCCTGGGACGCGGCCCGCGGCGGCGGGCTGCAGCGCAAGGCGGTCGTAGGACAACTCAACGAGGTGGGCGGCATGCTCGCCTACCGTCACCCCGAACATCTCCAGCGGCGCCTGTGGGGCGTCGCCGCCAACCTCGCGGTGCTCGCGGGCTGGATGTCCCACGACGTCGGCCTGGAACCCACGGCACAGAAGTACTTCGTCATCGCCGCCCACGCGGCCCGAGAGGGCGGCGACCGGCCCCGCGCCGGAGAGGCGCTCTCCCGAGCGGCTCGCCAGATGGTGCACCTCGGCCGGCCCGACGACGCACTCGACCTCATGAAACTCGCCCAGTCCGGCTCCGGTGACGAGGTGCTGCCGCGCACCCGGGCCATGTTCCACACGATCGAGGCCTGGGCGCAGGCGTCGATGGGCAGGGGCCAGGCCATGCGCCGCACCCTGGGACAGGCGGAGGACCTCTTCGTCTCCGACAAGAGCGACGTGCCGCCACCGAGCTGGATGCAACTGTTCAACGAGGCGGACCTGTACGGCATGCAGGCCCTGTCCTACCGGACGCTGGCGGAGTTCGAGCCGGGAGCGGCCGCACACGCCCAGCACTACGCGGAGAAGGCCCTTGCGCTGCGTGTCGACGCACAGGAGCGCTCAAGGATCTTCGACAACCTGTCCATGGCGTCCGCGTGCTTCATCGCGGACGACCCCGAACAGGCCGACCGGTACGCGCGGCTGGCCCTGATGGCGATGGGCTCGAACTCGTCCGGCCGTACCTGGGACCGGCTGCGCCAGATGTACCGGCTCACCGCCGAGTACTCCAGCTACCCGAGGATCAACGAACTGCGGGAGGAGATCCGGTCGGCGCTGCCCAAGCCGAGGAAGTCGGGCAGTGGCAACAGCGCACAGGCATAGGGGGACGGTGCGCCCGACCGATACGCGGGAGTACTAGGACGTCACCCTGGCCACGAGCACACAGGCATTGTCCTCGCGCTCGCTCTCACCGAACTCCTCTACGACCAGCCGTACGCAGTCCTGTGCGCTGTGTGCCCCGCCGAGGCGGGGGGCGAGGTCGAGGAGACGGTTCACGGAGTCCGCTCCGCTGTGCCCCGGCACCAGTCCATCGGTGTGCAGTAAGAGCAGGTCGCCCACCTCGAGGGTCTCTTCGGCCTGTGCGTAGACGGCACCCGAGGTGGCGCCGAGCAGGACGCCGGCCGGCGCGTTCAGCCTGCGCCCCGTCCCGTCGCGGAACAGCAGCGGGGCGGGGTGTCCGGCCTGTGCCCAGGTCAGGGTGCGGCTCTCGGGCCGGTAGCGGCAGCAGACGGCGCTGCCGAGGGCCGGCTGGACGGTGGCGTCGAGTAACTGGTTGAGCCAGGACATCAGTTGCCCCGGGTGGGTGCCGGCCATCGCCATGCCGCGCACGGCGCCCAGCAGGGTCGCCATGCCCGAGGCCACGGCGACGCCGTGACCGGTGAGGGCGCCGACGCTCAACAGCGTCGCTCCGTCGGCCAGTTCGAGCGCGTCGTACCAGTCGCCGCCGATCAGCGCGCTCGTGGACGACGGAAGATGGTGCGCCGCGAGATCCAGTGTGCTCGGGCCCTGGTGCGGGAGCCGCAGGGAGCCGCGCCACGGCGGCAGCACGGCCTCCTGCAGCTCGACCGCGAGCCGGTGCTCGCTCTGCGCGTGGTGCCGGTGGCGCTGGAGCGAGTCACGGGTCTCGCTCACGGTGCGCTGGCTGCGGCGCAGTTCGCTGACGTCGCGCAGCACCGCCCACATCGAGGCGGTGCTGCCGTCAGTGTCGAGCACGGGCTCGCCCATCATGTGCACGGTCCGGACCTCACCGTCCGGCCGTACGATCCGGAACTCGCCGTCGATGGGCTTGGCGTCGATGAGACAGTCCGTGACCATCGCCGTCAGCCGCCGCCGGTCGTCGTCGAGCACCAGGGACGGCAGCTCGTCGAGGGTGAGCGGGGGAGTGGCGGGGTCGCGCCCCAGGATCTCGAAGAGCTCGCCGGACCAACTGGCCTCGTCCGTCAGCAGGTTCCACTCCGCGCTGCCGACCCGGCTGAGCAACGAGCCGCGCCGGGGAGCGGGCGGCACGGCCCGTTCGGTGGGCGTGGCCGCCGTTTCCGGGGAGGCGGGGGACGGGCCGTCGCGCAGCTGTGCCAGGTGCTCGTCGAGGTCGTTGAGCTGGTGCAGCGCCAGGTCGCACAACGCCCGCTGCCACCGTTCCCGAGGGTCCGAACCGTCACTCTGGGTGTCCCGCCGTACGGCGTCGACGTCGCCCTTGAGCCGTCGCGTCTGCGTGATGAGCGCGTCGACCGAGCCGCGTCCGGGCGGCTGAGCGGCGGGGCGGTCCGCAGAGAGATGGGGCGGCATGACGCACTCCGATGCGGGGACGGTACGACCAAGGCTGACGGAAGGACCGTTACGACTGTGGCACAGCCCGCGACTCCCTGTAAGGGATTTGGCAACACCCGATACGGTGGTGCGTCTGGCATATGCCAGAGTCTCCATGGAAGGCTCGTCCGGTGCGAATGGCGTACGTCGCGGAGCGGGTCAAGTCGTAGGCGGCGTACGCGCTTTGATGGTCGGTGGCGGCGATTGTACGGCGGTCATTCGCGTGTTCGACGGTCGCATGTTCCAGTGGTGGCGCGGCGGGCGACGGCGCTCGGGGGGTTGTACTCCTGGGAAGTGATGCAGATCACAAAAATGAAATCCGCTTCGACGTAATGCGATGGGCCTCTGCGGGCTCGTAAAGGCACAGCGGCAAAAGCCGTCCGACCGTCGACCCGCAGGGGAGAGACCGCCCATGGACATCGCCCTCGAGCAGCCCGCCAGTGCCCGGCTCATCACCGGCGAGGAGCGTGAATTCACCGTTCCCGCCACGCTCCGCTATGCGTCGACGGATCCGCTGGCGGTGTACATCGACTTCCCGGGCGATGTCTCCCTCGATGGCGAAGGGGCCACCTGGACCTTCGCCCGCACCCTGCTGGAGGCGGGCCTGCGCGGGTCGGCCGGGGACGGGGACGTGCACATCTGGCCCTGCGGCCAGGAGCGTACGGTCGTGGAGCTGCACTCGCCCCACGGCATGGCCCTGCTCCAGTTCGACACGGCCTGCCTGCACCGCTTCCTGCTGCGCACCTACGCGGTCGTCGCGGCCGGCGAGGAGGACCTCGGCGCGGTCGTGGAACGAGGGCTGAGCGCGCTGTTCGGCGGCGTGTGAGGAAGAGAGGAGAGGAGGCGACAGGGCCGGCCGCCGCCGCGCCTCCTCGTCGCTCCGGCCTCAGTACCGCAGGACCCCGGCGATGCCCTGGGCGTCGTTCAGCGTGCCGTCCGGTACGAAGCGGACCTCGGCGCCGGTCTCCAGGCACTGTTCGACGATCTCGTCCACGATGTCCTCGCGGGCGTCGAGCTCGCCGCTCTCGGCCGGGATCAGATGGTCGCCGTCCTCGCCGCGCACGGCGATGCGGTAGTTCTCCTCCACGGCCAGCAGCCGTACCCGGCCCTCACGGGCGCTGCGCCAGACCTCGTCGACGCCGGCCGCGAACGCCTTGCGGCCACGGGCGGATTCGAGTTCCCGTGCCACGGCGTCGGTGTGCCTGCGGTCCTCGGCGGTGATCAGTGGCTGGATCGCCTGCCACACGGCCTCGCGCGTGCCGTGCGCGAGTCCGCCGTGCGGGATGTGCACCGCGTCCTTGGTGACGCCGCCGATCTCGTCCAGCAGTGACAGCGCCGCCGGTTCGCCGGTGACGTACAGCGGCCGCGGGTTGCCCCGCAGGATCGCGCTCATGGCGGAGTCCGCGTCCTTGAGGAAGTGGCGGGTGTCCTCGTCGCGGAACTTGCTCGGACTGTCGCCGATCTGCTCCCGGCGCTCGGGGTCGAAGTTCTCGACGGACCGGGTCAGCGGGAAGCCGCCCATGCGGGCCGCGGCGACGCGGTCCAGGCTGCCGTTCCACAGGGTGACGCGGTCGGTCGAGACCGACAGCACCCAGTACGGCCGCTCGGCGGCCTGCGCGGAGACGAGGTTGCGGGTGAGGAAGGTGTCCGAGAGCACCACGCGCTCGGGCACGGACCGGGCGAGCGACCACACCTGGTGCTCGCCGGGGGCGGCGAAGATCACCAGTCCGTCCTCGGCGTAGGTGAGATCGACCTCGGCGAGGGCCTGGTCGAGCTGGCGCTCGACGTCCGCCCGTCGTTCGCGGGTGACAGAGGGATCGGATTCCAGCTGCTTCTTGGCCTCGGCCACGACATTGCGCAGCCGGACCTGGTCCTGGGCCCGGTAGGGCTCTCGGCGATGGGTGGGCGTCAGCACGGACACGGCCGGATAAGGGCGCGGGCGCCGCAGCTCGGTGAGGGTGGTGGGACTGAGTGCGTGCTCCATAACAGCACGATAGGACTGATTCACCGATCGGGCATTAGGGGCAATTCCGTTCATGGTCCGGGCCCTATTCGCGGTTGTCCTCGGGCCCGCAGGAGCTTCCGTCCGCGGGGAGTGTGCCGTACAGCAGGAAGGCGTCGACCTTGCGGTGCACGCACTTGGAAGAGGCGTATCCGGTGTGCCCGCTGCCCTTGTTGTCGAGGACCACGGCCGACGAACCGAGCCGCTTCGCCGTCTCCTCGGTCCAGCGGTACGGCGTCGCCGGGTCGCCGCGTGTGCCCACCAGGAGCATCTTCGGCGTGTCCACGTCCTTCACCTCGTCGCGGATGAAGTCCGTGCCCTTGGGGCGGCCGTAGCACAGCAGCACCCCGGTGAGCCGGTACGGCCCGAAGATCGGCGATGCCTCCTCGTACTCGGCGCGCAGCCGGTCGAGACCGGCGATGATCTGCTTGCCGCTGGGGCGGTCGGGGTCGTCCGCGCAGTTGATCGCCATCAGCGCGGCGGACAGGTTGTCGAGCGGGATGTCCTGCTCGTCGACGAGACCGCCGTCGGGGTCCTCGGTCTCCTCGCGGTTCCAAGGGGCGGCCCCACCCATGGCGAAGGCCTCGATGGCGTGGGTGTCGCCGTCGTTGACCAGTGAGGCCAGGGCGCGCTCCAGGGAGGCCCACAAGTCCTCGCTGTAGAGCGCCTGTCCGATGGCGCCGACGAGGTCCTGTCCGGTGAACGGCTCACCGAAGGCCGACGGCACCGGATCCGCGTCCAGCGAGTCGACCAGTCGTACGACGTTCTTGCGGGCCTCGCGGGCGTCCTGCCCGAACGGGCACCCGATGTCCTTCACACACCAGTTGATGAACTCCTCCAGAGCCTTCTGCTGCCCCTTGGCGCCCACCAGTTCCTGCTTCGTCAGTGGTTCGGTCAGGGTGTCCACGCCGTCGAGGACGAACCGGCCGACCTTGTCGGGGAACTGTGCCGCGTAGACGGCGCCGAGCCGCGTTCCGTAGGAGAATCCCAGGTAGTTGAGCTTCTTGTCGCCGACGGCAGCGCGCATCACGTCCATGTCGCGCGAGGCGTTGACCGTGCCTATGTGGGGGAGCACCGGCCCGGAGTTGCGGGCGCAGGTCTCGGCCGCCTTCTTGAAGTCCTCGAGGACGGACTGCGGATCGCGGTCGATCTCCGTGCTGTCGTTCTGCACGGTGGCATCCCCGCAGCTGACCGGCGAGGACCTGCCGACGCCTCGCGGATCGAAGGTCACTATGTCGTAGCCGTCCGTCAGCTCCATGAAGTCCTTGCCCCCGGTGGCGAATTCGGGGACGCCGGCACCGCCCGGCCCACCGAAGTTCAGCAGCACCGAACCCTGCTTCTCGCCCGTGGCCCGGTAGCGCGCGAGCGCCAGATCCAGCGTTCCCGCCCGGGGGTGGGCGTAGTCGAGGGGGACGGTGACCTTGCCGCACTGGAGATCCTTCGGCATGCCTTCGCCCGGGCACTTCGCCCAGCTGACCTTCTGCTGGTAGAAGCGGCTCAGGTCGGACTCGGCGCTGTCCTCGCCCGCCGTCAGCCCGGTGCCGAGCAGGACCAGTCCGACCGCGCCGGCGACGGCGCAGCGCCGCAGCGTGGGCAGCGTGGACAGATGGGCCAGCATCGTTGCCTCCAGGGGCGCCCGTCGCGGACCGGGAAACGGCGTCCCGCTCACGATAAGCGGGCCCCGGAACGCACGCCTCCGGAGCTCACGGGCGGCCCGACGTGCGGGATCGCCCGGGCGGACTTACCCTTCGCCCCTCGCGTCGCCGTCGGAAGTCTTTAGTGCCTGTTCCATATCTCCGGTTCTGAGTAGCCTTGGCGCCTAGGCTGGCTGTGTGTCCGAGGGTGCCGGGCGGACCGGAGAGCGGGTGTGTGGGGGCTGTGGTGAACGGCTGAGGCCGGGAGCGCGGCCCGATGCGGTGTTCTGTTCTGCGGTGTGTCGTGCCAGGCAGTGGCGTCGGGTCCGCCGGCTGCGGAGACGGGTGGCGGCCGAACTGGGCGTCGACGGACTGGCCAAGTGCCCGGTCTGCGGGGCGACTTGGGTGGTGGGGGTGGACCGGCGGTCGAACGCCGCCTACTGCTCGCGGCGGTGCGTGACGAGGGCCTGGAGGGCCCGGAAGGATTCGTACGGCGAACGGTCACGGTGACCGTTGCGCGAACACGTCCGTATCGCACTTCTGACCAGATACCGGTCATTCCCGGTCAATCATTGTGATCATAGGATTTACGGTCTGACTCTCAGGTTCGAGAGGCGGGCCGTGTCTCGTCACGGTCAACGGCCGTGCCCGGCCCGCCGGTTGGGGTGAGATCCGTGCCCGAACAGATCGAGAAGACCGGCGACGGTTACAGGGTCGGCAGTGTCAGCGCGAGCCGGTACGCGCAGATCGTGGCCGAGCTGCGGAAGCTGGTGGAGACGGCCAGCCGCATCCAGTTCGCGATCGGCGACTACGCGCTGGAAGTCGAGCCGATGCGCGAGTACGGCGGCAGCGAGAAGAGCGAGCCACCGTTCACGGTGAAGGAGTCGCTGTTCCGGCTGGCCGAGGACATCGGGGTGTCGTACTCGATGGTGAACCAGACCAGGTGGACGGCGTCCCGGTGGCCCGAGGAGTTCCGGGTCGCGGGTGTCTCCTACACGGTCCACCGGATTCTGGCGGGGATCGCGGACGAGGAGGAGCGGTTCGAGGCGATCGCCACCCCGCCCGAGGGGAAGTCGCGGTGGACGCCGGACGAGGCGAACCGTCGGGCGGGCCGTCAGGTGGTCAAGCCCGTCACACCGCAGGAGAAGGTCAGCGCGATCCACACGCTGGCCAAGGACGAAGAGGTCGCGGCGACGGTGACCGGCGATCTGCTGCGCCGGCCGGCCGTGGTCGCACAGGTCAAGCCCGCCGACAAGGTGAGGGCGGTCGAGGAACTGTCGCGCGAGGACGACGTCGCCGCTGCGATCGCCCCGGACATCTTGCGGCGCCCCGCCGTGGTCGCGAAGGTCGCGCAGGCCGACAAGGTGAAGGTTGTCGAAGAGCTGACCCGGGACGAGAGCGTCGCTGCGGAAGTGACCACCGGTCTGCTGCGCCGCCCGGACGTCGCGTTCAAGGCGATGGGCGACGACACCGCCCGTCACCAGGTGAACCGCGCCCAGGTCGAACGCGGTCAGCAGGCCCGCGAGGACTTCGAGGAGAACAACCCGCTCGCCCCGGCGATCCGCGCGATCGATCGCTCGGTGGAGTTCCTGGACCTGGTCACCGCCTGCCACTCGTTCGTCGCGGCGGCCGGCCGGACCGTCCCGGGCCTGCGTGACCGCCAGCTCGGCGACGACGAACGCGTCCTGGTCCACGAGAACGTCGCCCGGGTGAGGGCCACCCTGGACTGGATCGAGACGGCCGTCGACACCGGGAAGGTCGACGTCGACGGCGAACTGGCCAAGCTCCTGCAAGGCGAAGGCGAATAGGCGGTGCCACGCGCTTCCGAGCGCAGATCGGCGGCCTCCCAGCGGCATGCCGATACCGTCCGGTTCGTGCTCTTCGAGGCCCGCCCAGCCGGGCTGACCTTCCCCCAGCTCGTCCGCTCCGGCGAGCTGACCCCCAGCCAGACCCGCGCGGGCCTGGCCTGTCTGCGCGACATCATCTCCGAACGGGGCTGGCCTCCCCTGATCTGGACGAAGAAGGACGGCTACCGCTTCTGCACCGACACCGTCGAACTCCAGGCCTACGAAATCGGGATCGTGAGGGAGAAGCTCACCGAGATCCGCCGGTTCATCACCGCCGTCGTCGGCCCGCATGCCTCGCTCCAGCCGAAAGGGCGGTGGATCAAACACCTCAACACCCAGCTCAGCTCGGTGGAGTCCACCCTCGACATCATCTCCGAGTACATCGACAACTGACCGGGTTGGGGGACGGCAGAGCCGTCCCCCAACCCCCATTTCCGAAAGGAAGGTTGAGTTGTCCCGGCGCCGCTGCTACCCCTCCGACACCTACGACGACGAATGGGCGCTCATCGAGGCCCTCCTCCCGCCGCCGGCCTGCGAGTCCCCCAAGGGGGGACGCCCTGAGAAGCACCCTCGCCGGGAGGTCGTCGACGCGATCCGCTACGTCGTCGACACCGGCTGCAAGTGGCGCGCGCTGCCCCGCGATTTCCCGCCCTGGCGGACCTGCTACAACTTCATGGCCCGCTGGGCAGCCGCCGGCGTCGTCGGGCAGATCCGCGATCAGCTGCGCAAACGCATCCGCCGCGAGATGGGCCGGGCCCCCGGCGCGGTTGCCACCGTCATCGACTCCCAGTCCGTCAAGGCTGCCGAGACCGTCGGCCGTGACTCGCGCGGCTACGACGGCGCGAAGAAGATCAACGGACGCAAGCGGCACCTGGTCGTCGACACCAAGGGCCTGCCGCTGTTCGTCATGGTCACCCCGGCCGACATGACCGACCGCGACGCGGCGAAAGAAGTGCTGTTCCGGCTGCGGCTGATGCACCCCGAGATCACCATTGTCTGGGCCGACTCCGGCTATGCCGGACAGCTCGTGACCTGGGCAAAGAAGCACCTCGACCTCACGCTGAAGACCATCAGCCGTCCCAAGGACGCCGTCGGGTTCGTCATTCTGCCCCGCCGCTGGGTCGTCGAACGCTCGCTCGCCTGGATCATGCACGCTCGCCGTCACGCCCGCGACTACGAACGGCTCATCCAGCACTCGGAATCCTTGATCACCTGGGCCGCGATCACACTGATGACCAGGCGGATTACCCGCCGATCCTCCCGCAGGAGTGGACAGACTGCCTCCCGCGAGGCCAACCGGGACTGATCGTTCTCAAGTTCACGGTCGGCAACTCCACCCAGACCGGCCCGGTCTCCCGGCCGCAGACCACTCTCCCACTAGGCAGTTCAGCTGGCCAGGCTCCGCAACACCGATTCCCTGACCTCAGGCTTGCACCGCACATCACGCCGCCAGAACACGATCGAGCGCCGCCCGGCCCGCGGGTCCCCAGGTCGGTTTGCCGCCCGGAAGGCCTTGCTCCCCGTTCTGACCCATAAGGATGAGGAAGAGACTCTTCATGGCAGCCAACCCTCGGGCACGCCGGATCGTCGCCTCGTCCGCATGCGCGTACACCTTGAAGAACCGTGAGCCCGCGCCCGCGGGGAGGAGCAGCCACGCGGCCGCGAGATCCCATGCCGGATCGCCGGCGAATATGGCATCGAAATCGATCACACCCGAGAGCGTCCCGTCCGAGACGACCACATTCGCGGGATGGAGGTCACCATGCAGCCATACCGGCGGACCCTCCCACTCGGGCGCCGCAACAGCATCGTCCCAGACCTCCCAGACGGCCCGGACGTCGGCGGAAAAGCCGCCAGGGGCAATGGCATACAAGAACTTCTCGAAGCCGCTCGTGCACTCCTTGGGGTGACCACCGCGGTCCGAACTGACCGGCCCCTCAGCGGGCGCCTCCACGTGGAGCGCTCTGAGGAAGCCCGCCAGAGTGTCGGCCGCATGGTCGCCACGACTGATCGAGGCGTAGTCCAGTGGCTCGCCACGAACCCACGTCATCACGCTCCACGGCCTCGGAAAGCACGCGGACGGTTCGCCGATCCGCACAGGCGTCGGAACCGGGAGCGGAAGACGCGGAGCCAGGACAGGCAGCCACCGGCACTCCTTGCGCAGGAGATCCGTGGCACCTTCCATGCGCGGCATGCGCACGGCCAACTCATCCCCCAGGCGCCACATCTGGTTGCCCCAGCCGCCCGCCACCTCACGGATGGCCAACCCTGCAAGGTCCGGATGCTGCTCCTGCAGCAGCTCGCGGACCAGGTCTGCGGTGATCTCGATCTCAGAGTCGGTCATGCGAAGCCACAGTACTGGGGCAGGCGAAGCGGCTCTCGCTCGCCAGAAGATCTAGCCAAGCGACCTTCACTGTGAGAGATCAGCGAAGGTGCCAGCCTGGCATGTTCGGATCAGGAACAGGTACTTACCGCTAGTTCGACAACCCTGACGCTCGATGGGGTGAATGGCCGATAAGCCATAACTCGGATGGTTCGCCTGCGTTTTATCCGGTGCGGGTGAGTGCCCGCGACCATGTCTGGAAGGCAGGGAACCTATGAGACGGGTTACCCGATACGGTGTGATCGCCGTCGCCGCCTCGGGCGCGATGGCTGTGACGATGCCGGTGTACGCCCACTCCGCGGCGGACGGTGCCGCGGCCGACTCGCCGGGGCTGCTCTCCGGCGACACCGTTCAGCTCCCCGTGCACGTCCCCGTGAACGTGTGCGGCAACACCGTGAACGTGGTGGGGCTGCTCAACCCGGCGGCGGGCAACAGCTGCGCCAACGAGGACGCGGGCCACAAGGCGGGCGCCGCGTCGCACGGCGGGGCGTCCGCCGAAGGGAGCGGAAAGGATTCACCCGGCCTCGCGTCCGGCAATGTCGTACAGCTCCCCGTTCACCTGCCGGTGAACGTCAGCGGCAACAGCGTGAACATCGTCGGCATCGGCAACCCGGCGACCGGCAACGAGTCGGTCAACGACTCCGGGGGCCCTTCCCACACCACGAAGCCGGCACCGAAGCCGTCCACGCCGCCCCGGGCACACCCGCGCCCGGTGCCGCGCGCGTTCGTCCCGCACGGCGGACCCGAGGGCTCGCTCGCGCACACGGGGGCCGACCACACCCTCGTCGCCGCCGCGGGCGGCACGGTGCTCGTGCTGGGCGGGGCGGTCCTGTACCGGCGCTTCCGCCCTCAGGCGGTGCGCTGACCCGCGCCCCGCGCGGGAGGAGGGCCCCATCGACCGGCCGGTGGGGCCTTCGGCATGCGGACATCCCTCCACTCGTTCCCCGGCGAAGACCCCAACGGCTTGATCACGCCGTGACGCCCGCCCCGGTGATCCGAAAGGATGCTGCGTGCACGGTCGATCACCGTGTGCACGCGGCCCCCCCCCGACGGAATGGAGCGCACCCATGGCCTTTGCGGCCCCCGAAGACCTCGTCGTCACTCGTGCCGGCCTCGACGACTGGGCGGTCGTCAAGGGATGGGCCGCCGAAGAGGGCTGGAACCCGGGGCTCGCCGACGCCGGGCCGTTCTTCGCGCAGGATCCCGACGGGTTCTTCCTCGGCCGGATCGACGGTGAGGTCGTCTCGGCGATCTCGGTCGTCAACCACGGCCCCGACTACGCCTTCCTCGGCCACTACCTGGTCCGCCCCGACCTGCGCGGCCGTGGCCACGGCCTCACCACCTGGAAGACCGCCCTGGCCCACGCCGGGAACCGCACGATCGGCCTCGACGCAGTGGTCGCCCAGCAGGACAACTACCGCCGCTCCGGCTTCGAGTCCGCCCACCGGACCGTCCGGTTCACCGGAACCGCGCCCGCCGCCGAGGCGCCGCGGGACATCCGCGACGTACGGCCCGAGGACGTCGCGGACATCACCGCCTACGACGCCACCTGCACGCCCGCCGACCGCCCCCGCTTCGTCGAGCACTGGCTCACCGGCCCCGGACACCATGCCGCGGTCCGGCGCAGCGGCTCCCGGGTCACCGGTTACGGCGTGCTCCGCCCCGGCCACGACTGCCCGCGTATCGGCCCGCTCTTCGCCGACACCGCCGAGGACGCCCGGGCCGTGTTCGCCGCCCTGACCGCCGACGTGGTCGGCCGCACGGTCGCCGTCGACGTGCCGGAGAACAACCCGGCGGCCGTCGCGCTCGCCGAGGAGGCCGGATTCACCCCCTCCTTCGAGACCGCCCGTATGTACACGGGGCCGGTGCGGCCGTATGCCCGGGAACGGGTCTTCGGCGTCACCACCCTGGAACTGGGATAGCGGGAAGCGGACGCCTTCCGGCCGGCCGGTCAGTCCGCGCGCCGGTGGAACCGGAAGTGCAGTGCGCGGACCTCCTCCGTCAGCTCGGGCACCGGCCCTTCCACGACGACGTCCGGCGCGACCTCCTGGATCGGCAGCGGCCGGACCGGGGCGGCCGGCACGCCCAGTTCGGCCAGCCATCCGGTCAGCTGCCGCGACGAGGCGACGTACACGACGCGCCCCAGCCCCACCCAGGCGTGCGCGGCCGCGCACATCGGGCAGTGCTCGCCGGAGGTGTACACCGTCGCGGCAGCCCGCTCCTCGGGCGTCATCCGGGCGGCCGACCAGCGGGCCAGCTCGAACTCGGGGTGCCGGGTGCGGTCGCCCGAGGCCACCCGGTTGTGGTCCTCGGCGAGGACCTCGCCGTCCGCCCCCACCAGCACCGACCCGAACGGCTCGTCCCCGGCCTCCAGCGCCTCGGCCGCGAGCGCGACGCAGCGGCGCAGGTGTTGGAGTTCGACGTCCTTCACGACCATGGTGTACGGCCCTCCTCGCGCGCGATCATCCCCACGCACCCTAGGTTCGCCCACGTACGGCGGGAAAGGCGTGCACGCGGCCGACCGCCACGGTGGCGAACGCGGCCGCGACGAGCGGCAGCGCGGTCCACGGCAGGGCCCCCGCGCCCAGGCGCTCCAGCGTCAGGCCACCGGTGAGGGAGCCCGCCGCGATGCCCGCGTTGTAGACCGTGGTCTGCAAGGACGTGGCCACATCGGCGTGCACGGGACCCGAGGCGTTGACCAGCGCGGTCTGGATCAGCGTGGGCGCCCCGCCGAAGGCGACGCCCCACAGCGCGACGGAGACGAGCAGCACGGCAGGGGTACCGGCGCCGAGACCGAGCGCGAGCATGACCGCCGCGCACAGGGCGAGCGCGCCCAGCAGGGTGGCCCGAAGGCGCCGGTCCACGAGCGCGCCGGTCACCCAGATCCCGGCGACCGTGGCCGCCCCGAACACCAGCAGGACCAGGCCCGTACGCCCGAACCCGGCATGCGCCGCGAACGGGGCGACGTACGTGTACATCACCTGGTGGCCCAGCAGCAGGAACAGCGTCACGGACAGGACGGCCGGGATCCCCGGCAACACGGCCACCCGGTGGAGCGGCAGCCCCGCACCCGGCGGTTCGCCCGGGAACCCGGGCACCCGCCACCACACCCAGCCGACCAGGAACACCGCCAGTGCGGCCAGTGCGCCGAACGCCGTGCGCCAGCCGAGCGCCTCTGCGAGCGCCGTCCCCGCGGGCACGCCCAGGGACAGTGCCAGCGTGATCCCGGCGAGCACGATCGCGATGGCCCGGCCACGCCGCTCGGCGGGCACCATGCGGGCCGCGTACCCGACGAGCATCGCCCACAGCGTGCCGCCCATCAGCCCGGCACCGAGACGCGCGGCGAAGGTCACGCCGTACGACGACGACAGCGCGACCATCGCGTTGCTCGCCGCGAAGCCCGCCAGGGTGCCGATGAGCACGGGGCGGCGGGGCAGCCCGCGCAGCAGGACCGTCAGCGGGATGGCGCCCGCGAACGACGCGACCGCATAGCCGGTGACCAGGTAGCCGACCCGGGCTTCGGACACCGCCAGCGCCGGTGCCATGAGCGGCAGCAGGCCGGCCGGGAGGAGCTCGGTCAGGACGGCCGTGAAGGCGGCCGTGGACAGGGCGAGCAGCCCGGACCACGGCAGTGCGGTGGGCAGGGCTGTGCCCTTGGCCAGGGAGGTGGTGGACATGCGACCATGCTCGGACCCTCACATCAGTGTGAAGGCAAGAGCGACCTCTGAGGCGCACACCTTCTGAGGCACACGCACCCAAGCACACGCACCGAGGCACACATGAAGATCGGCGACCTCTCCCGACGTACCGGCGTCCCCACCCGGCTGCTGCGCTACTACGAGGAACAGGACCTCCTCCACCCGGACCGCACGGACAACGGCTACCGGCACTATCCGGAGTCGGCCGTCCAGGACGTCCGGCAGATCCGGGGACTCCTCGACTCGGGCCTGACCACGGAGATGATCCGCGCGATCCTGCCGTACCTGACCGGCCCCGACGAGATCCTCCTTCCCGCCGAACACCTCACCCCGGAGACGGCTGCCCTGCTCCAAGGCCACATCGACCGGATCCAGGCCCGCATCGACTGTCTGGCACGCAACCGCGACCGGCTGCGCGGGTACCTGGCGGCCGTGCGCCCCGCGGGCGGGGAGGCCACGGGCCGGTCGTAAATGGCTTGTCGTGCGGTAGGGGCCGATGGTGGGGTGCTCGCATGGATCATGCCGCTGTGCTCGCCCTCTTCGACCGGGACATGCGTGAAGGCGCACGTCCGGACGGCCCCGACGCCCAGGTGGAACGCGTGGGCGGCGTCGTGCGGCAGGTGTCCTCCGAGCACGGATGGAACGGCGTCGTGTGGTCCGACCTGGACGAGGCGGGCGCCGACGCGGCGATCGCCGAGCAGATCGCCCACTTCTCCCGGCTGGGGCGCGAATTCGAGTGGAAGCTGTACGGCCATGACCTGCCGGTGGATCTCGGACGACGGCTCAGGGACGCCGGCTTCACGGCCGAGCCCGAGGAGACGCTGATGATCGGCGAAGTGGCCGACCTGACCCTGGACGCCGAGACACCGGACGGCGTCCGCCTCCTCCCGGTGACCGACAGTGCGGGCGTCGACCTCGTGACGGAGGTGCACGAGAAGGCCTTCGGGACGGACGGCACCCGGTGGCGGCACCAACTGCTCGCCCAGCTCACGGCCGCCCCGGACACGGTGGTCGCGGTCGTCGCCATGGCCGGTGACACTCCGGTCAGCGCCGCCCGGATGGAACTCCTGCCGGGGACGCGGTTCGCCGGGCTGTGGGGCGGCGGGACTCTCGAGGGCTGGCGCGGCCGCGGTATCTACCGCGCCCTGGTCGCCCACCGCGCCCGTGCCGCCGCGGACCGCGGCTACCGCTACCTCCAGGTCGACGCCATGAGCACGAGTCGTCCGATCCTGGAGCGGCTCGGCTTCGAGCCCGTGACCACGACCACGCCGTACGTGTACACGCCGTAGCGGGCAGGACGCCGTAGGAGCATCTCCCCACCGGGATGTCACATCCAGGCCCTCCCGATTCGTCGCAAGGGCATGACGACGAACCACAGCCAAGACGGCAGCCACAGCCGCAGCGTCCTCCTCGCCGGCGCCGGAGGTGTCCTCGGCCGCCACATCACTCGCGCCCTGACCGAGGCGGGCCACGAGGTCACCGGCCTCGGGCGCGGCCCGCGCAACGACGTCCAGGCCGACCTGATGAACCGGGACGCCCTGCTGCGTGCCGTCGACGGGCTTCGCTTCGACGCGGTGATCCACGCCGCGACCGCGCTGCGCAAGCCGCCCATGCGCCACCGCGACATGTACGCCACCGACGCGCTGCGCACCGACGGCACCGCCCATCTGATCGAGGCCGCCCGGGCCACCGGCGCCCGACGCTTCCTCGCCGAGTCGATGGTCTTCGGATACGGCTACGGCGACCACGGCGCCCGGGTCGTCACCGAGGACGCCCCCTTCGGCCCGCGCGGCCGTACCCCGGACCTGGAACGGCACCTTGCCGGGATGCGCGTCAAGGAGCAACTCACCCTCGAAACCCCGGGGTTGGAGGGGATCTCGCTGCGCTTCGGACTGTTCTACGGCCCCGGTGGCACGGACGAGATCCTGCGCATGCTGCGCAGACGGCAACTTCCCGTCCCCGCCGACCACGGCCGGGTCCTGCCCTGGATCGAGCTCACCGACGCGGCCCGCGCGGTCGTCGCCGCCGTCGAACGCGGACGCCCCGGTCAGGCGTACAACGTCGCCGACCGTACCCCGATGGGCTTCGGTGCCCATGTCCGGTGCGTGGCCGAGGAGTTCGGGCTGCCGAAGCCGATGACCGTACCGCTGTGGCTGATGCGGCCCATGTCGTACGCGCACACCATGATGACGTCGACGCTGCGGGTCTCCACGGCGAAGGCGGAGCGGGAGCTGGGCTGGACGCCCGCCCACCCGGCGGTCCGCGACGGCCTCGCAGCGATGCGGGCCGCCGCGGCACTCTCCTGACGGTCGCGCCGTCCTCTCATGTCCCCACTTCGACGCGTCAGCGACGCGCCTTCGTCCGGTCCAGTGCGGCGACGCCGACCGCGGCGAGGCCGATCTGGATGAGCCACTCGATCCAGTCGACGCCGTCGGTGTCGCCCACATCGAGCCCGGCGGCGATGGCCGAACCGATGAGCGCGGCCACGATGCCGACGAGGATGGTCCACAGGACCCCGATGCGCTGACGGCCCGGAACCACGAGACGTCCGAGCACACCGATGATGATGCCGATCACTATGGCACTGATGATGCCGGAGATCTCCATTTCGCCCCTCTTCCTCCTGTCCCCGCACAGGTTCGAGTTCCCCCTGGAGGCCGGGACAGTCCGTTCCGCTTCAACCAGTGGCCCACCCGGTGACGGAGAGCACCTCATTGGCGATGTCGATCACCGCGCGCCCGTCGGTCACCACCCGCACCACGTTCGCGGGCGCCCGCTCCTCAAGGAGCCGCGCCTTGCGTGCACTGCCGCGCACCTCCTGCTCCAACTCGGAGCCGAGCTCGCGCCCGGTCAGGCGCCGCTCGGCCGTCGCGTCGGTGGCGGTGAGCAGGACGCGCACGAGACGTACGCCGTCCCCCATGGCCCGGCGGAACATGGGCGCGGCGTCGTCGAGCACGCTCACGGTGTTCGTGTAGACGAGGCGCCGGTATCCGAGCGCGGCGTAGTTCCCCCACACGGCGACCAGGTTCCGCTCCGTGATGCCGGCTCGGTGCGGATCGCCGGGCGGTGCCGGATGGGCGGCTCCCATGAAGTCGCCGTCGATCACCGCGTGCGTGACCGAGACGGCCCGCAGCTGGGCCGAGACCTGCCAGCCGACGGTGGTCTTGCCGACCCCGGCCCTTCCCCCGATGAGCAGTGCCTCCGCATGATCCATGCGGGAAGCGTGCCCGGACGCGGGCATGCTTGGCGAGTGGTTTCGGCGTGTGCTGATCGATCGCGGAGGTGCGGATGGAGGAGCGGGTGCTCGGCGGCGGAGCCGTCAGCAAGGTCGTGCGGGTCGGGACGACCGTGCGGCGTACGCCCCATGAACGGTCCGAATACGTGCGGGACTTGCTCGCGCACTTCGAGCGTCGGGGGTGGGAAGGGGCCCCGACGTACATCGGGTACGACAAGCAGGGCCGCGAGGTGTTCGGATACCTGGAGGGGTGTGCGGCTGTCACTCCTCGGGAGCGGGCCGCGGCACGCACGGACGCGGGGCTCGTGCGGGTGGCCCAACTCGTGCGCGCCTTCCACGACCTGACGCACGGCACGCCGCTGGCCGGCGACCAGGACGTCGTCTGCCACAACGATCTCGCCCCGAAGAACACCGTCTACGCGATCGATGGCGCCGACTGGTGGGCGACCGCCTTCATCGACTGGGACCTGGCGGCACCCGGCGAACGCGTCCAGGACCTCGCCCATGTCTGCTGGCAGTACCTCGACCTGGGACCGGGCGTGACGGATGTGCTCGATGCCGCCCGGCGGATCGCGCTCGTCCGCGACGCGTACGGGCCGGTCGCCGGCGGCGCGGGGATCGTCGACGTGATCCTTTGGTGGCAGGACCGGTGCCTGCGGGGCATCGAGGCCGGCGCCGTGCGCGGTGAGCCGGCCATGGTGCGGTTGCGGGAACACGGCGTCGTGGAGGAGGTGCGCGGCGCCTACGCCTGGGTGGCCGAACACCGGGCCGAGTTGGAGGTCTTCCTGCGCTGACCCGAGCGCGGGGGCGTGTGGGCGGCAGGTCACCCGGCCGCGTCGACCCAGGACGTCAACCGGCCGTCGGGCTGGAGGTCGACGCGCAGCCCGTTGTGCTCGCCGTGCGCGGCGCGGCCGTCGGCCACGAGGGTGTCGAGCCGTACGCCGTCCGCGAGGATGTCGGCCTCGTAGTGGTCGGCGGCCACGCGGTAGAGCTTCGCCGTCGCCCTCCCGTCCGCGAGGGTCGGTGCGCCGACCAGGACGCGGTTGACGACCGCCTCGGGCTGCGGCTTGGCCCGCTCGACCCAGGACGTGACCTCGCCGTCCGGGTGGAGGGTGATGTGCAGCCCGTTGTTCTGGGCGTGCGCGGCCATGCCCTGGGTGTACAGGGCCCCGTACTGCCGGCCCTCGGCCCAGATCTCCGCCTCGTAGCGGTCCTCGCCGGCCTTGTAGACCTTCGCCCGGCTGACGTCGTCCGCGAGCTTCACCGTCCGCACCTGGACGCGCTCGGCCTTGGACTGACGGCCCTGCCCACCCGCGGACGTGCCGGTCGTGGCGGCGGAAGCGTCCATCGCGAAGGCGCCGGCGGCCGAGGCGCCCAACGCGGCGATGACAACCGTGGCGGCAAGGGCGGTGCGCAGGGGACGTGGGGCACGCATCAGTGAGTCGTTCCTTCGATGGGGTTCGTTCCGACGACTTCGAAGCTACGGACCACCTGTCAAGGGATCCCATAGGTCATGTAACAGTCGTTCGGCATATACGAACCAAAAAGGAAAAACTGCTCCGATTGACATGCAGGTATTTACCTGCATAACTTTGAGTGTGCGATCGGAGAGTGGTCCCCGGATGGACAAGGTGTTCAAGGCGCTGGCCGACGAGACGCGCAGGAGGCTGCTGGACCGGCTGCGCGAGGACAACGGGCAGACGCTGGGAGAGCTGTGTGCCGGTATCGGCATGGCGCGCCAGTCGGTGACCCAGCATCTGGCCGTTCTGGAGGCCGCCAACCTGGTCGCCACGGTGCGGCGGGGGCGGGAAAAGCTGCACTACCTCAATCCGGTCCCGCTCCACGAGATCCAGGAACGGTGGATCGACAAGTTCGAAAGCCCTCGCCTGCGGGTGCTCGGGGCCGTGAAACGACGAGCCGAGGAAGCCATGACCGACAAGCCCACCTTTGTGTACGTCACCTATATCGAGAGCACGCCCGAGAAGGTCTGGGACGCGCTCACCGACGCCGACCTGACCGCCGCCTACTGGGGCCACAGCAACGTCTCGGACTGGCGGACCGGATCCCGCTGGGCCCATGTCCGTACGGACGGTTCGGGCGTCGCGGACGTCGTCGGCACCGTCGTGGCGAGCGAGCGGCCGAACCGGCTGGTCACCACCTGGGTGGCGCCGGACGAGGAGGGGCAGGAGGACAAGTACTCCAGGGTCACCTTCGACATCCAGCGGCACGCCGAGATCGTCCGGCTCACCGTGACCCACGAGGACCTGCCGGGCGAGAGCGCCCGCGCCGATGTGTCGTCCGGCTGGCCGGCCGTGCTGTCCAACCTCAAGTCGCTGCTGGAGACCGGCCATGTCCTGCCCCAGGAGCCGTGGCTGATGCCGACGCGGTGAGGGCGGTCACCGGGGCGGGGGTAGGGGCGGCAGAGGAAGGCCGGCCCGCGGGTGCGGGCCGGCCGGCGGTCTCCTCTCGGGTGTGCCGCTACGGCTTCGGGGCGCTCTTCGCCGCCGTACCGGCGCACAGCAGCCCCAGGCACACGGCCAGCGCGCCGACGATGATGTTGTTCACGATGACGCCGGCGTCCGGGCTGTCGCCGACGATCCACGGCGCGATGATCATCCAGACCCCCATCGCGCAGAAGGCCCAGCTCAGGCCGTACATGCGTTCCGGGGCGCGGGTGAATCCGAGGGCCAGCAGGCCGATCGCGATGCCCATGATGAGGTTGTGGGTCACGAGCGCGGGCTGGCTCGTCGTGTAGTGGAGTATCCAGGGGGATACGGCGCAGTACAGACCGAGCAGGAACACTGGTCCGTCCACGAGCGCCACATCACGACCGCCGAGCATGCGGGCGTAGCGATCCCGCATTTCGGATACATCAGGGTGAGCTGTTATGTCACCTCTGGTGGGCGAGACGTTGGCCATGACTCGTCTCCTTTGACTCGCAGGCCTGACCGCGTCTGGTGCGGTGTGCGGTAAGCGCCGCCTAGCCCCATTCTGCGCTTATTTCCTCTTTATGTGTAGGGTTGTGCCGACTGTGGGTCCGGTGGCGACACACGGTCCGTGTTCCTGGAAGCAGCAGGTCAGAGGTCCGGTGAAGAGGGCTCAGGTGGCGCAATGATTCGGCGCCGCGCTCACCGGCATCGAGTGCTTCCAGGTCAACCCGCTCAAGGACTGCAACGGCCCGGTCTGTCTGAAGCTCGGCCGTCTGCATCTTCCACTCCGGACGCGGCCACGACCACCGCACCGCGACGCCAGGACGCGCTTCTCCGCGATCGGTTTGTGCGGCGGTCACTCCGCCTCGGGAGTGCTGTGCGACGACCTCGCAGGCCTGGAAGCCCCGGGCGTCCTCGGCGGCGCCGAGTCGGACCACCGCGTGCCCGCTCTGGCCGAGTTGCCGAAGTGCCCCCGACGCCGACGTTCGCGCGTACGCAGGCAGGGGGCGCGATGAGGGGAAGGCCCCTCGGCCCCAACACTCCCAAGGCAACTTGGAGTTCGGTTGGTCTGCACCATTGACTGGTACAGACCAAAGCGGTTGAGTGTGTCTCCACACCCCCCCACCACGGCCGCCCCCACGCCGTGGCCGACCCCGTCGGCGCGTGCGCACAAGGCTCTGCTTCGCCCTGCCCTTGGCCGGGTGCGGCCGTGCTCCGCAAAGGAGTTGCTCCTGTGTCGAGGCGCCGCATAACCGCTCTGCTGTCCTCCCTCGCCCTGGCCAGCGCCGCGCTGCTGCTCCAGCCGGCCCCGAGCGCGTCCGCCGCCGGGTTCGTCGTCAGCGAGTCGCAGTTCAACCAGATGTTCCCGAACCGGAATCCCTTCTACACGTACAGCGGCCTCACCGCCGCCCTCAGCGCCTACCCCGGCTTCGCCAACACCGGCAGCGACACGGTGAAGAAGCAGGAGGCGGCCGCCTTCCTCGCCAACGTCAACCACGAGACCGGCGGCCTGGTCCACATCGTCGAGCAGAACACCGCCAACTACCCGCACTACTGCGACCGCAGCCAGCCCTACGGCTGTCCCGCCGGCCAGGACGCCTACTACGGACGCGGCCCCATCCAGCTCAGCTGGAACTTCAACTACAAGGCAGCGGGCGACGCCCTCGGCATCGACCTGCTGGGCAACCCCTGGCGGGTGCAGAACGAGTCGGCCGTCGCCTGGAAGACCGGCCTGTGGTACTGGAACACCCAGAGCGGCCCCGGCACCATGACCCCCCACAACGCGATGGTCAACCAGGCCGGCTTCGGCCAGACCATCCGATCCATCAACGGCTCCCTGGAGTGCGACGGCAAGAACCCGGCCCAGGTGCAGAGCCGCGTCAACGCCTACCAGCGCTTCACGCAGATCCTCGGCGTCTCCCCGGGCGGCAACCTGTACTGCTGACACCACCACCGCTGTCCGAGGGGTGTGCGAGACTCCGCCGATGACCTCCGAAACGATCACCGCGAAGGCCTCGGGCACCTTCTCCCTCGGGGACCTGCCCGTGACCCGCGTCGGCTTCGGCGCGATGCGGCTCACGGGCAGCGCCGCCTTCCACCACGGGACACCGAGCGACCGGGACCGTTCCATCGCCGTCCTGCGCAAGGCGGTCGACCTGGGCGTCGACCACATCGACACGGCCGCGTTCTACTTCTCCGCCCTGCGCTCCGCCAACGAACTCATCAACACCGCGCTGGCGCCGTACCCCGACGACCTTGTCATCGCCACCAAGGTCGGCCCCCACCGCGAGTACGACGGCGGCTGGGGCACCTCGGCCCGCCCCGACCAACTCCGTGGCCACGTCGAGGAGAACCTGCGCCAGCTCGGCCGCGACCACCTGGACCTCGTGTACCTGCGCCGCATGGGGCAGGACTCGATCGCCGAGCACTTCGGCGCGCTGGCCGAGCTACGTGAAGCGGGTCTCGTCCGCCACCTCGGCATCTCCAGCGTGGAGCCACGGAACCTCGCCGAGGCGCAGGCCATCGCGCCGGTGGCGAGCGTGCAGAACCGGTACGCGCTCGACCGGCCCGACCCCCAGACCGACGAACTCCTGCGCCGGTGCGGCGAACAGGGCATCGCCTTCGTGCCGTTCTACGCCGTGGCCGGCGACACCGGCGAGCGGGGGGCCACCACCGCCCACGACGACGAGGTCCTGGCCGTTGCCCGGGCGCACGGCGCGAGCCCCGCCCAGGTGCGCATCGCCTGGACCCTGCACCAGGGCCCGCACGTCCTCGCCATCCCCGGCACCGGCAACCCCGACCACCTGGCCGAGAACGTGGCCGCCGGCGCCCTCCGCCTGACCGCCGACGAGCTGGCCCGGCTCAACTCGGCTCGACAGCAAACTGGTTGAGCCGAAGCCGCGATGCCTGGCCTGAGCCGCTCAGCCGGTGTACCCGATCACCGGATAGTGGTCCGAGAGGTTCGTGTACGTGTAGTCCGTCCCCCAACTCGACACCGTCCAGGGCACGCTCTGCTCCTTGACGACCTCGTTCTTCCAGACCGTGGGACGCACCTGACCAGCGCGGTGCAGGACGTGGTCCAGGTCCTCGCGCGGGTCGTCGGGGTAGCGCTCGCGGGCGATGGAGTTCTCCCGCGTGTCGAACGAGTAAGCGTGCCCGGTGCGTATGTCGGCCCCCACCAGCCCGCCGTCGGCGAGCATCGAGGCGTACTCGGACGTGCGCGAGTCGACGTTCATGTCACCGGCGACCAGGACCTGTTCGCCCGCCGGGATGTTCTTGGCGTCCAGGAACGCGTCGATCGCGTTGAACTGCCGGCTGCGCATCGCGGCCGCCTCACCGGCGGCACAGCCCGGGTCGGTCGACTGCGCGTGCGTGCCGACGACGTGCACCTTCGTGCCGTTCACGTTCAACACCACGTACGCGAAGCCCTTGTTGGACCACCAGTCGGCCCCGCACGCGTCCTTGTAGACCCACTGCTCCTTGCGCAGCACCGGCCACTTGCTGAGGATCGCGACCCCACCGTCCTCGGGCGTCGTCGCCGAGTACGCGCCGCCGGTGGCGTCCCAGCCGCTCCTGCTCCGCCCCACCACCGGCGTCTGGTGGGGGTACTCACTCGCCACCGAGGCCTTCAGCGCGTCCGACGACGCGTTGTCGAACGCCTCCTGCACCACCACGATGTCGTTCCCACGGAAGAAGGACGCCTTCGCGATCTCCGCCGCCCGGTGGTCCTGGCCCCAGTTCGGGTACAAGGTCTTGCTGAAGAGGAAGACGTTGTACGACAGCACCCGCAGCGGCGGCACCTGCTCAGCGGTCGAGGCGGACGAGGCAGTGGGCGCCGCGCCCACGAGCCCAGTGGTGGCGAGCGCGAGGGCGAGCACGGCTGCGCCCGGAGTGCGGCGCGGTGGGTAGAGCGTCACTGGATCTCCCTGAGGGTGAGGGGGCTGAGTGGCGCCGCACATCAAACCACCGGCGATTACTCCCGGGTAACTCCCGTGCGTGAAAAGAATGTCTGCCAGCGGTACGCCCGGCTGTAGGCCCGGCTCAGACCACCCACACCCCGTCCCGCAGGAGATACCGGCCGCGCATCTCGTGCTCACCGTTGCGCGCCTGCACCACGCGCGGACGCACCCGGAAGTACACGTACGGCGCCTCGTCAGCACGGGGATCCCAGCCCGTCTTCGTGGCAAACGCCCCGGCTGCCGCGGTCGGCACCTCGTCGGCGGCGTACATCTCCGCGTCGCCGTCGACGATGACGACGTCCAAGGTGTCCCCGAGCGCCAGCCGGGCCCGCCGGCCGTCGCGCAGGTTGCGGCCGGTCGGAGTGGTCGGCCGGGTCGCGAGCCACAGGGACTCGTCGTGCCACACGAACCAGAGCGGGACCAGACACGGCACCCCGTCGGCGTCGGCCGTCGCCACCCAGACGTCCATCTCCTCCTCCAGACGGACCAGGAGATCGCGCTTGCGCTGCTCGGGGGTGCGGGGCGGCTCGGTGATCTTCATGGGTCGGACGGTAGTGGGGGAGCGGCCGGTACGGATCGGGCCCGGGACCCGTCCGGTTTCGGGCCTCGGACCTAGGTCCCCGGGTGTGGTCGGGGGTCCGTTCCGCCGGTGACTGGCGTCCGCGACGTTTTACGTATAACCTCTCCCGTCAATCGCACTTCCCGGAAGGCCCCGATGAGACTCATCGCCCTGGTCACCCTCGTCGTCGACGACTACGACGAGGCGATCCGCTTCTACACCGAAGCCCTCGGCTTCCGGCTCGTCGAGGACACCCCGCGTCCGGACGGCTCCCGCTGGGTCGTCGTCGCGGCCGACGAGCAGGGCACCGCGCTGCTGCTGGCCCGGGCCAACGGCGACGAGCAGCGCGCCCGGGTCGGCGACCAGACCGGCGGGCGCGTCGGGTTCTTCCTGCACACCGACGACTTCGCCCGCGATCACGCCCGGATGCTCACCGCGGGCGTGACCTTCCTGGAGGAGCCCCGGCACGAGCCGTACGGTTCGGTCGCCGTCTTCCAGGACCTGTACGGCAACCGCTGGGACCTGCTCCAGCCCGCCGGCTGACCCTCACCCTCCCCGCCCGCCCTCGGAACCGCCCCGCTCCAGGCTCAAGGAAAGACCTCACCATGACTACTACGCGCGTAGATGCCGATGTGATCCGCCGCCTCCCCAAGGCCGTCCTGCACGACCACCTCGACGGCGGCCTGCGCCCCGCCACCGTGGTCGAGCTGGCGGCCGAGGTCGGCCACACCCTGCCCACCACCGACCCGGACGAGCTCGCGGCCTGGTACTTCGAGGCCGCGAACTCCGGTGACCTGGTCCGCTACATCGCCACCTTCGAGCACACCCTCGCCGTGATGCAGACCCGCGAGGGCCTGCTGCGCACCGCCGAGGAGTACGTCCTCGACCTGGCCGCCGACGGTGTCGTCTACGGCGAGGTGCGGTACGCCCCCGAGCTGAACACCAACGGCGGGCTGAGCCTCGCCGAGGTCGTCGAGACGGTCCAGGAAGGCCTCGCGGCCGGCATGGCGAAGGCCGCGGCCGCCGGCACCCCGGTGCGGGTTGGCACGCTGCTGTGCGGGATGCGGATGTTCGACCGGGTGCGGGAGGCCGCCGACCTCGCCGTGGCCTTCCGCGACGCCGGTGTCGTCGGCTTCGACATAGCCGGTGCCGAGGCCGGCTTCCCCGCCGCCGACCACGTGGCGGCCTTCGAGCACCTGCGCCGCGAGAGCGTGCCGTTCACCATCCACGCCGGTGAGGCCGACGGCCTGTCCAGCATCCACCAGGCCCTCCAGATCTGCGGCGCCCAGCGCATCGGCCACGGCGTGCGCATCACCGACGACATCGTGGACGGCAAGCTCGGCCGCCTCGCGGGCTGGGTGCGGGACCGCCGCATCGCGCTGGAGATGTGCCCGACGTCCAACCTCCAGACCGGCGCCGCCACCTCCATCGCCGAGCACCCGATCACCGCGCTGAAGGACCTCGGCTTCCGCGTCACCCTCAACACGGACAACCGTCTGGTGTCGGGGACGACGATGACCCGCGAGATGTCGCTGCTGGTCGAGGAGGCCGGCTGGACCGTCGAGGACCTGCGCACCGTCACCGTGAACGCCCTGAAGAGCGCGTTCATCCCGTTCGACGAGCGCAAGGCGCTCATCGAGGACGTCGTCCTCCCCGGCTACGCGCTCTGAAGCAACCCGCGGACATAGGCGGCCTGTCCGACGTGCTGAAGATCGTCGGACAGGACGCTGACCAGCCGTACGCCCAGGGTGACCGGAGGATCCCAGCGGTCGTCCACGACCCGCTCCAGATCCTTGGCGGCCACCTCGCGCAGCGCCCCCAGGGTCTGGGCGTGCACGGCGTCGTAGTAGCCGGTCAGCAGGTCGCCGGAGTCGACCCGCACCTTGGCGACCTTCGCGGCGGTGTGGCCGTAGCCGGTGTCGTGGCGGGGCAGGTCGAGGCCGAACGTCTTCTGGAAGTCCTGGGTCAGCCAGACCTGGTCGAGGTCGAAGGCGTCGGCGATGTGGTCGTCCTGGACCCGGGTGAGATGCCAGATCAGCCAGGCGACGGAGTTGGCCTCGGGGGAGGGGCGGGCGACGAGGCCGTCCGGGTCCAGGCCCTCGACGGCGGCGTGGACTTCTTCCTGGATGCGGTTGTACCCGTCGATGAGGATGTCCTTGGCATGCATGGCTCCACCATCGCGCAAAGCGGTCCGTCACGCGCCCCTGGGCCGTCCGGCAGGCGTGCCCGCGCGCCCCATCAGCCGGCCGTCACGCGCCGCCCTCCGTCTCCAGCAGCGCCATCAGCGCCCGTGCCGCCGGGCTCGTGGCCTGTGGGGGCGGCAGCAGGGCGACCGTCTCGTAGACGGTCTCGCCGGTGTCCTTCACCGGCAGCGCGGTCAGTGAGCCGCGCTTGTGCCGGAAGTGGCGCGGTACGACCGCGATGCCGAGGTCCTCGTCGACCAGGTCCAGGAGGCTGTGCACGTCGTTGACCTCCAGGGCGACCGTCCGGCGTACGCCCGCCGCCGCGAACACGGCATCGGTGGTGCGGCGCGGCCCCCAGTCCGGGTGGAAGTCGACGAAGACCTCGCCGCCCAGCTCCTCCGGGGTGACGGCGGCGCCGGCCTCCGCGAGCCGGTGGCTGGGGTGGCACAGGACGGTCATCGGCTCGCCGGTGAGCGGCACGACCCGCAGCTGGTCGGTGTCCTCCTGCGCCGCCCGGACGGCGAAGGCCAGATCGAGGCGCCCGGCCGCGACCTCCTCGGCGAGCGCGCCCGAGCCCGCCTGGCGCAGGCAGATCTCCACGTCCGGATGCTGCCGCCGGAAGGCCGCGAGCAGCCCGGCCACATGCACCCCGGCGATGCACTGCTCGGACCCGAGCGCCAGTATTCCGCGCAGCACGCCCTGCACCGCGGCCACCGCCTCGTGGGCGGCTCGCACCTGCGCGAGGATCCGTTCCGCCTCGCACAGCAGTGCCCGCCCGGCCGGGGTGAGGGTCACGCTGCGGGTCGTGCGCACGAACAGCGGGGACTGCAACTCCCGTTCCAGGGCCCGGATCGAGGCCGACAGGCCTGACTGGGACACCATGAGGCGCTCGGCCGCCCGGGTGAAGTGCTGGTCCTCGGCGACCGCGACGAAGTGCTGGAGATGGCGCAGTTCCATGATTGAGCAGCGTAGCCGCTGAATCCCATCTGATTTACCTGTTGGACCACTGCCCGCAGGTCGCGACAGCATGGGCGGCGACTGGAACACCGGCTCCTCGGAGCCGTCCTTTAGTGTGCCAACCCCTCTGGAGTCGCGTTGTACACCGCACACACCGACCGCTACGCGGACATGCCCTACCGGCGCACCGGACGCAGCGGCCTCAAACTCCCCGCGCTGTCCCTCGGCCTGTGGCACAACTTCGGCCCGGCGGACCGCTCGGTCGAGCACCAGCGGGCCATCCTGCGCCGCGCCTTCGACCTCGGCGTCACCCACTTCGACCTGGCCAACAACTACGGCCCGCCGCCCGGCGCCGCCGAGTCGGCGTTCGGCGAGGCGCTGAAGGCGGACTTCGCGCCGTACCGCGACGAGATGATCATCTCGACCAAGGCCGGCTATCTGATGTGGCCCGGCCCGTACGGCGAGTGGGGCTCCCGCAAGTACCTGCTGTCCTCCCTCGACCAGAGCCTGAAGCGGATGGGTCTGGAGTACGTCGACATCTTCTACTCGCACCGCCCCGACCCGGACACTCCGCTGGAGGAGACGATGGGCGCCCTGCACTCCGCTGTGCAGCAGGGCAAGGCGCTGTACGTCGGCATCTCCAACTACTCGGCCGAGCAGACCCGTCAGGCCGCCCGCATCCTGGGCGAGCTGGGCACCCCGCTGCTCATCCACCAGCCCGCCTACTCGATGCTGAACCGCCGCCCCGAGGAGGAAGGGCTGCTCGACGCCCTGGACGAGCTCCAGGTCGGCTCGATCGTCTTCTCCCCGCTGGCGCAGGGCCAGCTGACCTCCCGCTACCTCGACGGCATCCCGAAGGACTCGCGGGCCGCGAGCGGCAGCCCGTTCCTGAACGCCGACGCGATCACCGAGGAACTGCTCGGCAAACTGCGCGCCCTGAACGAGATCGCGGTGTCCCGCGGTCAGACGCTGGCCCAGCTGGCCCTGGCCTGGGTCCTGCGCGGCGGCCGGGTGACCTCGGCGCTCGTCGGTGCGAGCAGCGCGCAGCAGATCGAGGACAGCGTCGCCGCCACCCGCAACCTGGACTTCGACGCGGAGGAACTGGCCCGGATCGACGAGATCCTCAAGGGCTGAGCCGCTCCGTCAGGCGCACGGTCACCGAGTCGCCCTCCTGCTTCCCGATGGCCTTGCGCACCTCGGCCTTCACCGGAAGCTTGTGGGTGCCGTCCCCGAGGGCCATGAACGAACTCTGGAACGGATGTCCGTCGACCGTCCCGCGAACCTTGACCAGTCCGCGGGTGCCGAAGAAGTCGACGGACTCCGGCCAGACGACATAGGTCCAGCCACCCTCGCTGGGGCTCTTGAGCAGGACGGCGGTGAATTCCGCGTCCACTAGCGTGTTCGTGGTCATGGTGTGCTCCGTTCGCGGTGGTCCTTCGTGGCCTTCGGTGTCCTGGCCTTCACTCGTCAGACCGCCGCGAGCTGCGGAACTCATCGCTCACGACCCGGCGGGCACCCGGTCCAGGAACCCCAGGACGGACATGATCCGTCCCTCGGCGTCCAGCGTGATCACATCGGACCCCGCCACCGGCGCCGCGCCGTCGGCCTCCCGCACCAGCTCCCAGGAGAAGCGCGCCGTGTCGTGGTGGCCGTCCACGGCTCCGGTCCGCCGGAAGACGAACCCGGGGAACCGCGCCTGTGCCGCCGCGACGACGGCCACGATGCCCTCGTGTCCGCGCACGTCGGCCAGGGGATCGGTGTACCCGCCGTGCGGGGCCCATGCGGTGGCGACCGCGTGGGCCTGCGCGGCGGGTTCGCGGGCGTTCCAGGCCTCGAAGTACCGGGCGACGGCGATGTCGTAGCGGTCGGTGGACGCGTGCATGGGGGATCAGCCTCCAACGAGGTCGTCACTGCTGGTCGGAACCGGGATCCCGCCTCGCGGCGACCCGGTACCGCAACGATGCCCGCCCGACGCGGAAAGCTCGATTACTCCCGAGGTAATGCCCGGTCACACCCCTGCTTGACGTGTACCCGCCGCATTTCGGCCAACACCGGCTGTGAATATGCCAGGAGACTGGCCGGAAAGTCGTGGTGACAGTGTTTCAGTAGTGAACATACTCACTAGCGAGGGTGCCTCACATGGGGCGACGGCGCCCTCACGCACCGCTCACGAGCCGCAGGGAAAGCGAGGTCCGCCGACAGGCGAACACGGCAACACGGGGGAGGCCACGTGCACGACGAGTTCCTGTGTCATGTCACCGCGTACGGCGTCTGCGGCGGCCGGCGCATAGGTGTACCCCTGGGAACGTACCGGGCGCCCACCCTGGCCCTCGCGCTGTGGTGGTTACGGGACCGGGCCTCCTGGATCGCCGAGCGATTAGACCCGCGACCGGACGCCGAGCACTTCCCGCCCAGTGCGCTCGTCCCGGTCGCCGACAATGTGCCCGACGTACCGGCCGTGCTCCGGACCTGGTGCGGTGATCCGGGCCAACAGGAGCTGGTGGCCGACGAGTTGGCGGCCGGACGGCTGGTGCGGATCGCCGTGAGCGACGAGACCACCGAGTACGAACTGCTCGCCGAGTCCGTGGACGCCCTGCGGATGCAGCGGACCATCCCGGCCTTGGTCGTCCCCGTCGGCTAGCCCCGAGGGGCGGAATCAACGCAAGCAGGCACATATCCGGACAGATCGATAGAATCATGGCATGGCGGAGCGACCGGCCGCACCGACCGCGCCTGTACTCGTCCTGGAGACCGAGTCGGGATCCACCGTGATGACCCCGGGCCGCGACTACCACGTCGGACGCGACCCCCTCAGCGACATCGTCATCGACGACGCCCGCGTCTCCTGGCACCACGCGGTGCTGCGCCCCGACGCCGACCACTGGACCCTCGCCGACGAGAACAGCACCAACGGCACCTACACCGAGGGCCACCGCATCCGCGAGTGGGACGTCGGCCCCGGCACCGTCATCCGCTTCGGCAACCCCTCCGACGGTCCGCGCGCGGTACTGCTCGACCGCGCCCCTCCGGTCGGCGCGGCCAATCGCCCCTCGGCCGTCTCCATGCCGAGCCTCACGGGCACCTTCCGCCGGCCCACCACCGTCCGGCCGCTGCCCGCCCGCGCCGTCCGCATCGGCCGCGCCGCCGACAACGACCTGGTCATCGACGACCTGATCGTCTCCCGCCGCCACGCCGAACTGCGCGCCCTGCCCGACGGCAGGTACGAGATCGTCGACCTGGGCAGCCACAACGGCACCTACCTCAACGGCAGTCCCGTCACCAGCGCCCCGGTCGGTGTCGGTGACATCGTCGGCATCGGCCACTCCGCGTTCTGCCTGGTCGGGGAGGAACTCCAGGAGTACGTCGACACCGGCGAGGTCTCCCTGGAGGTGCAGGACCTCGCGGTCGCCGTCGACCACGGCCGCAAGCTCCTCCTCGACAACGTCTCCTTCCCGGTGGGCGAGAAGTGCCTGCTCGCCGTCGTCGGTCCGAGCGGCGCCGGAAAGTCCACCCTGCTGAACGCCCTCACCGGCCAGCGCCCCGCCGACCACGGCACCGTCCTCTACGACGGCCGTGACCTCTACCACGACTACGCCGAGCTGCGTCAGCGCATCGGCCTGGTCCCGCAGGACGACATCCTGCACGCCCAGCTCACCGTCCGCAGCGCCCTGTCCTACGCCGCAGAGCTGCGCTTCCCGCAGGACACCGCCAACGCCGAGCGCCGGGCCCGGATCGACGAGGTCATCCACGAGCTGGGCCTGGAGCAGCGCGCCGACCAGCCCGTGCACAGCCTGTCGGGCGGCCAGCGCAAACGCGTCAGCGTCGCCCTGGAGCTGCTGACCAAGCCGTCGCTGCTCTTCCTCGACGAACCGACCTCCGGCCTCGACCCCGGCATGGACCGCTCGGTGATGCACATGCTGCGCGGCCTGGCCGACGACGGCCGTACCGTCATCGTCGTCACCCACAGCGTGCTCAGCCTCGACACCTGCGACCGGCTCCTCGTCCTCGCCCCCGGCGGACGGATCGCCTACTACGGCCCGCCCGAGGAGACCCTGCTCTTCTTCGGCTTCGAACACTGGCCGGAGGCCTTCGAGGCCTTCGAACGCGACCAGGAACGGGACTGGGCGGGCGACTACCGCGCCTCGATCTACCACCGGCAGTACATCGCCGACGCCACCGCACAGCCCAGGCAGCCCCGCACCGGCCCGGTCCTCATCACCCGGCCGCCCCGGCCGCGCAGCCGGCGTGCCCAGCTCGGCACCCTGGTCCGGCGCTACGCCTCGGCGCTCGGCGCCGACCGCACCTTCCTCGCCATCATGATCGCCCTGCCCTTCGTGATGGGGGCCATGACCCGCGCGCTTGCGGGCGGCAGCCTGACCCGGGACAAGGCGACGAGCGCGCTGCTGATCCTGTGCGTCGGCGGCGTCCTCACCGGCGCCGCGAACGCCGTACGCGAACTCGTCAAGGAGCGGGTCATCTACCAGCGCGAGCGGGCCGTCGGCCTGCCCAGATCGGCGTACCTGCTGTCCAAGGTGGTGGTCCTGGGGACGATCACCGTGCTGCAGGCCGTCGTACTGACCCTGGTCGCGCTGCTCGGCGTCGACCTCCACGCGCCCGGCGGCGAAGGCGTGCTGATGCCGCCCCTCGTCGAGATCACCGTCGCCGTCGCCCTGCTGTCCTTCACGGCGATGATGCTCGGCCTGGTCGTCTCCGCGCTGGTGAGCAAGGAGGAGGTGACCATGCCGCTGCTGGTGCTGCTCGCCATCGTCCAGGTCGTCTTCTGCGGCGCCCTGCTGAAGCTCGACGGCGTCCCCGGCCTGGAGCAGCTGTCCTGGGTGGTGCCCTCCCGGTGGGCGTTCGGCGCGATGGCCGGCACCGTCGATCTGGCCCGTATCACGCCCGGCGATCTGACCGGCGATCCGCTGTTCGAGCACTCGGCCGGGATGTGGCTGCTCAACGTCGGCATGCTCGTCGTGCTCTCGCTCCTCTTCGGCTTCCTCGTCTCCCGGCTGCTGCGCCGGCGCGAACCCGTCGTGATGCGGAAGTAGGCGAGGACGATGACATCCCCCGGCTTCCGGCCCACCCACGTCGTCCCCCAGCGCGGCATGCCCGCCTGGGAGGAGCCCGACCCCGCCCGTCCCACGGTGCCCCTCGACGCGTTCCTGCCGGTCCAGCTCATCGAACGGCGGGGCGACTGGGGGCACGTCCTGTGCGCCAACGGCTGGTCGGCCTGGGTCGACGGCCGTTTCCTGGTCGCCGTGCCCCAGGACCCGCCCACCGCCGACGACGGCCCGGTCACCCGTACGGCCGACCCGCGCCCACTGCTCACCCGTATCGAGCGGGTGCTGGCCGACTACCGGTCCGCGGTGGAGGACCTGGCGTCCGGCGGCCTGGACGGCGAGTCCTTCCGCGCCCGAACGTCGGGGCTGCGGATCGGGGCGGTCGTCGAAGGGGAGTCCATGTGGCTGTACGACGCCGAGCAGGGGCGGTGGGAGTACCTGGACGGCACCCGGCTGACCACCTACGCCACGGACGACGGCCCCCGGGCCGCCGCCGACCACGGCCATGCCCCGACCAGGGTCGTGACACCCGATGGCCCGTGACACCAGCCTCTTCTCCGGCCGGCCCTCCGAGCTGATCGGCCGCCAGGTCGCGGGCTACCGCATCGAGCGTGAGATCGGCCGGGGCGGTATGGCCGTGGTCTACCGCGCGAAGGACCTGCGCCTGGAACGCACGGTCGCGCTGAAGCTCCTCGCGCCCGAACTCGCCCGCAACGACACCTTCCGCCGCCGCTTCACCCACGAGTCCCGGGCCGCCGCCGCGATCGACCATCCGCACATCGTGCCCGTCTTCGAGGCGGGCGAGACGGACGGCGTGCTGTACATCGCCATGCGCTACGTCTCCGGCAGCGACCTGCGCCATCTGCTCGACAGCCAGGGTCCGCTGACGCCCGCGACGGCCCTGCGGATCGCCGCGCAGGTCGCCTCCGCGCTCGACGCGGCGCACGAGAACGGCCTGGTCCACCGGGACGTGAAACCCGGCAACATCCTCGTCGCCCGCGGCACCGACAGCGACCACCCCGAGCACGCCTACCTCACCGACTTCGGCCTGACGAAGAAGTCCCTGTCCCTGACCGGCTTCACCACCGTCGGCCAGTTCGTCGGCACCCTCGACTACGTGGCCCCCGAGCAGATCTCGGGCAAGCCGGTCGACGCCCGCTGCGACGTATACGGGTTCGCCTGCGTGGTCTACGAGTGCCTGACGGGTCACCCGCCGTTCCGCCGCGACGAGGACATGGCCCTGCTCTGGGCCCACCAGTACGACGACCCCCCACCCCTGACCGAGGCCCGCCCCGACCTCGCCCCACCCGTCGACACCGTCTTCGCGGGCGCCCTGGCCAAGAGCCCCGACGACCGCCACGACTCCTGCCTCGCCTTCGTCTCCGACCTGCGCGCCGCGGTCACCGGCGGCCAGGCGGGCGGCCGTCCGGCGACGGCTGTGGACCACAAGGTCGTGGAAGTCCCGGAAGCCCTCGGGAAGAACCCTCCGAAGCCACCGCCACGCTGGGCGGAACCGGTCTTTCGGCAGTGACCGCCGGGCGGCTCGTCCGTGCGGCGGTCACTGCCGCGCAGCCGCGCTCGTCAGGGACCGAGCCCTTCATCCTTCTCCGCGCGCCGCGACCTCGCCCCGATGGCGTAGTGGCCGGGCCAGCAACGCTCCGAGGAACCCCGTGACCAGCCCCCAGAGCAGTGCCAGGCCGATGGCGGACCATATGCGCGGTCTCAGGAGGAGTTCGCCGGCCAGGCCGCCGCCCAGGTCGCCGATGCCGAGGATCGACAGGCCGTAGTGGGCGGAGGTGTGGACGAGGAGGCAGACCGTCAGGACCGTGAGGGCCAGGGCGACCGCCATGTGCACGGCGTGCCGCCACAGGCGGATCCGGGCCGGTGAGCGCCTCGCCATGACGAAGGCGGCGGCCAGCAGCAGCACCGCGTCGACGGCGACCAGCCACCACACCCTGCCGTCGTGCTCGGAGAGGGTGCTCAGGTTCAGCTCGGTGACGTCGCCGCCGCGCAGCACCTGGTCGAGCACGTGCGGCATGGGCAGGCCGAAGGGGCCGTCCACCCTGCCGTCCCAGGTCGCGCCGAGCCCGATCGTCAGGGCGAGCCACACCAGGTTCGGCAGACCGAGCAGGATCGCCGCGAAGGTCTCGGTCGGGTGCCCGCGGGTCGCCGCGACGATCACGCCGATGACCACACCGAGTACGACATACGTGAGCAGCAGCGCCACCATGGCGTACGCGGCCGGCCGCACCGACTCCTGGAAACGCAGCAGCCGGCCCGGCAGCGGAGCCCCGCGCGAGACCAGCAGGGCCAGCACCAGCACGCCCAGCAGCCACAGCAGACCGAACAGGACGGTCGACGCGACGTCCGTGGTGAAGCCGACCTGAGGGGAGACGCCGAACAGGTCGCCGATGTCGGCGAGCACGTCCGGCCCGAGCTCGTCGAGGGAGAGGGAGAAGGTCTGGCGCGCGGAGAAGGACAGCCCCAGCAGTGCCGCCAGCCACAGCACGGCGAGCCTGGCGGCCCACCCGGCCAGCTCCCCGGCGCCCGCGACCGCCCGGTGCCGCAGCGGCCGCAGGAAGCCGGCGGCGAGGACGAGCGCTCCGGAGAGCGTGACGGACAGCGGGATCACGCTCAGCCCGACGTCGGGCTCGGCCAGCCCTCCGGCGTCCCCCGACAGTTCGACCGTGCCGCCGACCGCCGTGACCACGCTCGCCGCGACGACGCGCGGGAAGGCGTTGTCGGGGAGGTCGGCCGCCCCCGCCGCCCACAGCCCGAGTGCGGCGACCACCCCCATCGCGACCAGCCCGGCCAGCACCGTGACGAAGGCCCGCACCCAGCCATGGGCGGCCACGGCGGGACGGGAAGGGGTCAGCACGCTCACCTTGACCACGCTAAGCAGCGCCTCAGCCGCTCGCCCGCCGAGAGGTCCGTCCGCGTCGGCTTGCGTACGGCCCGCCACCGGAGCACAGAATGGGAGAGCTGCCCAAAGGTGACAGAAGTAGCAAAAGCAGCAAAGGCGAAAGTGGCAGCAGGCAAAGGCGTCGCAGGAATTCCACGCCGGGCATCCCGCTCGAATCCTGCGTCGGGAAGAAGGCCTCGTGAGCGTCGAACCTCCGTCGTCCGGCCGTCCCTCAGGACCGCCCTCGGGCCCCCTGTCGGGCCCCTCCCAGCCGCCCTCGGGCCCGCCCGCGCCGCCCCCGTCCGGCAGCGGCGCCGGCGCCCCGAGCCCCGAGCCCCACCAGCCCTGGTGGAAGTCCGTACCCCGCATCGCCATCCTCTCCACCGTTGTCGTGGCCGCGGTGGTCCTCGCCGTCGTCCTCTCCCGCGGCGACGGCGGCACCGGTGACAGCGCACAGGGGGAGGTCTTCCTCCAGGCCGCGGGCAGCACCGGCCCGGATCCGTTCACCGAGTCCACGGCGACGGACAGTTCCGCCCCGCCCGTCACCCCGTCCCCGGCCACCGAGTCGGCCCCCTCGAACGCGGTGATCGGCGTCGACGGCGGCGCACCCGGCCTCTACGGCGGCACCCGCAACGTCGCCAGCTGCGACGTGGAGAAGCAGATCAAGTACCTTCAGCAGGCCCCGGAGAAGAACAGGGCGTTCGCGTCGGTCGCCGGCGTCGAGGCCTCCGACGTTCCCTCCTATCTGCGCTCGCTCACCCCCGTTCAGCTCCGCATGGACACCCGCGTCACCAACCACGGCTACCGCGCCGGTGCCGCCGACAGCTACCAGGCCGTCCTGCAGACCGGCACGGCGGTCCTGGTGGACGACCGCGGCGTACCCCGGGTGCGCTGCGCCTGCGGCAACCCGCTGACCGAGCCCGTCGCCCGGCAGGGCACGCTCAAGGAGAAGGGCGACTCCTGGCCGGCGTACCGCCCCTCGAACGTCGTGGTGGTCACCCCCGCGCCGAAGGTGGTCAAGGAGTTCGTCATCTACGACCACGACCACGACGAGTGGGTCGCCCGCCACCGCGGTGACGACGCCCACAAGGACAAGAAGACCAAGCGCCCGGTGAAGCCCTCTCCGTCGGTGAGCGTGTCGAAGCCCACCTCGCCGAGCTCCCCCGCGTCGATCACCCCGACGACGCCGTCGAAGGACGAGCCGACGAAGGACGAGACCACCAAGGACGAGACCACGAAGGACGAGACGACCAAGGACGAGACCACCAAGGACGAGACCACGACCGACGAACCCACGTCCGACGAGCCGACGACGGAGCCCGAGTCGCCCGAGACCACCACGTCGTCCCAGGAGCCCCCGGACGAGGAGATGACCACGGAGTCACAGTCGACGTCCGGCGGCACACCTGAGTCCTCCCCGCCGCTGTGACGTACGGCGCCACCTGCACGGTGACTGCGCGGCTCCGCTCTGGGTACGAGGACTGGTGCAGCAGTGTCCGGCCAGTCCGGCTTCCGAGAGAGAAACGCATGATCGAGCACGTGGACGGGGCAGTGATTCCGACTGGTTTCGACGTGCCCGTGGAACCGCTACGGCGGGCGGCGCACTACAGCGGCGAACCGGGATGCATCGCCGAGGCACGGTCCTTCGCCGCGCTCTTCCTCGGCCGGCTCAGGACCGAGTGGTGCGCCACCATCGCACAGCCCGCCGAGGACAAGGTGCTCCTCGTGGTCAGCGAGCTGGTCACCAACGCCGACCGGCACAGCAACGGCCCGTACATCCTGGACCTGGAGGGCACCGACGACGCGGTGACGGTCTGCGTGTACGACAGCAGCGCCGCCCTGCCCCGCCGCTACCCCAAGGATCCCGAACGCGTCGGCCGGCACGGCCTGGAGATAGTCCACGCGCTCGCCGCCGAGGTCGTCGTCGAGCGCGTGCCGGTCGGCAAGCTGGTGCGCGCGGTGCTGGCGCTGAGCGACGCGTGACGGGCCGGGCCCGGACCGCGATTTCCCCCAGGGCGGAACGCTGATCCCTTCCCCTCGCGTCCCCCGCTCATAGGCTGGGAAAGTGAGCAATCAAGCGCCGAACGAAGCCCGCGTCATTCCGTTGCGCCCACCGGCCGCCCGCCCACCGGCCGCCCACGCGCCGACCACCCCCGTGGCCACGCCGCCGCCCGCACCCGCGCCGCCCGCCTCCCCACGGCCCGGCCCCGTGGCCAGGGAACCCCTGTGGCGCGACCTCGTCGGCGACGTCCTGCGCCGTGAGCGGCTCGCCCAGGAACGCACCCTCAAGGACGTGGCCGACGCCGCCCGCATCTCCATGCCGTACCTCTCGGAGGTCGAGCGCGGCCGCAAGGAGGCCTCCTCGGAGGTCCTCGCGGCCGCCGCCCACGCCCTCGGCCTCGGCCTCGGCGACCTGCTGTCGCTGGCGCAGGGCGAGTTGGTCCGGCTCACCAGCCGCCAGGTGCCGGGCGGCAGCCGCGCCGGCCGGGCCAGGACCGGTTCGTCGTACGACGGGATGTGCCTGGCGGCCTGAGGGCGACGCGCCGGCGCCTCAGACCCGCACGAGGCGCCGGCTCACCACCTCGTCGGCCAGCCCGTACGCCACCGCCTCCTGCGCGGTGAACACCTTGTCGCGGTCCATGTCCGCGCGCAGCGTCGCGATGTCGTGGTGCGTGTGCCGGGCCAGCACCTCCTCGACCTGGGCGCGGATCCGGACCATCTCCTTGGCCTGGAGGGCGAGATCGGAGACCGTGCCCTGGCGCCCGCCGCTGGCCGGCTGCCCCAGCAGCACCCGCGCGTGCTCCAGCACGAACCGGCGCCCCGGATCCCCTCCGGCCAGCAGTACGGCCGCGGTGGACGCCGCCTGGCCCACGCAGAACGTGGAGATCGGCGCCTGCACGTACGTCATGGTGTCGTAGATCGCCATGAGCGAAGTGAACGAGCCGCCGGGAGAGTTGATGTAGATCGCGACCTCGCTCTCCGGCGACGCCGACTCCAGGTGGAGCAGTTGCGCGATGACGACGTTGGCGACGCCGTCGTCGATCTCCGTGCCGAGGAAGATGATCCGCTCCGACAGCAGCCGGCTGAACACGTCGTAGGACCGCTCGCCCTGCGGGGTGCGCTCGACGACGTTCGGAATCGTGTAGCTCCCCATGTCACAGCCCCATCCGTCGTCGGGAGGAAGCCGGGCGGACGTCCGCGAGGGACTCCACCACCCGGTCCACCATGCCGTACTCCCTGGCCTCCTCGGCCGTGAACCAGCGGTCTCGGTCCCCGTCCCGGGAGATGGTCTCCGGACTCTGGCCGGTGTGCTCCGCGGTGATCCGCTCGATGGTCCGCTTAGTGAACTCCAGGTTGTCCGCCTGGATCTCGATGTCCGCGGTGGTCCCGCCGATGCCCGCCGACGGCTGGTGCATCATGATCCGCGCGTTCGGCAGCGCGTACCGCTTGCCCCCGGCGCCCACGCTCAGCAGGAACTGGCCCATGCTGGCCGCGAAGCCCATGGCGAGCGTCGAGACGTCGTTCGGGATCAGCCGCATCGTGTCGTAGATGGCGAGCCCCGCGTGCACCGAGCCGCCGGGGCTGTTGATGTACAGGGCGATGTCGGTGCGCGGGTCCTCCGCGGACAGGATCAGCAGCTGGGCGCAGACCCGGTTCGCCGAGACCTCGTCGACCTGGGTGCCCAGCAGGACGATGCGCTGGGCCAGCAGCTGGGACGCGAGCTGGTCGTCGAAGCGGGTGGGCGGGGTGTCGCCCTCCTGCGCCCGCGGAGCGAGCGTGGTCAGTGGTGTCATCGGTTCTCCTCGTCGTGGCGCGGATGCCGTCGACTCCACTCTTGACCGCGGAAGAGGCCGGAAGGCTGATTCTCTGCCCCTGGCAGATTCGCCACGGGCAGAGCGATGAGTTCCGGGGCGAGGATCGGTCGACACAGGTGACAGCGTTCCGCTCGCCCAGGAGGTACTCATGGCATCCGACGGTTTCACCACGTGTCTCTGGTTCGACGGCCAGGCCGAGGAGGCCGCCCATTTCTACGTCTCGATCTTCAAGAACTCCAGCGTCGGCAAGGTGGCGCGCTACCCCGAGGGCGCGATGCAGCCCGCCGGCAGCGTGATGACCGTCGAGTTCACGGCCAACGGCCACCGGTTCCTCGGGCTCAACGGCGGCCCCCAGTTCAAGTTCACCGAGGCGACCTCGTTCATGATCTTCTGCGAGAACCAGGAGGAGATCGACTACTACTGGGCCAAGCTCACCGAGAACGGCGGCGAGCCCGGCCCGTGCGGCTGGCTCAAGGACCGGTTCGGCGTCTCCTGGCAGGTCGTCCCCGACCGGCTCGACGCGATGGTCACCGACCCGGACCCGGAGAAGGCGGCCCGCGTGACCAAGGCGTTCATGGCGATGCACAAGTTCGACATCGCCGCCCTGGACAAGGCCTACGCGGGCGAGTGACCTGTGCCCTACGGGTTCTCGCGGATCGCCCGGGTGATCTCCAGGGCGATCCGCAGGATCCCGGGGGAGCGGACCGGGCAGGGCTTCGGCGTGGACGTCGTGGGCGCCAGGCAGAAGTGCAGGTAGTCGTCGTCGCGGTGCAGGGCCGTACGGTCGCGGTCCGGCTGGGTGCAGTACCCGTCGTGGGCGCGCTCGTACGCCGTGCACGGCAGGTCCCGCACCCAGGAGTAGCGCGCCCCGGCCGCACTCACCGCCCGGCCGGCGTCGGCGACCAGGTCGCCCGAGGCGGCGGCCCGCTTCTCGTAGAGGGCGTTGACGCGCCGGACCCGGTCGGGAGTGATCGGGTCCGGGCCCTGGAGCACCCAGACGATCCGGGCGTCACCGGCGGCGGCGATCTGGTCGGCGAGCCGGTCCATGTCGGCCGCGTACCGCGCGAAGTACTTCTCGGGCGAGGCGTCGTAGGTGATCCCGTCCATGCACGGCGTATAGCCCCACGCGTTGCCCCAGAACTGGAGCACCACGAAGTCCGGCCGCAGCCGGCGCACCAGAGTGGCCGCCTTGTCCGCGACCGGCACGAGGGACCGCTCGCCCGTGCCCTCCAGGTAGTCGCACAGGGTGGTTCCCGAGTACGGGGCGCTGCTGTACGTGGCCCGCAGGCCCCGGCGCAGCTCCTGCCCGAGCACCTTCTGCGCCTCCATGGCGAGCGAGTCGCCCAGGTACAGCACGTTGGGCGCCTTCGCAGAAACGTCCGTGCCCGTGCCCGCGCCCGTGCCCGTGCCCGTGCTCGGCGAGGCGGACGCCCGCTGCTGCGTCGTGACCGACGGCCGCGGCAGGTCCGGGGGCGGCGCGGACTGCGGCCCGGACGCCGGGTCCCCGCACGCGCCGAGCAGCACGGCGGCCATCAGCAGGCCCACTCCCACGATCCACGGCTTCCGCATACGGCAACTCCCGCCCCGGGCACCGAAAAAGGTTCCCCAGGCAAGCACAGCCGGGCCGCGGGCGGAAGACCCGCGTCGGCCACGGAACACCATGGCCGACGCGAGTCCGACGGTCGTGCGCAGACGGGTCGTTCAGACGCGGTCCGCAGCGATCAGCAGATACTGGAAGCTGCCGTTGCGGTACGCGTTCAGGAACGTCTCCTCGATGCCCGTCACCAGGTGATCGGCCTCGCTGCGCAACTCCCAGTAAGGGATGGTCGCTTCGGTGAGGTCCTCCACATGGACCGGGACGAGCCGGTTGCGGGCCATGGCGCGGAAGTACTCCGAGCGGGCATGGATGTCGCAGATGTAGTGCGCGTTGATGAGGGACACCTCGCGGGAGGCCCGCCCGTAGGTGTCGTTGTAGCAGCCGGTGATCGTCACATAGCGGCCGCCGCGGCGCAGCAGCCGGGCGTGCTCGGCGAACAGCAGGTCGAGCTCGACGTACATGGTCGACTCGTTGTTCCAGGACGCCGCGTACGCCCCGGACGGCAGCCCAGTGTCCAGCATGTTGCGGTGGTGGTAGCGCACCCGGCCGTCGATGCCCCGCTTGCGGGCCTGCGCGTTGGCGAACTCGGCCTGCTTCTCCGAGATGGTCACGCCGTCGGCGTGGCAGCCGTAGCGCAGATGCGCCGTGACACTGCCGCCGCCGCGCCCGCAGCCGGCGTCGAAGACGCGGTCGGTGGGGGTCAGGGGTCCGAGATGATCGGCGAGGAGCTCGGCCTGGGCGTGCTCCAGCCGGTGCAGTTCGGTGGTGATGCGCTCCCGCCGCAGCTCGGGGTCGGGTTCGTCGAGCACGGACCGGTCGGCGGCGCCGATGCCGTAGTGATGGTGGTAGAGATCGTCGAGCTTTCCGAGTTCGAGGTTGACCGGGTTCTCCTCGGCGTTCCAGTAGTCCGCGACACGGGTCTGGTACGTCGACTGGGTCGGCACCTGGACCGCCTTGGTGCCGGCTTCGGGGGCGATGGTCAACTGAGACTCCTCGTGCTGGTGCTTGTGACGCTCTGTCATTCGATCGCGCTTTACCAGTAGTTGGGCAGGTGATAGCGGTGGCTGTTGGTGGCGTGCCACTCGTGGTTGCCGGCCACCCAGTCGGACAGGCCGCGGACATAGCGCTCGACGAGCGGTGAGGTGGCCGACAGCACGGCCGACTCCTCCTCGAACGCCTCCATGATCCGGTTGTGGATCTGAACGGCCTTCAGATAGGCCGCCTTGAGACCGCAGCGCTCGTTGCGGGCGATGACCTGGGGCAGGTTCAGATGGTCGGGGTCGCTCGCGAGTTCCTTGGTGAAGGAGTAGAGGTCGTTGACGATCGTGGTGGCGTTGCAGGCGAGCGCCGTGACCCGCTGGATCTCGGGGCGGGCGTACACCGGCTCGGGCAGCTCGTAGCCGTCCACGGCGTCCACGATCGACAGACAGGGCCGGAAGTTGTTGAACTGCCGCATCACCAGGTACTCCCAGACCTGCGGGAGGTACCGGGTCTCCATCCAGGCGGCCTCCGCGAGATAGCCCAGATGCAGCCGGGCGATGTCGTGGACGAAACGGTCGGTCTGGCTCGGCGTGGCGAAGGCGGCGTAGTCCTGGAGGGCGAAGTGGTACGAACGCAACGGCCCGTCGGCCCGCACGCCCTCCCGCCACTCCTCCTCCAGCTCGGGAATCCCGTGGAACGGGTCGAGCGCCGACTGGGCCAGGATCAGCGGACCCCCGAGGCCCCGCCGCGACCCGCCGCGGCCCTCGTCCTCCTCGCAGTAGCAGGAGTCGACGACGTTCTCGGCGAGCAGCAACTCGCCGGCGACAGTCAGCCGCTCCAGATCCAGCGCCTGAGGATGCTGCAGCACCACGGCCCGCCCGAACTGGAACCCCGAGAAGTCGCCCTGCCACGCCTCGGGGAACAGATCGAGGCGCCGGGCCCAGTCCTCCAGTCTGCGGTCGACCTCCGCGGCCTTCTCGGGGTCGGCGGGCGCGACCTGCCGGTACCGCAGGCCCGGAATCGCCCCGCCGCGCCGCTGGGTGCGGAGCGTGCTCGCGATGTTCGGCGGTCCCGGCATGGTGAAGCCGGCGGAGGACGTGCTCATCGGGCGCTCCACGCGGTCACTCGGCCGTCCGGCCGATCTGGGCGTTCTCCAGGATCCCGACCGCGTCGGGCACGAGGATCGCCATCGAGTAGTAGGCGGTGACGAGGTAGCGGATGATCGAGTTGGTGTCGATGCCCATGAACCGCACGTTCAGACCCGGCTGGTACTCCTCCGGGATCCCCGTCTGGTACAGCCCGATGGCGCCCTGGTCGCCCTCGCCGGTGCGCAGCGCGATGATGCTGCTGGTGTGCTGCGGGCTGATCGGGATCTTGTTGCACGGGAAGATCGGGACACCGCGCCAGGCGGGGATCTCGTGCCCGTCGACGTTCGCGGTGCCGGGCACCAGGCCGCGCCGGTTGCACTGCCGGAAGAAGGCCGCGATGGCTTTCGGATGGGCGATGAACAGCTTGGTCTTGCGGCGCATGGACAGCAGTTCGTCCATGTCGTCCGGGGTCGGCGGACCCGTGAAGGTCGGGATGCGCTGCCCGTAGTCCGCGTTGTGCAGCAGCCCGAACTCCCGGTTGTTGACCAGCTCCCACTCCTGGCGTTCGCGGATCTCCTCGACGATCAGTCGGAGCTGCTGCTCGGTCTGGTTCATCGGGTCGTTGAAGAGGTCCGCGACCCTGGTGTGGACCCGCAGGACCGTCTGGGTGAGGGACAACTCGTACTCGCGCGGTGCGAGTTCGTAGTCGACGTAGCCCCCGTTGATGGTCGGCTCGCCGACATGGCCGGCCTGGACCGGGACGTCGGCCTCGCCCTTGCGGTTCATGGGCAGGTTCTGGCGTTCGGCGTACGCCTCCAGGTGCGCCGCCAGGGACGGCACCCGGTCGGTGAACTCCGTGACCACGGCCCAGGGGAGGGCCAGGAGCACGCCCGCCGTCTCGGCCCGCACCGAGCTGAGCCACAGCGGGTCCGGCTGGCCGATGGCCTCGTCGCCGATCTGGTCGCCGTCGGTGACGACCCCGAGGATCTCCTCCTCGCCGTACTTGCCCTCGGCGAAGCGGGTGAACCGGCCGTGCACGACGAGATAGGCCTCGGTGACCGGCTGCCCGGCCTCGACCAGGACCTGGCCGGCCCGCACCTCGCGCACCCGGAAACGGGTCGCGATCTCCTTCAGGACGTCGATGTCGGAGTAGCCGCGCAGCACCGGGAGTTCGGTGAGCGTCTGCGGGATGACCTTGATGTCGTAGGCGCCGTTCTGCTCGAACTGCACCCGGCCGCGTCCCACGCGCAGCTGGAGACGCCGGTTGACCCGGTAGGTGCCGCCTTTGACGTCCACCCACGGCAGCATCTTGAGCAGCCATCGCGAAGAGATGGCCTGCATCTGCGGTTCGGACTTGGTGGTCGTCGTGAGCTGGCGTGCCGCGTGGGTGCTGAGACTGGTGAGTTGTCCGTCGGCTGCGGGGGCCGGGTCCTCGGCTGCGGGTCCGGTGACGCTCTCGGGTACGGACACGTATCTCTCCCTGGAGGGTGATCAGGAGTGAGCGAAGTGATCGGTGACGACGAGTGGACTGACGGGTGATGACGACGACAACCTCTGGGCGCGTGACGAGGTGTGCCTTCTGGCACGGGTGAGCCGTACGCGCCGCAGGGACAAGCCAAACAGCGCAGGTGGTGGGCCCGGTACGGCGCGAAGGGGGCGGTTTGATCAGCTGGGTGGTGCAAACACCCCCTGGAAGCAGAGGGCACACGCGCCCGTTCTCTCGCGCCGGTCGCGTTCGCCTCGACGTGCGGGCGCGAGGGGCGCGGGCGAGCCTCAGGACAGATCGTTCACCAGCACTGCGGCCCCGTCGAAGCGCCCTGCCGCGAGATCCCGCAGCGCCTCGTCGGCCCGCGACATCGGATAGGTGTGCGTGGTGGCGCGCACGGAGTGTTCGGCGGCGAGCGACAGGAACTCCCGGCCGTCCTCGCGGGTGTTGGAGGTGACGCTGCGCAGCTGCTTCTCGTAGAAGAGCTCGCTGTCGTAGCGCAGCGCGGGGACGTCGGTGAGGTGGATGCCGGCGACCGCCAGCGTTCCGCCCCGGTCGAGGGCCCGCAAGGCCACCGGGACCAGCTCGCCGGCCGGCGCGAACAGGATCGCGCTGTCGAGTGGCTCCGGCGGCGTCTCGTACGGGCCCCGGGCCGAGGCGGCACCCAGTTCGAGCGCGAGCCGCCGCGCGGCCGCCCCGCGCGTGAGGACGTGCACGGTGGCGCCCTCGGCCATCGCCACCTGCGCACACAGGTGAGCGCTGCCCCCGAAGCCGTACAGCCCGAGCCGCCCGTCGGGAGGAAGCGCCGACCGTCGCAGCGCGCGATGCCCGATGATCCCGGCGCACAGCAGCGGCGCGCACGACACGTCGTCCAGCCCCTCCGGCAGCCGGTAGGCGAACGCGGCCGGCACGGTCGTGTACTCGGCGTATCCCCCGTCGGCGTCCCAGCCCGTGTACGCCGAGGCCGGGCACAGGTTCTCAGCGCCCCGCGCGCAGTAGCCGCAGGACCCGTCGGTCCGCCGCAGCCAGGCCACCCCGACCCGCTCCCCGCCGTCGAAGCCGTGCACCGCCGCCCCGCACCCCGCGACCACGCCGACGACCTCGTGCCCGGGCGTCACCCCCGGCCGGTGCACCGGCAGATCACCCTCGGTGACATGCAGATCCGTGCGGCACACCCCGCACGTCCGCACCCGCACCAGCAGCTCGTCGTCCCCCGGTACCGGAACCGGCCGCTCCACCAGCCGCAGCGGGCCCGCCCCGAGCGGCCCCGGCTCGACCACCGACCACGCGCGCATCGTCCCGTCCGCCATACCGTGTCCCGTCAGCCGACCGGTCGCGTCCCTCCCCAGTCTGGAACGGAACCGGGCATTCGGCGCGCGACCCGCCTCCCCGGTGACTAGCGTAAGAATCCGGACAACTCACCGATCCGGGAGAGGGCCCCAGCCATGGCCGTGAAACCTGAAGGAACCCCCGTCTGGGCCGACGCGATGTTCACCGACGTCGAGGGGGCCAAGAGCTTCTACGGCGACGTCCTCGGCTGGACGTTCGGCGAGGAGTCGTCGGAGTACGGCAACTACACGCAGGCCTACGCGGGCGGCAAGGCGGCGGCCGCGGTCGTCCCGCCCATGCCGGGCCAGGAGGGCCAGTCGCAGTGGTGCCTCTACCTCGCGTCCCCCGACGTCGCCGCCACCGCCGCCAGGATCCGTGAGAACGGCGGCGAGATCCTGATGGAGCCGATGGCGGTCGGCGACTTCGGCAGCATGTGCCTGGCCCGCGACCCCGGCGGTGTCGTCTTCGGGGTGTGGCAGGGCGGCACCCACGAGGGCTTCGACGCGGACATGCGGGAACCCGGCGCCTTCTGCTGGGCGGAGATCTTCACCCGCGCCCCGGAGAAGTCCGACACCTTCTTCCCCGCCGTCTTCGGCTACGGCCAGCGGCAGATGCAGGACGACGCGATCGACTTCCGGCTCTACACCCTCGGCGGCGAGACCATGGCCCTGGGCCGGATGAGGATGACCGACGACTTCCCGCCCGAGGTCCCGCCCTACATCAACGTCTACTTCAACGTCCCCGACTGCGACGACGCCGTCGCCAAGGCCACCAAGCTCGGCGCCGTCCTGCGCTTCGGCCCGATGAGCAGCCCGTTCGGCCGGTTCGCCGCGCTGAGCGACCCCCAGGGCGCGAACTTCTCGGTGATCGACACCAGCACCACCGAGGGCGACATGCCGGAGCTCACTGACGTCTCCTGACCGACTCCCCGACCGGGCGCCCGGCCCGCCCATGGCATGATCGGCACATGCTTGAACGTGTTGTGGCCGCGTGCGACGGGGCTTCGAAGGGAAACCCCGGGCCCGCGGCCTGGGCCTGGGTCATCGCCGACGAGACGGAGACCCCGGCCCGCTGGGAGGCGGGGCCGCTCGGCAGGGCCACCAACAACGTCGCGGAACTCACCGCGCTGGAGCGCCTGCTCGCGGCGACCGACCCCGGCGTACCGCTGGAGATCCGCATGGACTCGCAGTACGCCATGAAGGCCGTCACCACCTGGCTGCCCGGCTGGAAGCGCAACGGCTGGAAGACGTCGGCCGGCAAGCCGGTCGCCAACCAGGACCTGGTCGTGCGCATCGACGAACTGCTCGACGGCCGCACCGTCGAGTTCCGCTACGTTCCCGCCCACCAGGTCGACGGCGACGCGCTCAACGACTTCGCCGACCGCGCCGCCAGCCAGGCCGCCGTCGTGCAGGAGCCCGCCGGCAGCGGCCTCGGCTCCCCGGAGCCGCCGCCCTCCCCGGACACCCCGTCGGCCAAGGCCCCCCGCCGCAAGGCGGCGGCGCCCCGGAAGAACGGCAGCTCCTCGCGCACCATCAAGGCCAAGTTCCCCGGCCGCTGCGTGTGCGGGCGCGGCTACGCGGCGGGCGAGCCCATCGCCAAGAACCCCCAGGGCTGGGGCCACCCGGAGTGCCGTACCGCGGAGGTCTGACGATGAGCCCGACGGGACTCAGGCCGCGTCGAACGTGTAGTGCGCGGTGTGGTCCAGCAGGTCGGCCGGGCGCACGTCGTTCCAGGGCTTCATCGTGTCGTTGATGTCGATCACGTTCGGTGTCCCGGCGGCCGGCACATATCCGGAGCCGGGGTGCCGGCGCTGCCAGTCCGCCCACAGCTTGTCGATGTAGGCGTGGTGCAGCCAGAACACCGGGTCGTTCGGCGACACGCCGGTCGCCATCTGTCCGCCGACCCAGACATGGACCCGGTTGTGCAGGTTGACGCCGCGCCACCCTTCGAGGTGGTTGCGGAAGCCGTCCGACCCGCTGTTCCAGGGAGCCATGTCGTACACCGGCATGGCGAGCACGGACTCCACCTCGGCCCGGGTCGGCAACTCCCGAACGGCGGTGCCGAGCGAGCGGCGCAGAAACGTACGGCCGTCGACCCGTACGTTGATCGGCCAGTCGCCGGCCGACGCCGCGAACGGCCCGTCCATCACCTGTCCGTCGCGGCTGCGCCCGGTGCCCCCGAGGAAGTCGGGCGCCCACAGCGAGGACCGTATGGAACGGTCGGTGCTCCAGTCCCAGTACGGCAGCGCCACCGAGGCGTCCACCTCCTGCAAGGCATGCTCGAACTCCAGCAGGAATCTGCGGTGCCAGGGCAGGAAGGACGGTGAACGGTGGCCGACGCGCTCCCCGTTGTCGGTGTCACCGACGATGAAGGCGTTGTGCGTGGTGACGAACGCGTCGTAGCGGCCGCTGCGCTTCAGCTCCAGAAGGGCGGCGACGAATCGGCGCTTCTCGTCGGCGGTGAGCAGGGCCTGGTTCTTGCGGACGGTCATGGTAGAGCGTGCTCCAAGGTGCGGGTGGGGTGGGTCAGTTGGCGGGGAAGGGCAGCAGCTCGGCGCCCTGTAGCTCGTCCACGGCGGCACGGGCCGCGGCACGCGGGGTGGGGACCGGGTCGTAGTGGCTGACGACGCTGATCCAGCTGCCGTCGGCGTTGCGCATCACATGCAGCTCCACCCCGTCGACGAACACCGCGTATCCGCCACCGTGATGGTGGTGGCCGCCCCCGGAGGACGGCCCACCGTGTATCCGGCGGCCCCTGTAGACCTCGTCGAAGGACGGCAGGGCGTGGTGTTCGGGTCCGGCGGCGGACGCGGTGCGGGCGGTGACCGCCGGGACACCGGCGGCGGTGGCGAGGACGGCCGCGGCGGTGAGCGCGCGGCGACGGCTGAGTTCCGGCATGCGGACCTCCTGGGTTCGTTCGGTTGACGACTCCGCATGCCTACCGGGCCGGACGAGAGCGGGAGAAATCGTTCGGGAGTGGTTGGCCGCGATCCGGACAAGTGCCTACATGTCGTGCAGACTTGAACGAAGATGATCTTGCCGTGAGGGCCCCTCGCGGATGCCGGAAGGGGGAATTCCTTCCCCTGGGGAACGCGTTCGCGGTGATCCTTCGCGGACGGGCGGGGTGCGAGTGGTCTGTCTCACCGGTCGAAACTGGCGCGATCCCGAATGCCGCGGTCAGAGGGCCCCGCCTTGCTACCCTGCGGGGTGATATGACCGTTTTAGACCATTTCTAGGGGTGCGCGTGAAGGTCGCCTGCGTCGGTGGCGGGCCCGCCGGCCTGTATCTCTCGATCCTGCTGAAGCTGCGGGATCCGTCCCACGACATCACCGTGTACGAACGCAGCCCGGAAGGCTCCACCTACGGCTGGGGCGTCACGTACTGGCGCGGACTGCTCGACAGACTGTGCGAACACGACCCCGTGTCCGCCCGCACCATCGAGGAGAGCTCGGTCCGCTGGAGCGAGGGCGTCGCCCACGTCCGGGGCCGCACGACCCGCAGACCCGGCGACGCGGGATACGGCATCGGCCGCCACCGGCTGCTGGAGATCCTCGCCGAACGCGCCCGCGCACTGGACGTACGGCTGAAGTTCGAGCAGGAGATCACGCCGGGGAACCTGCCCGCCGCCGACCTGGTCGTGGCGAGCGACGGCGTCCACAGCGCTCTGCGCACCCGCTACGCCGACCACTTCGGTACGGAGAGCAGGGCCGGCCGCAACCGCTACATCTGGCTCGGCACCAGCAAGAACTTCGAGGCCTTCACCTTCTCCTTCGTCGAGTCCGGCCACGGCTGGATCTGGTGCTACGGCTACGGCTGCGGCCCCGACGCCGGCACCTTCGTCGTCGAGTGCGCTCCCGAGACCTGGACCGGCCTCGGCTTCGACACCGCGTCCGAGGCCGAAGCCCTGACCGTGCTGGAAAAGGTCTTCGCCGGTGTTCTCGACGGCCACCCCCTCATGGGCCGCTCCGGCGCCGAGGGCAAGGCGCAGTGGCAGACCTTCCGCACCCTGACCAACCGCATCTGGTACCGCGACAACCTCGTCCTGCTGGGCGACGCCGCCCACACCACCCACTACTCCATCGGCGCCGGCACCACCCTCGCCGTGGAGGACGCCGCCGCCCTCGCCGGAGCGCTGCACGAGCACACCGCCCTCCCGCAGGCCCTCGCCCACTACCAACAGCGGCGCCAGCAGGAACTGCTGGCCATCCAGAGCGCGGCCCACTACAGCGCCCGCTGGTACGAGAACCTGCCCCGCTACATCCATCTGCCCCCGCAGCAGATGTTCGCCCTGCTCGGCCAGCGCCACTCGCCCCTGCTGCCCTATGTCCCGCCGCAGCTGTACTACCGGCTCGACCGGGCGGCCGGACAGTCGCAGGCCTGGCGGCGGCTCAAGCAGTGGATCGGCGTGAAGGTCGCGCGCACCGTGCACGCCAGGACCCTGGCCTCCCGCGACTGACCAGGCCTCACCGGAACAGCCGGTCGAGGAAGGCGTTGCCGAACACACCGTGCGGGTCGAGGCGGTCCAGGGCGGTGGCAACCTCGCTCCACCCGTCCTCCCCGAAGGTGCTGGGCACGACCGCGCCCAGCACCTGGCCGTCGCTCCAGGCGGCGTCCCGCCTGTAGGCCCAGCCCTTCGACCACTCGACCCGCGTCATGGCGTACTCGCCGTCGAAGGTGCGCAGCAGGAACCGCTCCATCTGGCTGAGGAACGCCTCCGCGTGCGGGGTGCCGGGCAGCGTCAGGATGTTCAGCCAGACGGCGGTGTCCCACTCGGGCCGGTCATCGCGCGGCGCGAGGGCCGACAGCAACGGGGTCCGCGCCCCGTCCACGCCGACGTCCGCCGGATCGTCGAGCCCCGTCACCCGGATCTCCACCGACCCGTTGACCGGGAACTGCCCCCGGTCGGCGTACGCCGAGAGCCGTTCCCGGTAGAAGGCGGTGAACTCGGCGACCACACGCTGCACCTGGGCCCTGCCGGTCAGCACCGCGTAGCCGTTCGTGCCGATCCTCAGCGTCGTCGGCCGCAGATACAGCAACGTGTTCCTGGACGGCCCCCAGATGTCCGCCGACAGCGTCGCCACCAGCCCGAGCGCGGCCACGTCGTACTGCACGTTGCCCAGCACCGGCGCCAGATACCAGGCCCCGTCCGACACCATCCGCCCGACCAGCTCCGCGACCGGGGTCGGAACGCTGTCGGAGAACGGGTAGTTGTACGGCGTCCGCACATGCCGCGAGGTCAGCGGCCGGGTGGGGGAGACGCTCCACACCTTCAGCCACGGGAAGTCGGTGAAGGCGAACCAGATCGCCTCGACGCGCCCGGCCCGGTCGAGGAAGCTCGCGAGAGTGCGTCCTTCGTCACCGGGTGCGGCGAAGAGCTCGCCGGCGGGGATGTCCGTACGGCTGACACACCGCAGGTTGCTGTTCGCGCCCACCCGCAGCACCACCTCGGTGACCAGGGCGCGGCCCAGATGGGTGAGCAGGGCGGCGCAGTCCGCCTCGGCACGGTCGAAGCTCCGCAGCACGTACGCGCCGGCGCTCTCGTCCCAGACGACGGCCGTCAGCGACAGCACGAGATTGCTCAGCGAGCCGTACGTGTGCCCGGGCAGCCGCCGCTCGCCCCGTGCCGGTACGGCCGTGCCGTGCGCGTCGATGGCCAGGGCGCCGCCGAGCGTGAGGTTGCCGGGCGCGGGTGCGGCGGTGACGCCGAGGCCGTGCTCCTCCAGATAGGTGAGCAGGGCCTCCAGGGTGACACCGGCGCCGGCGCGCACCGAGGTCGGCGACTCCAGGGAGAGGCCGGTGAGTCGGGAGGCGGTGTCGACGAGGAGGACCGGCGCGTCGGACGTCGTGTCCGGCGTGATCGTCAGCGGTGACCAGCCGTGCGAGGAACCCCGGGCGCGGACTCTCCTGCCGTACCGCCAGGCCCAGTTGACGACGGCCAGTACTTCGGCCGGGCCGTCCGGAGCGCAGGCCCACAGCCCGTCGGCGGTGATCTCGCCGACCCAGTTGCGATACGCCGAGCGGTACAGCGCCACGTCCGTCGGGAAGTCCGGCAACTCCTGGGCGGCGAGGGCCGGATCCGCCGGGAGAAGAGTCGGTGCGGCCGCCAGGGCGGCGGCGCGGAGGAAGCCCCTGCGGCTGAAGTCGTCGTTCACGGGGTCACGCTAGAGACCGGCTTGACAGTCACCGCGGGCCTGTCGATCCGATTCACCCCTGTGAGTGACGGATTCACAGGTAACGGCGCGGAGGGGCCCGTTCCGCGCAGGTGGACGACCAATGACACACTGACGCCATGGACGAGCGTGTAATCGGTAGGTCGGGTCAGCGGGCATCCGTCGTCGGTCTGGGGACGTGGCAGCTGGGCGCCGACTGGGGAGACGTCGACGACAAGGAAGCCCTGGCGGTGCTGGAGGCGGCCGTCGAGTCGGGGGTGACCTTCTTCGACACGGCCGACGTGTACGGCGACGGGCGCAGCGAGCAGACCATCGCCGCCTTCCTGCGCGGCAGGCCGGACCTGGACGTCTTCGTGGCGACCAAGATGGGCCGCCGTGTCGACCAGATCCCCGAGAACTACGTTCTCGACAACTTCCGCGCCTGGAACGACCGCTCGCGGCGCAACCTCGGCGTGGACCGCATCGACCTGGTCCAGCTGCACTGCCCGCCGACGCCCGTCTACTCGACGGACGAGGTGTTCGACGCCCTGGACACACTGGTCGCGGAGGAGCGCATCGCCCACTACGGCGTCAGTGTGGAGACCTGCGAGGAGGCGCTGACCGCGATCGCCCGGCCGGGCGTGGCCAGTGTGCAGATCATCCTCAACCCGTTCCGCATGAAGCCGCTGCGCGAGGTGCTGCCCGCCGCCGAGAAGGCGGGCGTCGGCATCATCGCGCGCGTGCCGCTCGCCTCCGGCCTGCTGTCGGGCAAGTACACCAAGGACACCGTCTTCCCCGCGAACGACCACCGCACCTACAACCGGCACGGCGAGTCCTTCGACCAGGGCGAGACCTTCTCCGGCGTCGACTACGACTCGGGTGTCGAGGCGGCCGTCGAGTTCGCCGCCCTCGCCCCCGAGGGCTTCACCCCCGCCCAGCTGGCGCTGCGCTGGATCATCCAGCAGCCCGGCGTGACGACCGTGATCCCCGGCGCCCGCTCGCCCGAGCAGGCCCGAGCCAACGCGGCCGCCGCCGCGCTGCCGGAGCTGTCCGCGGACACGCTGGCTGCCGTCCGGGACCTCTACGACCGGCGGATCAAGGACCAGGTGGAGGCCCGCTGGTAGCCGCGTGGGCTCCGGTAGCGGCACGCCGCTGCTCCCGGAGCCTTCTCGTTTGAGCGTTCAAGGTCGGGGTTACCCGTCCCGCATGACGGAGAAGGCAAGACGGACCGGCCGCGACGAGAGCGAGGACGAGCGGGCCGACCGCATGTGGGGTGAGCTCCTCCAAGAGCTCCGCGTGGCCCAGATGGGCGTTCAGATCCTGTTCGGCTTCCTGCTCACGGTCGTCTTCACCCCGAAGTACGCCACGCTGGGCGATACGGACCAGACGATCTACATCGTGACGGTCGTCCTGGGCGCCACAGCCACCGGAGCCATGATCGGCCCGGTCTCCCTGCACCGTCTGGTGTCCGGGCGGCGCATCAAGCCGCAGGCCGTGACGTGGGCCTCCCGGCTGACCTTCGTCGGTCTGATCCTGCTCCTCGCCACCACGGCGTCCTCGCTCCTGCTGATCCTCAGGGTCGCCACCCACGACGGCTACGTCCCCTGGCTCGTCACCGGCGTGGTCGTCTGGTACCTGCTGTGTTGGTTCGTCCTGCCGATGTGGACGCGCCGCCGCTACTCGGAGTGAGCGACGGCGCGAGACGAGACGTGAGCGGGGCTACCGCTCCCGCGCCGCGCCGCCCTGCGCTCCGCGCAGCGCCGTGATGCATGTGGAGATGGCCCGCTGGAGCTCCTCCAGCCGCTGCACCATGTCGTCCTCGACGTACTCCTGCACATCGTCGAAGGTCAGCTCCTCGAAGACCTTCGTCGCCTTCTGAAGGCTGCTGTAGAACTTCGTCCGCCGCTCCTGCACCCGCAGCTCCGGGTCGGCCTCCACGCTCTCGGCGACGAGGGTCTTCATGGTGTCGTAGGCCTCGGTGGCCCACTCGCCGGTGTCCTCGTCGTCCTCCAGCTCCTCGATGAGCGACAGATGCCGCTCGGCCTCCTGGCGCACGTCGACCGGAGCGTCGACGGTCTGCCCGGCCGGGGTCCTGATCTGGCCGGACTCGGCGATCTGACGCACGTAACCGATCCGGTCCGCCGCGCGGCTCTCCGTCGCGACGGCCTTCTTCAGATCGTCGGTGCGTACGACGTCCCGCGCCAACTCGGCCTGCAGGTCCGGGTCCTCGCGGACCCGGTCCAGCAGCGCCTGGCGGGCCGCGCGGGCGGTCGAGGGGTCGGCGAGGATCGCGGCACGCAGCGCCGTCGGGTTCTCGGCGACCTCCAGGGCCTTCGTCGGGCGGATTCCCTCGGCCTCGGCGGCCTCGGAGATGGCGGTGCCCCGCTCGGACGTCGCGCTGTTGCGGGAGACGTAGTAGCCGAGCCACACGTCGGCGTCGGGCAGCTCCACCTCCTGGCCCGGGGCGAGCGCCTCGAAGTGCGGGACGAGACCGTCGTCGGCGGCCCGGTCCCAGGCCTTGTAGTAGCGCATCACGCGGTCGGGGGAGCAGCCGGCGAGTTCGGCGAACTCCTTCGCCGACACCTTCGGCGTCTCGCCCGCGCCCTGCCCACCGGGCCGCACGCTGCGCGCCACCATCAGGCCGAAGGCCCATCCTCCGGTCCGCGCGTAGACGCCGAACTCACGGGCGTCACGGGCGACGAGGTCGGACAGCGGGGCCTGGGGCGAGGGGGACGTCTCGGGCGGGACGAACGCCAGTGTCACGGAAGACTCTCCTGTTGAGGGCTGCGCGGACGGCAGAAGTGCGGACCGGCAGCTTATGGCACCCGCCCGGTCAGCCGAGCGCGTCCCGCAGCGCCGGCAGCAGCGTCTTCTCCGCCCAGTCGATGTACGGCACCTGTGTGTCGCCGCCGATCTGCACCAGGGCGATCTCGGTGAAACCCGCCTCGGCATACGGGCGCACGGCCTCGACGAAGGCGTCCGGGTCGTCGCCGCACGGGATCGAGTCGGCGACGTCGTCCGGGGTGACGAACTGGGTCGCCGCCTCGAAGGAGTCCGGGTGGGGCAGCTCCGCGTTGACCTTCCAGCCGCCGGCGAACCAGCGGAACTGGGAGTGCGCGCGCTTGATCGCGGTGTCCCGGTCGGGGTCGAAACAGACCGGCAGTTGACCCACGCGCGGTTTGCCCGCGCCGCCGTGCCGGTCGAACGCCGCCAGCAGCTCGGCCTTGGGCTCCGTGGCGATCACCAGGTCGCCGAGCTTGCCCGCGAGCTCGCACGACTGGTCCCCGGAGACGGCGATGCCGATGGGCGGCGGCTGGTCCGGAAGGTCCCACAGCCGGGCCCACTCCACGTCGAAGTGCGGGCCGCGACGGTTCACATGTCCGCCCTCGAACAGCGCCCGGATGATCTCCACCGCCTCCTGAAGCATCTCGTGCCGCACGTCCACGGCCGGCCAACCACCGCCCACGACATGCTCGTTGAGGTTCTCGCCCGAGCCGAGCCCCAGCCGGAACCGGCCCTCCGACAGCAGCTGCAGCGTGGCCGCCTTCTGCGCGACCACGGCCGGGTGGTAGCGGAACGTCGGACACGTCACATAGGTCATCAGCGGAATCCGCGAGGTGGCCTGGGCGGCGGCGCCCAGCACACTCCACGCGTACGGCGAGTGACCCTGCGAACGCAGCCACGGAAAGTAGTGGTCCGAGGTCACGGAGAAGTCGAAGCCCGCCTCCTCGGCGCGGACCAAGTGTTCCACCAGCTCACGGGGGCCGGCCTGCTCGGTCATCATCGTGTATCCGATCTGCACCATGAGGGCCGAGTCCCCGGACACGGGTGGTGAAAACGGTACGCGGGGGACGGGAAGCCGCAGGGCCGATCAGAACGGCCCCTCGCTCCCGGCTGCGAAAGCCCCTCGGCAACCGCCCGGGGATCGGGAGAGGATGCCCGTATGTCTGTCCGTCCGCTGCCCTCCAGCGCCCCCGCCGCCCAGGGCGTCGACGCCTTTGGTGTCCTCGCCTTCCTCGACGCCCTCGACGCCGCACCCGACATCGAGCCGCACAGCCTGATGATCCTGCGGCACGACCGCCTCGTCGCGTCCGGCTGGTGGGCGCCGTACACCCCCGAGCGCCCTCATCTCCTGTACTCGATCAGCAAGAGCTTCACCGCGACCGCCGCGGGGATCGCCGCCGGCGAGGGGCTGATACGGCTCGACGACCCGGTGATCTCGTACTTCCCCGAGTTCGACGCCGACATCACCGATCCGCGCAGCCGCGCGATGCTCGTACGGCATGTGGCGTCCATGGCGAGCGGTCACGAGGGCGACACCTTCTTCGAGGCGCACGGCCGCGACCGCGAGGACCTCGTCCGCGGCTTCCTCCTGATCCCGCCGCCCCGCGATCCGGGGACCGTCTTCGCGTACAACCAGTCCGCCACCTTCACCCTGTCCGCGATCGTCCAGCGGGCCTGCGGCCAGTCGCTGACCGACTATCTGCGGCCGCGTCTGCTGGACCCGCTCGGCATCGGCGAGATCGCGTGGCTGAGCGACCGCGGGGGCCGGGAGCTCGGCTTCAGCGGGCTGCACGCCACCACCGACGCGCTCGCCCGGCTCGGCCTGCTGTACCTGCGGGGCGGGGTGTGGGAGGGCGAGCGGCTGCTGCCCGAGTGGTGGGTGGCCGAGGCCACGCGCACCCAGGTTCCGAACGCCGGTGTCATGGGCGGGGAGGACTGGCAGCGGGGGTACGGCTTCAAGTTCTGGATGTCCCGGCACGGTTATCGCGGTGACGGCGCGTACGGGCAGTTCTGCGTGGTGCTGCCCGAGCAGGACGCCGTGATCGCGACGACCGCGGACACCTTGAACATGCAGGGCCTGCTGAACCTGGTCTGGGAGCATCTGGTGCCCGCGTTCCGGCCGGCACCCCGCACCGGCGCCGAGGCGGCGGACGCGGCCCTGGCGGAGCGGCTGGCGGGCCTCGCGCTGCCGCCCGCCACCGGCGATCCCGCACCACCCGAGGGCGCCGAGGCATGGTCCGCCGCCGCGTTCACCCCGGACGGCGGCGCCTGCGGGCACCTGCCCAAGCTGACCGCGATCGACCTCGCACGCGACACGGACGGCTGGGCCGTCACGCTCACCGAGGACGGTCACCCGCTGCGGCTGCCGTTCGGGGACACCGGCTGGACCGTCAACGAGGGCCCCGTGCCCACCGCGGTGAGCGGCGGCTGGACCGACGCCGACACCCTCGTCGTGGACATCGCCTTCCTGGAGACCCCGCACCACCTGGACGTGACCTGCTCGCTCAAGGACCGTTCGTTCACGGCGCGTTGGCGCACGGAGCCGCTGCACAGCCTGCCGCTGCGGGCGATGTGCGCACCGCGCGCGTCGGTGTGATCAGTCCTTCGAGACCTTGAAGGTCCGCAGCACGACGTCGAGGGCCTCGCGGTTGTCGGGGTCGTCCCAGTCGGCCTCCGGGGTCGTCCAGCGCAGGGAGTAGCCGCGGTGGTCCTCGATGAGGAAGCCGCGGCCGAAGGTACGGACCTGGGTGCCGTCCTTCTCGGAGAGCCACTGCATGTCGGCGGCCTTGTACCCCTGGTACGTGGTCGCCTCGATGTCGCCGATCCGCTCGAACCCGGCCTGCTCCTCCAGCAGGGGCTGGACGTCGTCGCGCCAGACGGCCACGGGGTCCGGACCGAGAGCCTCGCTGTAGGTGACCGCCAGCTTGCGCGGATCGTCGTCGGCGCCGAAGGTCACCCGGTACGCCACGTCCCCGGCCCGCTTGGTGCGCACCGCGGTCCAGCCGTCGGGCAGGGCGACGGAGAATCCGTCCGGTGACGTGTACGTCGTGTATCCGGGAGGCAGATCCGCCGTGCCCGAGGGCGAGGCGGTGGGCCTCTCCGGCTCTGTCGCCTCCTGAGTGGGGGACGCGCTCGGCGTAGGCGTAGGCGTAGGCGTAGGTGTCGGGGACGGCCCGGTCTGCGCTCCCGCGGAGGTGGACGGGGCGGGCGTGGTGTCCGCCGCCGAGGGACTCGAGTCGTCGGGCCGTTGGGTGGTCACCACGAGGACCGCGGCCGCGACCGTGACGAGTGCCAGCGCGGTGCCGACGACCATGGCACGTCTGCTCCAGCCGGGCGCCACGACACGTCGGCCCCGCAGCCTTGGCGCCGCCTGGAGCGGGGTTTCGGGGACCTCGTTCAGGACGCGGACGAACGCGTCCCGGACCGCGGGCCGGCTCAGCCGCTCCCGGGAGTCCTTGCGCAGCAGCCCCTGCACGGCCTGGGTGAGCGGCCCGGACCGCACCGGGGCACGCAGCGGAAGCCGGTCCACGCCCTTCAACGTGGCTTCGGGCCGGTCACGTTCACGGTACGGCGGGCGCCCCTCGACCATCGTGTAGAGGATCGCGCCGAGCGCCCACAGGTCGGACGCCGGGCCGATGCGTTCGTCACGGGCCTGTTCCGGTGAGGCGTACGACGGTGCGGCGACCCTCGGTGCGAGGGTCGCGCCGGCCAGCCCGAAGCCGGTGACCACGACCGGGCCCTCGTCACGCACGAACACCTGGCCCGGGCTCAGCTCGCCGTGCGTGATGCCCGCGACATGCGCGGCCTCCAGCACGTCGAGCAGTTCGAGGCTGATGCGGGCGGCCCGCACATGGTTGAACGGGCCCTGCTGGGCGAGGAGTTCGCCGAGCGGGATGCCGTCGATCCACTCGGTGACGGTCCACAGGCTCCCGGCCTCCTCGATCGCGTCCACGACCGTGGCGACCGAGTCCGGGCGCAGCAGTCCGATCCGCTCGGAGGTGCGCAGGATGCGCGAGGTGGCCCGACGCCCTTCGTCGGGGCTCGGGTCGTCGGGAAGCCCGATCTGGGTGAGGAGGCACGCACGCCCGGTCTCCGTGTCCTCGCCGTAGTAGCTGACGCGATTCGTCTCGCGATGGACGACATCGACGAGCCGATACCTTCCGGCGACCAACTCGGCTGTGGAGACGCGCGCCTTGACCATGGCCATCCCTCGTTGAACCCCTGGCTCTCATTTCTCACAGGAAGTACGAGAGGCGTCACGGGAAGCGTTCAACGAAATCCCCAACCAAAGGGCGTTTCTTTTCATTTGCTCCTGACGCACGAGTAACCTGGCGAAAAGTTGAGGGAATTGAGCCGAAACATTTCAGCTGAGTCCGAAATCAGCCGCCCACCGCAGCACGTCCCGGGTCGTCGCGTTGCCGCCGCACACGACAAAACCGAGCCGGGCGCCGTCCCCGACCCGCGCCAGGACGTGCCGGGCCGCGGGCAGCAGACAGCCGGCGGCCGGCTCGGTCCACACCTTGGCGTGCTCGGCGAGATCGAGCACGCCGCGCACCGCCTCCCGGTCCGGTACCACGAGCACCTCGTCGACCAGGGCGGACACATGGTCGTAGGTCAGCCCGGACACGGCCGGCGCGCTCAGCGTGGACACGATCGACGACAGTGGAACCGGCACCGGCCCGCCCGCCGCCAGCGCCTCGGACATGGCCTGCGCGCCCTCGGTCTCCACACCCCAGATCCGCACGTCCGGACGTCGGGCCCGCAGGGCGATGGCGACGCCCGCGATGAGCCCGCCGCCCCCGACGCTGACGATCACGTCGGTGAGTTCACCGGCGTCGTCGGCGAGTTCCAGGCCGACGGCGCCCTGGCCGGCGATCACCAGGGGGTCGTCGAAGGGGTGGACGAGCGTCAGTCCCTCGTCCCGCAGCCGGGTGACGAGCGAGAACGCCCCGTCCATGTCGTCGGTCAGCCGCACGGACGCCCCGGCGTCCCGGGCGATCTCGACGGCGCGGACCGGCGCCGAACGCGGCATCACCACGGTGGCCTTCACATCGAGGGCGGCGGCCGTCATCGCGAGGGCGATGCCGTGGTTGCCCCCGCTGACCGCGACCACCCCCGCCGCACGCTGGGCGTCGCTCAGTGACAGCAGCTTGGCCGTCGCGCCGCGGGCCTTGAACGAGCCGGTGCGCTGGAGGAGTTCGAGCTTCGCCGTCACCGGCACACCGAGCAGCGCCGACAGACCGGGGCTGGGCACGGTCGGCGTGTGTACGACATGGCCGGCGATGAGGTCGGCCGCGGCCTCGACGTCCGAGATCCCGATCATGGCAGTCACCTCTCCGGCGTGGGGGCGGGGTCCGCGCCGTCTGGCACCCTGACTCGGGAGGGGGCCGCGGTCAACTCGGTTTCACCGAGGGCGCCAAGATGACACCACGATCACTCGCCAGCCTGTGAACTGTGCTTTCACAGATCACGCCGGACCAGGAAGTCAAGCAGCGACCGCAGCTCCCCGACGGGCTCCGCCTCCAACGGCACATGGGCCAGAGCGGCCTCCACAGCGGTCACATGACGCCGTGCCTCCGCGAGCCCGGCCGAGCGCCCGCCCGCCTCCTCGACCAGCGCGGCCACCTCACCGGGATCCGCGGCAGCCGACTCCAGCAGCCCGGAGAGGCGACCCCCGGCGGGCGAGTCGAGCGCCGCCAGCACCGGGAACGTCTTCTTGCGCTCGCGCAGATCGCCGTACACCGGCTTGCCGGTGACCTCGGGATCGCCCCAGATCCCCAGCAGATCGTCCACCACCTGGAAGGCGACGCCCAGATGCCGACCGGCACGGTCGAGGGCGGTGACGGCCGCGGGCGGCGCGCCGCCGAGCAGGGCGCCCAGCGCGGCGGCGCAGCCCAGCAGGGCGCCCGTCTTGTGCTCGGCCATCGCCCGGTACTCGTCCGGCCGTACGCGCTCCGGCCCCGTCCAGGGACGTGTCGTGAACAGCAGGTCGTCGGCCTGCCCGCGCACCAGATCCTGCAAGGCCACGGACAGCAGCCGTACCGCCCGCGATCCCTCCGGTGCCGTCGCGAGCGTCTCGACGGCCAGCGCGAACAGCGCGTCACCCGCGAGGACGGCCGGCCCGGTGCCGTACGCCCTCCACACCGTGGGGCGGCCGCGCCGGGAGGTGTCGCCGTCCATGATGTCGTCGTGCAGCAGGGAGAAGGCGTGCACCAGCTCCACCGCGACCGCCGCGGGCACCGCGACCCGCCCGGGCGCACCGGCCGCCTCGGCACCGAGCACGGCCAAGGCCTGCCGGATGCCCTTCCCGCCGGAGGCGACGGCCGGTGTGCCGCCCACCTCGCACCAGCCGAAGGAGTAGGCGGCCATCTCACCGACCCACGGATGCGTCCGCCCCACGGCCTCCCGCAGCGCGGGCCGCACCAGAGCGCGGCAGCGGTCGAGGACGTGGCGGGCGTCGGCGGGCGCCTGTACTGCGGAGGGAGACGTCGTCACCGTGCGGCCACCGCCCCGGCACCCGCCACGGCCCGCTCGCCGGCACCTTCCGCGACATCGTCCGCGACCCCCTCCACGGCGCCGAACTCCTCCTGCGCCCGCGCCACCATCTCCCGGGCGTGCCGCAGCCCGATCCGCTCCAGCACCCCCGCCAGCTCGGCCAGTTCAGCGAGGGTCTCGGCGCGGTCGCGGCCCAGCCGAGCCCGTGCCTTGACCAGCCCCAACCGGGACAGCGCCTCCCCGCGCGGCTCGCTCATGGCGCGGAACTCCGCGAGCGCCTGCTCGTAAAGGCCCCGGGCCTCGGCGTGACGACCGGCCCGGTACAGGACGTTGCCGCGCATCTTGTGGTTGTAGGCCAGCGCGCTGGACAGCTTCATCGCGCGGCAGCCGGCCTCCGCCTCGGACAGCAGCTCCAGCGCCCGCTCCGTGTCGCCGTCGCGTACGGACACGATGTCGGCGAGCCCGCGCAGCGCCCAGGCGTGGCCGCGCCGGTCCTCGGCGCGCGCGGCGATCTCGGCCGCCTCCTCGAACAGGTCGTACGCCGTGTCGTACGAGCCGGTGTTGCGATGGATCTGGGCGATGCCCTCCAGTGCCCACACGGTGTGCCGTGCCTCGCCGCGCCGCCGGGCCTCGGCCAGCAGCTGTTCGTGCAGCCGGTGGACGGCCTCGTAGTCGCCCTGGATGCGGCCGGTCTCGGCAAGACCGGCGAGCGAGTAGCCGCGTACGACGATGTCGCCGCCGCGCTCACCGAGGTCCGCCGCGAGCTGAAGCAGCCGCCTGGCCAGCGGGAACGCACCGCGTTGCCGGGCCAGTGTGCCCCCGCTCCACAGCGCCCAGGCCATCGCCGCGCTGTCACCGGCCGCCCGGGCGGCGCGGTAGCTCGCCTTCCACGCCCGCTCCGCGTCCCCGACCTGGCCGAGGCGACGGTGCGCCTCGGCGACCGCCAGCCCCGAACGCGCCGCCTCGCCGTGCTGTCCGGCCCGCTCGGCCGCTCTCAGCTGCTCGGTGCCGGCGGCCAGGACGTCCGTCAGCGAGGAGTTCACGGACAGCTTGGTCAGGGAGCCCTGGTACTCCGGGGCGAATGCCTTGCCGTACATCGATGCCTCTCGATCGATATACACGCCGTCTCTACCCTGTGTGTATAGATGATGCGTATACGTCACGGGTATACATGGCATGTATAGAGTGTTGAAAACCGGCCCTGGCCGGAAAGGGCGGCCAGGGCTTCACCTGTTGTCGATCAAGACGTCGGTCGGGCGGACGGGGTTGCTCGTGAGGCGCAGATCACCTCACGGGTCGGCATCAGTGCTGCTGGGCCTTCTGGGGCGTCGCCTCGCTGGGCCGTACGACGACATACCCCTGGCCCTCCAGCATCAGCTGAACGGCCTCGCCGGAACCGCCGCGCAGCATTGAGCCGAGGGACTGCGAACGGTGCAGCGAGGTGTTCAGGCCGGCGGTCCAGCCGACCACCGCGTCCGTGTCGACGTACACCGGATACTGCGGCGAGACCGGGATGACGAGGGGGTTGCCCTCACACACCAGCCCCAGCTTGCCGTGGCCCGAGAAGACGCTGTTGAACAGGCCGCCGCCGGTGATGCCGGCGCCTTTCACCGTCGCTATCCGGTACGACAGCGAGGCGTCGAAACACAGGACGTTGCGGCCGTTGACCGTGAACTCGTCGCCGGGGTCGACGTCGACGACGAAGCAGTTCTGCGCCTCGTGCGCGAACCATGCCTCGCCCTGGCCGCGCACCGCCATCAGCGGCAGCCCCTCACCGGTCACGGCCCGCTTGAGCATGCCGCCCACGCCCTGGCCCTTGCGCTCGAACTGCAGGTTGCCGCGGTAGGCGACCATCGCGCCCTGACGGGCGTGCATCTCGCCGTTCACCGCGTACTTGATGCATTTGGCGTTCTCGATCGTCATGCCCGGCGCTGTGGCGGGCTGGACCATGTGCTCGCTGGAAAAGAGGTCACCCTTCATGGGGGCATCCTGTCCCGGACTGCTCCCTTCCGCCTAGATCGCGGCGTGTCGCCGTCCATGGGCGGTCAGCCGCCGAAGAGTTGGGTCCAGTAGGTGCCCGCCGGGCCGCCGCCCGCGAAGCCGATCCCTATGTGGGTGAAGTCGCGCTTGAGGATGTTGGCGCGATGGCCCGGGCTGTTCATCCAGCCCTCCACGACCTCACCGGGGGAGCGCTGGCCGCACGCGATGTTCTCACCGATCGTGCGCATCCGGGAGCCCGCGGCGGCCGCCCGGTCCCAGGGCTGGGTGCCCTCGGGCGAGGTGTGGGAGTAGAAGGAGCGGGCCGCCATGTCGGTGCTGTAGGCCTGTGCGGCGGTGGTCAGCGCGGGGTCGACGGACAGGGGATGCAGCCCGGCCCGGGCCCGCTCACGGTTGGTCAGGTCGACGACCTCGGTCGCGGTGCGCGGCAGGTCGCCCGGCGCGAGCGGTCTGGCCCACAGCGCCGTCCAGTACGTGTCGCCCGAGCGGCCGCCGCAGACGTACGCGACGGCGGCGTGGGTGAAGGCCGGGTCGTGCAGGGTGCGGCGGGGCTGTTCGGTGCGCAGGCAGTAGGCGATGAACTCGGCGGGAGTGCGCGGGCCGGAGACCAGGTGCTCGCCGACAGTGAGGTACGCGTACCCGGCGCCGGTGACGCGCTGGTACACGGAGAGGCCGTCAGGGCCCTCCACGCCGAGCCGGCCTGCCGCGGCCATGGCGGAGGCGTGGGCCTGCGCGGCGGAGGCGAGGCGGGCGTCGAGCGCGACAGGCGGTGAACCGGCGGCGGTACGGGCGGAGTTGGCCAGGTCGAGGAAGCCGTCGCGGTCGGGGAACGGGGCGTGCGGGGCGGTGATGGCGGACAGGGTGTGCATCGTGGGCCGTGCGGTGGGCATCGGCGGGGCGCCGGGCACGGGGGCGGCCGTGAGAGCGGAGGAGCCAGCGGGTGGGGGAGGGGCGGGTGTCTGGCCGGCCGGAGTCGGCGTCGCGTCCTCGACGACGTCCACTCCGAAGTCGCGCGCGAGGCCCGCCAGCCCGTCCGCGTATCCCTGCCCGAGGGCCCGCAGCTTCCAGCCGCCACCACGCCGGTAGAGCTCCGCGAGCAGCAGCACCGTCTCCTGCCGTGGGCGCGGCGGGGCGAACCGGGCGAGCGGGCGGCCGCCGGAGTCGGTGACCTGGAGCGCGGGGGCGGGCAGCCGGCCCAGGGGAGTGCCGGGGTCGGCTGGGCTGACGACCACCGTGACCCGCGTCGCACCCGAGCGCAGGCGCGGCGGGTCGACGGTCAGCGCGTCGCCGTGCAGCCGGGCGCCCGGCGCGGACGGTTGGTTGTAGAACACGAAGTCGGCGTCGCCCCGGACCTTGCCGCTGTCGTCGGTGATGAGCGCGGACACGTCGAAGGGGCCGGGCACCCGGACGGTCACGCTGCCGCCCGGAAGGGGCAGATTGCCCCCGGGAACCAACTCGCTCATCGGGCCGTCCTGGTCGGTGGTTCGAGATCCGGTGGGGATGTCCGCACAACGCGCACCGGATCTCGAGGGTTCCCGGCCGAGGCGCGCCCTCAGTCCTCGTCAGGGTCCAGCGGGTTTCCCGGTGCGATGTCCTCGTGCCGCTCGACGGGCGTGGTGGCCCGTCCCGACTTCTTCGCCTGCTTGCCGCAGAACGCCGACTCCAGCGTGGTCAGCATCGTGTTGTGCAGCGCGCCGTTGTTGGAGGCGTTGGCGAGCGCGGCCAGGCTGCGCTTGCCGTCCTTCGACGCGAACGCGTACGTGTAGTAGCCCTGGACGGCGCCCGTGTGGCCGTACACGGACACCCCGCACGACAGGTCCCGGCGCCGCAGGCCGAGCCCGTACGCCTGTGTGCTGCCCGCCGGCACCCACCGCTGCATCTGGGCCAGCTGCGCCTTGGACGTCAGCCGGCCGCCGAGCAGCGCCGACAGGAACGTGTTGAGGTCCCGTGTGCTGGAGATGACGGCACCCGCGCTCTGCGCCCAGGACACCGTCTGCTCGGTGGCGTCGACGAGTGCGGCACCCGCCGCGTCCGGAGTGAGATAGCCGCGGGTGTGCCGGCCGGGGATCTTCTTGCCGGGGTGCACATAGAACGTGTCGGTCAGCTTCAGCGGCTCGATGATCCGGTTCTGGTACTCGGTCCGCACCGAGTGCCCGGTCAGCTTCTCGATGAGCATGCCGGCGACGACGAAGTTGGTGTTGGAGTAGGAGTACGCGCCGCCGGGCCCGGTGGTCCGGGGCTTGCTCAGGGAACGGTTCACCAGCTGCCGGTAGCTGAAGACCTTGCCGCGGACCGCCTCGAAGCCGGGAACCGTCCGCGCGAACATGTCGTTGGTGTAGTCGTACAGGCCGCTGCGGTGGCTGAGGACATGCCGCACCGTGATGCGGTCGTCGGGTAGCAGCCCCGGCAGATAGCGGTTGACCGGGGCGTCGAGCTTCAGCTTCTTCTCGTCGGCCAGTTGCAGCAGGACGACGGCCGAGAAGACCTTGGTGACACTGCCGATGCGGAACCGGTCGGCGTTGCTGATGGCGCGCCGCGTCTTGCGATCGGCCACACCGACGGCCGCCCAGTGCACCGAGTCGTGGTCGTCGAGGCGGGCGATGGCGCCGGGCGCGCCCTGCCGCCGCGCCGTGCGCAGGACGTTCCACACGCCGGTGACGTCCGGGGCGGGCAGGGCACCCGCTTTGGCGCCGACCTTGGCCTCGACCGTGGTGGCGCCGGGTTTCCCGGCCCCGGACACGGCGTGTGCGGGCACCGCCAGGAGCGACACCAGGGCCGTCGCCATCGCCGTACCCCTGACCACCGTTGCTGAGACCATCCGGCTTCCTCCCGTTCCTGTCGACGTGTCGCCCATACGAGAACGATCACCTTCGTGCGGGGCAACCTTCTCGCATCCCGTCACATCGCCACAGACGACGCACAGTTGGACAGACATTGATCACCGAGTAGGAGTCCTCGATCGCCGACCGGAGCGGTCGTGAACGAATTCCGCTTCTTTTATTGACGGCGGAAAATAAGTGCCTTAGGTTCCGGGCATGTCCTCGACCCGCCGCGCCGAGACCTTCCCGGCGAACACGCCGGCCGCCTCGCAGATCTTCACCACGGTCCTGTCCCACGGGCCGCTGACCCGACTCGAGGTGGCCCGGCGGGCGGGACTGTCCCCGGCCGCCGTCACCAAGGCGGTACGCCCCCTGATCGAGGCCGGCTATCTGGTGGAGGACGCGGACGAACCGGCCCGCCCGGCCCTCGGCCGCCCCGCCAACCCGGTGCGGGTCGACGGGGGACGGGCGCTGTTCATCGGCGTCAAGGTGACCGGCGACGAGATCATCGGCGTGCTCACCGACCTGTGCTGCCGCATCCGTGTCGCCCGGCACGCCCCGCTCCCGGACCGGGAGCCGAAGGAGGTACTGGCCTCGGTCGCCGAGCTCACCAGCGGACTCCTCACCAAGGCAGCCGACTCGGGCGTACCGGTCCTCGGCCTCGGCATCGCCGTCTCCGGCGACGTGGACCGCGGCGCCGGCGTCGTCCGCTACTCACCCTTCCTGGAGTGGCGGGACGTGCCCCTCGCCGAACTCGCCGCCGCGACCACCGGGTTGCCGGTCACCGTCGACAACGACGTACGGGCACTCACCGTCGCCGAGCAGTGGTTCGGCGCCGGCGTGGGACTGTCCGACTTCGCCGTGGTGACGGTCGGCGCCGGCATCGGCTGCGGGCTCGTGGTGCACGGCCGGGTGGTCGCCGGGGCGCAGGGCGTGGCCGGGGAGATCGGCCATGTGACCGTCGCCCCGGCCGGCCCGCCCTGCCACTGCGGCAACCGGGGCTGCGTGGAGGCCATCGCGGGGGACGCCGCGATCGTCCGCCGGATCCGGGAGACCACGGGCGTCGACGTCGCCGACACCGCCGCCGCCGTGGAACTGGCCCACCAGGGCGACACCGCTGCCCGCGAGGCCTACGCGCGCGCGGGCGAGGCCATCGGCCGGGGTATCGCCACCGTGGCCAACCTGCTCGGCCCCGAGCGGGTGATCATCTCCGGCGAGGGCCTCGCCGCCTACGACCTGTTCGCGGATCAGATCCGCGACACGTTCACCGCGGCCGCGTTCGGCTCCGCCGCCGAGTGCGACGTACAGATCCGCCCGCTGCCCTTCGAGGAGTGGGCGCGCGGGGCCGCGGCCACCGCGATCCAGTCCTTCATCAGAGCCGACCAGCAGCGGTAGAGCCGCTGAAACACACCCTGGAGGTACGACCCATGCGGTCATCCTCGTACTCCGCCCTGCCCGCACGCAGCCTGAGAGCCGTGGTGGTCCTGGCCCTCGCCGCCGGTGTCACCGCCGCCGTCCCCACCGCCCGGGCCGAGACCAACACGCCCCCGGCCACCACCTCGGTGGCCGCCAAGCCCTACATGGGCTGGACGAGTTGGACCATGCAGTCGTCGAAGTACCCGGGCCTCAACCCGAAGGGCGACTACAGCTACCTCTCCGAGGCGAACGTCCTCAAGCAGACCGACGCCATGGCCGCCAAGCTGAAGAAGTACGGCTACGAGTACGTCAACATCGACGCCGGCTGGTGGATGGACTGGTCCTGGAAGCCGCGGTTCGACCAGTACGGCCGGCAGCAGGCCGACCCCGAGCGCTTCCCCAGCGGCATGAAAGCCGTCGCCGACCGCATACACGCCAAGGGCCTCAAGGCCGGCATCTACCTCCCGGTCGGCCTGGAGAAGGGGGCGTACGGCGACGGGAAGACGCCGGTCTGGAACGCCGAAGGCTGCACGACCGCCGACATCGTCCACGACGACCTGCGCACCACCAACGGCTGGGACAGCGCATACAAGATCGACTTCTCCGACCCCTGCGCGCAGAAGTACATCGACTCCCAGGCACAGCTCTTCGCCGACTGGGGCTACGACTTCCTCAAGCTCGACGGCGTCGGCCCCGGCTCGTTCAAGAGCGGCGACAACTACAACAACGTCGCCGACGTCGCCGCCTGGCAGCAGGCCATCAAGACCGCCGGCCGCCCGATCCACCTGGAGCTGTCCTGGTCCCTGGACTACGGGCACGTCGAGGACTGGAAGAAGTACTCCAACGGCTGGCGCATCGACACCGACGTCGAGTGCTACTGCAACACCCTGGTCAGCTGGGAGAACTCGGTCGACGACCGCTGGGACGACGCCCCCGCCTGGACCGGCCACGCGGGCCCCGGCGGCTGGAACGACCTCGACTCCCTCAACGTCGGCAACGGTGAGATGGACGGCCTCACCAGGGCCGAGCGGCAGAGTTACGCCACCCTCTGGGCGATAGCCAAGTCACCTCTCTTCACCGGCGACGACCTCACCAGGCTCGACTCCTACGGCCTGAAGCTGCTGACCGACCGCGAGGTCATCGCGATCAACCAGAGCGGCGCCCCGCCCGCCGAGCCCGTCACCGCCTCCGACCCGCAGCAGGTGTGGGCCGCGAAGAACCCGAACGGCACCTACACCGTCGCCCTGTTCAACCTCTCCGACGCACCGGCCGCCGTGACCGCGAACTGGTCCACCCTCGGCTTCAAGGGAAGGGCCTCGGTGCGCGACGTGTGGAACAAGGAGAACCTCGGCAGCCACACCGACAGGATCACCGAGGCCCTCCCCGCGCACGGCTCCCGCCTGTTCACCGTCACCCCGCGCGGCACGGACCTGGCCTGGACCGCCCACGAGGCCGAGGCGGGCACCCTGAGCGGCAACGCCTCCGTCGCCGACTGCGCCGCCTGCTCCGACGGCCGCAAGGTCGGCAACCTCTACACCGGCGGCAAGGTCACCGTCCATGACGTCGTGGTGCCCAAGGCCGGCACTTACCAGATCAAGGTCGCCTACGTCAGCGGTGACTCCCGGTCGATCCTGGTGTCCGCGGGCGAAGGCGGCGCCACCTCGCACAAGTTCGCGTCCACGGGCGACTGGGCCACGGTGAACAGCGTCCATGTGCCGGTCAGGTTGAAGGCCGGGGCCAACACGATCACCTTCGACAGCGGCAGCGGCTACGCGCCCGACATCGACCGGATCGACGTACCGAAGTCGTCCTGAACACACCCACGGCGCCCGCCCACGACCGCCAGGAGCCCGCCATGGACACCACCCCCACCCCCCGCCTGCCCAGACGCGGCCTGCTCGCCCTCGCCGCGGCGAGCGGAGCCCTCACCGCGCTGCCCGCCTTCACCGCGTCGGCCGCGCCCATGCGTCCCGCGAACTCGACAGTCGGTCAAGGGAGTTCACGTCACCGGCTCTGGTGGCAGGCCCCCGCCGACGAGCACTCCATGATCGAGCAGGGTCTGCCCGTCGGCAACGGCCGCCTCGGCGCCCTCGTCGCGGGCGACCCCGGCCGCGAACTCCTCCTGATCACCGACGCCACGATGTGGACCGGCGGCCTCAACGACACCCTCGACGCCGACGGTCAGTTCCCCTACGGCCGCGATGACTTCGGCTCCTTCACGCTGCTCGCCCGCCTCACCGTCGACCTCCCCGACCACGACCTGTCCGCCGTCCACGGCTACCGCCGCACCCTCGACCTGGCGAAGGGGCTGCTGACCACGTCGTACACGCGCTCCGGGGTGACGTATCGGAGGGAGATCTTCGCCAGCCGGCCCGACGACGTGATCGTCCTGCACTTCACGCAGAGCGGCGGCGGTCGCCACACCGGCACCGTCGTGCTGGAGGGCACGCACGGCGAGGACGCCTCGGTGTCGTTCGGCGCGGCCCTGCCGAACGGGCTGCGCTACGGGGCAGCCGTCACCGCGTACGGCTCCGGCGGCCGGGTCACCGTCAGCGGCTCGCGGATCGACTTCGCCGGGTGTCGGGACCTGACCGTGGTGGTGAGCGGCGGCACCGACTACGCGCCGGACGCGGCGAGGGACTACCGCGATCCGTCCCTCGATCCGCACCGGCTCGCCCGCACCAAGGTCCGCGACGCCGCCACCCACTCGGTGGACACCTTGCTGAGCACCCATGTCGCCGACTACCAGGCCCTGTTCGGGCGCATGGACCTCGCGCTCGGCACGTCGTCCGCCGAGCAGCGCTCCCTGGACACCTGGGAACGGCTCCGGGCGCGCGCCCGGGACGGCGTGCCCGACCCGGAACTCGAAGCGGCCTACGTGCACTTCGGCCGCTATCTGATGATCTCCGGATCGCGAGGAAGCCTGCCTCTCGCCCTGCAAGGGCTGTGGCTCGACGGCAACGACCCGGACTGGATGGGCGACTACCACACCGACATCAACCTCCAGATGAACTACTGGATGGCCGACCGGACCGGCCTGTCCCCGTGCTTCGACGCCCTCACCGACTACTGCCTCGCCCAGCTGCCGTCCTGGACCGACACCACCCGCCGCCTGTTCAACGACCCGCGCAACCGCTACCGCAACTCCACCGGCCGTAACGCCGGCTGGACCGTCGCCATCTCCACCAACCCCCATGGCGGAGGCGGCTGGTGGTGGCACCCGGCGGGCAACGCCTGGCTGTGCGCCACCCTGTGGGAGCACTACGAGTACACCGGGTCGCGAGAGCACCTGAAGAAGATCTATCCGTTGCTGAAGGGCGCCTGCGAGTTCTGGGAGGCGCGGCTGCTCACCACCACGCTCCCCGGCACGTCGAAGGAGGTGCTGATCGCCGACAGCGACTGGTCCCCGGAGCACGGCCCGCTCGACGCCAAGGGCATCACCTACGCTCAGGAACTGGTGTGGGCGCTCTTCGGCAGCTACTGCACCGCGGCGGCCGAACTGCGGACCGACACGGGCCACGCGGCCACGATCGCCGCACTGCGCAGAAAGCTGTACCTGCCCCAGGTCAGCGAGACCACCGGCTGGCTGGAGGAGTGGATGTCCCCCGACAACCTGGGCGAGACCACGCACCGGCACCTCTCCCCGCTCGTCGGCCTGTTCCCCGGCGACCGCATCCGCCCCGACGGCTCCACCCCCGCCGACATCGTCACCGGCGCAACAGCCCTGCTCACCGCGCGCGGCATGGAGAGCTTCGGCTGGGCCAACGCCTGGCGCGGCCTGTGCTGGGCCCGTCTGAAGAACGCGGAGAACGCCTACCAGTTGGTCGTCGACAACCTCCGCCCCTCGACCGGCGGCAGCAACGGCACGGCACCCAACCTCTTTGACATCTACGAGGTCGAACGCGGCCGGGGCATCTTCCAGATCGACGCCAACTTCGGAACCCCGGCCGCGATGATGGAGATGCTGCTGTACTCCCGACCCGGACACATCGAACTCCTCCCGGCGCTCCCCGACGCCTGGGCCGGTTCGGGCTTCGTCGAGGGGGGCGCCGCGCGCGGCGGCTTCGAGGTCGACCTGCGTTGGCGCGACGGGAAACCGACGGAGGCGCGGATCCACAGTGTCGGCGGCCGCACCACGACGGTCGTGTGCGGCGAGGTGTCCCGCACGGTCACCCTGCGGCCCGGCGCCTCTGTCACACTGCGGGACCTCACCCGGTGAGGGCCGCGCTTCCGTCGGCCGTCGTCCTGCTGACCGTCGTCGCCTGCCAGTCCCAGGCCGCCGAGGCGCCCGCCGAGGCCACCGCCGCGCCGAGCGGTGTCGTCACCTGGGCCGCGAGCGCCGACCGGATGGCCGACGGCGTAGCCGGCCGCAGCTACCGGCTCGTCGTGCACACCAGCGTCGGCGGCACCGGCGTCCGGGTCCGGCTCTCCAACGCCTTCGGGGACCGGCCGCTCACCCTCGACAGCGTCTACGCCGGCATCCGGAAACAGGGCGCCGAACTGCGGCCCGGCAGCAACCGCCGGATGACCTTCGGCGGTGCGCGCACGGTCACCGTCCCGGCGGGCGACACCGTGTGGAGCGACCCGCTGCCCGGCAGGCTGCCCGCCGCGACCGACCTCGTCGTCAGCCTCCACAGCCCCGACGCGGGCGGCCCGGCCAGCGGCCACTGGATGGCCCTGCAGTCGTCGTACGCGACCCAGGGCGACCACACCGCCGCGGAGAGCGGCGCCGCCTGGACCATCCCGACCGGCTCCTGGTTCTACCTCGACGCCGTCTCCGTACACGCCCCCGAGGGCACCGCGGCGGTGGCCGCCCTCGGCGACTCCATCACCGACGGCTGGCAGTCCACCGCCGACCTGAACCGCCGCTGGCCCGACTACCTCGCCCGCCGCCTGCAGCGCACGGACACGGCCGTGAAGGGCGTGGCCAACGAAGGGATCTCCGGGAACAAGGTCCTCGCGGACGGCCCCGGCCAGAGCGCCCTGAACCGGCTGGAGCGCGACGTCCTCACCCAGCCGGGCGTACGGACCGTGTTCCTCTTCCAGGGCGTCAACGACATCAAGGCCCACACGGGCGTCACGGCCGACGACCTGATCGACGGCTACCGCGAGATCGTCGAGCGGGCGCACGCGGCCGGCAAGTGCGTCGTCGGCGCGACCGTCGGACCCTTCAAGGGCTGGCACGAATGGGACCCGGCCGCCGAAGCCGTACGGCAGGAGGTCAACACGTTCGTCCGCACCGGCGGCCTGTTCGACGCCGTCACGGACTTCGACCGCGTCCTGCGCAGCCCCTACGACCCCGCACGCATGCTGCCCGCCCTCGACGGCGGCGACCACATCCACCCCAACGACAAGGGGATGCAGGCGATGGCCGACGCCGTCGACCTGACGGCCCTCGACTGCGACACCGACCGCTGAAGCCGAGCGGGCGTAACCTCAGCCGCGCAACGTCTGCGCCCAGTCGGCCGGCACCCGCCCCGCAGGCCCCGGTGCCGGCTGCTCGGCCGGATGGCTCACCGGCGCGGCCAGCTCGGGCCCCGACTCGTACAGCTCGTTCGACGCGTAGTCCCAGTACCAGCTCTCACCCGGCTCGAAGCTCTGCACGAACGGATGCCCGGTCTCCCGGAAATGCCCCGTCGCGTGCTGGGCGGGCGAACTGTCACAACACCCCACGTGCCCGCACTGCGCACACCGCCGCAGATGGAACCACCATCCGCCGACCTCGTCGCACTCGACGCACCCGCTGCCGCTCGGCGGCACGCTCGGGTCGATCCCCTTGCCGCCCTGGTCGCTGGTCATGCGGACTCCTCCTCGGCCGATGTGAGCGGAAGCAGCACCTGGAAACGCGTGTCGCCCGGCTCCGACTCCACCTGGATGGTCCCGTGGTGCTTGTTGACCACGATCCGCCAGGAGATGTCGAGACCGAGCCCGGTCCCCTCGCCCACCGGCTTCGTCGTGAAGAACGGATCGAAGATCCGCCCCCGGTGCTCGGCCGGGATCCCCACACCCGTGTCCCGGAACTCCACCAGCAGCCGGTCGTGGTCGAGGGCCGTCCGCACGGTCAACGTCCCTTCGCCGCCCGCGCTGTCGATGGCCGAGACCGCGTTGTCGATCAGGTTCGTCCACACCTGGTTGAGTTCCGCCGGGTACGCCGGGATCTTCGGCAGCGTACGGTCGTAATCCTTGACCACCTTGATCTGCGGGCCGATCTTGGCCGACAGCATCATCAGGGTGCTGTCGAGGAGTTCGTGCACGTCGGCGTTGCGGAAGGGCGCGCGGTCCAGCTGGGAGTACTGCTTGGCGGCGTCGACGAGATGGGAGATGCGGGTGGTCGAGTCGTTGATCTCGTCCATCAACAGCTCGGTCTCGACGGTGTAGTTGAGCCAGCCGATCGCGCTCGGCAGGATCTCCTCGTCCACCGCCGCCGCGACCTGGTCCAGCCAGTCCTCGTCGAGACCGGCCTGCACGAAGGCGGGCGCGATCCGCCAGCCGTCCTGGATGTCGTGGTCGTCCAGCCAGTCCGTGACGGCGTCCTCCCGGTCCGACGCCTCCAGCGGGCTCAACGTCGGTGCCTTCGCGACCCGTTCGGCCGTGCGCTCCTGGATGTCTATGAGGTTGGCCATGACCTCGGGGGAGTACGAACCCTGCGCGATGATCGCCAGCTTGTGCCGCATCTTGCCGACGCGCTCCCGCAGCGTCGCGGTGGCCCGGACGGCCGCCGCCGCGGGGTTGTTGAGCTCGTGTGTGAGCCCCGCGGACAACGAGCCCAGCGCCAGCAGCCGTTCGCGCTGGTTGACGGCCAGCTCGGTGCTCTTCTGACCGAAGAAGAGACCTTCCAGCAGATGCAGGGCCATCGGGAACCACTCGCGGATCACCTCCGCGAAGGTCTCGGCGGGCAGCACGAAGAACCGCGTCGGCTCCGTGACCCGCATCGAGCTGTTGTAGACCTGCGGAACCCGGTCCCCGAGATAGGCCTGCCAGGCCCCGGAGTACACCCCGCGCTGGGAGGTCCGGTTGACCTCCACGTCGTCGCCGCCGACCCGCCGGGACAACACGACGGTGCCCTCGACCATCACATAGAAACAGGTCGCGGGATCACCCTCGGTGTACACGGGGCCGGGCTCGAACATCTCCACCCGCCCCGCGCTGCACAGCCTGCCGAGCTGCTCGGGCGTGAGCTTCTCGAACAGGAACAGGGCTCCGATCTCCTGCGGGTCGCACGGCATCAACTGCCCGCTCATGACTGCTCCAGATAGCGGTGGACGAGCATCACGGCCATGGCTCCCTCTCCTACGGCGGACGCGACCCGCTTCGCGGACTCGGCGCGCGCGTCCCCCGCCACGAACACGCCGGGGACGTTGGTCTCCAGGTGGTACGGCGGCCGGTCCAGCTCCCAGCCGGCCGGTGGCCGCCCGTCGGCCGTCAGGTCGGGCCCGGCCAGGATGAACCCGCGCTCGTCCCGCAGCACCGTCGCGTCCAGCCAGTCGGTCAGCGGGGCCGCGCCGATGAACACGAACATCCACTGCGCGTCGACCAGTTCGGTCCGCCCGCTGTCCACGTCACGCAGCGTCAGCTGCTCCAGGTGGCCGGAGCCGTGGGCGGACTCCACGACCGTGCGGGTGCGCACCGAGATGTTCGGCGCCTCCTCGATCTGCTGGATCAGGTAGTGCGACATGGACGCCGACAGCGACTCACCGCGCACCAGCAGCGTCACCGACTTCGCGCCCCGCGACAGATACATCGCCGCCTGCCCCGCCGAGTTGGCGCCGCCGACGATGTACACGTCCTGCCCCTGGCAGGCGGGCGCCTCCGTCAGCGCCGACCCGTAGTACACCCCGCAGCCGGTCAGGTCGTCGCAGCCGGGCGCGGCCAGCTGCCGGTACGACACGCCGGTCGCCAGGATCACGCTGTGCGCGGCGACCGCCGAGCCGTCCGAGAACCGTACGACCCGGGCGGCGCCGCTGACCTCCAGCGCCGTCACCTCGCGCGCGGTGAGGATCTCGGCGCCGAACTTCGCCGCCTGCCGGCGGGCCCGGTCGGTGAGCTGGGCGCCCGACACGCCGTCCGGGAAGCCGAGGTAGTTCTCGATCCGGGAGCTCTGCCCGGCCTGCCCGCCCGTCGCCGACCGCTCCACCAGCACGGTCCGCAGCCCCTCCGACGCCCCGTACACCGCCGCGCCGAGCCCCGCGGGTCCGCCGCCGATGACGACGAGGTCGTAGAACTCCGCCGTCGGCGTCGTGGCGAGCCCGACCTGCGCGGCCAGCTCGGGTGCCTCGGGCGCCACCAGGGGTGTGCCGTCCGGCGTGATCACCAGCGGCAGCCGCTCTCCGTCCTGCTCGGCGGCGGCCAGCAGCCGCTGACCCTCGGGTTCGTCGGCCGAGTACCAGCGGTACGGCACCTGGTTGCGGGCGAGGAACTCCCGCACCTCCGACGACCGCGCCGACCACCGGTGCCCGACCACCTTGGTGCTGGGCACCGGCCGGTAGTCGCTGCGCCGCCACGCCTCCAGCAGATCGTCCAGGACCGGATACAGCTTCTCCTCGGGCGGGTCCCACGGCTTGAGCAGATAATGATCGAGATCGACGACGTTGATCGCGTCGATCGCCGCGCTCGTGTCCGCGTACGCGGTCAGCAGCACCCGCCGCGCGCCCGGGTAGACGTCCAGGGCCTGTTCGAGGAACTCGATGCCGTTCATCTGCGGCATGCGGTAGTCGGCCAGGATCACGGCCACGAGATCGCCGCGCAGCTTCAGCTCGCGCAGTGCCTCCAGCGCGGACTCGCCGGACTCCGCCCGCACGATCCGGTGGGACGCGCCGTAGCGCCGCCGCAGATCGCGGGCGACCGCCCGGGACACGCCCGGGTCGTCGTCCACGGTCAGGATGACGGTCCGCGCTGCGTCGGCGGCCTGTGCCATACGTCTCCCACCCCGGGGTCGGTACCAGGGCACGGCGTCTCCACGTCGCCGCGCCGACTCCGGCCCATCGTATGTTCGATCCGCCCGCTTCGCTCGGGTACGTGGGAGGCGACGCCTTTCAGCCGCGACGCGGGGCGAGCACGCAGAACTCGTTGCCTTCGGGATCCGTCAGCGTCACCCACGGCTCGTCGCCGCTCTGCCCGATGTCGGTGTGGTGCGCGCCGAGCGCGAGAAGGCGGGTGACCTCGGCGTTCTGGTCGTCGGGGCGGAAGTCGAGGTGGAGGCGGTTCTTCACGGTCTTGCCCTCCGGGACCGGCCCGAAGATCAGGCCGGGCAGGCGGTCCGGTTCCGGCCGGATCTCGAATTCCTCGGCCGAGTCGTTCAGCACGACCCAGCCCAGCGCCTCGGCCCACCAGCGTCCCAGGGCCACCGGGTCGGCCGAGTCGACGACCACCTGCTCCCACTGCAAAGCCATGGCCGCAGCGTAGTGAAGACTGGGCCCGAACGACGTGACCACGACACTAGGAGGCAGCCGGAATGACGCGCCCGATCACGGCAGGGGTGGACGGCTCCGAGGAGAGCCTCGCCGCTCTCGGCTGGGCGGCCCGGGAGGCGGTCCGGCGGGGGCTGGCCCTGCGGGTGGTGCACGCCTGGCGGTTCCAGTCGCACGAGGCGATCGACGCGGGGGACCCGGACACCCAGGTCCAGTGGGTGCGGGAGGGCCTCGCGGAGGCCGTCCGCTCCGTCACCGAGCGGCACCCGGGCATGGAGGTGACGACCGACGTCATCGACGACGGCTCCGTGGACACACTGGTCGCGGCCGGGGCGGACGCCGAGATGCTGGTGCTCGGGTCGCGGGGCCAGGCCGCGGTCGTCGGGTTCCTGCTGGGCTCCGTCGGACAGCAGGTGATCGCCGGGGCGGGGTGTCCGGTCGTACTGGTCCGGGCCGGGGACCAGGCGTCCGCGGAGGCCGCCGGACGCGAGATCGTCGTGGGCCAGCACGGGGACGCGGACGACAGCGCCGCCGCGCTGCGGTTCGCGTTCGAGACGGCGGCGGCACGCGGCGCGACCGTGCGCGCCGTACGGGCCTGGACGCTGCCGCCGCTGTTCGCCTACAGCCCGGCCTCCCTGAAACTCCTCGACGACGCCGGCGGGCTGGAGCCCTACGAGAAGAGGTCCCTGGGCGAGGCGCTGCGACCGTGGCGCGAGCGCTTCCCCGACGTCCAGGTGGTCGAGCACGTCGAGATGGGCAGCGCCGGGCAGGTGCTGCTGTCGGTCGTCGGACGGGCCCAGCTGATGGTCGTCGGGCGGCGCGCCCGCCGTACGGCCGTCGGCGCCCGGATCGGTTCGGTCGCGCACGGCGTCCTGCACCACGCGCCCTGCCCGGTGGCGGTCGTACCGCCGGTCTGAGCCTGGTCGACCGAGCCGGTCCGCCGGCTCAGTCGGCCGTCGGCTGAAGCGTCTCCCGGGCCTTGGGCAGGATGTTCTCGATGTAGTCCTCGACCACCGTGTCCAGGTCGATGTCGTGCTGCGCCCGCTCGGACAGGTACCAGCGGTGTTCGAGCAGCTCGTGGTAGATCTCGGCCGCGTCCATCGAACCGCGCAGTTCCAGCGGTACGGCCCGCACCGTGGGTCGGAAGACGTCCCGCACCCAGCGGTGGGCGAGGACCTCGGGGCGGGCTCCGAGGGGGTCACCCGGGGCGTAGTCGTCCTGGGTGGCCATCCAGCTCTCCAGGTCGTTCAGCAGCCGTCGGGCCTGGTTCTCCTCGGTGTCCAGGCCCGTCAGACGCAGCAGTTGACGCTGGTGGTGCCCGGCGTCCACGACCTTGGGCACGAACGTGACCGTGTCGCCGTTGGTGGCGTGCTCGATCTGCATCTCGGCCACGTCGAACCCGAGGTCGTTCAGCCGGCGGATCCGGCGCTCGATGTAGTGGTACTTGCCCGCCGGATACACCGAGGTGCGGGTCAGCTCCTCCCACAGACTCCGGTAGCGGGCACAGATCTCGGTGCCGAACTCGATCGGGTCCACCGAGGGGTGCAGCGCCCCGGACGCCTCCAGGTCCAGCAGCTCGCCGCTGATGTTCACCCGGGCCAGGTCCAGGTCGTAGTCGCGCTGGCCGTTGCTGAGCTGCGGGTGCAGATCGCCCGTCTCGGCGTCCACCAGATACGCGGCGTAGGCGCCCGCGTCGCGCCGGAACAGCGTGTTGGACAGCGAGCAGTCGCCCCAGGCGAACCCGGCGAGGTGGAGCCGGACCAGCAGCACGGCCAGCGCGTCCATCAGCCGGTGCATGGTCGCGGGACGCATCGTCGTCTCGAACATCGAGCGGTACGGCATCGAGCCGCCCAGATGCCGGGTCACCAGGACCGACTCCAGCGGCCCGCCGTCGCCGTCGACGCGTCCGGTGACCACGGCCAGCGGATCCACCGACGGGATGCCGATGCGGTCCAGGTCGCGCAGGAGCTCGTACTCGCGCAGTGCCGGGCGTTCGGCGAGCTCCTTGACGGCGATCACCTCGTCGCCGGCCCGGGCGTAGCGCACCACGTGCCGGGATATACCGCGCGGCAGCGGGACGAGGACGTCGTCCGGCCACTGCTCCAGCGGCAGCTGCCAGGGCAGCTCCAGCAGGAGCGCGGGGTGCTCCGGGTTCGTCGCGCTGATCTGCAGTGCCATGGGCCGTTCGTCCTCGCCTCGCCGGTGATCGTCACCTCACCCTAAAGTGCGCGCTCCCGCGCCTGAAGAGCAGCTTCCTGCACGGATCCCCGGTGCAGGGGACCGTGGCCGGGCAGCAGTACGTCCCCCTTGAGGCCTTCGAGTACGTCCAGCGAGGCCACGGCCTGTGCGCGCTCGCGGTGGAACATGTCGGGCAGCAGCTGCGGTCCCTTGATCCGCGAGGTGGGATGCCCGCTCACCAGGGCGTCTCCCGCGATCACCACCCCGGCGTCGGGCAGGTGGTAGGCGCAGTGCCCGTTGGTGTGGCCGGGGGTGTGCACGGGGACGGGACGGCCGGGCAGGTCCAGCGGGCCCGCCGAGGGGAACGGCTCGGGCGCGGTGACCGGGACGTGCGCGGTGCCGCCCGAGCGGATCGCGTGGATCGCCCAGGGCAGGACGCCGGGCCGCCAGCCGTTCCTCAGGACCGTCCCGACGTTCACCTGGTGCAGGAACTCCCGGCGCGCATGCGGCACTTCGGCCTCGTGCAGGTATATCGGCGTGCCGTGCGTGGCGTTCAGGTACTCGGCGTTGCCCAGGTGGTCCGTGTGCGCGTGCGTGATCAGCACGGCCGTGACGGCCTCCGGTGAACTGCCCACCTCGGCGAGCGAGGCGAGGAGCCTCGGCCGGTCCCCGGGGTAGCCGGTGTCGATCAGCGTGACCGAGTCCCCCTCGGACAGGATCACCCAGTTGGTGTTGCTGCCGTGCACCAGATAGGTGCCGTCCGCGACTTGCCGCACATCTGCTTGCATGATCGTCCCGCGTGGTGAGGTCCGTGCCCGACGGACACAGCAAAGCAGATCACCGAAAGCGCGTGACCGGCGGGTCGGGACGCATCCCGAACAGGAACCGCGTCAGCCGAGTTCTGCGCACCAGGCACTCGTACAGGACGACGATCACCACCAGCGAACCGGCCACGATCGCGGCGTACTTGATCACGATCGGCGCCGACCAGCCGACGACGCCGTACGCGAGGGCGACCACGACCGGCTGGTGCAGCACGTACACGGGCAGGGCGGCGATCCCCAGGTACACCATGGCGCGCGACGGCGACCGCCCCGCGCCCTGCTGGTCCTGGCGTTCGCGCCCTGCGCGCGGCCGGTCCAGCAACCCCAGGATCGCGGCGACCCAGCACCACCCGGCCGCCCCGAACACGGCCCGCGTCACCAGGCCCAGCGGACTTGCGTCGGTGAACGGGTCGTCCAGTGACATGAACCCGGGCGCGGACCCCGCGAACAGGACCAGCCCGGCCACACCCACGGGAACGGCGACCCGGCGCAACGCATCGCGGACACGTACGTCGTCGGCGAGGACGTACCCGAGGACGAAGAACACCAGGTACGCCCAGCGGTTCCAGCCCGCGAAGCCCTCCTCCATGCCCAGGAACGCGTTGATCGCGGCCAGCGGCAGGAGGGGTGCGAGGAGCAGGGAAGGACGCCGCCGCACCGCCTGCCCCAGCCGCTCCGAACAGGCCGCGAGCGGTGCCGCGACCGGGGCGAGCAGCAGGCTGAAGGTGAGCAGCAGCACGACGAACCACAGATGACCGGTCTCGAAGTGCTCCCCGTCCAGGACGAACGGGAAGTCGGCCGGGTCCGGCCGGACGGTGAGGAAGCGCATCCAGAAACGCCCGTACGACTCGTCGTAGCCGGGGTCGGCGGCCCGCAGCCGCAGCCACTGGGGGAGCGGGCACAGGACGACGGTCGCGAAGACCAGCGGAACGCCCAGCCGCAGCAGCCGTTCACGGGTGAAGCGGGCGGGACCGCGGCGGCGGATCGAGTAGCGGGAACCCAGCCCGGCGACGAGGAACAGCATCGGCATCGCCCACACGACCCCGAACCCGGCGAGCACGGTGACGGCCTCGGTCGTCCGCGCGTCCTTGACGTAGAAGTCGTCGTCCGGCGAGAAGACCAGCGCGGAGTGGAAGAACACCAGCCCCAGGACGACGAAGACCCGCAGCGCGTCCAGTTCGCCACGCCGGGGAGCGGTGGCCGGTACCTGCGTGTCGACGCTCACGCGGACAGTGTGGCCGCCGGGCAGGGCTTCGCCCAGAGGAAGGGCCGCCTCCGGCACCGTCCACCGGAGGCAGGCCCCCCGCGCGCCCGAAGCGGCCGCCTCTCCGCCTCAGTGCACGCCGTGCGGCCGGAACTGCACGCTGATGCGTGGTCCCGTGGCGCGTGTGGTCTTCGGGATCGAGTGCTCCCAAGTCCGTTGGCAGGAGCCGCCCATCACGATGAGGTCGCCGTGGCCCAGCGGGCGGCGCACCGTCTCGCCGCCGCCCCGCGCCGGGCGCAGCAGCAGATCCCGCGGCGCGCCCACGGAGAGGATGGCGACCATCGTGTCCTCCCGCGCGCCCCGCCCGATCCGGTCCCCGTGCCAGGCGACACTGTCCCGGCCGTCGCGGTAGTAGCAGAGCCCGGCCGTCGTGAACGGCTCGCCGAGTTCCTCGGCGTAGTGCGTGGACAGCGCGTCGCGGGCCTCGGCGAGCACGGGATGCGGGAGCGCGTCGCCGGCGCCGTAGAAGGACAGCAGTCGAGGTACGTCGACGACGTGGTCGTACATCGTGCGCCGCTCGGCACGCCAGGACACCTCGGCGGCGAGCTGTTCGAACAGGACGTCGGCGCCGCTCAGCCAGCCGGGCAGCACGTCGATCCAGGCGCCGTGGGCCAGCCGTGTACGGCGCATCCCGGCGAGGTCACCGAGCCGCAGCTCGTCCGTCTGGTCGAACAGGGAGCCCTGGAGGTGCGTGGCCATGGTCCCAGCGTACTCCAGAATCGAAAATCTGTTCCTATCCGATTGTCGGTCGGCGTCTCGCCGGTTTCCGGCCGGCTCTTTGGATGCATTCCTGTATCGGATACATTCACGTATCGAACGGAGGCGGGACATGGCGGTGAAGGAAACGACCGGGCGCGTCACCAAGCGCCGCGTCCGCACGCGCGCCAACCTGCTCGACGCCGCGTTCGCCGTGTTCGCCGCCAAGGGGTTCGGCCGCGTCTCCATCGAGGAGGTCTGCGAGGCCGCCGGCTACAGCAGGGGCGCCTTCTACTCCAACTTCGACAGCCTGGACGAGCTGTTCTTCGCCCTCTACCGGCAGCGCGCCGACCTGATCGCGGAGCAGGTGGCCGGCGCCCTCGCCCTCGACGGGCCGGACCTGGACGTGCCCGCCGCCGTGGACCGGGTCACCGAGGTGCTGCTGCTGGACCGGGACTGGCTGCTGGTGAAGACGGACTTCCTGGTGCACGCCGCGCGCCACCCCGCCGTCGCACAGGCCCTGCTGGAACACCGCGCCCGGCTGCGCGGCGCCATCGCCGACCGGCTGGCCAGGGCACGGGGACACACCGCACTGCCCGCCGTGCTCGGCGACATCGACGGCGCCGCCCACGCCGTGGTCGCCGCCTACGACGGCGTCACCACCCAACTGCTGCTGGACCGGGACGGCGAGCACGCCCGGGCCTGGCTGGGGCAACTGCTCACCGCGCTGCTCACCGACGGCAGCGGTACCACCGCATCAGCGCACATGAGGACATGAGGAAGGGACGGTCGCCATGGATGCCGACGTCATCGTCGTCGGAGCGGGACTCGCGGGCCTGGTCGCCGCGAGCGAACTGACCAGCCGGGGCCGCAGGGTCGCACTGGTCGACCAGGAGAACGCCGCCAACCTCGGCGGGCAGGCGTTCTGGTCCTTCGGCGGGCTCTTCCTCGTCGACTCCCCGGAGCAGCGGCGCCTGGGCATCAAGGACTCCCTCGACCTGGCCTGGAACGACTGGCAGGGCAGCGCGCAGTTCGACCGGGTGGACGACGAGGACTCCTGGGCGGTGCGCTGGGCGCGCGCCTACGTCGAGTTCGCGGCCGGCGAGAAGCGGGCCTGGCTCGACGGCCACGGCATCAAGTTCCTGCCCACGGTCGGCTGGGCCGAGCGCGGCGACCTGCGCGCCCACGGCCACGGCAACTCCGTCCCCCGCTTCCACATCGCCTGGGGCACCGGCACCGGCGTCGTGGAACCGTTCGTGAGGTACGCCAAGGAGGCCGCGCGCGACGGGCTGCTCACCTTCTACCACCGGCACCAGGTCGACGAGCTCGTCATCGAGGGGGGCGCGGCGCGCGGTGTACGCGGCACGGTCCTGGCCGACGACCACTCGGCCCGGGGCGTCGCCTCCAACCGCGACCACGTCGGCGAGTTCGAACTGACCGCCCAGGCCGTCGTCGTCACCACCGGCGGCATCGGCGCCAACCACGACATCGTCCGCCGCTACTGGCCCGAACGGCTCGGCACCCCGCCCACCGAGATGGTCACCGGCGTCCCCGCCTACGTCGACGGCCGCATGCTCGACATCAGCGCGGAGGCGGGCGTACGCCTGGTCAACCGTGACCGAATGTGGCACTACACCGAGGGCCTGCAGAACTGGGACCCGATCTGGCCCGGCCACGGCATCCGCATCCTGCCCGGACCGTCCTCCATGTGGTTCGACGCCCTCGGCCGCCGACTGCCCGACCCCTGCCTGCCCGGCTACGACACCCTCGGCACCCTCAGGCACCTGCGCACCGACACCGACATCGCCGGGTACGACCACTCCTGGTTCATCCTCAGCCAGAAGATCATCGAGAAGGAGTTCGCGCTGTCGGGCTCCGAGCAGAACCCCGACATCACCGCCAAGGACCGCACCGGCTTCCTCAAGGAGCGGGTGCTCGGCAAGGGCGCCCCGGGACCGGTGGCGGCCTTCCTGCGCAACGGCGCCGACTTCGTGACCGCCCCGAACCTGGAGCAACTGGTCGAGAAGATGAACCAGTTGACGGACAAGCCGCTCCTCGACGCCGAGGCGGTCCGACGCCAGATCGAGGCCCGCGACCTCCAGATCGCCAACCCCTACAGCAAGGACGCGCAGGTCCAGGGCATCCGCAACGCCCGCCGCTACATCGGCGACCGCCTCGGACGCGTCGCCACCCCGCACCGCATCCTCGACCCCGCGTCCGGCCCTCTCATCGGCGTCAAGCTGCACATCCTGACCCGCAAGACCCTCGGCGGCATCCAGACCGACCTCGACTCCCGCGCGCTCGGCGCCGACGGCACGCCGATCGACGGCCTGTACGCGGCCGGCGAGGTCGCCGGCTTCGGCGGCGGAGGCGTCCATGGCTACAACGCGCTGGAGGGCACCTTCCTCGGCGGCTGCCTCTTCTCGGGCCGCACGGCGGGACGGGCCGCGGCACGGCAGACCGGCTGAGACCAGTGCACGGCCCGTCGCCTCAGGGTTGCAGGAGACGGGCCAGCACCGCGGCGTGGCTGTCGTCGGGGGACTTCGAAGCGGTCAGCAGGGTCACCGTGCCCTTGCCCGCCAACTCCCGCACACGATCGACGAGTTCGGCCGCCTCGGGGGCGGCCAGCTCCGCCTCGTAACGCTCGGCGAACTCCTCGTACGACCCCTCGCCCGCGTGGTACCAGCGCCGCAGCTCCGTGGAGGGGGTGAGCCCCTTCGGCCACTCGTCCACGCGGGCCGTGTCCTTCGACAGACCGCGTGGCCAGAGCCGGTCGACGAGGACACGGACGCCGTCCTCGGGCTCGGGTGCTTCGTAGACGCGACGGATACGGACGCTCATGGCCGGGCCTTTCCGGTGGAGCTGACGAGTTCCTCACAAGTGTCGGTCAAGGTCGACGCATGATCACGTACAAGTCCCGTGTCGCCCTGCTCGCCACCGCCCTGCTGCTGACCGGGTGCGCCGGCGGCGCCACGGCGATGCCGGACCACGCGCCGGACACCGGCGGGCCCACGGCCGGCGCGGCCACGACCGCCACCCCGATGCCCGACGTCGCGCTTGAGGCGGCCCCGCGGCAACTGCCCGGCCTCGGCCCGAAGACCTGGGGCGACGTGCCCGCGCAGGCCCGGCAGGCCGTCGTCGTCACCGGGAATGGCAGGAACTCATCGCGGTCCACCGTCGTTCTGTACGAGCGCGGCGACATCGGCTGGGAGGCCGGCGCCGAGTGGCCCGCGCACAACGCGCGGCGCGGCTGGACCGACCACCACCGGGCCGGTGACCTGCGTTCGCCCATCGGGGTCTTCACGCTCACGGACGCCGGGGGTCTGCTCCGCGACCCCGGCACCAGGCTGCCGTACGACCATGGTGTCGGCTTCACCGCCACCGGCACCGGCTTCGAGGGCGAGCCCCTCGCCGGTTCCTTCGACTACGTCATCGCCATCGACTACAACCGACAGCCGGGCACCACCCCCCTCGACTGGACCCGCCCGCTCGGCGCCGGACGCGGAGGCGGCATATGGCTGCACGTCGACCACGGCGGCCCCACACAGGGCTGCGTCAGCATCGCGCGCGAGCACATGCGGGAACTGCTGCTGGCGCTCGACCCCGACCGGCATCCCGTCGTCGTCATGGGCGACGCCGACTCCCTGGCCCGCTGACACCGCCCCCGACCGCTTAGGATCCGCCGCGTGTGCGCACATGTGCTGGTAGCCGAGGACGACGAGATGCAGGCCGAACTCATACGCCGCTCCCTGCTGTCGGAGGGGCACACCGCGACCGTCGTCCACGACGGTCCGGCCGCCCTCGACGCCGCCCGGCAGCTCAGGCCCGACCTCGTCGTCCTGGACCTGATGCTGCCGGTGATCGACGGCTTCGGGGTGTGCCGGGTGCTGCGCCGGGACGACGACATCCCGGTGCTGATGCTCACGGCCCGCTCGGCGGAGGACGACGTCCTGCTCGGACTCGAACTCGGCGCCGACGACTACATGACCAAGCCGTACAGCCCACGCGAGCTGATGGCCCGCATCCGGACCGTGCTGCGACGCAGCGGGCGGACCGGCGGCCGGCGGGAGGAGCCCGTCGTACGCGCCGCCGGGCTCGCCGTCGACCCCGTACGGCACGAGGTGCGGTGCGACGGGGCGGCGGTGGAGTGCACGCCGGCCGAGTTCGAGATCCTGCTGGCGATGGTCACCGAACCCGAACGGGTCTTCTCCCGGCGGCAGTTGCTGGAGTGCACCCGGGGCATCGACCGGGCCTCCACCGAGCGGGCCGTCGACGTCCACATCATGAACCTGCGCCGGAAGATCGAGCCCGACCCGCGCCGGCCGGTGCGGCTGCTGACCGTGTTCGGCGTCGGCTACAAGCTCAGCGGCGGCCGCGCGTGAGCCGGCGGGTACCGCTGCGCAAGCGCCTGTCGGTACGGCTGCTCATCGCCTCGGTGCTGATCGCCGTGTGCTCGGTGGCGGCGACGGCCTGGCTGGCCGTGGAGACGACCACCCGGGCGCTGCGGGAGGAGCAGGGACAGGTCCTCGCGGAGGACATGGACGTCCTGGCCCGGCTCAGCGGATACGCCGCGACCCACCCGGACTGGAAGGGCGTCCACGGGACGGTCCGCGAGCTGTCCGCGCGCACCGGCCGCCGTATCGCCCTCACCACCACGGACCGTCGGACCATCGCCGACTCCGCCCCGCCCGGCTCCTCCCTGCCGCCGCGCGCCGCCGCCACCGTCGACCCGCTGCACGTCGACACCTTCACCGAGCGCGGCGCGCAGCGCGGTGGTGTCGACCCACGGGTGGTGGGCCCGTACCGGGTGACCGACGAGGAGCGGGCCAAGCTGGAGAAGCTCGCCGAGACGCGGCGGAGGTGCTTCGCCCGCAACGGCTACGAGACCACCGTCGTCCAGACGCCGAGCGGCCGGCCGGTCGTCACCGACCACGACGGGCCCGTGGCGGGCGGGGTCGTGCCCGACGAGTGCGCCGACGGCCTGCTCAACACACCGACACCGACCGAGGACAAGGCCCTGTCCGACCTGTCCGAGCGAGCTCGGAAGTGTCTCGACCGGCGCGGGCTGAGCCCCCGGTCGCAGAACTTCGTCGCGGTCGACGTGACCGAGCAACGGCTCGGCACCCGTTACCTCATGGGCAAGCTCGCCGGGCCCGGCGACCGCGCTGCCGTGCGGGAGGCGCACCGGTGCGTCGACGCGGCACGCCATGCCCAACTCGACCCGTACGTCGCCCCCGTGGCCGAGCTGTTCCTCGGCGTCGGCGACACCACCGCCGTCCGGTTCGACATGTCGCCTGCCAACAAGGCCAAGGTCGTCGGCGCCGCGGGGCTCGTGCTGGCCGTCACCGTGGCCGTGACCGCCGTGGTCGCCACCCGGCTGGTACGGCCCTTGCGGGCGCTGACGGAGGCGGCCCAGCAGCCGCCCGAGCTGCACGCCCGGGTCCCCGTCACCACCCGGGACGAGACCGGCATCCTCGCCGCGGCCTTCAACGAACTCGCCGAGCGCCGGGAACGGCTGGAGGCGCAGCGCAAGGCGATGGTCAGCGACGTGGCCCACGAACTGCGCAGCCCGCTCACCAACATCCGCGGCTGGCTGGAGGTCACCCGCGACGGTGTCGTCGACCCCGACCCGACCCTGCTCGCCGCCCTGCACGAGGAGGCGCTCGTCCTCCAGCGCGTCATCGACGACCTCCAGGACCTCGCCGCCGCCGACGCCGGCACGCTGCGTCTGCATCGCGAGCCCGTCCGCGCCGACGAACTCCTCGACCAGGTCGCCGCCGCCCACCGCGTCGCCGCCGACACCGCCGGCGTCACCCTCGACACCACGGCGGTCGGCACCTGCTGGCTCGACGCCGACCCCGTCCGGATGCGCCAGGCGCTCGGCAACCTCGTCTCCAACGCCCTGCGGCACACCCCTGACGACGGCACCGTCACGCTCGCCGCCCGACGCGACGGCGACGACGTCGTCCTGGAGGTCATCGACACCGGGAGCGGGATCGCCGCCGAGGAACTGCCGTACGTCTTCGACAGGTTCTGGCGTGCCGAGAAGTCCCGCAGTCGGCGTACCGGAGGCAGTGGGCTCGGTCTGCCGATCGTCCGGCACCTCGTAGCCGCGCACGGGGGTACGGCCGACGCGGCGAGCGAGCCCGGTGCCGGTGCCGTGTTCACGCTGCGGCTGCCGGCCGGCGCGGCGCCCGAGTGACGGGGGCCGCGCCGGTTCCGGCCGCTCAGCCGGCGCGCTGCCGCAGGGCCCTTCGCTCGGTCTCGCTCGTGCCGCCCCAGATCCCGATGAACTGGTCCATGTCCAGTGCCCAGCGCAGACACTGCTCCCGGACCGAGCAGCGCCGGCAGACGGCCTTCGCCTGCTCCGTCTGCAACACGGTCGGTCCGGACGTGCCGATCGGGTAGAAGAGGTCGGGGTCCTCATGGCGGCAGGCGGCGTGGTCTCGCCAGTCGTCCATCAAAGTCACCTGCGATCGTCGTATGTGCCCTCGGTGGATGCATTACTCGTTTTCGAGTCGCCTGTCGATGCGCAAGTGAAACCCCGTCGGACACCGGCGAATCCGGTCACTGTTCGCGCATGCCCCACGGAGAGCCGTACGCCGTCAGCAGATCCAGGAACGGCCGGGCCGGGAAGGCCTCCGGGCCCAGCACGCCCGCGCCCGACCAGGCGCCGCCGGCGAGGAGTTCGAGGGCGACGACCGGATTGACGGCGGTCTGCCAGACCACGGCCTGGCTGCCGTACTCCTTCATGGACCACTGGTTGTCGACCACGTGGTAGAGGTACACCTCGCGCGGCCGCCCGTCCTTGACGCCCCGCACCCAGGTGCCCGCACAGGTCTTGCCGTGCATCCGCTCGCCCAGCGTCGCCGGGTCCGGCAGACACGCGGCGACGACGTCCCGGGGAGACACCCGCACCGGCCCGTCGGCGCCCGGCACGCTCACCGGCTCGGTGCGGTCCAGGCCCAGCAGGTGCAGCGTCTTCAGCGTGCCGATGAACTCCTCGCCCAGGCCGTACTTGAAGGTCACGCGGCGTGCGTCGACCCAGCGCGGCACCAGGAGCACCTCCTCGTGCTCCACGTTCACGCACTCCACCGGCCCGATGCCCTCGGGAAAGTCGAACACCTCGGGCTCGCTGAACGGTTCGGTGGTGAACCAGCCGCGGCCTTCCTCGTAGACCACGGGCGGGTTGAGGCATTCCTCGATCGTGGTCCAGATGCTGAAGGACGGCGCGAACTCATAGCCGTCGACGGTGAGGTTCGCGCCGTCGCGGACGCCGATCTCCTCGATCTCGTCGAAGAGCTCGTCGGCCGCGTACCGGGCGAACACGTCCGACAGCCCCGGCTCCACGCCCATCCCGACGACGGCCAGCGCGCCTGCCTTCTCCCAGTCCGCGGCCTGCTCGAACTGGGCGTCGCCCAGCTTGACCCCGCACTCCTCGTACGGGCGCTGCGGGTGCGGCCGGGACAGCGACATCGCCATGTCGACATACGTGGCTCCGGCGGCACGCGCCGCCCGGAACAGCGGCAGCACGAAACGCGGGTCGGTGGCGTTGAGCAGTACGTCGCACGCGTGCCGCTCCAGCAGCGCGGTCACCGCCGTCTCGTCGCTCGCGTCGACGCGCTCGGCCCGGAAGCGGGCGTCGCCGCCGAGCGCCGCCACGGCCGCCTCGGCGCGCGCCGGGTCGTGGTCGGCGACCACCATCGCCTCGAAGAACGGACGCCGGGCCGCGATCCGGGTGATGGCGGTACCCACTCCACCGGCACCCACGAGCAGTACACGCATGACAAGACTCCCTCGGCTTTGAAGGTCCACGGGCTTGAAGGTCTACGACGAGGTGGGGCCCCGCCCGAGATACAACGCGGTCCGTTCACGTAAGGTCAATGGCGTTGGCATAAGGGAGGCAGGACGGGAAGGACGGAGGTCAGCGTGCCGAAACCGGTCGTTCCGGAGGAGAAGCGGCGCCGACGCCGTCCCACGAAAAGCGGCACCGTGCTGTCCGAGCGGCTGATCGTCGAGACGGCCCTGCGCATGCTGCGCGAACACGGCAGCGCCGGTCTCACCGCCCGCCGACTGGGCCTCGCCCTCGACGCGGACCCGAGCACCCTGTACCGGTACTTCCGCGGCATGGACGATCTGACCCTCGCCATCGGCGACGCCCTCATGGGCCAGGCGCTGGACGGCTGGGAACGGACGGGGGAGTGGCGGGCGGACCTGCGTGCCATCGGGCTGCGCGTCCACGCCGCGTACGTCGCCCATCCGCAGGCCGCCGCGCTCACGACCAGCCGGGTCACCGGGCGGCCCAATGAACTCGCCGCCGACGAGACGGTGTTGGACGTACTGCGCACCGCCGGGTTTCCGCTGCCGGACACCGTGCGGATCTACCACGCCTTCATCGACCAGGCGCTGGCCTTCGCGGCGCTGGACGCGGCGGCGCTGGCCCTGCCGAGCGAGGCGCTCCGCGCTGACGAGGGGATGTGGGGGTCGACGTATGCGCGGCTGCCGCGGGCCGACTACCCGCGGATCGCCGAGGCGGCGCCGTTGCTGGCGGCGCGGATGGTGGACAGTGCGTATCCGACGGCGTTGGAGATGTTGTTGGACAGTGCCGCTGCGCAGCTGGCAGCGGGGTAGCTCCGCAGGGGGTGCCACGCCAGGTTGTTCTGGGAGTGCGGCGCCGTTGGGGGTGGTCGCGCCCACGCGGCGGAGCCGCACATCGATACAGCCCCGCACCCCTTGAGGCGTCGCAGGACCGGCTGCTGGCTCAAGCGCGCAGCGCTTCCGTCGCCGTTGACGTCACCGCCTTCGTCACCGCTTCCAGTGCCGGTGAGTCCAGTTTCCACTGTTGCCAGTACATCGGGACGTCGGCCGGTCGGTCCGGGGCCAGCTGTACCAGGCGGCCGGTCTTCAGGAGTGGTTCTGCCTGGACCTCGGGGATCATGCCCCAGCCGAGGCCGGCGGTGACGGCGGACAGGAAGCCCTCGGAGGTGGGGATGTGGTGGCGTACGGGGCTCGCGCCGGTGCGGCCGCGGCGGAGCGTGCGGACGAAGGCGTCCTGGAGGTCGTCGCTGCGGTCGAAGGTCATGACCGGCGCCCGCGCCAGTGCGTCCGCGAGTGAGGTGCCGAGGTGCCGCTCGGCGAACTCCGGGCTCGCGGCTGCCAGGTAGCGCATCCGGCCGAGGCGCCGCACGGAACAGCCCGCCACCGGGTCGGGTGAGGACGTGACGGCGGCCATCACCAGTCCCTCCCGCAACAGCGTCGCCGTACGGCTCTCGTCCTCGCGTCGCAGCTCGAAGCAGAGCCGGGGTTCGTCCGGTACGCGGGTGAGCGCCGTCAGGAACCAGGTGGCCAGGGAGTCGGCGTTGACCGCGATCGACACCCGGGTCGTGTCCTCGGCGTCGTTCATGCCGAGCTCGGTCCGGGCGTCGTGCTCCAGCCGGGCCAGCTGGCGCGCGAACCGGACGACGACCATGCCGGACTCGGTCGGCCGCACCGGTTTCGTCCGCACCAGCAGCACCCGCCCCGTCCGCTGCTCCAGCGCCTTCACCCGCTGGCTCACCGCCGACGGCGTCACATGCAGCGCGGCGGCGGCCGCGTCGAAGGTGCCCTCGTCGACGACCGCGAGCAGCGTCCGCACCTGGTCGAGGGGAAGCTCGGTCAACTCGGTCCTCAGGGGAGCCTTCACGGCAGCTAATGATACGTAAGAATCTTTAGCTGTACGCGCGGCGGCCGTGTCCCTAGCGTCGATGCCATGAACGACGCCTTGACCACCGCTGCCGCCGGATTCGGTACCGGCCTCACCCTGATCGTCGCCATCGGCGCGCAGAACGCCTTCGTCCTGCGTCAGGGCATCCGCCGCGACGCCGTCCTCGCCGTCGTCGGCATCTGCGCCCTGTCCGACGCCCTCCTCATCACCCTGGGCGTGGCCGGCGTCGGCGCGGTGGTCGTCGCCTGGCCGGGGGTGCTGACAGCGGTGGCCTGGGTCGGCGGGGCGTTCCTGCTCGGCTACGGCGCGCTCGCCGCCCGCCGGGTGTTCCGGCCGGCTGGTGCTCTGGTGACGGAAGGCGACGCGGCGGGGTCACGGCGGCGGGCGGTGCTGACGTGCCTCGCGATGACGTGGCTGAACCCGCACGTCTACCTGGACACCGTCTTCCTGCTCGGCACGGTCGCCGCCGACCGCGGCCCGATGCGCTGGACGTTCGGGCTCGGTGCCGCGCTGGCCAGCCTGTGCTGGTTCGCCGCCCTCGGCTTCGGCGCCCGGCTGCTCAGCCGCCACCTCGCGAAGCCGACGGCCTGGCGGGTCCTGGACGGGCTGGTCGCCGCGACGATGATCGCCCTCGGCGTCGGCCTCCTCGCCGGAAGCTGAGACGCGGGTCCGAACACCTGGCCGGTGCTGCGATAGTGATCCCCGACCGGAAAGATGTAACGAGCATCCAGGACGCGCGTGGACACCAGCGAGAGCAGTACCGAACCACAGGAGCCACCGGAGAAGGACCTCTGCGCGGTGCCGACCCGGCGACGCGGGCGGCGCCGCTGGGCCATGGACACCCGGCCGCTGCGCCGCCCGGCCTACCGCCGGCTGTGGTCCTCGACCATCGTCACGGCCGTCGGCAGCCAGCTCACCGCGGTCGCGGTGCCCAAGCAGATCTACGACATCACGCACTCCTCGGCGTGGGTCGGCGCCGCGAGCCTCGCCGGACTGCTGCCGCTCGTGGTGTTCGCCCTGTGGGGTGGGGCCGTCGCGGACAGCATGGACCGGCGCAAGCTGCTGCTGATCACCAACAGCGGTATCGCGGTCACCTCGGTGCTGTTCTGGCTCCAGGCCGTCACCGGCCTAGCGTCGGTGGCCGTGCTGATGGTGCTGCTCGCAGTACAGCAGGCGTTCTGGGGGCTCAACGCCCCGGCCCGCAACGCCTCCATCGCCCGACTGGTGCCGGCCGAGGAACTGACCGCGGCGAACGCCCTCGGCTCCACCGTCATGCAGACCGGACAGGTCGTCGGACCCCTGCTGGCCGGTGTGCTCATACCCGTGATCGGGTTGGCCGAGCTGTACCTCATCGACGCGCTGGCCCTGTGCGTCACGCTCTGGGCGGTCGTACGGCTGCCCGCGCTGCCGCCCCTGGCGGCTCCGGGCGGCACCGTCAAACGCCGGGCGGGCGTACGGGAGATCGCGGACGGCTTCCGCTACATCGCCCTGCACAAGGTGCTGTTGCTGTCCTTCCTGGCCGACATCGTCGCGATGGTCTTCGGCATGCCCCGCGCCCTGTTCCCGCAACTCGCCGGCGAGACCTACGGGTCGTACGGCGAAGGGCTCGCGCTCGGGCTGCTGTTCGCGGCGATCCCGATCGGCGCGGTCGCCGGGGGGCTGTTCTCCGGCACGTTCTCCCGGGCCCGCAGGCACGGCTGGATGGTGATCGGCGCGGTCGTCGCCTGGGGCGCCGCCATCACCGGCTTCGGACTGAGCGACAGCCTGTGGCTCGCCGTGGCGTTCCTCGCCCTCGCCGGGGTCGCCGACATGGTCTCGATGGTCTTCCGCGGCGCGATCCTCCTGTCCGCCGCCAGCGACGAGATGCGCGGCCGGATGCAGGGCGTCTTCACGGTGGTCGTGGCAGGCGGACCGCGCCTCGCCGACGTGCTGCACGGCACGGCGGGTTCGGCGTTCGGGGCGCGTACGGCGACCGTGGGCGGCGGGCTGCTGGTCGTCGTCCTCATGGTCGGCCTGGCTTTGCTCGTGCCGGCGCTGCGCCGTTATCGCGTCTGAGCCTCACAGCGCGCCGCGCCGCTGGTGGCCGTACTGCTCCATCAGCCTGCCGCGCGTCAACTCCAGCCGGTGCGCGAGGATTTCGGCGACATGGCGGACCAGGGACATCCCAAGGCCGGGATCCTCCTCGCACAGCCGCAGCACCGCCGCCGCGTCGAACTCGTAGGCGCGTACCGGGCTGAAGGCCTCCGCGCCGAAATCCCACTGGTACGGCGGGAACAGCCAGGACCAGCCCAGCAGGTCGCCGGAGCCGAGGCTGGCGACGGTCACCCGCTGGATCGACGTCACCCGCTGGTCGAGGGAGACGGCGCCCGAGCGGATGACCCAGAAGCGGTCGGCCGTGCCGCCCGCCTCGAAGATCCGGGTGTCCTCCGGGAAGGAGACCTCCCGGGCGAGCGCCATCAGACGCTGGCGCTGAGGTGACGGAAGGGCGGTCAGCAGTTTGATCGCTTTGGTCATGACACAGGGCTCCTCGCCGACGACTGAGGTACCGGTGCTTTCCCTGCGTCCATTTCAGCCGCTACCGCCGCGGTGAGCACCTCGGCGGCGGACGGTTTCGTAAACCGAGAGCGTGCGAGGGCATTAAAAAGCCCTGGCTGGACGGGGGAGGCCAGCCAGGGCCGTAAGTGGTGGTGCGGGGGACGAGACTGTCTACCCCGTGACCACGTATGTATGAACCGTAAACCATCTTGGCGGATTCTGCGTAGCCAGGACCGGGTTACGTGACCGGTTTCACTCCGATCGATGTTTCAAGGCCGTTCGGGATGCCTTCCCGGGGTCAGAATCTCCTCCAGTACCGTGATCACGGTTTCATAGGCCACCGTGCGTACGGCGGCGTCGCGGGCCGCGTCGGGGTCGGTCGACCTGAGCTGCTCGCTCCGTGCCCGCCACGTCCGCTCCTCCTGCCGGGCACAGGCCCTGGCGCGCTGCATGCGCCGCAGCAGTTCGTCTGAGTCCACGACATCGGTCATGACATCCGCGTACCCCGGTATCGCCCCGATGAGCCGTCCTTCCCTCGATGCCTTCACACGCCGTCCGGCGCTTTCACGGGCACGCCCAGCGGTCGGGCCAGACCGGCCACGCCCTCGTCGAGGCGTTGCAGATGCCGCAGGACGCGGTCGGTGACCCGGCCGTAGCGGGGTGCGCCGGGGGCGCTGCGGCCCAGGAGCGAGGCGATGCTCGGGCCGGTCTCGATCGCGGCCGTGGCCTGTTCGTCGGTGACGTGCTCGGTGATCGTCTCGATGTTGTGCGCGATACGCCCCGCGGCCCGGCGCAGCCGGGGATCCGCCGCGATCGAGGGGTGGGTGGGCAGCAGCTCGGCGGTCGCGGCCAGGGAACGCGCGTGGTACGCGCACGTCTCCAGCAGCGCGACGACATGGCGCGCGGTTTCCCGCCGGGCCCGCAGCGGCGTCACCGGATGCGTGAGCGGCTTGGTCGCGGCCCGCAGGTCGGCCAGCGCCTGGTCCAGGTCCCGCGCCTGGTCCAGCAGCTCGACCGGCGGCCCGCCGCTGAGCTGCTCGACGGCGCTGCGGGTGACCTCCCCGAGCCGTTCCAGCACGGTGGCGAGGAGCTCGTTCGTACGGCGGTCCGTCTGCACCGGCAGCACCAGCGCGGCCGCGATCACCCCGCAGGCCGCGCCGAGCGCCGTCTCCTCGATGCGCAGCACGAGCACCGAGAGGCTGTAGGTGTGCAACAGCGTGTAGAGCAGCCCCAGGGCGGCGGTGACGAAGAAGGAGGACAGCGTGTAGGACAGCGGTGCCGAGTAGAACATCGCGAACACGAACAGCAGCACCAGCGCGAACGCCGTCCAGGTGTGCTGCCCGACCGCGCCCGCGAGCACGATGCCGGCCAGGACGCCCAGCACGGTGCCGAGCAGCCGGCGGTAGCCCTTGACCAGGATCTCGCCGGTGGACGCGGTGTTGAGGAACACGATCCAGCAGGTCAGCACCGCCCAGTACCAGCGGTCGCGGGACAGCAGCTCGCCGCCGACCATCGCCAGCGTCGACCCGACGGCCACCTGCACGGCGGCACGCGTGGTGGGCCGGCGCAGCCCGGAGGGCTCCTCCGAGGGCGCCTCCTCGTCGGCGTCGAGCACGGCGTCCTCCGCGTCGAGCTCCTCACGCGAGCGCGCCGTGGCCGGGCTGTCGTCGGACTCGTCCTGGGGTCCGCCGAGGGCGATCCGCAGCCCGAGGACCGCGCGGGCGGCCTCGCCGACGGCCCGGAAGGCGTCCTGCACGGCGGGCGAGGCGTCGGGCAGGTTCTCCTCGTCGCGGTAGCCGAGCAGCCGGTTGCGGACGTGGGACAGCGCGGTCTTGGAGGTCTCGCCGACGGGGTGCAGCACGAGCAGGCGCAGGGCCTCCAGGTCCCGGCGCAGCGTGACGGTCGCCTCCTCGCGGACCGGCTGCCGCCCACCCGAGGGGACGGGCGCGCCGGGCAGATGCAGGGCCAGGGTGTCGGCCCGCTCGGCGCCGCGCGCCGCGAGCAGCGACAGGCCCAGACGCTCGGCCGCGATCTCGGCGTCCGCGACCCGTCGTTGCACGAGCCGTGCCACGGCCTCGTCCGTGGTCCCCTCCGCCAGCCGGCCCTGGATCAGCAGAGCCGTCTCGTGCAGACGCGCCGTGCCCTCGCGCACCCGCTCCAGGGCCCGGTCCGCCTCCTGCGGACCGGCGCCGAGCAGTTCGAGCTGGGCCGACAGCAGCTGGGCCAATCGGGCGCGGAAAGCCTTGCGCAGCCGCTCCAGCACCCCCGTCGGCGTCTCCGGGACGAGAACGAACCGCACCAGCGCGCTGCAGCCGAAGGCCAGGGCGACCGCACCGTACAGCTCGGGCAGACCGGACACCGTGGCGCCGACGAACAGGGACACGAAGTAGATCTGGAACCCGATCAGACCGAGTGCGGTCCCGCGGTCGCCGAACCTGCGGCCGTAGACGGCACAGAAGATGAGCAGGACGAAGACCACGTCCCCGGCCACGATGTTGCTGTGCAGGGCCGCCGCCAGCGTCATGGACGCCAGCGCCACCGGCAGTCCCAGTGCGAGCGTGACCGCCTGCTGTCCGCGCTGCTTCTCCCGGATCGCGAAGGTGGCCACCATCGCCGCCAGGGCGCCGGCGACCAGGTGCGTCACATCGGTGCCGAGCAGGGCGAGCACGGCGACCGCGAGGGCGATCGCGCCCGCCGTGCGCAGCCCGGCGGTCAGCCGCAGCAGCCCGGGATCGGACGCCGCGAAACGGTCCCGCAGTCGCGCCCGGACCGGCCGTCCCGCTGCCCTCACGTCGCCGTACTCTCTCCCGCTCTCTCCCCGTTCCCACCGCGGGCGGCGGCTCGCGGCGCGGCCGTCACGTCAGTCAGCCGTCCCCTCGATCGCCTCGTCCCCGTCCTTCCCGGCGAGGCGCGCCCGCAGCTGCTCCGGCGTCAGATACGCGTGGACGAACTCGAAGTCCTTCAGCTTGGCCGGGCTGCGGGACTGGAACCCGGTGCGCACGAAATCGTCCCCGGCGACGGCGTTGAGCAGCCAGTTCGTCATGACGCGAGTCTTGGCGACGTTGGTGCGCAGCGCCGACCAGTGGTAGCCGCGGGCGACGGCCATCGCGGGCAGGCCCTTCAGCTCGATGCCGAGCGGCTTGGAGACCGCGTCGCGGCCACCGAGGTCGACGACCAGACCGAGGTCCTTGTGCTCGTACGGCCGCAGCGGCCGGCCGCGCAGGGCCGCGATGACGTTGTCGGCCACGACCTTGCCCTGGCGCATGGCGTGCTGGGCGGTGGGCGGGCAGACGGCGCCCTCCTCGCCCTTGGCCACGTCGGGCACGGCGGCCGCGTCGCCGAGCGCGAACACGCCGTCGTGGCCCGGCAGGTTCATCTCGGCGTTCACCGCGAGGCGGCCCCGCACCGTCTCGGCGCCCAGCGTGCCGATCAGCGGGCTGGCGACGACGCCGGCGGTCCAGATCAGCGTGCGGGTCGGGATCACCCGGCCGTCGGTGAAGGTGACCTCCTCGGGGCCCGCCTTCGCGATGGACACACCCAGGGAGATCTCGACACCGCGCTTGCGCAGGATCTCCTGGGCCGCGCTGCCCAGCTTCTCGCCGAGCTCGGGCATCAGCCTCGGCGCGATGTCGATCAGATGCCACTTGATCAGCTTCGGGTCGAGCCGCGGATAGCGCTTGACCGCGTTGTGGGTCAGCTGTTGCAGACAGGCGGCGGTCTCGGTGCCCGCGTAGCCGCCGCCGACCACCACGAACTGAAGCCGTGCCGCGCGCTCGGCCGGGTCCTGGCTGGCGTCGGCTAGGTCCAGTTGGGAGATGACGTGGTCTCGGATGTAGGCGGCCTCCGCCAGGGTCTTCATGCCGTACGCGTTGTCGGTGAGCCCGGGGATGTCGAAGGTGCGGGTGATGCTGCCGGGCGCCAGCACGATGTAGTCGTACGGCTCGTTGACGGTCACGTCGGTGATGGTGCGGATGACGCAGACCTTGGCCGCGAGGTCCACGCCGATGGCGCCGCCCGGGATGATCCGGGTGCGGTAGCGGCGGCTGCGGCGCAGGGACACGGCGATCGACTGGGGCGTCAGGACGCCGGAGGCGACCTGGGGCAGCAGGGGGAGGTAGAGCTGGTAGGAGGACGGCGTCACCAAGGTGATCTCGGCTTCGTCGGGGGACAGTTTGCGTTCCAGCCGGCGAACGCATCCGACTCCGGCGAAGCCTGCGCCAACCACCAGGATCCTGGGTCGTGTCACGGTGATCATCCCTTCTGCGGCTCCAGGCGGGGTGCCTGACCTCGTTCGCCTGCCCCCGGATCGCGGCTTCGCACGCCTCGATCCCACCGCGCCACCGGCCGCTGCGCCAGCCGGGTGCGGCAGGCAGATGAACTCGTCGACAGCCACCTTGCCCCAGTCGGCGCGGGGGCACACCGGTTCGGTGGTGAAAGACGTGTACGCGCGATCTCTTGACGGTTGATTGGTCCGGACCTAGCCTCCCTCTCGCTCGTCCAAGTCAGGGGCCGCAGTTCAGATATGTGACCAAGATGTGTGACGTGCGGCCCACCCCCCACACCCGACAGGAGGCAGTATGCCCCTACGCCTGCGCACCCTCACCGTCACCACGGCGCTGTGCGCCACCTCCCTGCTCGCCGCCCCGGAGGCCTTCGCCGAAGTCGAGCCCGGCGGCTGGCAGTCGGTGTCACCGACCTTCACCGTGCAGGAGCGCGGCTGCGGCCAGGTCGACGGCCTGACGTTCCGGCTCACCTGCTCCACCGCGAGCGGCGACCAACGGGCTGAACGACGCTACGCCACCTACACCGGAGGAACCCGACAGTTCGAAGGCTATTTCCGCATCACCAGCCTCAGCGGCACCCGGATCAGCCTCAAGCAGACCTTCCACGAGTCGGGCTCCGGCCCCTACTTCATGCTCGCCGTCGAACGCGGCGGCCGCCTCTACGCGGTGCACGGCGGCAGCACGCTCTCGGGCGCCGGGACGGTCGGCGCGACCGTCCGCGTGAATACCGTCCACCAGGTCGGCGCCGAGCACCGCACCTACATCAACGGCTCGCTCAAGCACACCTACGCGAGCCCCGGCGGCAGCTTCTACGACAAGTTCGGCGCGTACCGCACCAACAGCGGCAGCGGACAGGCCACCGTGGAGTGGAGCAACATCCGCTTCTGGCGCAAGTAGCGGTCGCCGTATGCGAGGAAAGGCGCCCATCGCGGCGTCGGCAGCGCTGATCCTGGCGCTGCCGGCCTGCTCGGCCGACGCCGCCGACCCGCAGCGGCCACTGCGCGGTGTCCTCACGACACCCACCGACATCGACCTCGACTGGCAGGACACCAGGCCCGGAATCGCGGGCCACGTCCTGGAGTTCGCGACCGAGGAGAGCGGCCCCTACACCGTCCTGAAGTACCCCGCCCCCCAGGTGACGAGCTACCGCCACCCCGACCTCCTGCCGCACACCACCTTCCACTACCGGCTGCGGTCCTACCGCGGTCCCACCGTCCGGCCGACCCGCACCGACCTCGCGGACGCCCTCCGCTTCAGCTGGGCCGACGACTTCCCGGACGAGGACGGCTTCCTCCTGGAGATCCGCAAGAAGAGCCACCGCTACGTCCCCGTCGCAGTCGTCCCCCCGGACACCGAGACCACCGACTTCGTCCCCCTGCCCGACGAACTGCACGCCACCTACCGCGTGCGTGCCTTCGTCCTCGGCGAGCAGTCCAATGTCGTACGGCTCACCACGGGTGAGTAGACACGGGCGGGCAGGGCGAGTGGGGCCGGCAGGGCGAGCCGGGCGCGTCAGCCGAAGACGTTGTCCGTGTCGTCCCAGTGCGCCAGCTCGTCCGCAATGTGTTCCCTGGGCGTACGCGAGCGCGCCTGGTACATCGCGTCGATGTGAAGCGCGTAGTGCCGCACGATCGCGTCCCGGCGCAGCTTCATCGACGGTGTCAGCAAGCCGCTGGCCACGTCGAACGGCGCCGGCAGCACCCGGAACACCCGGATCGACTCCGAGCGCGACACCGCGCTGTTGGCCGCGGCCACCGCCCGCGAGAGCTCCTCCCGCAGCGCGCTCTCCTCGCGCGCCTCCTTCACCCGCGCGTCGCTGCGCACCGCGAGGGACTCCCGCCAGTACGCCAGGAAGTCCGGGTCCAGAGTGATCAGGGCCCCGACACAGGGCCGGTTGTCGCCCACGACCACCGCCTGATGGACCAGCGGATGCATCCTCAGGCGCTGCTCCAGCAAGGCCGGGGAGACGCTCTTGCCACTGCTCGTGACGATGACGTCCTTCTTGCGGCCGGTGATCGTCAGATAGCCGTCGGAGTCCAGCCGTCCCAGGTCCCCGGTGGCCAGCCAGCCACCGCGCAGCGCGGCCCGCGTCGCGGCCTCGTCATGGACGTAGCCCTGGAACACCGACGGCCCGCGCACCAGGATCTCCCCGTCGTCGGCGACGCGGATGTCGGTGCCCGGCAACGCCTGACCGACCGTCCCCGACATCTCCCGGCCAAGTGGCTGCGCGGTGATCCCGCCGCTGGTCTCGGTGAGCCCGTAGCCGTCGTTCACATAGATGCCGATGCCCTCGTAGAACAAGGAGATCTCACGGTTCAGGGACGAGCCGCCCGAGGTCGCCAGCAGCACCCGGCCGCCCAGCGCGGCACGCAGCTTGCGGTACACCGTCCGTTCGTACAGGGCGTGCTGCAGCCGCAGATCGAAACCCGGCCCAGGTCCGCCGCCCAGCCGCTGCCGTTCGAGGGCCGCCGCGAAGTCCCGTGCGGTGTCGGCGGCCCGCTCGAACAGCGCCCCCCGGCCCGCCTGTTGCGCGACACGCAGGAAGTTCTTGTAGATCTTCTCGAAGATCGACGGGACCCCGCAGAAATACGTCGGTCTGAACGAACGCAGCGCCGCCGACAGCGCCTCCTCGTGCAGTTCGGGCTCGTGGCCCATCATCATGCCGCCGCGGATGCACAAGGTCTGCACCAGAAGGCCGTACACATGGGAGAACGGCAGGAAGGCGAGCACGGACGCCTGCCCGCCCGGCGGCACCACCTTGTGCCCCCAGCCCGCGAGCAGGGTGTCGCAGGTGCTCGCCAGGTTGCGGTGGCTGAGCGCGCAGCCCACGGGCCGGCCCGTCGTGCCGGAGGTGTAGGCGACGACCGCGGTGGAGTCCGGCAGCACGATCCGGCGCATCGACTCCACCGTCGCGAGCGGGACGAACTCGCCCCGCTCCACCAGCTGCGGCAGCGCATCCGCGTCCAGCTGCCAGACATGGCGCAGCTGCGGCAGCGCCCCGCACACCGACCCGACCGTCATGACCGCCTGTTCGTCCTCGACCACCACGGCCACACAGCCGGAGTGCCGCAGGATCCACTCGACCTGGTCGCGCGACGACGTCGGATAGATCGGGACCACCTCGGCGCCCACCGCCCACAGCGCATGGCTGAGCACGGTCCACTCGTACCGGGTACGCGCCATGATGGCCACGCGATGACCCGGTGAGATCCCGGAAGCGATCAGACCCTTGGCCAGATCGGTCACTTCGTCGCGCACCTCGACGGCGGTCACCTCCTCCCAGGTGGGGGAGGAGGGGTCCGGGCGGCGCGCGAGCAACGGCAGGGTGGGGTCGAGGGCCGCCGTCTCGAAGACGCTGTCGGCGAGCCCGCCGGTCAGGGATGTGACGGTGGAGGGAGCGAGGCCGAGGTCGCGCATGCGCTGCTCCTGTTGTGTACCGGGTGTGACATCACCGATGAGTACTGTTATCGGCGGTGCCCGAATCTAGCCCAGCTGAGAGCGCGCGGTGTCGAGAACTGACAATTGACCTCGTTCGGTGACCTCCCCTCGGTCAGGGTGACAGCCACACCGTGGCGAGCGGAGGCAACGTCAGCCGAATGTGCCCGTCCTCCGGCTTGAGCGGTTCCGGGTTGGTGACGTCGCTCCCGCCGTAGTGCGCGGCATCGGTGTTGAGGGTCTCGTGCCAGGCGTCGACGCGGTCCGGCACCCAGAGGCGGTAGTCGTGCCGGACGACGGGGGAGAAGTTGGAGACGGCGAGCAGGATGTCACCGTCCGATCCGAAGCGGAGGAACGCGAACACGTTGTCGTCCGCGGCGTCCCCGACGACCCACTGGAAGCCCGACGGATCGGTGTCGCGCTCCCACAGCGCCGGGGTCGCCCGGTACAGCGTGTTGAGGTCCCGGACCAGGTCCCGTACGCCCCGGTGGTCTCCCGCGGACGCGTACCCGGGATCCAGCAGCCACCACTCGGGACCGTGTGCCTCCGACCATTCGGCGCCCTGCGCGAACTCCTGCCCCATGAACAGGAGCTGCTTGCCCGGGTGCGCCCACATGAAGCCCAGATACGCGCGGTGGTTGGCGCGCCGCTGCCACCAGTCGCCGGGCATCTTGGAGACCAGCGCCTGCTTGCCGTGCACCACCTCGTCGTGGGAGATCGGCAGCACGTAGTTCTCGCTGTAGGCGTACACCATCGAGAAGGTCATCTCGTTGTGGTGGTACTTGCGGTGGACCGGCTCCTTGGCGATGTACTGGAGCGAGTCGTGCATCCAGCCCATGTTCCACTTCAGCCCGAAGCCGAGCCCGCCGCTGTCGGTCGGCCGGGTCACCCCGCCCCAGGCGGTCGACTCCTCCGCGATCGTCACCACGCCCGGGTTGCGCCGGTACACGGTCGCGTTCATCTCCTGCAGGAACGCCATCGCGTCCAGGTCCTCGCGCCCGCCGTAGGCGTTCGGCGTCCACTGCCCGGAGTCCCGCGAGTAGTCGAGATAGAGCATCGAGGCGACCGCGTCCACCCGCAGCCCGTCGATGTGGAACTCCTCGCACCAGTACGTGGCGTTGGCGACGAGGAAGTTGCGCACCTCGGTGCGGCCGTAGTCGAACTCGAACGTCCCCCAGTCCGGGTGCTCCGCCCGCCGCGAGTCTCCAGGCTCGTAGAGCGGGTCCCCGTCGAACCGGGCCAGTGCCCAGTCGTCCTTGGGGAAATGGGCCGGCACCCAGTCCACGATGACCCCGATGCCGGCCTGGTGCAGGGCGTCCACCAGGTACTTGAAGTCGTCCGGCGTACCGAGCCGGGAGGCCGGCGCGTAGAAGCCGGTGACCTGGTAGCCCCACGACCCGGCGAAGGGATGCTGCGCGACCGGCATGAACTCGACATGGGTGAAGCCGAGCTCCTCGACGTACGCGGGCAGCTCCTCGGCGAGCTGCCGGTACGTCAGGCCCGGACGCCAGGACGGCAGGTGCACCTCGTAGACCGAGAACGGGGCCTGATGCACGGGGACGTCGCCCCGGTGCGCCATCCAGTGCTCGTCGCCCCACTCGTAGTGCGAGGCGTGCACGATCGACGCCGTGTCCGGCGGGACCTCCGCACGGCGGGCCATCGGGTCGGCCTTGAGGAACCGGCCGCCGTACCGGGACGTGATCTCGAACTTGTACCGCGTGCCCTCGCCGATCCCCGGCAGGAACAGCTCCCACACCCCGGACGCCCCGAGGGACCGCATCGGGAACGCCGTACCGTCCCAGCAGGTGAAGTCCCCGGCGACCCGGACACCCCGGGCGTTCGGCGCCCACACGGTGAACCGGGTTCCGGCCACTCCCTGATGGGTCATCGGCTCGGCGCCGAGCGCCTTCCACAGCTCCTCGTGCCGGCCCTCGCGGATGAGGTGCAGGTCGAGTTCGCCGAGGGCCGGCAGGAAGCGGTACGGGTCGTGGACCTCTCGCTCGTCGGACCCGTCCTCGGCGTACGACACCAGCAGCGTGTAGGCCGGGATCGCGTCCAGCGCAAGCACACCGGAGAACAGCCCGCCGCCCTCCGAGACCAGCCCCGTGCGCTCGCCGTCGACCACGACGCTCACCGCACGCGCGAACGGACGCAACGCACGGAAGGCGATCCCGCCCGGCACCGGATGTGCCCCGAGCAGTGCGTGCGGGTCGTGATGGGAGCCGGACAGCAGGCGTTCACGGTCGGCCGGGTCCAGGCGGGGCGCGGCGGCGTGCCGGCCCGGGCCGGCCGACTCGGGGCGCGAGATCTCGTGCAGGGCCATGGGTCAGGCTCCTCTCACGGCGAGGCGTTCGATCGCCGCCATCGGTACGGGCAACCAGTCGGGTCGGTGCCGGGCCTCGTACAGGACCTCGTACACGGCGCGGTCGGTCTCATACGCACGCAGCAGGCCGTGCTTCTTGCGCGGGTCCCAGCCCGCGAGGCCGGCATAGCCCGCGCAGTACGCCTCCCGGCAACGGCGCGCCCACTCCGGTCGCCACGGACGGCGCTGCCGGGCCGCGTAGTCGAAGGAGCGCAGCATGCCGGCGATGTCCCGCACCGGCGAGTGGACGCCACGCCGCTCGGCGAGCGGCCGGGACGGCTCGCCCTCGAAGTCGATGACAAACCACTCACGGCCGGCCCGCAGCACCTGACCCAGATGCAGGTCACCGTGGATGCGCTGGGCGGGCGGCCCCGGATCGCAGCCGGCCAGGGCGCCGAAGGCGGTACGCAGGCCCGGGACATAGGGCTGGAGTGCGGGGACGAAGTGCGCGGCGAGCTCCAGGCGCTCGGTCATCGCCGCCGCCATACGGTCGTTCTCGCCCCGGGACAACGACGGGAAGGCCGCCGCCAGCGCCAGATGCACCTCCGCCGTGGCCCGGCCCAGCTGACGGGCCTCGGCCGTGAAGTCGCCGCCCGAGGCCAGCGCGTCCAGCGCCAGTGTCCAGCCGTCGGAGGCGTCCCGCAGGAACGGCTGCAGCACGCCGAGCGTGGCCTCCCAGGGGTACGTCGTCCGGAACCAGGCCACCGGGGCAGGTACCCGTCGGCAGCCCTGCCCGGCCAGCGCGCCGGACAGCTCCAGGTCGGGGTTGACGCCGGGCTGGATGCGCCGGAACAGCTTGAGGATGAACGTATCGCCGTACACCAGCGAGGAGTTGGACTGCTCGGCGTCCAGCAGCCGGGGCACGAGCCCGGCGGGCACGGACACGGACGGGTCGGCCTCGAAGCACAGCGGGCCCGACGTGCCCGGGTGCCGCAGCCGTTCCAGCAGCAGCTGCGCCGAGCGGGGGTCCTGCAACGCGTCGAAGACCGTGAGCCCGGCCAGCGGACCCTCCTCCGCACGCCCGATCAGCGCCCGGCCGAGCCGCGGCGACAGATGCTGGCGTACGCCGAGCAGCAGCTGGTAGCAGTCGCCGGCCGGGGGAGCGCCGCCGGGCGCGGGCACCGCCGAGTGACCCGCGTGCACCAGCAGATGCAGACAGCCCGGGAACAGCTCCGTCATGGACAGCAACGCGAGGTCCGTGACGGGCCGGTCCTTGCCCGCGAACCAGCGCTGCCGTGGCAGCCATTCGCGCAGCAGCCCGGCGAGCGATGCCATGGGGCTCGCGTCGACCGTACGGCTCGATCGGGGAGATGCGGTCTTCTGCATGGTGACCCGTCCTTTCCTCGGCACGGACTCGGAGCGCACGCTCAAAGCCGTCGACCGATGCGGGATGCGACTCGGGAGAGCCGGAACCAGTAGAAGCCGTGGCCCCCGAGGGTCAGCAGATACGGCAGCTCGCCGATCGCCGGGAAACGGACCCCGCCGAACAGCTCCACCGGATGACGTCCGCTGAACTCACGCAGGTCGAGTTCCGTGGGCTGTGCGAAACGCGCGAAGTTGTTCACGCACAGCACCAGGTCGTCCTCGTATTCGCGGAGGAAGGCGAGTACCGCGGGGTTGGAGGACTGGAGTTCCGTGTAGGAGCCGAGCCCGAAGGCCGGGTTCTGCTTACGGATCTCGATCATGCGGCGCGTCCAGTGCAGCAGCGACGACGGGGAGGCCATGGAGGCCTCGACGTTCGTCACCTGGTAGCCGTAGACCGGGTCCATGATCGTGGGGAGACAGAGCCGCCCGGGGTCGCAGGAGGAGAAGCCGGCGTTGCGGTCCGGGGTCCACTGCATGGGCGTGCGGACGGCGTCGCGGTCGCCGAGCCAGATGTTGTCGCCCATGCCGATCTCGTCGCCGTAGTAGAGGATCGGGCTGCCCGGCAGGGCGAGCAGCAGGGCGGTGAACAGTTCGATCGAGTGCCGGTCGTTGTCGAGGAGCGGGGCGAGCCGCCTGCGGATGCCGATGTTGGCCCGCATACGGGGGTCCTTGGCGTACTCCGCCCACATGTAGTCGCGCTCTTCGTCGGTGACCATTTCGAGGGTGAGCTCGTCGTGGTTGCGCAGGAAGATGCCCCACTGGCAGCCGGAGGGAATGGCCGGGGTCTTGGCCAGGATTTCCGAGACCGGGTACCTCGACTCCCTTCGCACGGCCATGAAAATGCGCGGCATGACGGGGAAGTGGAAGGCCATGTGGCATTCGTCGCCACCGTTCTGGTAATCACCGAAGTAGTCGACGACGTCTTCGGGCCATTGGTTCGCCTCGGCCAGCAGCACGGTGTCCGGATACATCGCGTCGATCTCACGGCGGACACGCTTGAGGAACTCATGGGTCGCGGGAAGGTTCTCGCAGTTCGTGTCCTCCTCCGCGTACAGATAGGGCACGGCGTCCAGCCGGAATCCGTCGATTCCCAGGTCCAGCCAGAAACGGAGGGCGGCCAGGATCTCCTCCTGGACGGCCGGGTTCTCGTAGTTCAGGTCCGGCTGGTGGGAGAAGAAGCGGTGGAAGAAGTACTGGCCCCGGACCGGGTCGTACGTCCAGTTGGAGGCCTCGGTGTCGACGAAGATGATGCGGGCGTCGGCGTACTGCTTGTCGTCGTCGGCCCACATGTAGTAGTCGCCGTACGGGCCGTCCGGGTCCTTCCTCGATTCCTGGAACCACGGGTGCTGGTCGCTGGTGTGGTTCATGACGAAGTCGATGATGACCCGCATACCGCGCTGGTGTGCGGAGTCCACGAATTCCACGAAGTCGGCGAGGTCGCCGAACTCGGGCAGGACCGCGGTGTAGTCCGAGACGTCGTAGCCGCCGTCACGCAGGGGCGATTTGAAGAAGGGCGGCAGCCACAGGCAGTCGACGCCGAGCCATTGCAGGTAGTCGAGTTTGGAGGTCAGCCCCTTGAGGTCGCCGACACCGTCGCCGTTGGAGTCCTGGAAGGAGCGGACCAGGACCTCGTAGAAGACGGCGCGCTTGAACCAGTCGGGGTCACGGTCCTTGGCAGGGGTGTCCTCGAAGGTGTCCAGCACGGGCTCGTTGACGGTCATGACGCGGGGGACCCTCCGATCTGCGGTGGCGATGCCTGGACGTGGAGTACGTGCGCGGGAGCCCTGCCGGGTTCGAGGCGCACATAGTTGGTCCGGCCCCAGCGGTAGGTCTCACCCGTCAGTTCGTCGTGCACGGACAGGGAGGCGTCCCAGTCCAGGCCGAGTTGCGGCATGTCCAACGAGACCGTGGCCTCCTGGGTGTGGTGAGGATCAAGGTTGGCGACCACCAGAACCGTGTCCGGACCCGTGCGTTTGCTGTACGCGATGAGCGCGTCGTTGTCGGTGTGGTGGAAGCGGAGATTCCTGAGCCGGTGGAGGGCGGGGTGGCTCCTCCTGATGGCGTTGAGCTGGGTGATGAGGGGTGTGATGGTGCGGCCCTCGCGCTCGGTGGTGGCCCAGTCGCGGGGGCGTAGCTGGTACTTCTCGGAGTGGAGGTACTCCTCGCTGCCCTTGCGCAGGGGGGTGTTCTCGCACAGTTCGTAGC
>NZ_JBVHVE010000012.1:0-298546 GCF_055564995.1 Streptomyces sp. NPDC028907
CCACGGCTTGTTGCTCACACACCCACGAACGGCCGAACGGTCACACCGGACACGCCCGCCAGCACCCCATCACAAGATCGTGTTACGAGCTCTTATGGGGCCGAAGCCCGCTAACGCAGTTTCTCTATCTCCCCCGGGAGAATTTACGAAAGTCAAGCAAGAACGGTCCGCCTCCCGAAACCCCTAAGCCCCCCTAGACACATCCCCTAGCAGCCTCTAAAAAGCATCCATGACCAGCTTTTCGGTCCGATCCGAGCCGGTCTGCACTAAGGTGCGATGCCGGACAGGCCCAAACGAACACTCGCTACGGCGGCGATACAAGACGCCTGCGCCGTCGACGTCAGAAGCATCTCGCGACGAACAGGGAAAGAGCTATGCCAGTTTTCGATCCACTACCGGAAGCCCCTGCCGCCGACCGGCTGCCGCTCCATCTATGGGACGGCCCGGAGTTCACAGTCGTACCCTGGCCCGAAGACTCCTGGCAGATCGGCTACAACTCGCACACCTGGCTGCTGTACGACGGAAAGGAAAACGCGGTCCTGAAGGCCGTGCCGAAGGAGCAGGCGGTAAAGTTCGCCTCCGGTCTGCGCGCCGCGGAAATAGCTGAGAAGGCGGGCATTCCCTCCGGTGCCCCCCGCCTGACCCGTGACGGCGAAATCGTCGCCGAACACGGAGACTGGTGCTGGGGGCTGCTGGAGTACGTCACCGGCAGGCCCACCGACCTGGAGAACCCGGCGGAATTGGCCCGTGCCGGCCAGACTCTCGGCAGGATTCACGCCGCCCTCCGCGACGTCCCTCCGCTGCCGCAGACCATGGTCTGGAAGCACATGGACTGGGTGCTTGAGGAGCAGCCCTTCCTGGAGGGGCTCGACTGGATTCAGCAAGCGATCCGCGAAGGGTTCGACAGCGTACCGGCGGAGATGTCGGACGGCCTGATCCACTGCGATCCGCGACTCACCGAGTTCCGTTTCGACGGAGACCTGGTCGGCCTCATCGACTGGGGTGAGGTGATGCACGGCCCGCACGTCTTCGACCTCGCGGGAACCCTGAGTTTCGTCGAGGACGACACCGACCCCACACCTTTCCTTACCGGCTACCTCCAGACGTCTCCGGCCACCGTGGACGAGTTCCTCCATCTGCCCACCATGCTCAAGATCAGAGCAGCGGTGGAGGGGTGGGTGTACGCGCGACGCCGCTACTACGGAATCGACCTCGGGCAGGTCGGCGAACACACCAACGACACCCTGATCGAGAGGTCCCGAAAGAACGTCCTGGCAGCGGACGCACTACCGAAGGATTTCTATCTACCCTGACCAGGGTGCCCGGGTCGGTCGCATTCCCGAGCTGGCCCCGATGATGTGAGATCCTCACGCAGGCGGGTGAAGTCACCCCGTTCCGTGGTGGGTCGCGGCCCGGCCGCGACCTGCTGCCCTGCCGAGGCAGGACCACCCACCGTCACGTAGTGGGCGGTCAGGAAGAAGCCGCTGGTCAGGTAGCCGGTCTCGGCAGGGCCGCGACACAAACGAAAGCGTTCACTAGCTCGTGCCGCCACGGCCAGGTGGCGGAGATCCGCAGACGGAGGCGGTGGCTGCCGCCGGTGATGCGGGCGGCGTCATGCAGTAGTCGGCAACGGAGCTTCTACGGCTCAGCGGTGGCCGACTCGCCCGCCGACAACAGTTATGTGGGGCCTTGGGGCCAGACGAGCAGGTCGACCGCGGTGAGAGCCAGTTGGAGCCGGGCGACATCGATGTGGAAGCGGTCGAAGCCGGTGGTCTTGGCGTGGAGGATGCGGTCCTCGACGCGGGCGTGCGCGCGGTGGCGGACACCTCCAGGTGCTGCACGGAGCCTTCGCCGCAGGGGGGTGTCGGTGAGGAAGACCCGGTGACGCATGCCCTCGTCCAGGTCGGACAACGAGAGCTGGGCGCCGGGACGCGGGCGTTCGCGCCGCACGATGATCCCGGGTGCCGGCGGGACAGCCGTCCAGGTCGACCATGCCGGTGAGCTCGGCGGCCTACGCATCGTGGCGCAAGGAGCCGTCCTGTTCCGGCGCGGGGTGCCATATCTGCTCGGGCAGGATCCGGATCGCGCGGCGGCGGCTCGGTGGCGGGGCCGACGAAAGAGCGAGCCCGGAACCCGCGGTAGCGCCGGGCACGTATGTGGTCCCTATGTGGTCCAGGAATGCTTTCGCGCCTCCGGCACTGTCGGTGCCGTGGCGGTGGGCGTCGGGGATCTGGGTCAGGGCGGTATCCAGGACGGCGAGGTGCTCGGCGGCTGTGTTGACGGGCTGCAGCACGTTGCAGGTGGGCGCTGTCTGCTCCTTCTCCGAGTGACAGGCCACCAGAGTGGCGCCGACGTCCAGAACCAGACCGGGCAGGTCGCACCGCCCGCGCGGGCAGCGGGGATGCCGTTCTCGGTCTCGTCGACCTGCAGTCAGGCGGCCTCCCCGGCGGCGGCCCAGGTCGCCAGTGGTGCTGCCAGGGCGGCAGGATCGATGCCGACCAGCAGCAGCCAGGCGGTCGGGGGAGACCACCCAAACGAAACCGCCCACAGCAATCCGCCCAGGATCGTGGCCGGTGCCGCAGCCGCAGTCGGTGAAGGCAGCGGCCAGGCCGGTGGCATCGGTGAGATCGGCCGGCAGGCGGGACCCGGCATGGCTGACCACTCCGCGACTGTCGGCCGAGGCGACAAACTCGAAGCGTGACCCGGTACCGTGCGCACAGAAAGTGCCATCGCTGAGACAACCGGACACCGCCGCAAGTGAGACGGGCGGGCTGGGGCGAGGCATTCCCCACCGCCACCCGCCCGATCACCGGTCCTTACCGGGCCCTGTTCCTGTGAGGGTTCCCACGGGACGAACCCGGTGTCAGACCGTCGGCGCGTCCCAGGCCACCGGCAGCTCCTTCACGCCGTACACCAACGAGTCATGCCTGAAGCGGATGTCCTCCGGTTCGATCGCCAGGCGCAGCGCAGGGAAGCGTTCGAAGAGGAGCTTGAACGCCAGCCTCAGCTCCACGCGGGCAAGTTGCTGGGCGATGCACTGATGAATCCCATGGCCGAACGCCAGGTGGTGCACGTTCTGCCGGGTCAGGTCCAGCACGTCCGGGTCGGGGTAATGATCGGGATCCCGGTTGGCCGCGACCATCGACGCAGTCACGGTCTCTCCGGGCTTGATCACGTGTCCGGCGAACTCGATCTCTTCGGTGGCCGTGCGGTTGAACTGGAACTGCACGACCGAGAGATAGCGGAGCAGCTCCTCCACGGCATTACCGATGATCGACGGGTCTTCCTTGAGCTTGGCCAACTCCTGCGGGTGCCGGAGCAGGGCATGAACACCGAGGCCCAGCATGTTCGCGGTGGATTCGAACCCGGCTACCAGGAGCATGACGCTGGTCCCGATGATCTCGTCGATCTCAAGACGGTCATCGGATTTCGGGTGGAGCAGACCGCTGATGATGTCGTCCTGCGGATTCTTGATCTTGTCGTTCACCAGCCCGGTGATGAACGCGAACAGCTCTTTCCTCGCGTGTTGCACCTCCTCGATCGGGAGGTCCATGTTGAGCACGGTCTGCGTCCATGCCTGGAAATCGTGGCGGTCGTGTGCCGACACACCCAGCAGATCACAGATGACGAGGGACGGGATCGGCAGCGCGAACGTCTCGATCAGATCAACACCAGGGCCTACCTGCTGCATCTCGTCGAGCTGCCGGGCCACGTGCTCGGCGATCCCGGGCTCCAGCTCGCGCACCCGGCGCGTGGTGAACTGTCCGGCGAGCATCCGGCGATACCGCGTGTGCTCGGGCGGGTCCATGCTCACCATGGCGCTCCGTCGGCAGCTTCGGCTTCTCGTAGGTGTGCCTGGTGCGCGCCGCGATGTCGCGGTTCGAACTGAACCGGGTGTCCAGCAGCAGAGCTTTGACGTCGTCCTGCTTGGTCAGCAGCCAGCCCACTTGGCCGTCCGCGTACCGCACCCGGCTCACCGGCTCCTCCGCACGCAGCCGCTTGTAGTCGTCCGGAGGGTTGAAGGGGCAGCTTCGCCGAAGGGGCAGATCGTGTACTTCTGACGTCGGTTCCGACACGTCCCATTCCTTTCCAGAGAGCCCGGCCGATGCCAGACGAAAGAATCCATTACGGTCGGCCAGATATGGAAGCGTCCGACGGCGCCTCAAAGACTATGATCCCGGCAGCGGGCAACCTACCGGAACACAAACAACATCTGTTCGTCTTTCGGTATACGTGAAATGGGGTGCACTTTACTCACCTTCCCGGTCTCTTTGTCGCCCGGTCGAAAAATTCTGCCGAAAACCATCGATCAGGAGCCGACGGGCGACCGCGCCTCGTTTTATTTCTTGCGATTGCACTGACGCGTCCTGCTGGATACACTCGCGAAATGCGAATCGAAGTGGACCGCGAAAAATGCACATCATGCGGCAGTTGCGCGATGTACTATCCCGAGCCGTTCGACCAGGATGAAAAGGATGGTCGCGTCAGACTCATCGTGGAATATCCCTCCGAGATTCAGGAGGCCGAGGCAGGGGAAGCCATTGACGCTGGGGGCGGAGACGGCACGGTGCGTCCATTCACAGGGTCGGTATAGGGCGCTGGCGAGTGCGTCGCGGATGGCGCGCATGGCTTTCCATCTGGGTGCCACACACACCGGTTCGGGGACCAGCCGGAAACACTCTGACACCTTCCGGGCAACCAGCCTTTCCCTTCCCCTCCTGATCCGGCACCCGCTCAGCTTCCCTTACCAACCCCGTGGGCCACACCCCCTAAGCACCCCCTGATCACCCATACATCAGCCTGGATCCACCGCTCGACAGTCAGTCTGTGGACTCTCGATGAAGGTGAAGACCTCGGCGCGGGCGGTAGCCCGGTCGGGCCAGATCCGGGTGCCGATTTCCTCCTTGAGCAGGGCCCAGAGACTCTCCGCGGCGACGTTGTCGAAGCATGATCCGGTGCGTCCGCAGCTCTGCCGCAGCCCCAACTCCCGTATCCGGCACCAGAATTGAGTCGAGGTGCACTCGCTGCCGCGATCGCTGTGGATCACGCGGCCCGGCTCCAGGTTCCCCCGGCCGTGGGCCAGGTCCAGGGCATCCACGACGAGTTCGGCGCGGTGGTGATCGGCCATGGCATAGCCGACGAACTCGCGGGTGGCCAGGTCCAGCCAGCAGGCGAGGTAGAGCCAGCCCTCGGCCGTCGGCAGGTAGGTGATGTCGCCGACCAGCTTGCTCCCGGGACGCTCGGCGTGAAAATCGCGGGCGATCAGGTCCGGGGCCGGCTTCGCCTTCTTGTCCGGCCGGGTCAGCGAGCGGTGTTTCCGCCGGGTTACGCCCCGGATGTCGCGCTTTGCATCACGCGGGCGACACGCCTTCGGTTCACCCGCCGTCCCAGGCGCCGCAGTTCGGCATGGATGCGCGGAACACCATAGGTCTTCCGGGAGGCGAGGTGCAGCACAGTGATCTCGTGCGCGAGCGAGTCGTCGGCGAGCTGGCGGGCGCGGCGGGCGGCCTCACTCTCGCGCCAGGCGTAGTAGGAGGAGCGGGTCACGTGCAGGACCCGGCACAGCAGAACGATCGGATAGTTCGCCTTCTCCGCGTGGTTGAACCGGCACAACTCGCTCACCGGTCGTTCTCCTTCACGAAGAAGGCGGTCGCTCTTTTCAGGATCTCGATCGTCTGCTGCTGTTCTCGATTCTCCTTGCGCAGCTGCTTGAGCTCCTCGCGCTCGGCACTGGTCAACTCGCCGGATTCGCCCTCGCCCCGGTCCGTCTTGGCCTTGCGGTACCAGCCGCGCAGGGAATCGGAGCTGATGCCGAGCTCCCGGGCAACGGCGGGTCCGGTGGCGAGCCAGTCGCGCAGGTCTTCGTCGGTGACGACGGGGACGAGGATCTGGTAGTCGGCGAGCAGGCCGAGGTCGATGGCGTCGGAGAAGGTGAGCCGGTAGGCGACGGGGCCGAAGAGGTTCTCGTCGTTCATGGAGGCCACCGCCTCCGTGTTCTCGTCCGGGCTGTCGTCGGGGTCCCCGACGCGGGGGGGTGGCGGTCAGGTAGAGGCGCCGGGCGGTGGGGACCTGGTCGTCGTGGTGGACGGCGGCCCAGGCCTTGCCTGCCGACACATGCCGGGCGATGGCCGTGATTTTGCTGACCGCGTCGCAGCGGCCCGCATGGCACGGCCAACGGGTCTCCGTCGGAGTTCCCCGGCCCGAGGGACGCCACCGGGCGCTGGAGACAACGGGGAGCCTGCGCGTCCTCCGAGGCGCGCCGGGGTGCGCACACCGGAGTACAGCCAGAACGAGATCCCGGCGTGCCGAAGATCGTAGGGCCGCTTGCCAGCTTGGAGGCGAGTTCTCTACGGGTCAGGGCACAGGTCGGGTCGCGGTAGCCGCGCCGCGCTTGAGGGAGTGCAGCTCGTCTACCGAGCCGCCGTCCGTCCACTCCTTGCCTGCGTTGACGACGCCACCCGGGAGGTTGAGCATCCCGTTCGGAGTCGGGCAGATGGTGCTGTTCGAACCGGAGGTGCATAACCTCCGCAGGCCGCATTGCCGCGTAGTACATGCAACCGAAGAACGCCTCCGGGTGAGGGCCGCGACCGCGCTGCTGGGCAACCGCCGTGAGCAGCCGGGCGACCTTGGCCGGGTCGGGAACGGCAGCTGGGTCCACCCCCTCGTCGACCGCTGGAGCGTTCCACCAGAGCCCGTTGAGGGGGTTCTCCGTGAAGCAACCTTTCTCCACAGTGATATTGAGGACTTCGTTGAACGCAGCCCGCTTGCCCGTGCGGTCTTGGCAGCAGCCTCCTTGCCGTCCAGCTTGAGGCACAGGACATCCAGTGCCTCTCGCAGCGCATCGGCTTCCGCGAGAGCGCTGACGGGCAGGGAGTTCCGCCTTCTTGTTGAATGCCCAGGAGTGCAAGGCTCGCCGTAGCACCCGCGGCTCCGGATGGGTCACGCCAGAGCGCACGAGGACAGTCATGATGGTGGCGAATGCGTCGGCCAGTGTGCAGCGGGCGTTGGTGATCAGGCCGGGGCCCCAGGCAGACGTGGCCACGGCCTTGAGGGCCGTGGCCACACTCCCTCCGAAAGGCAGACGACTCGACCACCCGTTGTAGCCACCAACAGGGTTAGTGCCGCCAAGTCGGCGGAGGTCATGCCGGGTGTGCGTCTGAGGCCGTGTTCGTGAGCGCGGTCGGACGCAGAACGGCTCGAACGCTCCAGCCGCCTTCGGAGTTGGGACCGGCGGTGACCGTCCCTTGGTAGAGCGCGGCGCGTTCACGCATGCCGAGAAGCCCCTGCCCGCCGCCTTCCCAGGAATGATCTTGTTTCGTGGCGGGCGGACCAGTGTCCTGGACGGTTACATGTACGGCATCCTTCTCCGCGATCAAGGAGACACGGACCGTGGTGTCGGAGGCGGCGTGCTTGAGGGTGTTGGTCAACGCTTCCTGGACTATGCGGTACAGGGCGAGTTGCAGTCCCGCGGGCAGGCCGGCGAGGTCACCGGCCGTATGGAGGCCGACGTCGGGACCGGCCACACGGATCCGCTCCAGCAGAGCTCCGAGATCGCCGACACCCGGCTGAGGGCGAAAGGGCGTCTCATGAGGTCCCTCTTCACGGATCCCGGTGAGGAGCCGACGCAGGTCGGCGAGGGCACCACGCCCGCTGTCAGCGATGATCCGCAGTGTGTCCGCAGTCTGCTTCGGCTTGGTCTCGGCCAGACCCGCCGCACCGTCGGCCAGACCGACCACGACGGCAAGGGTGTGCCCGAGGATGTCGTGCATTTCCCGGGAGATGCGTGCCCGCTCCCCGGCCTCCGCGAGGCGGGCCCGCTGGTCGCGCTCCACCTCCAGACGCACCGCCTGGTCCTCCAAAGCGGTGATGTACGAGCGCGCCACGCGGCCGGCCAACCCCAGGCCTGCTATGGCGAGGATGCAGAGCACCAGGTCGGTGGTCACCGCCAGGGGGCTGTCGATCCGTTCGATCTGCTGGTCCGGCGCGAACGTCATGATCGTCACGATGGTCTGGGGGACGGTGATCGCGACGGCGACGGCCAACTGCACCGGCGGTGCGAACCGGGCGAGGTTGTAGAGCATGATCAGCTGCGCGAGAAAATGGGCGTAGCTGAGAACCCCCGATACGGCCTCAGCCATGGAGAAGGCCGTGACGACGGCAAAGACCAGGAAGGGATGACGATCCCGCGCAAGCAGCGGGACAGTGAACCCGATCATCACCACGAGCGCGACCGGGAAACCCGGATCGGCCCCGGCGGCACTGTCAACAAGCCCCGGGACACCGAGGGCCGTGCACACCAGCGGCGCCGCCCACTGCCTGACCCGGGGGTGCTCCTGGCCGACTCGCTGTATCGATATCAGCCACGCCAGCAGCCGCACTACCGTGCGATGCTCCGGGCCGCCCAGAAGACTACTGGGTTCCACCGGGCGGACCCTCGAGGAGGAGGTGGTCACTGAATGCGTCTCCGGGGTGCATGCGGACCGTCCGCCCCTGAGTGGGAGGACCGGCGGACGGCGGCTGACAGGAAGCGGCTCACGCCCGCGATCCGATCTCGTCGCGGAAGAGGTGCGGAGGGGCCATCGCGCGGCCCATATTTCACGCTAAAGGCGTCGCCGCGACAACGCGCAGCACCGGAGAACCCAAAACCAGGACGACAGCTACTACCACGGTAGGGGTCGCCTTCCTCCGAAGGGACACACTCCGAGCGCCGTAGCTCCCACCTGTCCTTTCGGACAGGGCCACTCCTACTCAAGTACCAGTCGGCCCCGCCATTTTCACTTCCTCGGTGCCCTGCTGGTCCCGTACGAGATCACTAGCCTGGACACACGCCACAGGGCACCACGGGCGGGTCCGGCAGAGCAGGGCGTTACGCGGTGACCACCCCTCGCAGCGGCAGCCCGGCGCACCATCCCACCGAACGGAGCTGTCATGTCCCTCCTGGCCCGGCCGGCGCTGGCCTCCCCCGCCGCCAAAGTGATGCAGCGTCTGAACGCCCTGCTGGCGGACCGGCACGTCGCGTCCTCCCTGCACAAACGTTATCCGGAGTACCCCCGGCACACCCACGAGTTGACCATCCCGACCTCCGTCGCCCCGGCCCGCGCCGTGGTGTACGTCCCCGACCGTCCCGAGGGCGCGCCTTTGCCGCCGGTCCACGTGAACTTCCACGGTGGCGGTTTCGTCCTGCCGCCGGTCGAGCTGGATGATCCGCTGTGCCGTTTCCTCGCGGCCGAGGCGGGTGCGGTGGTGGTGAACGTGGACTACGTCGTCGCGCCGCAGCACCCCTTTCCCGCGCCGCCTCGCCAGGCGTACGAGGTCGTCGCGTGGGTCGCCGAACACGGCGCCGAACAAGGCTGGGACGGCAGCCTCCTCACCGTGGGCGGTCAGAGCGCCGGAGGGGCCCTCGCGGCGGCGGTGGCCCGTCAGGCTCTGGAAAAGGGCGGTCCCTCCATCGGGCTTCAGATCCTGCACTATCCCCCTCTGGACCTCGTCACTGATGCCAGGGACAAGCGCTCGGTCATTGCCAAGCCGCTGCTACGCCCGTGGATGGCGGACATCTTCGACACCGCCTACGTGCCGGACCCGACGTTGCGCGGCGATCCCCTGGTCTCCCCCGCCCATCCATCCGACACCGCCGACCTGACCGGCATCGCCCCCGCCTTCGTCATCACGCCGGAACACGACCTCCTCCGTACCGAGGGCACTCGCTACGCCGAGCGGCTGCGTGGCGTCAGGGCGCTCTACGACCACCTCGACGTGCCGGGTGCTGACCACGGCTACGACCAGAACGACGCCGAAACGGCCAGAGGCGTCTACGGCCTGATGGCCCAGCACATGCGTCAGGCCGTGCACCCCGACTGATCGCGTGCCGCCCGACCGGAATCGATGAGTGGGGTACCAGCCGACTGCTTCTGGCTGGTACCCCACTCGTGTGCGCGGGTCAGGCTCCGGGCACCGTGCCCTTCAGTCTGCGCGGCAGGCGCGACGTCATTCCCGTGGTCGCGACGCCCACCAGTCGCCGAGACCGGCGTCCGAGGCGCGGCGGCGGCTCGTCCTCACCTGAACGGGAGTCGTCCACCGCCTCGGTCTCGGGCGCCTTGGCAGGAGTCGGTGTCTCCTCGTATCGACCCCGCAGTTCCGAGAGCACTCCGAACACCGCCGCGGTCATGGGCACGGCGAGGAGCATGCCGAGGACTCCGGCGACCGACGCGCCGGCCGTCAGGGCCACAAGGATCACGGCGGGGTGCATCTGCAGGGTGCGGCTCTGGATCATCGGTTGCAGCACGTTTCCCTCGAGGAGCTGCACCACGAAGACGATGCCCAGGACCCACAGCGCGGTCCCGAGGCCGCCGTCGGCGAAGGCGACCAGGACCGCGACCGCGCCGGACAGGAGCGCACCGAGGTAGGGGACGTACGCGCCGATGAAGACCAGGGCCCCGAGCCCTGCCGCGCCCGGTACGTCCAGAACGAGCAGGCCGACGGTGATGCAGACGGCATCGATGAAGGCGACGATCGTGGTGCCGCGCATGAAGCCCTCGATCGCCTGGAAGGCGCGACGGCCCATCACCTCAAGGTTCGCACCGGAGCCCCGGGGGGCGAGCGAGTGCAGTGCGGCGACCGCCCGGTCGGAGTCGCGCAGGAAGAAGAACATGAGCAGGATCGCGAGGGTGCCCGTCGCGGCCATCTCCACGACCACGCTCACGCCGCTCAAGAGGCCGTTGACGGCAGCGCCGCCGAACTTGGACAGCAGGTCCTTCGCGTTCGCGGCCACATCGTCCAGAGACGTCCCCGCCAGGCCGAACCGCTCCTCGATCGAAGCGGCCGCGTCGCGCAGGGAGGAGATGATCTGGTCACCGGTGTCGATGAGCGCGGTCACCACGATGTACGCCGCCCCGCCCATGACCACGACGACAGCGCCACAGGTCAGCCCGGCGGCGAGCGACTTGTTCACTTTCATCGCGATCAATCGGCGATAGAGCGGACCGAGCAGGGCCGCGCCGAGCAGCGCGAGCAGAACAGGCGTCACGACGGTCTCGAACGCGACACAGAACCACACCATCACGGAGATGACACCGCTGACGAGGAGGATCAGCGCGCTCCCCACGGCCACACGCCGGGCGATGCCGTGGAGCGGGTCGTGCCGGTGGTTCGTCCGGCGCCGATTGGGCCATGCCTGTCTGTTCGCGGGCGCACTCGTGCTTCTGATCACCGGACGCGCTCGGTGCACCGGTCCGCGCCGTCGGCTGCGCCCTGCTCCGGGAGAGAGTCTTCGGGGCTCCCCTATGTGCGTACTCACTCGTTCCTCTCCGCTCGCGCAGGGCCGGATGCGGCCACCACGGCCCTTCCTGCTTCGTGAACCACACCGCGCCGGTTGCTCATGCCGGCCGTACGAGCCCCACGTCGTAGGCGAAGATGACTGCCTGGACCCGGTCACGGGCGCCGATCTTGGCGAGGATGCGGCTGACGTGGGACTTCACGGTGGTCTCGGCCAGGTGCAGGTGTTCTGCGACCTCGGCGTTGCTGCATCCGGTGGCGACCGCGGTGAGAACCTCGATCTCACGTTCGGTGAGGGCTTCCAGCTGTCGCGCCTGCTCGGGGGTGTGGCCGGGCAGGCGCGTGGTGAAGGCGTCGATGAGTTTGCGGGTCAGGCCCGGTGAGATGACGGCGTCCCCGGCCGCGACCGCGCGGATTCCGGCGAGGAGTTCTTCGGGCAGGGCGTCCTTGAGGAGGAAGCCGCTGGCTCCGGCGCGCAGGGCGTCGTAGGCGTATTCGTCCAGGTCGAAGGTGGTCATGACCAGCACGCGGGAGCGGCCACCGGAGGTGACGATGCGTCGGGTCGCCTCGATGCCGTCCATGCCGGGCATGCGCACGTCCATCAGCACGACGTCCGGGTGGAGTTCGGCCGCCATACGGACCGCTTCGGCGCCGTGCGTGGCCTCGCCGACGACGGTCAGGTCGGGGTGTTGTTCCATGAGCATGCTGAAGCCGAGGCGTTGCAGGGCCTGGTCGTCGACGATGAGGACAGTGGTCATGCCGGGTGCTTCTCCGTAGGCGTGTCGGTGGGTGGGAGGAGGTGCAGTTCCGCTCGGACGCTCCAGCCGCCCCGGGAGTTCGGGCCGGCGGTCACGGTGCCCTGGTAGAGCAGGGCGCGCTCACGCATACCGAGGAGGCCCTGTCCCCCGTCGCCCCGAGGGCGCTCATGCGGCGTACGCGCAGGCCCGCTGTCCTCGACAGCGACGCGTACCGTGTGGGAGGTCGCCACGACGGTCACGTCGACCGTAGTCGCGAGGGTGGCGTGCTTGAGGGTGTTGGTCAGTGCTTCCTGGATGATGCGGTAGACGGTGAGCTGGAGGCCTGCGGGTAGACCGGAGAGTTCCCCCTCGGTGTGCAGGGTCACGGTGGGGCCGGCGACCCGGACCCTTTCCAGGAGGGCGTCGAGGTCGCTCAGGCCCGGCTGGGGTGCCAGCGGGGAGTCGCGGGACGCAGTGCCGTTCTCGCGGAGGGTGCCGAGGAGCCGGCGTAGATCCGCCAGGGCGCCGCGCCCGCTGTCGGCGATGATCTGCAGTGTCTCGGCACCCCGCTTGGGGTTGGACTCGGTCAGTCCGGTCGCGCCATCGGCGAGACCGACCATGACGGCGAGGGTGTGGCCAAGGATGTCGTGCATCTCCCGGGAGATGCGGGCCCGCTCCGCCGCTTCCGCGAGCCGGACCCGCTGGTCGCGCTCCACCTCCAGCCGTACCGCCCGGTCCTGCAGAACGGTGATGTACAGGCGTGCCACCCGGCCGCCCAGCCCCAGTCCTGCCATCGCGAGCATGCACAGCGACAGCATGACGGCCAGTGCCAGGGCGCTGGTGATGCGCTTGAGCTGTACGTCGGAGGAGAAGGCGAGGATGGTGATCACCGTCTGGGGTACGACGACCGACACGGCCCCGGCCAGAGCGAGGGGCGTGGCGAAGCGGGCCAGGTTGTACAGCATGATCAGCTGGGCGAGGAAGTGCGCGTTGGTCAGCACGCCACAGGCGGCCTCCGCCACGGAGAACCCCGTGACGGCCGTGAACACCAGAACAGGACGGCTCTGGCGCCACAGCAGCGGCACGGTGATTCCGGCCAGCAGACCCAGTGAGACCGGGAGCGCGGGCCCCGGGCCGGGGTATTCCACCAGGGGCTGGAGGCCGAGCGCGGCGCACAGGATCGGCATCCCCCACCTCTTGACATGGGGGTGCGCCTGGTCCGCCCGGCCCAGGGCGGCCAGCAGAGTCAGGACCCGGACCACCGTGCGGTCCTCCGAGCTGCCCAGCAGGCTGCCGGGTTCGGCTGGGGAGTTCTTCGATGCTGAGGTCACGGCGTGTGTCTCCGAGATGCCGGCTGACCGTCCGTCGGCCCTTGGGGGGGTGAGGACCGACGGACGGCGATTGAAGGGGTGGGCTCCCACCGCCGTGGGATCACATGCGCCGGGCTACTGTAAGCGGCGCGGTGGTCAGTCCTGGCCAGGTCGGGCGGGCGCGAGCAGCCTGTCCTTCGCGCTTTCGGGCCCGGTTTCCCCGTCCGGCCCCGTCGTGTCGGTCGGCCGGTCCAGGACGTGCCGCAGCTTCTCGCCCTCGACATCGACGTTGGGCAGGATGCGGTCCAGCCGCTGAGGCAGTGCCCAGGCCCGGCGGCCCAGCAGGGCCATGACCGCGGGCACGATGGTCATGCGGACCACGAAGGCGTCGAAGAGGACGGCCGAGGCGAGCCCCAGGCCGATCGACTTGATCAGTGCGGCGTCGGCGAGCAGGAATCCGGCGAAGACGGAGATCATGATGATCGCCGCGGCCGTCACCACGCGGGCGCCGTGCCGGAAGCCCGCGACCACCGCCTCGATGGGATCGGCACCGTGGACGTACTCCTCCCGCATCCGGGTGACGAGGAAGACCTGGTAGTCCATGGCGAGACCGAAGACCACACCGATCATGAAGATCGGCATCACGCTCACGATGGGCGCGGTGGTATCGACGCCGAAGACGTCCTTGAGCCAGCCCCACTGGAAGACCGCGACCAGGACACCCAGGGTCGCCACCACACTGAGCAGGAACCCCAGCGTCGCCTTGACGGGCACCAGGATCGAGCGGAACACGAGCAGCAGCAGGATCAGCGCCAGGCCGACGACCACCAGGAGGTAGGGCACGAGGGCGTCGCCGAGCTTGTCGGAGACATCGATGTTCAGGGCCGTCGTACCGGTGATCACGACCTCGGCGTCAGTGGCTCGCTGCACGGCCGGGGCGGTGGTGTCACGGATCTCCCCGACCAGGTCCACTGTCTCCTGGCTGCTCGGGGAACCCTTCGGAACGGCCCGGATCAGGGCCACGTCACCGGAGGTGTTGAACACGGCCGGGCTCACGGATGCGACATCCGGCAGCTTGCCCAGCGCGGTGACCGTCTGCTCGGCGGCGGCCTTCGGGTCCTTGCTGTCCCGGGCGTCGACGACGACCGTGAGCGGGCCGTTGTAGCCCGGGCCGAATCCCTTGCTGAGGGTGTCGTAGGCGACCCGCTGGGTGCTGCCCGCGGGAGCCGTGCTGTCGTCCGGCATGCCCAGGCGCATCGACAGGGCGGGGATGGCCAGCACACCGAGGACGGCGACCGAGACCAGAAGCGCCCGCCACGGGTGACGGATGACGTGCTGTACCCAGCGCACGCCCATCGGCTCGCCCTCGCCGCGCTCCAGCGCCCGCATGCGCTTGGTCTGGAGATTGCCCTTCATGATGCGCGTCCCGGCGAAGCCCAGCACCGCGGGCAGCAGGGTCAGGGCGACGACGACGGCCACGACGACCGCGAACGACGCCGCCAGGCCCAGGTCCGTCAGCAGCCGGATGCCGACGACGCTGAGGCCGGCCAGCGCGATGACCACGGTGAGGCCAGCGAACACGACCGCTGATCCGGCCGTCCCCAGGGCACGCCCGCAGGCGTCCTCGGGTTCGTGGCCCGCCCTGATCTCGCTGCGGTAGCGGGAGACGATGAACAGGGCGTAGTCGATGGCGACGGCCAGGCCCAGCATCAGTGCAAGCGTCGACGCCGAGCCGCTCATGTCCCATATGGCGGTCGCGATGGTGATCGACAGGATCGCGATGATGACGCCCAGGAGCGCGGTCAGGAGCGGCAGGCCGGCAGCGAGCAGGGAGCCGAAGGTGATCACCAGCGCCACGGCGGCCACCGCGAGACCGATCAGTTCGCCGGCGTTGGCGCCCTCCTTCTCGTTGACGGCGTTGCCGCCCAGGCTGACCGCCAGGCCCGCCTTCTCGCCCTTGTCTGCGACGGCGTGCAAGGCGTCCCGCGCCTCGGTGGTGATGTCGGCCTGGGCGACCCTGTACGTCACCTGGGCGTAGGTGATGGTGCCGTCCTGGCTGATCAGACGACTGGCGTAGGGGTCACTGACGCTCGCCACCTGGGGAGCCTTCTTGAGGTCGGCGATCAGTGACTCGACCTCGGCCTTGTGGGCCCCGAAGGTCAGCTTCTGCCCGTCGGGGGCCTCGAAGACGACACGAGCGGTGGCGCCCGAGGCAGAGGCCTGCGGGAACTCCTTGTCGAGCAGGTCCAGCGCCTTCTGGGACTGGGTGCCGGGAATGGTGAACTGGTCCGACGTCGTGCCGGACACGCTCGCGGAGCCGATGCCGACGACAGCCAGGATGGCGATCCACAGCATCACCACGAGGCGGCGACGTCTGAACGCGAACCGGCCGAGTCTGTAGAGGAAGGTGGCCACAGGAGTTACTCCCACCTGGGAAAACAACGGGATGGATGACGAGGACTGGGTGGGTCTGCGTGACCCGTCCCTCAAGCTAGGCGGGGAAATCGGGCCGCCCACGGCACCGGGGAAGCGAATACGCCGCTGCCGCCTCCTACTCCGGTACTGGTCGTCCTCCTCCCGAAGCACCCGAAGCACCGCGACGTCGACAGCCGGCCCGTGGTCAGAGCCGCGCCGCAACCGGCGCGGCAGGCTGTCCGGCCACCTTTCGGACGAGGCGGAGCAGTACCCCGGTACTCATCGCCCCGCCCGTTTTGGGTCCTGTGGAGGCTCGGGGCGGGGCCTGGCTCTTCCTAGTGTCGACGCAGGCACGTGAGCCCTTTCCCCGGACTCACCGGTCTCCGACACCACCAGGGAGCATCCACACATGAACAGCACCACAGGCCTGTCCGGCAAGTCCGTGATCGTCACCGGAGCCGGCTCGGGCATCGGCCGAACCGCCGCCCTGCTCTTCGCCGCGCAGGGCGCCCGCGTCGTCCTCGCGGACATCAACGCCGAAGGCACCAAAGCGACGGCGGAGGCCATAGCGGTGGCGGGCGGCACCGCTGTCACCGCGATCGGCGACCTGAGCGACCAGGAGGTCGTCGACCGAGTCGTCACCACGGCCGTGGACGCCTGCGGAGGCATCGATGTCCTGGTGAACAACGCCGGAATCATGGACCGGATGTCCGCCGTGGCCGACATCGGCGACGAGGAGTGGGAGCGCGTTCTGCGGGTCAACCTCACCGCGCCGTTCCTGCTGACCCGCGCTGCGCTGCCTCACCTGCTGGCCACGGGTGACGGGGCGATCGTGTTCACCGCCTCCGAGGCGTCCCTGCGGGGCAGCGCGGCCGGTGCCGCGTACACCGCCTCCAAGCACGGGATCGCCGGGCTCACCAAGTCCCTCGCGGTGACGTACCGCGACCAGGGTGTGCGGACCAACGCGATCGCTCCCGGCGGCACGACGACGGGTATCACGGCCGGGCTGGACATCGAGTCGCACGGACTGGGCGTGCTCGGCAAGTACATGGTCAACGTCGGACGCCAGGCGACCACGGACGAACAGGCCGCGGCCATCGTCTTCCTGGCCTCCGCCGCCGCGAGCAACATCAACGGTGTCATCCTCCCGGTGGACAACGGCTGGTCGGCCGTCTGACCGGGCTTCACCGACGCCTCGCCGAAGCGAGGGTCCGCCCACACCCGCCGAGCCCCGGCTTCACACGGCTCAGATCCCTGCATCCGGTGACATCCGGCGGGCGGGGCGAACCCCGTGGGTCACGACCCCGTCGGTGCCTTCGACCATTCCTCCGAAGCCCGGTCGAGCAGGAGCCCGCGGTCCCTCTCAAGGAGGAGTCCGCTCGCGATCAGGCGTGTGACCCGGGCGTCGTAGGCGCTGACGTAGTCGTCGAGCGAGCCGTAACGCCGGCGCAGTTCGTCCGCCGTGTATGGCTGCCACCCCCCGTAGTTGCCGCACACCGCGGTGATGCTCGCCGTGGACACCGGAGCCACCGCGGGCGGAACCGGTGAGCCGAGCGGCAAATCGGCCGCGGAAAAGCGCACTCCGCCGATCGGGAAACCGTCGGCGTCCGTCCGCGGCACCGTCACCTCCCGGCCGGGCAGGCCGTTGAGGAGTGCCGGATCGGCGGGACGCGCACCGGCTGTGAACACCTGCTCGGGCGGCATCTTCTCGCGCGGACCGCCGATGCCGAGACGGCGTTCCAACGCCACGAGCAGTGCACGGCCGTATGGTTCGCTGTGCAGGGGACTGAGCGGGATCGGCTTTCCGTCATTGCAGCCGAAGCGCTGGAACGCGGTGTCCGCCGCGTCGGCGCTGATTGCCGGGTTGTGGGCGGCCGGCCAGTCGTAGCGGTGGTAGCCGTCGGCCGGGTCGGCCTGCCGGGAGACACTGGCCCGGAGCCGGTAGTAGTCCGTGTAGGCCGCCACGTCCACGAAGACGGGATCCGTCGCCGGCCGGCGCAGCACCTGCCCAGGAGCGAGCGGCACACCGTCCGGCCTCATGTAGGGCACCTGTGGCTGGCCGTCCGCCGCGGCGACGCCGTTGATCGCGAGCTGGTTGCCGGTGCCGTCCTGGGCGTAGGCGCCCTGGAAGACGCGTCCGCCGGCGTCGTTGAAGCCCTCGGCGACGAAGCTGGTGACGAACCAGCTGGCCTGGCTCAACCCCACGAGCAACCGGTGCTCGTACGCACCGAGTGGCGAATGCTCGCCTTCGAGCCGTCCGCTGCGCAGCAGCCGCCCGAAGTCACGGACGATGACCTGGCCGACGCCCTGGGCCGATTCCGGCACTCCCGGTGAGATGCCGGTCTGCCACTGGACCCGCGCGTAGGAGCGTCCTTCGGCGAACAGGAAGCCGTCGCCCATGCCCGCCGGGTACGAGACGTCCTGCGGGGCTCCTACGGGCGGCGGGTCCTGCATCGAGTTGTAGCCGTGGAGCAGCAGGGGAATGCCCCGGTTCTCCACCTCCACCACGACCTCGCTGCGCTGGTCCTGCCCGACCGGGCGGATCAGCTCGAAGCCCGAGGTGTAGGTGTGGACCCCGTCGGTCCCGGCGGCCGAGTCGAGTCCCGCCACGGGTTCCTCGGCCGACACGGTTCCTGAGACGGTGCCGGCCAGCCGCTCGTACGGCACACCGCCGAACGTGCCCAGCGACTCCTTGCGCGTCACCTCGACGCCGGTGACGCGCGAGGAGCGTTCCTCGTCGGCTGGGGTGGGTGTCGCCGCCGTCGCCGTCACCGTCACCGGGAAGGCGAGGGACGAGGTGAGGGTGAGAGCCAGTAGCGTGCGTCGTTTCACGGGATCTCCTTGAATGTGGGGGATCAGTGGGGGGGTACAGCGGAGAGCCGCGCCGGCGGCCGAGGCGGCCGCCTGGGGCCGCACGGAGGTGCGCGGTTCGGTGCGAGGGTCTGGGGGTGGGGGCAGCAGGACGCGGAAGGTGGCGCCCCGGCCCGGTGCCGATCGCACGTCCACATGTCCCGCGTGCGCGGTGACCAGCGACTGGACGATGGCCAGGCCGAGTCCTGCTCCCCCGGTGGCGCGGGTCCGTGAGGTGTCCGCGCGGTAGAAGCGTTCGAAGATGCGGCGGGCCTGTTCCTCGGTGAGGCCGGGGCCTTCGTCGGCGACCTCCAGGACCGCGTGGCCGCCGTCGGTGCCCACGCCGATGCGGATCGGCGTACCGGGTGGCGTGTGCCTGATGGCGTTGCCGATCAGGTTGGTGACGACCTGGCGGAGGCGGGACTCGTCGGCGAGAGCGGGAGCGGAGGCCGGCGGGCCGTCGCCGTTCGGCCCGGTGAGGGTCACGGACCGGGCGGCGTCGAGCGCCCGTATGTCGTGGAGGGCGTCGGCCGCCAGGGTGCGCAGGTCCATCGGGGCGCAGTCCAGGCCCAGCGGGAACGGGTCGGGTGAACCGGCTCCCTGTCCCGGGTCGCCGCCGACAGTTCTCAGGGACTGTTCGTCGAGCCGGGCAAGGAGCAGCATGTCTTCCACGAGCCGGGTGAGGCGTTCGGACTCGCGGGCGATGCGGGCCATGGTGGCGTCGATGTCCTCGCGCTCGGGGAGAGCGCCCATGTGGTAGAGGTCGGTGAGGCCCTTGATGCCGGCCAGCGGGGTACGCAGTTCGTGGCCGGCGTCGGCGACGAAGCGGCTCATCCGCGCCTCGGACTCGGCACGGGCAGCGAAGGCGGCCTCTATCTGGCCGAGCATCCCGTTGAGTGCCGTGGCGAGGCGGCCGACCTCGGTGTTCGGCCCCGCCAGGGCCGGTACCCGGCGGGTCAGGTCCCCGTGTGCGATCTCGGCGGCGGTCCGTTCGATCCGGGACAGGGGCTTCAGGCCCGACCGCATGGCGAACCAGCCGGCCGCCACGAGCAGCCCGAGCAGGGCCAGTCCGGTGGTTTCGTAGACACGCCACATGCGGTCCACGGTGGCGTCCACCTGGTCCATGGACGTGGCCACGACCACACTGCCGCCGTCGCCCGGCAGCGCCGCCCCGAGCGTGCTCCGTGCGGCCCCGTTGCCGGCCCGGGGCACGGCGATCACCCGCCACCGCCCCTCGCCCTGGCTGCTGTCGGCGGTGAAGGGGCGGCCTCCTCCGGCGGCGACCGCCTCAGAGTCCAGCTTCGGCAGCCGCGGACCGCGTGAGCTGCCGGAGCGCTTTCCGGCGAGGGAGTCGATGCTGCCCATGCTCGTCCCGTCAGCCCGGACGTAAGCGATGACCGGGTTGCCAAGGACTTCGGTGCTGAACTCGCCGAGGCCCGCCGGAGGGGTCCGCTCGGCACCACTCTCGGCGAGCCCCGGTGGCAGCAGGGCGAACACCTGTGCGGCGGCCCTGAGTTGGGTGTCGGCCCGGTCCTCCAGGTAGGTGCGCAAGGCGTTGCCGGTGACCAGGCTGAACGCGGTGAAACCCGCCGCGAGCAGAGCCGTCGCCAGCAGGAGCACCCTGCTGCGCAGCGAGGCCCGCGCCCATACCGTAAGGATGCGTCGACCGGTCATGTCTTCGGGCCCCGCAGCACGTAGCCGACGCCGTGCACCGTGTGGATCAGCTTCGGGCCGCCGTTGTCGATCTTCCGGCGCAGGTAACTGATGTAGGTGTCGACGATGCCGGTGTCACCGCCGAAGTCGTAGTCCCACACCCGTTCGAGGATCAGTGCCCTGGGGACGGTGCGTCCCGCGTTGGCCATCAGGGTGTACAGGAGCCGGAACTCGGTCGGTGACAGGCGTATCGGCTGCCCGGCCCGCGTGGTCTGGACTCCCTCCGGGTCGAGTTCCAGATCGGCCACGCGCAGTACGGCGCCGGGGTCGCCGTTCGTGCGGCGCAGCACCGCGCGGACGCGTGCGATCAGCTCCTGCAGATCGAACGGCTTGGTCACGTAGTCGTCTCCGCCGAGGACGAGGCCCTCGATCTTGTCCCGCGTCGTGTCCCGGGCGGTCAGGAACACCACCGGGATGTGTCCCCGCACGGCCGTCCTGCCGGACCGGGGCCGCTCACGCAGGCTCCGGATCACCTCGAAGCCGTCCATGTCGGGGAGCATCACGTCCAGCAGGACGAGATCGGGCGACACGGCACGCGCCTGCTCCAGGGCCTCCTGTCCGGTGCCAGCCGCGGCCACGGTGAAGCCCGCGTGGCGCAGAGCGGCGCACAGCAGTTCCCGTACGGTCGGTTCGTCGTCGACGACCAGCAGGTCCACGTCGGCCGTGTCGTCCTGGGCAGGGGTGAGCCAACAGTCCGTCGCGGACGGGGGAGGTCGGTCAGCGGTTGCCAAGTGAGTTCTCCAAGGGGCCGGATCCAACACCGTGTGCCGTCGCGCCCGGGACGTCCGCGAGGTGCTCGCCGACCGGGGCAACCGGGGTGTTGCGCGGGATCGTACGGAATGGGCGTGTCTGCCCGCCGTGAAGACCGTGCAGCACACTGCCCACGAAGCCGGCCGCCGCTCCGGCGAGCAGTCCCAGCAGCGCGGCCAGCGGCACGCTGCCGCTGAATCCGGCCTGTGTGCCGCCCATCTCGCTGCCGAACATGGTCGCCGAGATCCGGCCGGATGCCTGCGTGAGCCAGGCCGTCAGGCCCAGGGCCACGCCCAGGACGACCCCGAGGCGTGCTGCCGGTGCGAGGTGCTGCCCATGGCGTGTCCGGTGGGCGCTCGGGGCGTGGGCCGGTGTCCGCGCCGCGGCCCGTGCCGCCGCGTAACCGCAGGCCAGCAGGGCGAGACCAGTCACCAGCAGGGCCAGGAGCCACAGCGGCCAGCCCCCTGCCGACAGGTCCCTGAGGTGCTCGACGCGGTCGGGACGCGCCTGCGCCTGCGCGCCGCCCAGCCTGCGCAGCAGCGAGGCGAGCGGGTTGCCGTCCTCGCTCTGCGCCTGGTGTGTCAAGGCCGTCCAGGAGACGCCCAGGCCCAGCGTCACGAAGACGACCACCGCGTCGGGGGCCAGCAGGAGGGCGGCGCCGGCGGCGGTCGCGCCCTTACCGCCGACGACGATGCCGACGAACACGACGGCGATCAGCGGAACGACGGTCATCAGCAGGAGCATGCGCGCGACCGCCGAGACGCTCGGCGCCCACGCGGCACGCAGTCGGCCGGTCTGCCATGGCAGCGGCAGGTGGGCGCGCCGGGTGATCAGGCAGCCGAGGGCGATCACCACGGCCACCCACAAAAGCCCGCCCAGTACGGCCGAACCGGCCTGGACCTGATAGTTCATCACCATGTCCCGGGACATGGTGGAGCCACCGCCCAGACGCCGGCCGAGTCCGCCGCCGAACAGATCGCCCAGCGGGCTGTTGCCGATGCCGAGTCCTCCTGACGTGGAGTCCTCGCCGCGCATTCCGCTCATCGCGGACGCCGGCATGCGGAAGGAGCCTTCCGCGAGTTTGGCCACGACCAGGAAGCCCAGCAGGGCCGTCACCGCGGCCCCGGCGGTCCGCGCGGCCAGCTCACCCGCGGTGGACAGCCGGCGCCGCATCCGCCACGAGAACGCCAGCCACAGCACCATGGCGCCGAGCAGGGTCACCCCGAACGGCACGGCGTCGACCGTGCCGCTCATGGTCGGGCTCAGCCCACCGCCGCCCAGCAGGTTCGAAAGCCCTCCGGAGCCCTCCGCCCCGGAGGACGCCGCCGAGCTCACCGAGCCCCCGACGGCCATGGCCGTCACCGTGAGCGCCAGGGACCACAGCGATCCGAGGGATTCCGCGTCCAGCAGCCACAGGGCCAGTGCGGAGACGGCCACCATGGCGATGAGGGCGCACAGGGCGGCCGCCGCCCCCTCCAGGGCGTTCTCCAACGGGCTTTCGGGGCGGGCGGGCGCGGCCTGTGGCGACCTTCCCTGCCTGGGTTCGACGGTGATGGCAGTCATCTCAGTGGTACTCCGCTGTGTTTCGGTGACGCACGCGGCGCAGGGCCGCGTGTCGTTGGGCTCGACCAGCCTGTCCGCCGCGCATGAGACGTTTCGGAGAGGTTCTGGGAGTTCTCCGGGAATCCGCGGCACCAGCCCAGGGCCGGAGCGTCCGCCGCACGTGCCGAACGCTCCGACTCCCGGAAAACTCCAAGGATTTGTGTTACGGCTCCCCTGCGTCACCGCGCGCACTGCCTGGTGACGGGTGCACTCAGCGGAGCAGCGAGCCCCAGCCGCCGTCGATCGGAACGGCCAGCCCGGTGAGATAGGACGAGCGCTCCGAGGCGAGGAACAGAGCCAGTTCGGCGACCTCCTGAGGGGTGCCGCCGCGTTGCATCGCCGGCTTCTGGAGCTTCTCCGGGGCCGCCTGGACCGCGTTCTGGCCCATGTCGGTGAGGATGATGCCGGGGCAGAGCGAGTTGGCGCGGATCCCGTCGGTGGCGTACTCGGTCGCCGCTGCCCGGGTCAGTGCGATGACGCCCGCCTTGGCGGCCGAGTAGACACCGGCATAGGCGCCGGAGGTGGCCAGGGCGGCCAGCGAGGCCCAGTTGACGATCGCGCCGCCGCCGGTGGCGCGCATGGTACGGATACCGTGCTTGGTGCCGAGGAACACGCCCTTGAGGTCCACGGCCATGATCCGGTCGTACATCTCCAGGGTCGAGTCGGCGAGCGGTGCTCCGTCGGCGATGCCCGCCACGTTCAGTACGGCGTCCACGCGGCCGAACTCGCGTACCGCTGTCTCGAACATCGCGACGACGTGGTCCTCCTGCGAGACATCGCAGTGGACGGGTACGACCGCCTCGCCGAGCTCGGCCGCGGTGTCCTTCTCCTTTCCGCTGATGTCGGCGGCGACGACCTTGGCACCGTGCTGGACGAACAGCTCCGCGCAGGCTTTGGCCATGCCGGCGCCGGCTCCGGTGATCACTGCGACCTTGCCGTCCATGTCACCCATGTGTTTTCTCCTTCGTTGTGGTGGGGGCGTTGTGGTGGGGCAGATCTGCCGAGGGCTAGTCGGCAGGCGTTGGTACGGATGTGTGCCGGGGTGTCAGGCCTTGATGACGGCGGCCTTCTCCCGGGTGAACTCCAGGACGGCGTCGTGGCCGTAGCCGCTGTCCTTCACGCCGCTGAACGGCAGCTCGTACCGCGTCTGGCGGTAGGCGTTGACCCACACGTTGCCCGCGTCGAGGTCGCGGACGAAGCGGTGGGCACGGGCCAGGTCACGGGTCCACACCCCGGAAGCCAGGCCGTAACGGCTGTCGTTGGCCAGAGCCAGGGCCTCGTCGTCGGTGTCAAAGGGGATGATCACGGCGACGGGGCCGAAGATCTCCTCCTGGCAGATGCGCAGCGAGTTGTCCGTGGTGGTGAAGAGGGTGGGCTCGACCCAATAGCCGCCCGGCAGTTCGGGGACCAGTTCGGGACCGTGCCGGCCGCCGAAGACCAACTCGGCTTCCTGCGCACCGGACTTGAGGTAGCCGACGACGCGGTCGTACTGCTCCCGGGAGATGAGGGGGCCCATGGTGGTGGCGTCGTGGGCCGGGTCGCCGAGGACGACGTTCTCGGCGATCGCGCGGATGCGCTTCAGCATCTCGTCGAGGACGGGCCGCTGGACGAGGATCCGGGATCCGGCCACGCACACCTGTCCCGCGTTGCCGGTGAAGACGGACTCGACCGTCACGCCCTGCGCAGCGGCGTCGAGGTCGGCGTCGGCGAAGACGATGTTGGGGGACTTCCCGCCGAGTTCGAAGATGCTCGGGGTGAGGGTGTCGGCCGCCGCCCGCTGGATGGCCCGGCCGGTCTGTGTCGACCCGGTCATGGTGACCTTCCGGACGTCCCGGTGCCGGACGAGGGGGTCGCCCGCGTCCTCGCCGGTTCCGGAGACGATGTTCAGGACCCCGGGTGGCAGCACGTCGGCGACGAGCTCGGCGAAGCGCAGCGATGACACGCTCGCCTGCTCCGGGGGTTTGACGACCACCGTGTTGCCCGCCGCGAGCGCCATGGCGGCCTTGTTGCACAGCATCGCCAGCGGCGCGTTCCACGGAACGATCGCCGCGACGACTCCGAAGGGCTCGCGCCGGGTGAAGCCGAAGCTGGTCGGGTCGAGCACGACGCTGTCGCCGGTGACCGCCTCCAGCGTCCGGCCCGCGGCCTGGTTCCACACGAACGCCATGCCGATTCCGGCGCGTTGGATGTTCTCTCCGAGAAGGCGGCCGTTGTCGCAGGTCTCCAGCCGGGCCAGTTCCTCGCCGTGTTCGGCGAAGACCTTCGCCACCTGCTGCAGGTAGAAGCCGCGGACCGCCGCCGGCAGCGCCGACCAGCCGGGGAACGCCTCCTTCGCGGCCGTGACCGCGGCGTCCACGTCCGCCTGGCCGCCCGCGGGGATGCGCGCCCAGACCTCACCGGTCGCCGGGTTCTCCACGTCGAGCCATCGCCCCGACTCCGGTGGCCGCAGCGTTCCGCCGATCAGGTTCCGATACGCCTCAGTCATGCTTCGCCTCTTTCCGGGAGTGAACCGCCTCCGCCCAAGACAGGGCGGGGCAGAACGCCATGCTGCGCGGGGGCGCACGTCATGACGTCCAGGGCATGAAGCCACTAAACGATTGGAAGCTATCGTTTGACGGAACCAGGCGTCAACGAGTGGAAAAGTCGCACTTCAGATGGCTCTTTTTGACTCGTTCTCCCGGATGCAACCTACGGATGACAGAGTCAACGGGCGCTTACTTCTCAAGTAGGTTGCCCCACTATCAGCGACAAGCGAGAGTAGCTATCAGTACGGAGAGCCGAGCGGTTCATCGCAACGGCTCAGCAAAGGAGACATCTGATGCAACATCTGATGCCACTGACAGCCGACATCGGTGCAGTCGGCCGCAGGGCGGCCTCGTGAACCGGATCGTGGTGGTCGGCGCGTCGGCGGGCGGACTGGCCACGGCGGAGGCACTGCGCCGGGCGCGCTACGAGGGTGCGATCACTCTCGTGGGCGACGAACCCCATGCCCCCTACGACCGACCACCCCTGTCGAAGCAACTGCTCAAGGGCGACTGGCAACTGGACCGCCTGGCGCTGCGCCCGGCGGCGGACATCGACGCCCTCGGCCTCGATCTGCGCCTGGGAGCGACCGCCGTCGGGCTGGACCGCAGCTCCCGCCAGGTGCACCTGGCGGACGGAAGCCGGGTGCCGTACGACGCGCTGGTCGTCGCCACCGGTGTCCGTCCACGCCGCCTGCCGGGCTGCGATGGTGTGTCCGGTGTGCATGTGCTGCGGACCGTCGGGGACGCGCTGGCACTCAAGGAACGCCTGCGGCCGGACCGCCGCCTGGTGATCGTCGGAGGGGGCTTCATCGGGGCGGAGGTGGCGGCCACGGCCCGCGCCCTGGGCGTCGCGGTGACGCTCCTGGAGGCGGGCACGGTCCCCATGGGCCAGGCCGTCGGCGACGAAGCCGGACGGTTCCTGACCCGGATACACCTGGCCCACGGCGTGGACGTACGCACCAACACGTCGGTCCATGAGATCCAGAGCTCCGCCGGCCGGGTCACCGGTGTCCTGCTGTCCGACGGCAGCGTCCTGCCCGCCGACGACGTCCTCGTGGCCATCGGCTCGCTCCCCAACACCGAATGGCTGGACGGCAGCGGCCTGGCCCTCCAGGACGGGCTGCTGTGCGACGAGTACTGCGCCGCAGCGCCCGACGTCCACGGAGTCGGCGACGTGGTCCGCTGGCACAACCCGCTCTTCGGTACGCCGATGCGCATCGAGCACCGTACGAACGCCGCCGAGCAGGCCATGGTCGTCGCCCGCAACCACCTCACCCCCGACCAGCGACGACCGTTCGCGCCGGTGCCGTACTTCTGGTCCGACCAGTACGACGTCAAGATCCACGCGTACGGCTACCTGCGCGGTCACGACGAGGCGCTCGTCCTGCAGGCCGAGGACGCGCGGCGGCTGCTCGTCGTCTACCGCCGGGGCGAACGGCTGACCGGCGTACTCGCCGCGGGGCTGCCGCCCAAGGCCGTACGCGCCTGGCGCTCGCTCGTCGCGGCCAGCACCGCCTGGACGGAAGCCGTCATCGGCACCGCCGTCGCATAGCCCCACATCCGCAGCTCCCCTCTACCCACCAACCCCCACAACCCCCACTGGAGGACCCATGAGCACGGCCACCGATCCGACCGGCAACCTCGATCTGCCGGCCTACCCCGCCGCCCGCTCCGCACGCTGTCCGCTCGATCTGCCCGCCGAGTACGAGCAGTGGCGCCTGGGCGACGGGCTGCAGAAGGTGCGGCTGTGGAACGGTGAGACCGCCTGGGTCGTCACCCGCCACGAGGACGTCAAACTCGTCCTGTCCGACCAGCGGATCAGCGCCGACACCATCCGCTACCCCCGGATGCACCCGGGCGGGGAACAGCAGCAGGTGCCAGCGTTCCCGCGCATGGACGACCCCGAGCACGCCCGGATCCGCCTGATGCTGACCAAGGACTTCACGGTCAAGCGCATGGAGGCGATGCGCCCCCAGGTGCGGGCGATGGTCGACCGGTTCATCGACGAGATGACCGCCAAGGGCGACTCGGCCGATCTCGTCGTGTCCTTCGCGCTTCCGATGCCGTCCCTGGTCATCTCCCTGCTACTCGGGGTGCCCTACGAGGATCACGAGTTCTTCCAGAAGCACAGCATCACGATCAACCAGCCGGACGTCACCCCGCAGGAGAAGAGCCATGCGAGCGCCGAGCTGTTCGGTTTCCTGATGGAGCTCGTGCAGCGCAAGCAACGCGAGCCCGGCGACGACCTGATCAGCCGGCTGATCGCCGAGCGCGTCGAGACGGGTGAGCTCAAGCCGGAGGAAGTGGCCATGAACGGCCTCGTCCTGCTCATCGCCGGCCACGAGACCACCGCCAACATGATCGGCCTGGGCACGCTGACCCTGCTGGAGCACCCGGAGCAGGCGGCCCTGGTCCGGGACAGCGACGACCCCAAGGTGGTCGCGAACGCCATCGAGGAACTGCTGCGTTACCTCTCCATCGCCCAGGACATGATCTGGCGCGCCGCCCACGAGGACCTCGTCATCGGCGGCCAGGAGGTCAAGGCCGGCGACATCCTCGCCGTCAACCTGCCCGCCGCCAACCACGACCCGTCCTTCATGGACGACGCCGGGTCCCTCGACATCACGCGCAGCACCCGCGGCCACATCGCCTTCGGCTACGGCATCCACCAGTGCCTCGGGCAGAACCTGGCCCGGGTGGAACTGACGGAGGCGCTGCCCCGGCTGCTGCGCAGGCTGCCCGGTCTCCGCCTGGCCGTGCCCCTGGAAGAGGTCCCGTTCCGGGGCACGATGGCCGCCTTCGGCGTCCACGAACTGCCGGTCACCTGGTAACGGAGGGAACCCACGGACGGGCGACCTCCACTACGGAGGCGCCCCCAGCGCCGCCACACCGGGGACAGGTCAGGCGGCGCACCGTGGGACCGGCGGCCCCAGCCACCCCCCGCCGCCGGTCCCACGACCCCTCCAGTGGACAGGCCGGCCGAACTCGGCTGCCGTCCTCTGTCAGGCAGGCCGGGAACCTCGCGTCGGCCACTGCCTGAGCGGCTCGGGCGACGGAAGCACGGTGGGCTGCGCTGGCGCGAGGCCGTCGAGCATCAGGGTGATGTAGCGCTTCCAGCCGGCACTGCCGGGCTGCACCGTGTGCAGCACGCTGAGCAGCATCACCGTGATCCGGTGGAGGTCGTCGGGCACGAGGTCGGCGCGGACCCGTCCGGCGATCTGTGCCCGTCGGGTGACCACCATCAGGGCCTCGTAGAACGGTTCGGAGAGTTCGGAGGCCAGGGAGCCCGAGTCGCGCACGGCACCGAGGAGGCCTCGTTCCCGCGCCGCGAAGGAGACCGAGGCCTCCCACAGGGTCGCGAGCGCGCGCAGGGGGTCGCTGTCAGCGAGCGCTCCGCTGATCGCGGGCGACATCTCCTCGGTGATCTTTTGTTCCAGCGCCGCCCGGACGAGTTCCTCCTTGTTCGGGAACCGCCGGTACAGCGTCGCGATGCCGACACCGGCGCGACGGGCGATCTCCTCCAGCGAGGCGTCAGGGCCGCTCTCGGCGTAGATCGCGCGCGCGGCCCGGAGGATCTTCTCGGAGTTGCGGGCGGCGTCGGCGCGCAGTCGACGCGGAGTCTCAGCAGTCACCGCTCCACCTTATCAACCGATAGTCAACTATCCATGAGACACCTCACTGAGTTCTCAACCGAGAGATATAACCGATAGCGTCATCTCAGTTAAACCTTGCCCCCACCAAGGAGTCGTCCATGCCGGTCACCCAGCCCGCCGCATACCCGTTCACGGCCGAGAAGCTCGATCTCAGCCCTCTGTACTCCGCCCTGAGGAGGGAGCAGCCACTGAGCAGGGTGCAACTCCCCTACGGCGAGCCCGCCTGGCTGGCCACCCGCTACGCGGACGCGCGGTTCGTCCTCAGTGACCCCCGCTTCAGCCGGAACGAAAGCCTCCGGCGCGACGAGCCGCGCATGCGGCCCTTCCCGACCCCGCCGGACGCCCTCATGATCATGGACCCGCCGGAGCACAGCCGCCTGCGCCGGCTCGCGGCCAAGGCGTTCACCGTCAAGCGGGTCGAGGACTGGCGGCCCCGGATCGAGCGGATCGCCGCCGATCTGGCCGACCGGATGCTCGCCAAGGGTGCCCCCGCCGATCTGGTCACCGACTTCGCGCTGCCGTTGCCGATCAGCGTGATCAGCGCCCTGCTCGGAGTGCCCTTCGAGGACCGGGAGAAGTTCCAGGTCTGGGCCGAGGCGTTCATCTCCACCACCAAGTACACGGCGGAGGAAGCGGCCGAGCACCGGGCAAGCCTGACCGCCCATATGACCGGCTTGATCGCCGAGCACCGAGAGCATCCCCGCGACGACCTGATCGGCGACCTCGTCGCCGCGCGGGACGAGGACGACCGGCTCTCCGAGGAAGAGCTGCTGACCATGCTCTCCGGCCTCCTCGTCGGCGGCTTCGAGACGACCGCCACCCAGATCAGCGACTTCGTGTACCTGCTGCTCACTCACCCCGAGCAGCACGCGGCCCTGCGCGCCGACCTGGACCGGATCCCGCAGGCGGTGGAGGAACTCCTGCGCTTCGTCCCGCTGACGACCGGCACCGCCTTCGCCCGCTACGCCCTTGAGGACGTCGAGGTCGGCGGGGTGACAGTACGGGCCGGCGAGCCCGTGGTGGTCGCCCTGCACTCGGCCAACCGGGACGAGTCTGTGTTCACCTGCCCCCACCAACTCGACCTGGAGCGCCGTGAGGCCCCCCACCTCGCCTTTGGGCACGGCGCACACCACTGCCTGGGCTCCCCGCTCGCCCGGGTGGAACTGCAGGTGGCCCTGCGCACCCTGCTGACCCGTTTCCCGGGTCTGCGGTTCCACGAGTCCGAGGCGGACGTCGTCTGGAAGTCCGGGGTGCTCACCCGCGGTCCGGAGCGCCTGCCGATCGCCTGGGACCACGACTGACCTGCCTTCCCCGGCCCAAGACCCCACCTGTTGCAGCACAGACCCCCACACCAGAGGAGAAAACCATGCACATCGAGTTCGACGAGCCCAAGTGCGTCGCCGCGGGACAGTGCGTCGTCGCCGCACCCGAGGTATTCGACCAGCGTGACGAGGACGGGATCGCCATCCTGCTCACCGAGAACCCCGCCGCCGGTCTGCACGAGGGCGTCCGGGAGGCCGCGGCGATCTGTCCGGCGGCAGCCATCCGCCTGAAGGAGTAGCCGCGCGATCGGCACCCCCGAGGCCGGGCCGCCGCCGGCCCGGGCGGCGCTCCCCCACTTCCCCGGGGGAGCGCCGCTTCCCCCATGCGCCATGCCACTTCCCCGAGTTCGCACGCCCCTGTCCCGTACCGCACCCGAGAGGCCCTTCCATGTCCGCAGCACCATCCCGCCCGGCCGCCGAGGAGGCGTCCGCCGCTCCGCGAGCGAACGCCGTCGTGGCGGCCCTGGCCTTCGGCGGGATCGTGGTCTCGCTGATGCAGTCCCTCGTCATCCCCCTGATCCCCGAGCTTCCGGAACTCCTCGGCGCCTCCCCGGCCGACACGGCCTGGGCCATCACCGCCACGCTGCTCGCCGGCGCCGTCGCCACCCCCGTCATGGGACGGCTCGGTGACATGTACGGCAAGCGGCGCATGCTGCTGCTCAGCCTCGCCCTCCTCGTGGCCGGCTCGGTGGTCTGCGGCCTCAGCGACTCGCTCACCCCGATGATCATCGGCAGGGCGCTGCAGGGTCTGTCCGCGGGCGCCGTCTCACTCGGCATCAGCATCATGCGTGACGAACTGCCCGCCGAGCGGCTGCCCGGCGCGACCGCCCTGATGAGCGCGTCCCTCGGCATCGGCGGTGCGCTGGGGCTGCCCGCGGCCGCCCTGATCGCCGATCACTTCGACTGGCACGTGCTCTTCTGGGCCTCCGCGGTCCTCGGCGTCCTGGCCGTGGTCCTTGTCGTGACGATCGTCCCCGAATCCGAGGTGCGCACAGGCGGCCGCTTCGACCTGCTGGGAGCGGCCGGTCTCTCGGCCGGACTGGTCTGTCTGCTGCTGGCCGTGTCCAAGGGAGCCGACTGGGGCTGGGGCAGCACGACCACCCTCGGCCTGTTCGCCGCCGCCTCGATCGTGCTGCTCCTGTGGGGACGTTTCGAACTGCGCGTCGGCGCGCCGCTGGTCGACCTGCGTACCACCGCCCGTCGCCAGGTGCTGTTCACCAACCTCGCGTCCGTCGCCATCGGCTTCTCGATGTTCGCGCTGTCCCTGGTCATGCCGCAGCTGCTGCAACTGCCCGAGCAGACCGGCTACGGCATGGGCCAGGACCTGCTGACCGTCGGTCTGGCCATGGCGCCCATGGGCCTGGTGATGATGGCCACGGCCCCGCTCTCCGCCCGCATCACCAAGGCACGCGGCCCCAAGGTCACCCTGATGACCGGCGCGCTGGTCGTCGCCGCCGGTTACGGGATCGGCATCGTGCTGATGTCCGAGATCTGGCAGCTGGTCGCGGTCGGCTGCATCGTCGGCGCGGGCATGGGGCTGGCGTACGGTGCCATGCCCGCGCTCATCATGGGCGCCGTACCGGTGTCCGAGACCGCCGCCGCCAACAGCCTCAACACCCTGATGCGCTCCCTCGGCACCTCCTTCTCCAGCGCCGTCGTCGGCGTGGTCCTGGCACAGATGACCACTGATTTCGCGGGCCACGCCCTTCCGTCGGAGAACGGCTTCAGGACCGTCCTGGCCCTCGGCGCCGTTGCTGCCCTGCTGTGCTGCGCCCTCGCCGCGTTCCTCCCCCGTCAGCAGCCCGGGGCGGTCGGGCCGCACGCGTCCGCCAAGCCGTCGGAGCCGGCGAAGACAGCCTCGTAGCGCCGGCTCGCGGCGTCACTCCGCAGTGCTGGCGGGCGCCCCCGACGGACTTGTCGCCCTTCTTGATCACCTGGGTGTCGTCCGGCACTGGCGTCGCCTCACGATCCCCCGACTCCCGGACCACATAAGCCTGCACATCGGCCGACAACGCTCCCGTGTCCCATGATGTCCCGCCGAGGAACTTCTGGATCCGGTACGGGACCGAGCCCAACACTTTGCCTCCCGTCTCCTCGACGAGCACGGCCGGGTGACACTCGCGGACACCGCTCTCCGCCCCTGCTCGTGCCTGGGCTCCTTCGTATCGCGGGTCGGCTTGGGTGTGCCGTCGTATCGCGGGTCGGCTTGGGTGTGCCGTCGCGGGTGCGCATGCGGGATTTCGGTCGTGTGGCCGCATTGCCGCTGAGCTCGGTGTACGCGCGCAGGCCTGGGCGATGGCGCGTTGGGAGCTCCCCCTGGGTGACGGCGACGGCGAGGTCGACGGCGCGCAGGGGAAGAGGGTGGTGCGGCGGCAGTATGTGGGGTGCAGTTACGAGGCCTTGGTGAGCTTCTGGAGCTCGGCGGGCAGGGACTTGTCGAGGTCGGCCACGTAGATCTGCATCGTGTCCAGGGCGTCGTAGACCGCGATGGCGATGCCGGGGTTGACAACGGGGATCTTGTACGCGGGCGATTCCGGCTGTGGGACGAGGCCGTCGTTGTTGTCGTCGGGTGTGTCGTTGCAGGCGACGTGGACGGCCTTGCCCACCTTGTTCCCGACCTTGACGTCATGGTGGACGCTGATGCCCGTGTAGACCTTGCCGGCGTATTCCACCTCCGCCGCGCATGCGCTTTCGACCATCGGCGTTTCCGTCCCGGTCTCCGCGGCCGCCTCGTCGATAAGCTTTTGGACCTTGGCGGGCAGCTTCTTGCCGGTGTTGACCACGAAGAACATGTCGTTGACCGCGATGGCGACGTGGGGATCGACACCCTCGATCTCATAGGCGGACGATTCCGGCTGAGGGAGCAGAGCGTCGCTCTTCTGGTCCGTGTCGTCGCACATGACCGAGACGGCCTTGCCCACCTTGTTCCCGATCCTGAAATCGACGTTCTCGACGGCCCTGTAGACGCGGCCGTCGAACTCCACATCGAGCGGCTCCGCGCAGGCGGCGGGGGCCAGAGGTGCCGAGTTCTCCGACTTCGTCTTCGAGACCGCCTTGTCCGACTGGGACTTCGAGCTCGCGTCGTCCGACGCAGTCGGCGAGCATCCGACTGCGAGAGCGGCGAAAGCAGTCGTCACCAGCAGGATCTTCTTCACATTTCGGGCAGGATTGATCGCAGTGGTCATTGTTATGTCTCCTTGATGGACGTTCGGCGGACCGGGAGCCTTTCCCATGCCGAGAGATGCAGGTTGTGGTGCAGGCCACGAGTGGGTGCCGCCGCGCGGCGGCCGGAGGCCTCTGCCGCGCGGCGGTTGTGTCGGATGTGTACTGCCGACGTACGAGGATGAGATGCGGTGGGGCCGCCGCCGCGCCCCGCGAGCCGGGCCGCGCCTACCGAGGTTCGCTCACTTCTCGAAGGCTTGGCGGAACAGGTTCCTGTCCTGGTCCGTGGCCCGGATGGTGCCGCCGCATACCGGGACGACGCCGTTCTCGGCGGTCACGAGGTAGTGCTGACCGACCTCGAACGCCGGTCCCTCCGGCCAGTCCTCGTCGTTGCCGAGGCGGGCCGTGGTGGTGTCGCCGCCGCGGTACCAGTGGTCGATACGGAACTCGACCCGGTCGCCCTCTTCGGAGATCACCGTGCCCTCGAAGGCGGTCGAACTGCCGCGCAGGGTGTCGATGGTGGGCTCCGTACACGCGGCTGAGGGTGTCCCGCTGTCGACGCGCTTGACGGTCAGTGCCAGCGGGCCTGCCGAGGGCGGCTGGCCTTGGTTCGTCGCGATTCCCCAGGTGATGCCGCCTCCCCCGAGCAGTGCGGCGGCCGCTGCCAGCCCGAGGAGGCTACGGCGGCCTGCGCCCGGGGTGCGCTTCGGCGACAGAGGTGTGACGGTGGCGGCGCCGGGCGCCGACTGGGTCGTACTGTCATGGGTGATCGCGGCCTCCACAAGACGGCTGATGTCCGGCAGCGGAGCGTTCGAGGTCAGTGCCGGGTCCACGGTCCTCAGGTGGGCCCGCAGCTCGTCGTCGTTCACCGACTGCTCCTTCCTTCACTCGTCTCATGTCCGGCCGGTGCGCTGTTCTTTCGCTCCCCGAGGAGTCCGGCGAGTTTCTTCTTCGCCCGGTGCAGCCGGATGCTCACGGCGTTGGAGGTCATGCCGGTCACCTCCGCGATCTGGCGCGGCTCCAATTCCTCCCACGCCCACAGGAGCACCACCTCACGGTCCAGCGCGCCGAGCTTGTCGAGTGCGGCGTGCAGGTCGGTGTGGTCGGCCGGTGCGGTCGGGAGGGTCTCGCGCGTCCGGGCCAGCCGCTCCACCAGCCGAAGCCGGCGTCTTTCCGCCCGGCGGGCGTTGGCCAGACAGCCGCGGGCCACCCCGTAGCACCAGGGCAGAACGTCATCGGGATCGACCGCGGGGCCTGCTTTGAGCCCCGGCACCTCGTCGATGCGACGCCAGAGCACAAGCAGCGTCTCCGAGAGGACGTCCTCGACCACGTCGGCATCCGCCCGCCGCACCAGATAGCGGTGCAGCGGCTCCACCGCCACGTGCGCCAGCGCCTCGAAGCGGGCCTCTGCGGCCCGGGGCGCTCTCTCCGTCATGGATTCCACACCCTGCTCTGTCCGGCACCGGCCGCATCCTTTCAGAACGAGCAACCCGAACCATCGGCGGGGAAGCAGCCCTGGGCGCGGGTCGTCACGCGGACGCCCGTGTACAGAGCCGGCACCTGCGTGTGTCGGCTCCGTAGCGAATTCTGCGCTGGAGGTTCGCGTCCAGCCATCCGGTGGGCTTGTCATCGGGCTCCAAGCCGACGGAGACCGGCTGGATGTCCCGGTCGGTTCGCGGTTCCCGCGGACCTGCCAAGCGCCGCGTTTCTGCTCGGGCTCCGAGACCGCCGACGCCAACAGCCTCAACACCCTGATGCGCTCCCTCGGCACCTCCTTCTCCAGCGCCGTCATCGCCGTGGTCCTGGCACAGATGACCACCGACTTCGCGGGCCACACCCTGCCGTCGGAGAACGGCTTCAAAACCGTCCTGGCCATCGGCGCCGGCGCCGCCGCGCTGTGCTGTGCGCTCGCCGCCTTGTTGCCCGGCAGGAAGCCCGACGCTACCCGGCGAACGCGTCGGTCAAGCCGTCCGACACGGCGAAGACCTTCTTGTAGCAGTACTCAAGTAGCAATCGCCGCACCCCGATTCACTTCCCGGGTACCGGGGGCGCCGGGAAAACCACTCCTACATTTGGGCTCACCCCAGAACTGACAGCAAAGGAAATACCAATGGGCAGGGTTGTACAGCCGTTGCGCAGATCCATACTCACCGGAGGACTCATGGCCACAGTGGCCGCGCTTTCTGGCTGCTCGTCGGATACGGACAGCACAACAACGGAGAACGCGGCGAAGGCCTCCTCGCCGTCACCAAGTGCCCACGGCGGGTCTTCGGACGCTCGGCCGGACTCGCCGTGGGCGGCCTTCGCCCGGCTGATGGAGGGCAACAAGCGCTGGGTGGACGGGAAGCTGACGCACCCCGACCGGGACCCCAGCCGGCGCCAGTTCGTCGCCGAGGAGCAGGATCCCTACGGCGTGATCCTGTCCTGCATCGACTCCCGGGTGCCGCCGGAGCTGCTGTTCGACACCGGGCTCGGCGACCTGTTCGTGATGCGTACCGGCGGGCAGGTGGTGGGACCGGTGGTCACCGGCTCCGTCGAGTACGGACCCATGACGTCGGGGACGCCGCTGATCGTCGTACTCGGGCACCAGCGCTGCGGTGCCGTCAAGGCCGCGTACAAGGCGCTGAAGGACAACAAGCCGCTGCCCGGCAACCTGCAGGCCATCGCCGAGGCGCTGCGGCCCGCCTACGAGGAGACGGCGAAGGCCAAGCACGCCGATCCGGTCGACGCCATGATCCGCATCCATACCAAGCAGACCTCCGCCGCCCTGCGGTCCAACGCCGACCTCGCCCCGCTCGTGAAGAAGGGCGACCTGGCTGTCGTCAGCGCCTACTACTCTCTCGACACCGGCCGGGTGGAAGTCCTGACCGGTGCGCCTTCTGCCTGACGGCACGGACCACCCGCGTATTTCGTCCCTGAAAGGAATTCCATGCCCCGCACGAACCGCATCCTCGTCATCGTCACCAGCACCGGCGAGTACGAAAAGGTCGGATACCGCACCGGTCTCTGGCTGGGTGAACTCACACACTTCTACGACGTCGCCGAGCAGGCCGGATTTGACGTCACCATCGCCAGCATCCAGGGCGGGGCCGTGCCACTCGACCCGGAGAGCCTCGCCCACACCGTTCTCGGCGACCTCGGCACCGACAAGCGGTACACCGACCGCCAGTTCATGGACAGGCTCAAGGACACCGTGGCCGTGCCCCAGGTGGACGTCGACGACTACGACGCCATCTACCTCACCGGCGGACACGGCGTGATGTTCGACTTCCCTCAGAGCCAGGCGCTGGAGACGCTCATCGCACGGTTCTACGAGACCGGCCGGATCGTCTCGGCCGTCTGCCACGGGCCATGCGGTCTGCTCGACGTCACACTGAGCAGCGGTGAGCCCCTGGTGAAGGGCAGGAACGTCACCGGCTTCTCCTGGCGGGAGGAGGAACTCGCCCAGCGGGCGGGCGCCGTCCCCTACAGCCTGGAGGACCGGCTCAAGGAACTCGGAGCCCTCTACAGCACCGCGGACAAGCCCTTCGACGTCCACGTCGTCGAGGACGGCCATCTCATCACCGGCCAGAATCCCGGCAGCGCCAGGGCCGTCGCCGAGGCAGTGGTCCGACACCTGGCCTGAGAGGTCGTCCCTCATGCGACGGGGACTGCCGACCACGTGGCTGCGCGGACGCCCCCTCCCTCACTCGGCAAGGAGCCGCCGCAGCCAGTTCAACCGCGCGGCCACAGCCGTACGGGCGAGGGCGGCCTGCGGGGCGAAGCCCTCGAAACCGTGGAATCCGCCCGGCCACACATGCAGTTCGGCCACCTCGCCGGCCTGCCAGACGCGGGAGGCGTACGAGACGACCTCGTCCCGGAAGGTCTCCGCCGAGCCGACGTCGAGATAGGCAGGGGGCAGCCCGGACAGGTCCTCGGCACGGGCCGGCGCCGCATAGGGGGACACGTCCGGGCCACCACGCCCGCCGCCCAGCAGCGCTGTCCAGCCCGACTCGTTGGCCGTACGGTCCCAGATGCCCAGACCCTGCATCTGACGGGCGGACGGTGTGTCGTTGCGATCGTCCAGCATCGGCCCCATGAGCAACTGCCCGACAGGCTGCGGCCCCTTGCGATCCCTGAGCAGCAGCGCGAGCCCGGCGGCGAGGCCACCGCCCGCGCTGGCTCCCGCTACGACGATCCGCTCGGGGTCACCGCCAATCTCCCGCGCGTGATCGGCCGTCCACGACAGGCCGGCGTACACGTCCTCGATGGGCGCGGGGTGCGGGTGTTCCGGTGCGAGCCGGTACTCGACGGACACCACCACCGCGTCCAACTCCCGTGCCCAGCCCACGATCATGTCCACACCGGACCGGTTGTTACCGATCACCATGCCGCCGCCGTGGACGTGATAGATCACGGGCCGCGGGCCGCCGGACGCCACAGGGCGGCAGATCAGGAGCGACACGCCGGGGGCACCCTCAGGCCCCGGTACGACCCGGTCCTCGACCTCGAAGAAGCCCTGGTGACTCAGCTGTTCGTCGCCGGAGACCGCGGCATCCAGCATCTGGCGCGCGGCAGCGATCCCCTCCGCGGTGAGATCCGGCAAGGTGCTGCCCTCTGCTGCCATCGCCTGCAGAACAGCGTCGAGCTCGGTGTCGAAGGGGGGCGGTGTCGGTTGCACGGGGTCTCTCCTCACATGGTCGCTCACGGTCAGCCGCGGCGGAACGGTGTCGTCGACGAGGTGGTGGACGTACGCCTCATCGGCGTGCGAAGACCTGGACCAGCTTGCCCCGCACCCGGCGGCCCGACAGTTCGGTCAGCGCAGCGGGCACGTCTTCCAGGGCGATGGTCCGGGTCACCATCGGGTCCAGCCGTCCATCGGCTGCCATGGAGAGCAGCTCGGTGAGCATCGTCGACAGCTGCCTGCGCGCTCGTTCGTCTCCGACCGTGTACGCGGCGCCGAGCGCGATCTCGTGGAGGGAGGGTGCCATGGAGAACGGCGGCACAACGCCGAGGTCGGGCCGCCCCGCGATCGCGGCGAGGCGGCCACCGTGAACCAGAAGACCCAGGTTGGTGGTGGCCGAGTCCGGGCCCACGGTGTCGACCACGGCGTCCACACCCCGGCCCTCGGTCAACTCCCGTACACGGGAAGCCACATGTTCTGTGCGGTAGTCGACGACGGCTTCCGCGCCGAGACCCTTCACATACGCGGCGTTGTCCGCGGACGCGGTGGCCAGCACCCGTGCTCCGGCCATTGCGGCCAGTTGGACTGCGAAGCCGCCGACTCCCCCGGCACCGCCGGTGACGAGAACGGTGTCCTCCGCGGTGACGTGCAGACGGCGCACCACCGCCTGATAGGCCGTCATGCCTGCCGAGGGCAGAGCGGCCGCGGCGGCCGGATCGAGGCCCGCCGGAACCGGCGCCAGGGCCTGGGCGTCCGCCAGGGTGTACTCAGCGAAGCCGCCGCGTTCGCGGATGTCCGCGTGGTACGCCACGCGCTGCCGCGTACGGACGTTCGTCACGCCTGCGCCGAGCTCGTCCACGGTGCCCACGACGTCCAGTCCCAGAACGGCGGGCCAGGTCCACTCGGGGATGCCGTAGGCGGCACGCTGGTAGTCCGACGGGTTCAGTCCGCAGGCCTCGACTCTGATCCGAACCTGCCCCGGCCCGGGCTCGGGGACCGGCAGGTCCGCCAGCCGTAGGGTGTCGCAGGGGCCGGGCTGGTCGAGAACCAGGGCGCGCATGAAGGGGTTTGCTCCTGATGTGTCGTCATAGATGGCCGGGGACAGGCACGAGCATCTCGGCGGAAACGGTGATCCGCTCGGCGTAGGCGCCGTGATGGGTCAGAGGCCGGCGGGCGGCGGGCGGCCCACGAGTCAGTCGGAGACCACATCACGCAGGCGGGCGCAGGTGGTGCGGTAGACCTCGACCAGATCGGCGTCGCCCTCCGGGGCCCGGTGTGAAGCCCACTCGTCGAACGCGACGCGCAGTGTGACGCTCACGGTCTCGAGCATCATCCGGACCCGGAGGTCCACGCTCTCAGTGCCGGTGGCGTCCGCCAGAAGACGGAGGAACCGTTGACACTGTTCGGCCTCCCACCCCAGTGCCGCGCTGCGCAGGACCGTGTCCCGCATGAGCAGGCCGCGGACCCGCCGCATGCGGCCCAGCACGTCGGCCCCATCGGCGCTCAGATCACCCAGGGCTGCGGCAATGACCTCTTCGATGTCGCGAAGCTTCAAGGGTCTGGCCTCGGCATCGCCCAGGCGCGCGACGAAAGCGGACTCGAAGGCGCGGTGCGACCCCAGCGCCGTGTCCTCCTTCGTCGCGAAGTACCGGAAGAACGTGCTCTGCGAGACGCCGGCCGCCCGCGCGATCTCGAGCACGGTCGTGTGCTCGCAACCCTGTCTCTCGAACAGGTCGAGCGCGGCGTCCTCGATCTCGGCCTGGGTTGCCAGGCGACGGCGTTCCCGTAGATCCGACTTAGCAGTCACAGCCATGACGGTAGCAGGTGCTCAATTGATAGAAGCAACAGAGATGGGAGTCACTGTCATGATGGCGACGGATGACGGCCATACCGCACGACGGGTCAGATCGGGAAGTCGCGAGGTTCCCCGCGCCGAAGCGGCCCCAGCCGCTCTCCTTCACCCCGGCGTAGGGCATGCTCGGCTCGTCGTTGACCGGTTGGTCGTCGACATCCACGAAATCCCCAGGAGGAACTCGCCCAGCGGGCGCACGCCGTCCTCTACAGCCTGGAGGACCGGCTCAAGGAACTCGGAGCCTCCTACAGCACTGCGGACAAGCCCTTCGACGTCCACCTCGTCGAGGACGGCCGCCTCATCACCGGACAGAACCCCAGCAGCGCCAGGGCCGTCGCAGAGGCAGTGGTCCAGAACCTGGAGTGAGAATCCTCCGTCACGCAACTCCGGCCGTCCCGAACTCCGGACGTGTCCTGTCCGCTCTCAGCCGGAGCTCGCGGGGGTGCCGGAGGGAAGACCGCCGGACTCTATGTGGTCCCGCAACCACTGTTCCGTGCTGCTGACGTGCAGCAGTGCGGCCGCCTGGCTGAGTGAGGCGTCGCGGCCGGCCAGCGCCTCGAAGATCGCCTCGTGTTCCGTCACGGTCCTGGCGGCGACCCGGGCGTCGGCCTGGCCTCGCCAGATCCGGGCGCGAAGCGTGCGGCCGGAGACGCCTTCGAGGATTGCCAGCAGGGACTCGTTCCCCGTGGCCGCGACAACGGCGCGATGGAACGCCGCGTCGTGCGCGTTGAGCACTTCGACGTCGTCGCGGGCCTCCCGCATGGCGTCGAGGTGGTGCTTAACCTCGGCCAGTTGCTCATCGGTGATGCGGGTGGCGGCGAGCCCGGTGGCGACCGGTTCGAGCAGCCTCCGCACCTCCATCAGGTCCAACAGCGCGCCTGCGTCGGCCTGAAGCAGTTCCACGGCACCGCCCAGGCCCTCCAGCAGTACGCTCGCCTGCAGGCTGCTGACATACGTGCCGTCGCCCCGCTTGATCTCCAGCACGCGGGCGACCGCCAGGGCCTTGACCGCCTCGCGCGCCAGGTTGCGGGACAGTCCCAGCTGAGCCGCCAGCTCCGATTCCGGAGGCAGCTTCGAACCGGGAGGCAGGGCGCCGGTCCGGATCAGCTCACGAATCTCCTCGATGGCCTTGTCCGTCAGTGACACCGTGCCCCCTCTCCGTGCGGGTGCGTCTCCGGCACGTCCGGTCTGATGAGACCCCGGGCACGCAGATCGGCCCAGAGGCCATCGGGGACGGGTCGGCTGTGGAGTCCGGCGTTCCGCGTGACCTGGTTCCCGTCGCGCATGCCAAGAGTGACGTTGATGATACTGGGGTGCGTGAAGGGGAACGCGATCGCCGCCGCGGGCAGGGTCGTCCCGTGCTCCTCGCACACGGCCGCGATGGCCCGCGCCCGCGCGACGAGGTCGACCGGGGCAGCCCGGTAGTCGTATTTCATGCCCTCCGCCGGCCGGTCGAGGGAGAGCAGGCCCGAGTTGAACACGCCGACCGCCACGACGCTCTTGCCGTGCTCCGCCGCCGCCGGCAGGACGTCGTCCAGTGATGACTGGTCGAGAAGGCTGTACCTCCCAGCCAGCATGACCACGTCGGCGGCGGTCTCGCGCAGGAACCGGGCCAGCATGGCCGACTGGTTCATGCCGGCCCCGATGGCCCCGATGACGCCCTGGTCACGCAGGTCCGCCAGGGCGGGCATGGCCTCCTCGGCCGCCCGCTTCCAGTGGTCGTCGGGATCGTGCAGGTACACGACGTCCAGCCGGTCAAGACCCGTGCGCTCGAGAGTGGCCTCGATGGACCGGAGTACTCCGTCCCGGCTGAAGTCCCACTCCCGCCGCAGATCGTCCCGTACGGCGAAGCCTTCGCTGTCGACGCCCCGCGGCCTGTCGTTGGGGACGAGCAGACGCCCCACCTTCGAGGAGATGACGTAGGCGTCGCGCGGACGGTCCCGCAGAACCGCCCCCAGCCGGCGCTCCGAGAGGCCGAGCCCGTAGTGGGGGGCGGTGTCGAAGTACCGGATGCCCGCGTCCCAGGCGGTCTCGACGGCGGCTCTCGCATCATGGGCCGGGGTGACCCGGTAGAGGTTGCCGATGACGGCGGCCCCGAAGCCGAGCTCGGTGAGTTCGACGGGCGTGTTGGTGATCTTCCTGCGGTGCAAGGTGCCCTCCTCGGGACGTTGGTGGAGTGTTGCCGGTCAGCGCCGGACGTGGGCCGAGCCGCCGCCCACCAGCGCGTCGACCTCGGCGAGGGACGCCATGGAGACGTCGCCGGGGGTAGTCATGGTGAGCGCGCCATGGGCGGTGCCGTACGCGAGGGCACGCTCCAGGCCGGTCCCGGTGTGCAGGCCGTAGATCAGGCCGGCGGCGAACCCGTCACCCGATCCGATGCGGTCCAGCACGTGCAGGCCGGGCATCTCGGGGCCGGCGACGAACCCTGTCTGCGCCGACCAGGCCGCCGAGGTCCAGTCGTTGACGCCGGCCGAGGGCACGCCCCGCAGAGTCGTCGCCAGCACCCTCGCCTCGGGCACCCGGTCCGCAACCTCGAGCAACGCCTTTGGCACCTCGTCGGCACCGAGGCGTACCGCTCCGGGATGTTCGCCGGCCAAGCCCAGGGCGCCGACCACGACGTCGGCATGCCGCGCCAGCCGGAGGTCGACCTCGCGTGCCCGCTCCGGCCCGCCCCGGCCGGCCCAGAGGCTCGGGCGGTAGTTGGGGTCGTAGGAGACAGTCACGCCGTGCCGGCGGGCGGCGGTCATCGCCTCCTCGGCGACCTCGACCGTGGCGTCCGACAACCCCGCGAAGATGCCGCCGGTGTGGAACCAGCGGGCGCCCGTGGACAAGACGGAGTCCCAGTCGATGTCGCCCGGCCGCAGCTGGGACACCGCGGTGTTCGCGCGGTCGCTGACCCCGAGGGCTCCTCGAATGCCGAAGCCGCGTTCCACAAAGTTGAGGCCGTTGCGAGCGCTGCGCCCGATGCCGTCGGCGGTCACCCAACGGATGAGCGAGGTGTCGACTCCGCCCTGCAGGATGAGGTCCTCGGTGAGGCGACCCACCTCGTTGTCCACGAGAGCCGTGACGACGGCCGTGCGCAGACCGAAGCAGCGGCGCAGTCCGCGGACGACGTTGTACTCGCCGCCGCCCTCCCAGACCTGGAAGGTACGGGCGGAGCGGATCCGGCCCTCGCCCGGGTCGAAGCGCAGCATCACCTCGCCGAGGGCGACCACCTCCGGTCCCCGCCCGGTCATGCCGCGCTCCTCTCCACGGCCTCGGCCGTCAGTCTCCGGATCTCCGCGTAGTCCCCACGCTCCAGGTGACCGGCGGCGGCCATCCAGCTGCCGCCGACCGCGAGGACAGCCGGATGCGAGAGGTATATGGGCAGGTGCGCGGGCCCGACACCACCCGTCGGCACGAACCGGGCCTGGGGGAACGGCGCCACGAGAGCCTGGATGAACCGGGCGCCTCCCAGGTGTTCGGCCGGAAACAGCTTCACCGTGGTGAGTCCGGCGCGCAGCGCCCGCGTCAGTTCCGTGGCGGTGGCGACGCCCGGCACGACCGGAACACCCAGCTTCCGGCACGTGTGCACGACGTCCGCGTCGAAGCCGGGCGACAGCACGAAGCGCGCACCGGCCGCGACCGCCCGCTCCGCCTGCTCGGGGGTGAGGACCGTGCCCGCGCCGACGGTGAGGCCACCGTGGTCGGCTATCGCCCGCAGCGCCTTTTCGGCGTCCGGGGTGCGGAAGGTGACCTCGGCGCACCGGGCGCCGCCGGCGGCGAGTGCCTCGGCCAGTGGAGCCGCCGTGGCGACGTCCGGCACCGTCAGCACGGGCAGGATCCGGGTCCCGGAGAGAGCGGCGGTCAGGTCGGCGGTCGGGGTGGGGGTCAGATCGGTGCTCATCTGCCGAGCCATCCGCCGTCGACGGGCAGGACGGTGCCGTGGATGTAGGCGGCGGCGTCCGAGGCGAGGAAGACGGTGGCGCCCGCCAGGTCGTCCGCGTCGCCCCAGCGTCCGGCCGGGATGCGGTCCAGGATCGCCTTGCTGCGTACCGGATCCTCCCGCAGGGCCTGGGTGTTGTCGGTGGCGATGTAGCCGGGCGCGATGGCGTTGACGTTGACGCCGTGCGGGGCCCACTCGTTGGCCAGCGCCTTGGTCAGACCGGCGATGCCGTGCTTGGCAGCGGTGTAGCCGGGCACGGTGATCCCGCCCTGGAAGCTGAGCAGCGACGCCGTGAAGACGACCTTGCCCCGGCCGCGGGCAACCATCGCCGCGCCGACCGCCCGGGTCAGCGCGAACTGTGCGCTGAGGTTGACCTGGAGCACCAACTCCCAGTCGGTATCGGGGTGTTCTGCTGCGGGGGCGCGGCGGATGGTACCCGCGTTGTTGACCAGGATGTCCACCGGCCGAGTGCGGCCGGCAAGGTCCGCGCCCAGGGCTCGTACGGCCTCCCGGTCGGCGAAGTCGGTGCGGATCGCCTCGAAGGTGCGGCCCGTGGAGGTGACGTCCTTCTCGACGTCGCTTCCCGACTCCTCCAGCGAGGCGCTGACGCCTATGACGTCCGCGCCGGCCTCGGCGAGCGCGCGGGCCATCGCCCGGCCGATGCCGCGCCGGGCTCCGGTGACGACTGCGAGCCTGCCGGTGAGGTCGAAGGCAGTCATACGGCGGCCTCCTCGGCCTCGTCGGTGCAGTCCACCAGGATCTTCATCACGTCGCCTCCGGACTCCAGGGCCTCGAACGCCGAGGGAGCCTCGGCGAGTGGCACCACCTTGCTGATGAGCTGCTCGGCGGGGATCGTGCCGTCCGCGACCAGCGTCACGGCTCGCTCGAAATCGGACCGGTCGTACAACCGGGCGCCGACCAGCGTGAGTTCACGCCAGAAGAAGCGGTGCAGGTTCACCTCGCGGTGCTGGGGATGAATGGCGACCAGGCACAACCGGCCCCGGACGCCGAGGACTTCCACCGCCGTGTCCATCCCGGCGGCGGCCCCGGACACTTCGAAGGCGACGTCGGCCCCCGCGTCACCGGTCCACTCCCGCACCAGTTCGGGCACGTTCTGCTCGGCGGGGTCCCAGGTCGCCAGGCCCAGCTTCCCGGCCAGCAGGCGGCGATGGGCGCTGAGCTCCACGACCCGGACCTCCGCCCCGACGGTGCGGGCGACCAGCGCGATGAGGAGACCCACCGGTCCGCCGCCGACCACGACGACCCGTTCTCCGCCGCGCACTTCGGCCCGGCCCACGTCGTGCACGGCGACCGCCGTCGGCTCGACCAGTGCGGCCCGGTCCAGGGGTACGGAGTCCGGCAGCCGCAGGAGGGTTGCGGCGGGTACCGTCCAGCGCTGTTGCATCGCGCCGGGCGAGTCGATGCCGATGAAGTCGAGGTGCTGGCAGATGTGCCGGTGGCCGGCCCGGCAGGCGGGACACGTGCCGTCCCAGCGCAGCGGCATCACGGTCACCGCGTCGCCGGGCTGCCAGCCCTCCGTGTCCGGGCCGACGCGTACGACGCGGCCGGACATCTCGTGTCCGAGGACGGCGGGCGCGTGGACCCGCGCATCCATGTCGCCGTGGAAGATGTGCAGGTCGGTGCCGCATATGCCGACGTAGGCGGGGGCCACTTCGACCTCTCCGGGGCCGGGCGGCAAACTCTTCACGGGGGCCGTGTCCAGGGTGCGGGCCGCGATATAGCGGACGGCGCGTGTCATCGTCTTGGGGGTCCTTTCGGCGCGGGTGCCGGTGAGTGAGGGGGCGGCTGTGAGCGGACGCTTCCGGTTCGTTCGCGGACCGTGTGCTCAGCCGGGCCGCAGCCGGTAGAAGGCGGTCGCGGTGCCGGAGAGGATCGCCCGGGTCTCGCTCGCGGAGCAGTCGGCGAGGAGTTCCTCGACGGTGGCGGCCCAGAGGTTCCAGCCGCCGGCGAGCAGGCAGACCGGCCAGTCGGAGCCGAACATGAGCCGGTACGGGCCGAAGGCGGAGAGCAGCACGTCCCACACCGGCCGGATGTCGGCGACGGTCCACTTCGCGTGGTCGGCCTCGGTGACGAGACCTGACACCTTGCAGCGCACCTGCGGGTGTTTGGCCAGCAGGCGGATCTGTCCTTCCCAGTCGGTCAGGTCGCCGCCGGCGAGGGGTGGCTTCCCCGCGTGGTCGAGGACGATGTCCAGATCGGGGATGGCTTCGGCGAGCCGGATCGCCTGGGGCAGCTGGTGGCTGCGGATCAGGACGTCGTAGCCGAGCCCGTGGTCACGCACGGCGCGCAGCCCGGACTCCACGACGGGGCGCTGCAGCCAGTCGGGGTCCGGCTCCCCCTGCACGATGTGCCGGACGGCTCGCAGGTGGGTGCCGCCGGGACTGGCGCGCAGCCCGTCCAGGATGTCCTTGATGTCAAGGCAGGTCAGATCCACCCACCCTACGACCGCGCCGATCAGCGGATCGGCGTCGGCCAGGGCCAGCAGCTCACGGGTTTCGGGCACGGAGGTCACGCACTGGACGACCACGGTTCGCTCCAGACGACGTCCCACGATCGTCCGGGTGGCGGTCCTGCGCAGGTTGCCGGTGTCGAAGGAGCGGCGGATCGGTTCGTGCCCCGGGTCGTCCAGCCAGGGCTGACGGCGTCGGTCGAGGTTCCACACGTGGTGGTGGGCGTCGACGAGACCGGGGCGCGCGGTGTCAGACACGGGCCAGCCAGACGGGTCCGTCGGGGTAGGTGTACTCCTTGAGGGAGTCCGGGTGCATCTGTGCGCTCAGGCCCGGGAGGGTGGGCGCCAGGTAGTGGCCGTCGGCGATGCGCACGGGGTCGACGAAGTGCTCGTGCAGGTGGTCGACGTACTCGATGACCCGGTCCTCGGTGGTGCCGGAGACGGCGACGTAGTCGAACATCGACAGGTGCTGCACCATCTCGCACAGGCCGACCCCGCCGGCGTGCGGGCAGACCGGCACCCCGAACTTCGCGGCGAGCAACAGAATCGCGATGTTCTCGTTGACACCGCCGACCCGGGCGGAGTCGATCTGCACGATGTCCACCGCGCCGGCCTGCAACAGTTGCTTGAAGACGACCCGGTTGGCCACGTGTTCCCCGGTGGCGACCTTGATGGGCGTGACGGCGTCGCGGACGGCGGCGTGGCCGAGGATGTCGTCGGGGGAGGTGGGCTCCTCGATCCAGTACGGGTCGTAGGGAGCCAGGGCACGCATCCAGTCGATCGCGGGCTGGACGTCCCATCTCTGGTTGGCGTCCACGGCCACCCGGATGTCCGGGCCGACCGCCGCACGGGCGGTGCGCATGCGCCGTACGTCGTCCTCCAGCGAGGCGCCGACCTTCAGCTTGATCTGGGTGAAGCCGTCCGCGACGGCCTCCCGGGCGAGGCGGGCCAGCTTCTCGTCCGAGTAGCCGAGCCAGCCCGGAGTGGTGGTGTAGGCGGGGTAACCGCGCTCCAGCAGACGGGCGATGCGCTCCTCGCGGCCCGGCTCGGCGCGTTCGAGGATCTCCAGCGCCTCGTCCGGGGTCAGGGCGTCGCTCAGCCAACGGAAGTCGACCTGGGCCACGAGCTCCTCGGGCGACATCTCGGCCAGGAAGCGCCAGACGGGCTTGCCCGCGCGCTTGGCGGCCAGGTCCCAGGCGGCGTTGACGACGGCGCCGGTCGCCATGTGGATGGCCCCCTTCTCCGGGCCCAGCCAGCGCAGTTGCGGGTCGTGGACGAGCGAGCGGGAGAAGGCTCCGAGATCGCCGCAGACCTCCTCGACGGACAGGCCGACCACGTGCGGGGCGAGCGTCGAGATGGCGGCGGCCTGCGCGTCGTTGCCCCGCCCGGTGGTGAAGGCCAGGGCGTGGCCCTCCAGCCCGTCGCCGGCGTCGGTGCGCAGGACGACGTAGGCCGCCGAGTAGTCGGGCTCGGGGTTCATGGCATCCGAACCGTCCAGGTGCTCGGACGTCGGGAAACGGACGTCCAGGACGTCCAGGGCCGTGATGCGGGGTGATGAGGGTGCGGCGGACGACATGACAGCAACTCCTGTGAACGGGCGGGCGGGAACGAAGGCCGCCTGCGGGACGAGCGGCGGCGTCGGGGACGCTGCGCCAACCAGTCGATGTGACAGTAAATCGAGAAACATCCTACGTCTAGAGGCGTAAGGCGGGAGATGTGGCCAATCCATCTCCCGATTTCACCGCTATAGATGGGATGTATAGGAAGGGCATCTGCCCGCAGCACGTCTGCGCCTCGGGGAACTCACAGCTGCCACACCACGGGGAGCGAGGCGTCGGCGCCGTCCGCCGAGTAGTCGTGCGCGACGGCCAGGAGTTCCCCCATCCGTGCCTGCCAGGCGATATTGACCGGCAGCTCCTCCAACTCGGCGATCATCGCCCCGTAGTCGGGAACCTCCAGCACGTGGAAGAGGTCCGTGCCGCTGCGCCAGATCGTCCACTCGCTCACCCCCGCGGCCCGGATGGCGTCGGTCAGTTCCTCGGGGACCTCGCGGTGGGCGGCCTCGTACTCCTCGACGCGGTCGGCGCGCACCTTGGTGTGCAGGGCGATTCTCATGGCGGTCCTACCTTTCAGGAGTAGGTGCGAACGGGAAGGGTCATGCGTAGGACCGGTGGGCCCAGGGGGTGCGGGCCAGGACGTCAGGTCCCGGCCGCCGGACGCACCCGAAGCCCCTGCATGCCGCCGTCGACGGCGAGTGAGGTGCCGGTCACGGAGGCGGCGGCCGGGCTCGCCAGGTACACGATGGCCGCCGCCACCTCGTCCGGTGTCACCAGCCGGCCCATGGGCTGCCGGGCGTTGAGGGCGGTCCGCTCGGCGTCCGGGTCGTCGGCGGCGGCCAGCAGACGGCCGACCCAGGGTGTGTCGGCCGTGCCCGGGTTGACGCAGTTCACCCGGACGCCTTCCCGGACATGGTCGGCTGCCATGGCCAGCGTCAGGGAGAGCACGGCCCCTTTGCTGGCGCAGTAGGCGGCGCGCCGCGGTAGACCGGCCGTTGCTCCGATCGAGCAGGTGTTCACCACGGCCGCGTGCGACGAGCGACGAAGATGCGGGAGCGCGGCGCGCGTGGTGCGGACGATCCCGAGGACGTTGACGTCCAGGACGCGTTGCCATGCCTCGTCGGAGGTGTCCTCGATGGTGCCGACGGCTCCGACGCCCGCGTTGTTGACGAGGATGTCGATGCCGCCGAGATCCCGGGCGGCCGCCGTGACGGCCGCCCGCACCGAGGTGTCGGCGGTGACGTCGGCGGTGACACCGAGCAGCGGCCGCGGCACAGCGGACGGGTCAAGGTCGAGGACGGCGACGTCCGCGCCCTCCGCGCTCAGCATCCGGGCCGTCGCCAGCCCGATGCCGGACGCGCCGCCCGTGACCACGGCTTTCAGACCTGTCAACGCGCTCATACCGCGTCCTCCACTCCGGCGAGGTCAGCAGCCCGGAACGCGCCGTCGGGACAACGGAGAGAGCCGACGGATCCGGCGTGCACTGTGGCGGAGAAGCCGGGGGTGAGCGGCGCGGCGTAGTGGCCGTCGCGGATCTCGACGGGCGCGGCGAAGTGTTCGTGGAGATGATCGACGTACTCGATGACCCGGTCGTCGGTGGTGCCCGACAGCGCCAGGTGGTCGGACATCGACAGGTGGGTGTCGACCGCGGTGATCCGGTGTGCGTCTGCAGTCACGGGGGCTGCCTTTCAGGCTTGCGCGAAGGTCTGGCGCTGTCCGCCCAGTCCGTCGATGGAGAGTTCGACCGTGTCGCCGGGCCGCAGGAACGGCGTCCTCGGAAGGCCCAGGGCGACGCCCGCGGGGGTTCCGGTGTTGATCACGTCGCCCGGTTCCAGGACCATGTACTGACTCAGGTAGGCGACGATCCGCGCCACCGAGAAGATCATGTCCTTCGTGTGGCCCTGCTGCCGCTTCACACCGTTGACGCTCAGGTGCAGCCCGAGGCCCTGCGGGTCCGCGACCTCGTCGGCGGTGACCAGCCACGGGCCGAGCGGGTTGAAGGTCTCGCAGGACTTGCCGAGGTCCCACTGGGACGAGAAGTCGAGCTGGAACTCGCGTTCGGAGACGTCGTGGCTGATCGCGTAGCCGGCGATGACGTCCGCGGCCTCCTCGGGGCCGGTCAGGTAGCGCGCCCGCCGGCCGATGACGACGGCGAGTTCCACCTCCCAGTCGGTCCTGGTCGAGCCACGGGGGATGAGGACGTCGTCGTACGGGCCGACGACGGTGCCGGGGTCCTTCATGAAGACCACTGGCCGGGACGGAATGGCCGCCCCGGTCTCGGCGGCGTGGTCGAGGTAGTTCAGGCCGATGCAGACGACCTTGCCGGGGCGGGCCACGGGGGCTCCCACCCTGAGGCCGTCGGCGTCGATCTCCGCGAGCGCGCCGACCGCGAGCCCGCCCCGGAGCCGGTCGAGGCCGCCGGAGGCCAGAAAGGCGCCATCGAAGTCCGTGGTGATCGGGGACGCGTCGAGGAACCGGCCGTCATCAGTACGGACGACCGGCGCCTCTCGCCCACGGGCGCCGAGTCGGAGGAGTTTCAACGGGAGCAGCTCCCTCGTGAGGTGGTGCGGATGCGGTACAGGGCACGGCGATCCATATACATCGGATGACTGGCGCCCCAGGTGACTGTAGGCATCCGGCAGGACGACTGGCAATTCAGTGATGGGATGTTTTTTGACTGCGCCCTTCGGCGTGATGTCCCAATAGCGGTGAAAGTACCGGATAGCAAGGCCTATCGAGAGGGAGGAACACCAACTCATTTCACCCTTGCCATAGGAGGACTTCAGCGTCTTTCGTCAGGGGCGTTGCCAAATCGTAAGGCGCTGCCGCCGGGGTCCCGTCGATCCATGATCCACATAAACGCGCAGGTCAGATAGGAGTTGCGGCTCTGTGGACGTCCGCCGTGGGCGTGCGTGCGGCGTTCCGCGACCCGGTGTCCCATGAATCAGTACTTAAGGAGGCTTGTCATCGTCGGCAACGTCGCCGTAACGTCCTCCCCGCTCGGGATACATGGGAGCAATCCGCATCGTCGGGTACCTCGGCTCACCCATGACACCGTTCCGGCACCCGCACGGCGTTCCGCCCGGAAGGCGAGGGCCGTCTCCCATCACCGCCCACCCCTCCCCCGGCCCGCACTCCGGCCAAGAAGAGAGATCCAGGCCATGAAGCTTCTTCGCGCTCGTCCCACCATCACCGCCGCGTCCGCCGTTCTCGCGGTGCTGGCTCTCGCCACCACCGCCTGCAACCGGGAGAGCGACGCCTCCACGTCGGCGGAGGGTGGCGGCAAGGCCGCCATCGGCATCGACCTGCCCCGGTCGGACACCGACTTCTGGAACTCCTACGCCGAGTACCTGAAGAAGGACATCGAGACCGAAGGGGCCAACGCGCTGCCGATCAGCAACTCGCAGAACGACGTCACCAAGCTCGTGTCCAACGTGCAGGTGTTCGAGAACACCGGTGCCAAGGCGATCGTCATGGCACCCCAGGACACCGGTGCCATCGCCTCCACCCTCGACACCCTCGCGTCGAAGAAGATCCCCGTGATCAGCGTCGACACCAGACCCGACAAGGGCGACGTCTACATGGTCGTCCGCGCCGACAACCGTGCCTACGGCACGAAGGCCTGTGAGTACCTCGGCAAGCAGCTCGGCGGCAAGGGGAAGGTTGCCGAGTTCCAGGGAGCCCTCGACTCGATCAACGGCCGTGACCGCTCCGAGGCCTTCGCCGAGTGCATGAAGAAGAAGTTCCCGAAGATCAAGGTGTTCGAGCTGCCCACCGACTGGAAGGGCGACGTGGCCTCCGCCAAGCTGCAGAGCCTGCTCGCCCAGCACCCTGACCTGAACGGCATCTACATGCAGGCCGGCGGCGCCTTCCTACAGCCCACTCTGGCTCTGCTGGAGCAGAAGGGCCTGCTCAAGCCGGCCGGTCAGAAGGGGCACATCACGATCGTCTCCAACGACGGCATCCCGCAGGAGTTCGACGCCATCCGCAAGGGCCACATCGACGCCACCGTCTCCCAGCCGGCCGACCTCTACGCCAAGTACGCCCTCTACTACGCGCAAGCCGCCGCCGAGGGAAAGACCTTCAAGCCCGGTCCCACCGACCACGACTCGACGATCATCAAGCTCCCCAACGGCCTGGAGGACCAGCTGGCGGCGCCACTGGTGACCAAGGACAACGTGGACGACAAGACCCTCTGGGGCAACAACGTCGGAAAGTGACCGACCGATCGCAAGACGCGCGGCGCACGGAGGCGGCCCCGTCTCCCCGCCGCGCGCTCTCTCTCCGCACCGAAGGACGGTACTCACCATGGCGGACACCGCGGCCGCCCCGGCGAACAGCGCCGGAGGCAGGGCCCCTGTGGCCGAGGCGACCGGCGTCTCCAAACGATTCGGCGCGACCGTGGCGCTGCGCGACGCTCACATCACGATCGCCGCGGGCGAGTCGCACGCCCTGGTCGGACGCAACGGCGCCGGCAAGTCCACTCTCGTCTCGATCCTGACCGGGCTGCAGCAGCCCGACACCGGAACGCTCAGGTTCTCCGGGCAAGCGGCTCCCGCGTTCGGTGACACCGACGCCTGGCGTTCCCGGGTCGCCTGTGTCTATCAGCGGTCCACCATCATCGGCGGGCTCACTGTCGCCGAGAACCTCTTTCTGAACCGGCAGAGCCCCGCGGCCCTGACCCCCATTCGCTGGAAAGGTCTGCGCCGCAGGGCGGAGGAACTGCTCGGTGAGTACGGCGTGGACGTCGACGCCGCGGCCGCCGCGAAGGACCTGACCGTCGAGCAGCGACAGTTCGTCGAGATCGCGCGGGCGCTGTCATTCGGCGCGCGCTTCATCATCCTGGACGAGCCGACCGCCAAGCTCGACGCGCGCGGCATCGGCAGACTCTTCGACAAGCTGCGTGACCTCCAGAGCCAGGGCGTCGCCTTCCTCTTTATCTCGCACCACTTGCAGGAGGTCTACGACCTCTGCGGCACCGTCACCGTCTACCGTGACGCCACCCACATCGTCACCGCGCCCGTCGCCCAGCTCGGCCGCCAGGCCCTGGTCGAGGCCATGACCGGCGAGTCCGCGACGGTCACACCCGTCTCCGGCCCAGGCCGGGCCGTCGCGACCGGCACGGGCGAGGAGTTGCTGGCCGTGGACGCGCTCACCCTGCCGGGCGCCATCGAGAACCTCTCCTTGTCGGTCCGCTCGGGCGAGGTCGTCGGACTGGCGGGCGCCACCGCCAGCGGCAACGTGCAGGTCGGCGAGACACTCGCCGGCCTGCACCGCGCGGACAGCGGCACCGTCAAGGTCGCCGGACGCCCTCTGCGCACCGGCGACATTCCCGCCGCGCTCGCCGCGGGCGTCGGCTTCGTGCCGGAGGACCGGCACCTCCAGGGGCTGGTGGCCGACCGCAGCGTCGCCGAGAACGCGACGCTCACGGTCACCGACCAGCTGGGGCCTTACGGGACCGTCCTTCCCGCTCGCACGCGGACCTTCGCCGGACGCATGATCCGCAGGCTCGACATCAAGACACCCGGAGCTGGCATTCCGGTCGCCGCCCTCTCGGGTGGCAACCAGCAGAAGGTCGTCATCGCCCGCGCGCTGGCCACGGACCCTCATGTACTGGTCGCGATCCGTCCCACGAACGGTGTCGACGTCAAGTCCAAGGAGTTCCTGCTCGGCACGATCCGGCAGGTCGCCAACACAGGCAAGGCCGCCTTGATCGTCTCCGACGAACTCGACGACCTCAAGGTGTGCGACCGCGTCGTCGTCATGTTCCACGGACGAGCAGTAGCGGAGTTCGACCGAGGCTGGAGCGACCGCGACGTGGTCGCCGCCATGGAAGGTGTCGCTCAGTCGTCGCCGTCATCCCGCACCGAACAGACAGAACAGCACGGAAGGTAGTCATGTCCGCCACCACAGACGTCGCAGAACCCCACGTGACCACGGCGGAGGCACCGGCCGGCACAGCCCGTCGCGGCCTCGACCTGGGCCGCTTCCGTGACCTGTCGCTGATCCCGGCCATCTTCGTCCTCGGCGTGATCGGCTTCATCGTCTCGCCGGCCTTCCTCACCGCCGACAACCTCATAGGGGTGGCACAGCAGTCCACCGAGCTGAGCCTGCTGGTCCTGGCCACCGCGCTGATCCTGATCTGCGGCCGGATGGACCTCTCCCTGGAGTCCACGATCGGCGTGGCCCCCGTCATCGCCGTATGGCTCGTCCTGCCCACCAGCGGCGCCCGATTCACCGGCCTCGGTATCTTCCCCGAGTGGATGGCGGTCCCGCTCTGCCTCCTGGTCGGCGTGGTGATCGGCGCCGTCAACGGCTTCCTGATTCTGAAGCTGCGTCTCAACGGCTTCATTGTCACCCTCGGCATGCTGACCATGCTGCGTGGCCTCCAAGTCGCGCTCTCCGAAGGCCAGTCCATCATCGAGCTGCCCTCCTCCTTCACTTACCTGGGCAAGGCGTCCTGGCTGGGCGTGCCCGCCGCCATCTGGGTCTGCACGGTGCTCTTCGCGATCGGCTGCAGTGCGCTGGCCTGGCTGCGGCACGGCCGGGCGCTGTACGCGATCGGCGGCAACGCGGAGGCGGCCCGAACCGCCGGCGTCCGCGTAGACCGGATCGTGTGGATCGTCCTCATCCTCGGCAGCGTGCTCGCCGCGTTCGCCGGCATCCTCTACAGCGGCCACTACGGCTCCATCTCCGCCACCCAGGGCAGCGGCTGGATCTTCCAGGTCTTCGCCGCGACCGTCATCGGCGGGGTCAGCCTCAACGGCGGGAAGGGCTCCATCTTCGGCGCCCTGACCGGTGTGCTCACCCTGCAGCTCGTCGTCAACGTCATGACGCTGGCGGGCGTACCGCCCCTGTGGAACCAGTTCCTCAACGGCGCCATCATCATCGTCGCCCTGATCATCTCCCGCTTCGCCTCCGGCGAGAAGCAGGAGTAGCCGGGCAGAGAGGCGACTTCCGTGTCCCTGACGGACGAGGCCATCGAAAAGATCAAGACGATGATCCTCAACGGCGAACTCGCCCCGGGCTCCCGCCTGCCGACCGAGGAGGACCTCGCAGAGCAGTTCGGTCTCTCGCGCGGAACCCTTCGTGAGGCGGTCCGAGCCCTGACCGCCATGCGGATCCTCGTCGTCCGCCGGGGCTCCGGAATGTACGTCTCCAGTCTCGAGCCCCATCTTCTGCTGGAGAACCTGTCCTTCGCCGCGGACGTCTCCCAGGGCCGTACCGCGCTGCAACTGCTCCAGGTTCGCCGGATGCTGGAGCCGGCGGCCACCGGAGCCGCGGCCACGATGCTCGGCGCCAAGGACCTCAGGGCACTGAGGAGAATCCTGGACCGCGGCCGCGCCGCCACCACGGTCGAGGAGTTCGTGGTCCACGACACGGCCTTCCACCTCCGCATCGTCGAAGCGGTCGGCAACCCCGTGCTGTCGACGCTGCTCCAGGCGCTGTCCAGCCGGACCCAGCGGGTTCGGATCCTGCGCGGCAGCCATGTCGAACGCTCCCTGGACAGCGCCCACCAGGACCACGAGGAGATCCTGCGCGCGCTCGAGGCCCGCGACGCCCTCCTCGCCGCATCGGCAGCCGCCGTCCACATCTGCGCGGTCGAACGGTGGCTGACACAGGGCCTCATCGAAGCCGACCGGCGACCGGCGGTCACCGGCTGACAGGCCTCGAATCGATACCTGCCACCCCCGATCCCACACCCGCGCCGGAGCCCCGCTCCCGCGCTGCTCACTGTCAACCATCGGAACACTTCAGTGGCCTTGGAGGTCTCTCAATGTCGAGAGCGATCAACAGACGACAGTTTTTGGCCGGTTCCACGGCCATAGCGGCGGCCGCGGTCGCCGGCGGTCTCTTCGGTGCGGGCCCCGCCCTGGCCGCCGGTCCGGCCACCTACACCCCCACGTGGGACTCGGTCAACCAGCACCCGGCGGCGCCCGAGTGGTTCCGGGACGCCAAGTTCGGCATCTACTTCCACTGGGGTGTCTTCAGCGTCCCCGCCTACGACAGCGAGTGGTATCCGCGGAACATGTACTTCGGCGGCAGCAAGGTGAACCAGCACCACGTCGCCACGTATGGCGACCCCTCGGTGTGGCCCTACCACAACTTCATCAACGGAGCGAACGACAAGGCGGGCAACTTCACCGAGTTCGCGCCCAAGTTGAAGTCGGCCGGCGGCAACTTCGACCCCGACGAGTGGGCGCAGCTGTTCGTGGACGCCGGTGCCAAGTTCGCCGGTCCGGTCGCCGAGCACCACGACGGCTACTCGATGTGGGACAGCCAGGTCAACGAGTGGAACTCGGTCGACAAGGGCCCGCACCTGAACCTGCTGCAGCTCATCAGCAGCGCCATCCGCGCCAAGAACCTCAAGCTGCTGGTGTCGATGCACCACGCGTACAACTACCTCGGCTACTTCCAGGGCGTACCGGCACAGTCGGACCCGAGCCTGAAGAAGCTCTACGGGCAGCTGAGCAAGGCTCAGGAGGACCAGCTCTGGTACGACAAGCTCAAGGAGATCATCGACCTGTCCGAACCGGACATCATCTACCAGGACGTCCACCTGGACAAGGTCGGCGAGACCCAGCTGCTGAACTTCCTGTCCTACTACTACAACCAGGCCAACTCCTGGAACAGGGAGGTCGTCGCCACGTACAAGGACGGCTTCAACAGCCACGGTGAGGTCTTCGACTACGAGCGCGGGGGCCCCGCGGACCTCACCTCGCCCTACTGGCTCACCGACGACAGCGTCTCCAGCACCAGCTGGTGCTACACGGAGGGCATCGGCTACTACACGGCACAGCTGCTGCTGCACGCGATGATCGACCGGGTCAGCAAGAACGGAACCGTCCTGCTCAACATCGCTCCGAAGGCCGACGGCACCATCCCCCAGGGCCAGCGGGACATCCTGCTCGGCATCGGCGACTACCTGAAGCGCTTCGGAGAGTCCGTCTACTCGACCCGGGCCTGGACCTCCTACGGCGAGGGACCGACGAAGATGGGCGGCGGCACGTTCATGAACCCGAACGCCGGCACCGCCCAGGACATCCGCTTCACCCGCAACAAGGCGAACAACACGCTGTATGCCACGGTCCTCGGCTGGCCCGGCAACTCGCTGACCATCAAGACGCTCAGCTCCAGCCGCATCAACCTCGGCTCGCTGACCTCGGTCCAGTTGCTGGACAACACGGCCGGCACCTACGTCAACCTCCCCAACCGCACCCAGGACGGGTCCGGGCTGAAGGTGACCCTGCCCTCCTCGGCACCGTTCTCCGCCCCGATGTACGTACTGAAGCTGACCTTCGCCGGCCAGATCCCGGTCCTGCAGCCCGTCGACGGCGCCCTGGTCTTCACGGACGTGAACTACGCCGGTACCTCCACCGCGCTCGGCCTGGGCGAGTACACCGCCGAGCAGCTCGGCCTGCACGGGGTGCCCGCGCAGAGCATCTCCTCGCTGAAGCTCGCCCCGGGCCAGCAGATCGTCGCCTACTCCGGCGACAACTTCACCGGCACTCAGTGGACCTTCACCGCCGACAACTCCGACCTGAGGTCCACCGGCCAGAACGACCAGATCACCTCGCTGAAGGTGCAGTTCAACCCGTCCGCCTACCTCAGGATCACCAACCTCACCAGCGGCCTGGTCCTGGACAGCGGCGGCAACGTCGCCGGCGGTTCCGACCTCAAGCAGTGGACCTGGTTCAACCACGCCAATCTGCAGTGGCAGGCGGTGGCGGTCGGAGGCGGCTTCTACAAGCTGGTCAACCGGGCCAACGGCATGGTCGCCGACAGCTGGGGCGCCACCGGCAACGGCGCCCCCTGCAGGCAGCTGGAGTGGAACGGCCACACCAACCAGCAGTGGAAGATCACCCACCGCGGCGGCGGCCAGTACAACATCGTCAACCGCACCACCGGCAAGCTCCTGGACAGCGGCGGCAACGTTCCCGAGGGCTCCGTCACCAAGCAGTGGGACTGGGGCAACAGCACCAACCTGCAGTGGACCATCAGCCCCGTCTGATCCGTTCCCCGAAGCCCATGGCCCGGTGCGGTGCTGCCCCCCGGCCCGCACCGGGCCATGTGAACAGGCAAGGCCCCTCGGTACAGCCATGCACCGAGGGCAGACGACCTGACCTCCAACTGAAAAGGGACGCTTTCATGCAGATGAGACAACCGTTCCGCAAACTGAGCGCGCAGGCCGCCGCTCTGGCGCTCGCCGTCACGTGCGGAGTGGCGGTATTGGCCCCGGCTTCGGCGTCGGCCGCGAGCGACACGATCGGTGTGACGCTGACGACGTCGGACCTGAGCCAGGCCCTGACGCCGCAGCCGAGCATCGCACTTGGTCCGGTGTCCTCGGGGACGGTGAACCTGAAGGTCGACAACACGCAGAGCTTCCAGACCATCGACGGGTTCGGTGCCTCGTTCACCGACACCTCGGCCTACCTCCTGCAGAACAAGCTTGACGCCACCACGCGTGACCGGGTGATGCGGGATCTGTTCACGCGTGGGTCCGGTATCGGTCTGTCGCTGATGCGGACGCCGATGGGCTCCTCGGACTACACCGCGACCCCCGCGAACAACCCGGGCACCTACTCCTACGACGACAACAACGGCCAGCCCGACCCCACGCTGGCCAACTTCTCCACCGCGCACGACGACGCCTACATCATCCCGACCATCAAGCAGGCCCAGGCGCTCAACCCGCAGATGAAGCTGTTCGCCAACACCTGGAGCCCGCCGGCGTGGATGAAGACCACGAACACGATGCTGGGGGCGGGCAACGGCACGCTGAAGGCCGACATGTACGGCCCGTTGGCGCAGTACTACGTGAAGTTCCTGCAGGAGTACAAGGCCAAGGGGGTCAAGGTCTGGGGCGTCACGCCGCAGAACGAGCCGACGATCTCCCCGTCGACGTACTCGGCGATGCTGTGGCCCGCCGCCGACGAGGCCCGCTGGATCGCCGATCACCTCGCCCCGGCGCTGCAGCAGGCCGGGCTGGCCGACACCAAGATCCTGGGCGCGGACGCGGACCAGGTGAACGTCTCCTACGCCGACACGTTGATGGCCAACCAGGCCGCCCGTGACGCGATCTACGGCACCGCGTGGCACTGCTATCGCAACAACCTGCGGAACATGACCACGATCCACAACTCCTACCCGGCCAAGAAGCTCTACGAGACCGAGTGCTCCACCGGCCCGGGTATCGCGCCGATGAACGCCGCCCAGCTCGCCCTGGAGTCCACCTTCAACTGGGCCAACGGCGTGCTCCTGTGGAACCTGGCCCTGGACACGAACGGCGGCCCGAAGATGGGCGTCGGCTGCGAGAAGTGCACCGGTCTGGTCACCATCGACCAGGCGACCGGCAAGGCCACCTACACCGACAACTACTACCAGCTGGGCCAGTTCTCGAAGTTCGTCGTCCCCGGCGCGAAGCGCATCGGCTACAGCGACGGCGGCAACGTCTGGGCCCAGGCCTACCAGAACCCCGACGGAGGCGAGGTACTGGTCGCGCACAACAACAACTCCAGCAGTACCGCCTTCACCGTCACCTGGAACAACGCCGGATCCTTCCAGTACACCCTGCCCGCCGGCGCCACGGTGACCTTCACCCGGGGTGCGCAGACCGCCGCCGCCCAGATCGTCGGCCAGGGCTCGAACCGGTGCCTGGACGACACGGGCAACCCCGCCAACGGTGTCCAGCAGTACATCTGGGACTGCACGCCCGGGAACGCCAACCAGGCCTACGCCTACTCGGCCAACCGTGAACTGCAGATCGCGGGCAAGTGCCTCGGCGCGAACGGGAACGGCACCACCAACGGCACGAAGGTCATCACCTGGGACTGCAACGGCGGCTCCAGCCAGAAATGGACGTTCCACGGGGACGGCAGCGTCACCAACGACCTGTCCGGACTCTGCCTCGACGTGACAGGCAAGGCAACGGCGAACGGTTCCAGGGTCCATCTGTGGAGCTGCACCGGCGCATCCAACCAGAAGTGGTCGCTCTCCAGCGGAGGCTGACGGACGAGCGGCGTCTGGCCGGTCTGCGGGTACGCCCGCGGACCGGCCGGACGCCGCGTCATGCTCCGCCGCAGGCCCGTCAGAACGGGAAGTCGCGGGGTTTCCCGCGCAGGGTGATCCAGCGGAGTTCGGTGAATTCCTCGGCCGCGAAGCCCGTGCCGAAGCGGCCCCAGCCGCTCTCCTTCACACCATCGAAGGGCATGCTGGGCTCGTCGGTGACGGGTTGGTCGTTGACGTGCACTATCCCCGCCTCGAGACGGCGGGCGATGTCCAGTCCAAAAACATCACCAATCAACCGACCCGCCCCTTGACGAAAGAGATAGGGGCATCCCCCAGCCCGGGCGTCCACTGCGGCACCAGCCGCACCTCGACCGGCGCTCCTGCCCCCGCCCCGCCCGCGTCCGTTTCCGCCCCGGCATCCGTCACCGTCTCATCACCGGACCGGATCTCGGTCATCGTCTCCCGCGTGATCATCAGCCGGGACAACCCTCATCCCGTCCGGCAAGACGCCCGGTCAACTCCTCAATCTGTGCCCGCAGTTCGGCGATCCCTCCCGTGGTGCAGCCTCCCGCCGACCGAGCGCCTCCAACCACGACACCATCGCCGCCTCCCACCGCGTAGTGAGACTCGACGATCCACCCTCCGACCACGAACGGCAACGGCGCACAGCATCATCAGCTCACTGCAGAAGAGCCGCGCCCGTTTCGATTAACGCCCACTGCGGGTCGGACAAGTCGGTTGCGTACGGCTTCCGTTCCGTGCCCGCGGACTCCATCATGCGCATGACATGAAGCAGGGAGGGACCGCCCCATCACCCACGAATGGGCGACACCACATCATCAGGAGCGGGACTTACGCCCCCTGAGGCTTCCCTGGTAGTCGCGCTACTAGAAGCGAGCGCATCTTTCAGCCGATATGGCGCGGATCATATGCTCCGCCGCATCTCCTCGCCGCGCCTTGCACGGCGTTGATCCACAGACCTCCACCCTGATCGATGAGGATCAGCTATGACGACTGAGTCTCTCGCATCCGGCATGGACGCGACAAAGATCGGCGCTCGGTTTGACCGGATACCCGTGGTCACTCGCAAACACTGGGTCATCCTCTGGATGCTCGGAGCACTGGGGATCTTCGATGCCTTCGACCTGGCCGCGTTCGGCTACACGGCTCCGGCCATCCGCCAGGACCTGGGCCTGTCACTGGGGCAGGTGGGCTGGGTCGCCTCCTCGGTCTACATCGGCAGCTTCCTCGGCGCACTCGTCGGGGGCCGGCTGGCCGACAGGCACGGACGGCGGCCCGTGCTGTTCGTATCGGCCGTGATCTATTCGCTCGGGTCTTTCGCCACCGTCTTCGCAACCAGCCTCGAGACGCTCATCGCCTGTCGCGTGGTGACCGGTCTCGGAGCTCAGGCGCTGACGCTCGTGTCGTTCCTCTATCTCAGCGAGATGTTCCCGGCCAGGCTCCGCGGCCGCTTCGCTGCTCTCCTGCTGGGAATCTCGGTCCTGGGCGCACCGCTGGCCGCAGTCCTGACCTGGACCATCGTGCCCCACGGGGAGTCCCACTGGCGTTGGATCTACGGCATCGGCGCCCTCGGACTGCTCATCGCCGTGACTGTGCGCCGGCTACCCGAGTCGGTCCGCTGGCAGATTCGCCGGGGAGAGCTCGGTGTGGCCGCCGGAACCGTGGTCGCCTTTGAGGACGAGGCACTCGCCAAGACCGGCAAGCCGCTACCCGAGCCGGTCGAGCTGCCCCGCGGCGGGCCCGAGCCCGCCACGTCGGTGAGGGAGCTGCTCTCAGGCAAGAACCTCGAGCGCATGGCCGTACTCACCATCTCCATGATCATGTTCGCCTACGTCATCTACGGCTTCAACACCTGGCTGACCACCTTGCTGGTCGAGCGCGGATACTCCCAACAGCAGGCACTGACCGCCGCCGTGATCATCTCACTGGCGGGTTTCCTTGGATCGGTGTCCGCGGTCGCCTTTGCCGACCGGATCGAGCGCAAGAAGCTGGTCCTCGCCGTCATGGTCGTCGTCGCCCCGTTGCTCCTGGTGTTCGGGCTCGTCGACAGCCTGGTCGTGACCGTGATCACCGGCTCCGTGCTCTCCGGCAGCCTCCAGATCGCCCTGGCAACGATGTACGCGTACTCCCCTGAGATCTTCCCGACCCACCTACGCGGGCTGGGGGCCGGAGTGGGCGGCGGTGCGTTCCGGCTCTCCGCTGCCTTCACCAGCATCATCGTCGGCTTCGTCCTGTCCGGGTTCGGCTTCACCACCGTGTTCGTGGTGTTCGCCGCCGTCGCGGTCGCCTTCGGAGCGGTGTTCGCCATGTTCGGCGAGCGCACCAAGGGCCGCACTCTCGAGGACATCACCGCCGACTTGCGGGGCGGCAAGCGGTGAGCACTCCGATCGAAAGGGTCGCGACGACCACGTCCGGCCGAGTACGCGGACTGGCCGTCGACGGCATCGCCTGCTACCGAGGGGTGCCCTACGCCGCCCCGCCGAAGGGGCCACGCCGTTTCGCCCTCGCGGCACCGGCGCCGACCTGGGACGGCGTCCGTGACGCGACCCGCCCCGGGTCGATGGCACCGCAGCACGTCCGCCGCTTCCCCGGCATCGACATGCGGCCGCTCCTGCCGGAGACCGGCTGGACCGGAGACCATGACTACCTGCATGTGAACATCTGGACCCCGCAGCACCACGACGGGGGCCTGCCGGTCATGGTCTACATCCATGGCGGGGCCTTCATCGCGGGAGCCGCTGACTGCCCCGCCTTCGACGGCTCGAGCTTCGCCCGTTCCGGGGTCGTGCTGATGACCGTTTCCTACCGTCTAGGGGCCGAGGGATATTCGGTACTCCCGGACGCGCCGACGAACCTCGGCCTGCGCGACCAGATCGCGGCATTGCAGTGGGTACAGAACAACGCGGGCGCCTTCGGCGGAGATCCCGGAAACGTCACCGTCTTCGGCGAGTCCGCCGGAGCGATGAGCATCGCGACGCTGCTGAACTCGCGGGCGGCGGACGGTCTCTTCCGACGCGCCATCGTGCAGAGCGGCCACGACGAGCTCCCTCGCGATGCCGCGGTCGGTCGCCGGCTGACCGAACGGATCGCCGCCATTTTGAGCGTCCCGGCAACCGCGGCGGCATTCAGGGAGGTGCCGGTGCCGCGGTTGCTCGATGCTCAAGCGACGCTGCTCGCCCAGCCTCTCGACCTGGCTGACAACGGTCGAGATCCCGCCTACGGGGCGGCGGCATACGGGATGACCATCGACAACGACGTCGCGTGCGCATCGCGCGAGCGGCTCACCACGTCGTCCGTGGATCTCCTCGTAGGCACCACGAAGGCGGAGATGAACCTCTACGGATTCTCCAGTGGTGATCTCGACGCTGTGACCGATACCGAAGCCGTCGCCCGACTGGCCGCGTCGCATCCCCACGCTCGACAAGTCCTCGCCGGCTACGGATTGGGCCAGCCCGGGGCCAAACCGGGACGAGCGCTCGTCGACGCCCTCACCGACCTGCTGTTCCGCTCTCCCGCGCGGCGCTTGGCCCTACGTCACGGCGGGCCGACCTACGTCTACGAATTCGAATGGGAGTCCCCGGCCTTCGACGGCCGCCTCGGCGCGTGTCACGGCCTTGATCTGCCCTTTGTCTTCCACACCCTCAAGACAGCACAGGGACCGCAGGGCCTGGTCGGTGGCGAGCCACCGGTCGCGCTCGCCGACGCCATGCACGAGAGCTGGGTCCGCTTCGCACACACCGGGGACCCGGGCTGGGCCCCCTACGGCCCTGGACGCCGCCTGATGCGCTTCGGCGGAGCCTTCGGAGCAGTACCGAGCCGCCTTGGCGAGGACGAGGCGCCGCTCGCTCACACCGCTGCGGTCGGCGGTCGAGCGAGCGACGCGACGGCCGGGTGCGCGATCGGATGACGAGTAGACTCGCGAGCATGAAAGCCGGCGACGAGCGGCAACATGATCTCGGCGCCTTCCTGCGCAAGCAGCGCGAGAACACCTCCCGTACCGCGCTGGGACTGCCACCGATCAGGAACAGGACGACCGGGCTCCGCCGCGAAGAAGTCGCGGCCATGTCCGGTATCAGCGTCACCTGGTACACATGGCTGGAACAGGGCCGCGATGTCACCCCGTCGCGGCAGGTCCTCGATGCCGTCGCACGTTCCCTCGGTCTGGCCCAGGCCCAGCATGCCTTCGTCCTGCCCCTGGCCGGCTACCCAGCCACCGATTTTGGCTCGGCCCAGCCGATCACGATGCCCCCGAGCGTGCAGCGACTGCTCGACGCGCAGGGCGTCTACCCCAGCTACGCGTTGTCGGCGGACTGGACCATCGTCGGCTGGAACTCGACCTACGGCCGCTTTTATCCGCCAGCCCCAGCCACGCCAGTCGAGCGTCGCAATCTTCTGTGGCTCACCTTCACAGACCCGTACATACGGTCGCTGGTCGTGGACTGGGAGTTCACAAGCAGCCGGGTTATCGCCGAGTTTCGAGCAGAGCTCGGCGCACACCTTCATACCCCGGCGATCGAAATCCTGATCGACCGCCTTTGGCGCACCAGCGCTGAGTTCCGCGAGCGGTGGAAAGCCCACGAAGTAACCCGCTTCACCTCGCGACTACGCACGTTCCGGCACCCCGAAGTCGGCGATCTGCAACTGGAACAGCACCGGATGACCATGTCCGGCGATCCCGACCTGCACGTGATCATCTACGTACCGGATCCCGACAGCGGTAGCCTCGACCGATTGCACCAATTGGCCGACCTGGCCGCATCGAACGAGCCGCGCATGAACGAAGACTCGGAGCGATAGGGACAGGCACCAGGCGTCAACCTCCGTCACGCATCGGGCTGTTACTCGCACTACTAGAATCACGGCAGTCTTCTGCTCCGGCAATCCGTGCCGCAGAGTCAGGGGAGGCCGATGAAGGTCGGCCAAACCACCTGCGGTCGATTCAGTCGCCCGGATGAGGAGCAGGAAGTGCCCGAACTGCGCTCGCGAACCATCACCCACGGCCGGAACATGGCTGGCGCACGAGCGTTGTTGCGGGCCTCGGGGTCGCGGATGGCGACATCGGCAAACCGATCGTGGCGATCGCCAACAGCTTCACCGAGTTCGTGCCAGGTCACACTCACCTCCAACCCGTGGGGCGGATTGCATCCGAGGCAGTGCACCGGGCGGGCGTGATTGCGCGGGAGTTCAACACCATTGCGGTCGACGACGGAATCGCCATGGGCCACGGAGGCATGCTCTATTCGCTGCCGTCGAGGGAACTGATCGCCGGTTCGGTGGAGTACATGGTCAATGCGCACTGCGCCGACGGCCTCGTGTGCATCTCCAACTGTGACAAGATCACGCCGGGAATGTTGATGGCCGCACTGCGCCTCAACATCCCGACGGTGTTCGCATCCGGTGGTCCGATGGAAGGCGGGCGGACCACCCTGGTCGACGGAACCGTCCGAACTGGGCTGAGCCTGGTGACCGCGATGGGCGACTCTGCCAATCCTGACGTATCCGAAGAGGACCTTGCCCGAGTCGAGGTTGCGGCCTGCCCCACTTGTGGCTCCTGCTCCGGCATGTTCACTGCGAACTCGTTTCTGACGCCGAGCTCGAACAGCGTCGCCGGGCCAGAGGAACCGACGGTACACGCCGGCGCCGCGGAAACGCACAACTATGTCGGCGTTGATCAACGCCTGTTCATCGCCAATACGTCCCACAGGAAGCGAGCCACAACGCCGCGTCGGCCGACCCTGCCGCGCGGCCTGCCATGGGCGAAGCTCACGAGGGCCGGACCCGTGCTCAAACGGCGACACATCAGCTCGAGAAGGAGCGCCATGCTACACACCACCACCCGGTCGATCTCCCTGGAGGACAAGTACCTGGAGACCGAGGGGCGTGCCCTCGTCACCGGCATCCGGCGTACCAGGTTCGCGCTCAACGACGAGGAACTCACGCCCGGGCTACGGTCGCTGGCCGCGTAGGTGCGGGACCGGTCCGGCGCCGCGGTGGCCGCGGTCAACGTCGCGGTGCACCTCACGGTATGGAACGCGTCGGTGGAATCCGTCATGTCGCGCATCGAAGCCCGCTTGCGGCGCGCCACGACGGAGATCTCCGCCCGGCTCAGTCATCGTCCGCAGACCTGATCCGAAGCCATCCAGGCATGTTGTTTGAATAATTGAAATATGAGTCCCTGCATATGGAACAGCACGGCCTCATTTCATTGACAGCGGGCTCCGGTCGAGCGCAGACTCACGTCACATTCTGTGGACATTACTTCACCAGACGAACAGCACTGTTCCCTGAGTCCGGAAGGCCGCCATGCGTATACAAGCCGCCGTGTTCGAGAAGCAGGACGGTCCGTTCCAGCTCCAGGAGGTCGAGCTGGACGACCCGGAAGCGGGCGAGGTCGTCGTGCGGATCGCTGCCACCGGCATCTGCCACACCGACGGCCTGGCACGTCACGGTGACCTTCCCTTCCCCGCCCCCGGGGTGCTCGGCCACGAAGGCGCCGGTGTCGTGACGGCGGTGGGTCCAGGTGTCACGTCGGTGCGGGAGGGCGACCACGTCGTCATCGGCTGGCCCTGGTGCGGCGAGTGCCGCAACTGCCTGGCGGGCGAGCCCCGTTACTGCGCCCGGCTCGGCGAACTCCTCGTCAGCGGAGTCCGGCCGGGGACCGGGGCCTCGGCCCTGCGCCGCCCGGACGGGGGCGCCCTCCACGGACACTTCTTCGGCCAGTCGTCGTTCGCCACGCACTCCCTGACCCAGGCCAACAGCCTGGTGAAGGTCCCACACGACGTCCCGCTCGACCTGCTCGGACCCCTCGCCTGCGGGCTGTCCACCGGCGCGGGCGCCGTGCTGAACACGCTGCGCCCGCAGACCGGCTCCAGCCTCGTGATCTACGGCACCGGCTCGGTGGGGCTCGCCGCCGTCATGGCGGCCCGCAACAGCGGCTCGACCACAATTATCGCGGTCGACCGGCACACCTCCCGACTGGAGCTGGCGGCGGAACTCGGCGCCACACACACCGTGAACGCCGCCGACACGGACCCGGTCGCCGCCGTGCACGACATCTGCGGCGGGCCCGCCGACAACGCCCTGGAGTGCACCGGCATCATCTCCGTCGTCCGCCAGGCCGCGGACTCGGTCGGCATGCTCGGCACCTGCGCGCTCATCGGCGGCGCCCCGGCGGGAGCCGAGTTCACCCTCGACCACCTCACCACCCTGTGGGGCAAGCGCATCGTCGGCGTTCTCGGCGGCGGCGGCCGCAGTACCCAACTCATCGGCGCGCTCATCGAGTTGTACCGCCAGGGCCGCTTCCCCATGGAACGCCTCGTCTCCTGGTTCACCTTCGACCAGATCGAGCAGGCGCTGGCGGCGTCGTACGCCGGCGACGCCATCAAGCCGATCGTCCGCATGCCCGCCTGAGACCGCACGCCCCCTGGTCCGCCACGACTGCTCCGTACCGGAAGAAGCCCCTTCATGTGTCTCACCCGTGAACTTTTCATCGGCGGCAAGGACGTACCCGCCCTCTCCGGCCGCACCGCCGAGGACATCAGCCCCTACACCGGCGAGGTCTACGCGACTGTCGCCGCAGCCGGGCCGGAGGATGTGACCCTGGCCGTGGACGCCGCCGACGCGGCGTTCGCCGATTGGGCCGCCGTCTCGCCCTTCGCCCGCCGCGCGATCTTCCTCAAGGCGGCGGATCTGCTGGACGCCCGTGCCGAGCAGGTGGCCGAGATCATGGCCCACGAGGCCGGCGGCACCCGCCCCTGGGCATTCTTCAACGTGGCGCTGGCGGCGAACATCCTGCGGGAGGCGGCCGCCGTGATCACCGCTCCGCGCGGTGAGGTGCTCAGCGCACAGGAGGAAGGCGCTCTGGGCCTGGCCGTGCGGGAACCGCTGGGCGTGGTCGCGGCGTTCGCGCCGTGGAACGCTCCGGTCATCCTCGGTGTCCGGGCCGTGGCGGCGCCGCTTGCTGCCGGCAACACGGTCGTCGTCAAGGCCAGCGAGGACGCGCCGATCGCCTGCGGACTGCTCGTCGCGGACGTGCTGCGCGAGGCGGGACTGCCCGACGGTGTGCTCAACGTGGTCACCAACGCCCGCGAGGACGCGGCGGAGATCGCCGAGGTGCTGATCGCCGATCCCCGGGTGCGTGCCGTGAACTTCACGGGCTCCACCGGGGTCGGCCGGATCATCGGAACCCACGCGGCGAACCACCTCAAGCCGGCCGTGCTCGAACTGGGCGGCAAGAACGCGGTGATCGTCCTGGACGACGCGGACGTGGACTACGCCGTCGACGCCGTCACCTTCAGCGTGTTCATGAACTCCGGGCAGATCTGCATGTCCGGCGACCGCATCCTCGTACATGAGTCGCTGGCCGAGGAGTTCACGCGGAAGTTCACCGCCAAGGTCGCCTCCCTCCAGGCCGGGGACCCGGCCCATCCGCACACCGTGGTGGGCCCGCTGGTCACCGCCTCCGCCGCACAGCGCGTCGCCGCTCTGGTGGAGGACGCCGTCGCCAAGGGCGCCACTGTGCTGACCGGCGGCGGACGACCGGAGGGCGCGGTGCACGCGGCGACCGTGCTCACCGGCGTTCCCAAGGAGGCGGACCTGTACCACGCGGAGGCCTTCGGGCCAGTCTGCGTCGTCGAGACGTTCGGCGACGACGACACCGCCGTGGCCCTCACCAACGACACCGACCATGGTCTGACCTGCGGAATCATCACCGAGAACGCCACCCACGGGCTGAACGTCGCCCGTCGGGTCCGGACGGGCATCGTGCACGTCAACGACCAGTCCGTGGCCGACGAGCCCCACGCGCCCTTCGGCGGCGTGAAGACCTCCGGCTACGGCCGGTTCGGTGGACGGTGGGGCATCGAGGCGTTCTCCAGCACCCGCTGGGTGACGATCGCGACCCAGCAGGCCCACTACCCCTTCTGATCCGTCCGCCCAGGCACCGCGCAGAACGCCGCACCTTCCCCACGGAGGTGCGGGCGTCGTGGTGGCCCTGGCGGGTCAGACCTGCGGGTTGCCGTTGGCGCTCTTCTCCGCGACCGCTTGGAGGGCGTCCCAGTGCCGACGATCCTGCCGCGCCGGTCGAAGCGGAAGGTGTCCACCTCCACCGTGCCGCGGTCCTCGGCCGACGCCTTCGCCAAGCCCTGCACGACCACGAGGTCGCCCTGGGTGACAGTCCGTTTGAAAGTCAGCGAGGCGTCCGGGAACTGCTGGAGGTAGCCCGTGACACCGGTGACGAAGGCGTCGCGGCCGTTGCCGAAGTTCGGGTTGTGCTGGATACAGGTGTCGGAGCTGATGTACTTCTCAGCGTCCTTGCCCGGCCGGTGCTGGTTGAAGGCCTGGTCCAGCAGGGCCACAGCTGCCTTCTGGTTGCGCAGTTCCTGGGCGGACAGCCGGCTCGTCGACGCGTCGGGCGTGCCGTGCTCGTGCGCGGCCAACGCGGAGGGAACGATCACCGTGCCCGCCACGAGTGCGACGGCGGCGTCTCTACCCGGTGCCATTACCCCTGGCCGAGGGCCTCCGACGGCCCGGAGCCCTCGGCCCGTCCCCTGACCCCGTTGCGGAAGTCGATCGGGGAACGGCCCGTGCGTTGCATGAAGTACTTGCTGAACTGGGAAGGCGTGACGAAGCCGAGGCGGTCCGAGATCTGGGCGGCGGTCTCGTCTCCGTGTGCCAGCAGACGCTTCGCCTCCAGCACGACCCGGCGGTCGATGAACTCCTTCGCGCTGAGACCGGCGCCCGCCAGGGCCGCCCGGGCGAGGGTGCGCCCCGAATAGCCGAGCATGCGGGCGTAGTCCTCCACCCGTCGGGTGGCGGTGAAGTGCCGTTCGACCGCGTCCCGGAACCGCAGGTAGGTCTCGTCCGGCTCCGGAGCGAGGCTGCCGACCGGAACGGTGAGATGGGCCAGTCGCAGCAGGAGGACGGCGAGGAGGTGACGCAGGGCCGCGATGTGCACGTCGAGAGGCAGGTGTCCGAGCGACCGAAACTCGCGGCTCAAGTGTTCCGCGGCCATGGTCACGGCCTCCGCATCGTCGGCGACGGGGGTGATGATGACCGGTGCGTGCGGATCGTCGACCCGGGCAACGGTCGCCGTGGCCGGGTCCAACATGTCCTGCTGGAAGAGAATCAGAGTGCCCTCGGCCTTGGTGAGGTCGCCCCACTGGTGCACCTGCCCAGGGCGTACCCACAGCCAGGAGCCCGGCCGCAGGGCGTAGCCGTTGAAGTCGACGACATGCCAGAGGTTGCCCGCGGTGAGCGCGAGCAGATGATGGAAGTCGGGGCGCTGGGGCCGGGCGAGGGTCTGCTCGCAGACGCGCCGCCGTAGCTCCGCCAGCGACATGACCTCCACACCAGCAGGAGTGCCCGCGGGCGCGGCGAACGCGACCTCGGGGATTTCGCGCGCGGAGCCGTGTCGGTTTTTGGCCATCATCAGTCAGAAGTTTATCCGGCTTTCCGTGCGCGCTCTTCGTACGTTGGTTGTGCAGCTGCGGAATCGGGACGTCTCCCTGGCGGAAATCGGAAAGGACGGCACGTGGCGACGACAGGAGAGAGGGTCAGGCTGACGTACGTCTTCGACGCCTACTGCGCTTGGTGTCACGGCTTCGCCCCGACCCTGCGGGCCTTCGTCGAAGCCCATGCCGACCGCGTCGACCTGCGCGTCCTGCCGGCCGGGCTGTATGCGGGAGCGCGTGCGCTGCCTGTCTCGGCCCATCCCCACCTGGTGCGCGAGAGCGCCCGCGTCGCAGAGCTGACCGGCGCCCACTTCGGTGAGGGACACCGGCGGACGGTCGCCGAAGGCAGCATGGTGATGGACTCCACCGACGCGGCCACGGGGCTGGAGGCCCTGCTGGCCCAGCCGGGCGCGGACACCCTGCGGACGCTCGAAGCGATGCAGCACGCCTGGTTCATCGACGGCCTGAGCCTGTCGGACCCGGCGACCTACCGAGAGCTCGCCGTCGAGCTGGGCCTGAGCCCTCTTGCCGTGGCCTGCACATACGCCGCGCCCGTTAAACGCGCGCGAGCGACGGTCGGACTGCGTTCCGTCCGCCGCCTGAACGTGGAGAGCTACCCGGCCCTGCTGCTCACCACCGCTTGCGGAAACCACCACCGGCTGGGCGGACCGCTGACTCGTGTCGAGGAACTGACCACGGCCTTCGACGAGTACACGCACCGGATGTCCACGGCACTGGAAGGAACCTGCGCGCTGTGAGCACCACGAACAACGCTCCCTTCTCGACCGCACCGCCACGCGAGACGATCCGCGCCTGGGTGGAAGAGGCCGACCGGGTCCTGATCGCGGCCGGCGCGGGCCTGAGCGCGGCCGCCGGCTACGACTACGGCGACACCGAACGCTTCCGGGAACTGTTCCCAGCTCTGTACCGGCTCGGCCTGCGTTCGCGCTACCTGCTCGGCGTGCCCCTGTCTCAGAACATGATGTGGGGCTACTGGGCCGTCCACATCGACGACATCCGCTACGACCCCGAACCCAACCCGCTCTACCGCGGGCTGAGGGAGCTGGTCGGCGATCGCGACCACTGGGTGATGACGTCCAACGTCGACGCCCTCTTCGCCCGCAACGGCTTCGAGGCGGACCGGATCTTCACCCCCCAGGGCGACTACGGCCGCCTCCAGTGCGCGGTCCCCTGCTCGCGGGACACCTGGCCCAGCAGACCGTTCCTCGACGCGATCCTCGCCTCGTACGACCGCGACACCGGCCGGGTGACCGACCCGGCGGCCCTGCCGTGCTGCCCCCGCTGCGGCGCCGACGTCTTTCCCAACGTCCGCGTCGGTCCGGAGTTCGTCGACGACGCCCATCTGCCCGCGGGTCGGCGGCTGGTGCAGTGGCTCGACGACGCGCCCACAGACAGCACCTTGCTCGTGCTGGAAATCGGGGCCGGATTCAATACTCCCGGCGTGATTCGCCATCCCACGGAGAACTTGGTGCGCCAGACCCCTCGGGCCCGCCTCGTCAGGATCAATCCCGACCATCCCGACGTCCCCTCGGACCTCGGTGAACGAGCACTGTCCGTTCCCCTCGGCGCAGACCGGCTCCTCGACGGGCTCGAACCCTGACATCCGGCGGCAGCGCGCCTCCGCCACCACAGGAAGAGAAGTCATCATGTCCCAGGTATCCGAGACATCCGTCCCCACGATCGCCGTCACCGGCTCCACCGGCCGGCTCGGCGGGCGCGTCGCCCGGCGACTGGCCGAGCGGGACGTCCCGCAAAAACTCCTGGCCCGCAACCCGGCACGCGCTCCCCGGCTTCCCGGCTCGGTAGCGGTGCGAGGCGACTACGCCGACCAGGACGCCGTGCGGGAGGCCCTCGCCGGCACCCGCACCGTCTTCATGGTCTCCGCCTCCGAGAGCGCCGACCGGCTCGCCCAGCACAAGGCGTTCGTGGACGCCGTCGCGGAGGCGGGTGTCAGGCACCTGGTGTACGTCTCCTTCTACGGCGCCGCCCCCGACGCCACCTTCACGCTGGCACGCGACCACTTCCACACGGAGCAGCACATCCGCGCGAGCGGCCTGGCGTACACCTTCCTCCGAGACAACTTCTACGCGGAGTTCGTCCCCGACCTCGTCGGCGAGGACGGCGTCATCCGCGGTCCGGCCGGGCACGGACGCGCCGCGTTCGTCGGCCAGGACGACATCGCCGACGCCGCCGCCGCGGTGCTGTCCCGGCCCGACGACCACGCTGGCCTCGCCTTCGACCTGACCGGGCCCGAGTCTCTGACACTGGACGAAGCGGCCGTTATCCTGTCCGAGCGACTCGGACGCACCGTCACCTATCAGCAGGAGACGGTCGAGGAGGCCTACGCCTCCCGTGCCTCCTACGGCGCTCCGTCGTGGCAGCTGGACGCCTGGGTGTCCACCTACACGGCCATCGCGTCCGGCGAGCTCGACGGGGTCAGCGACGCCGTACCGCGCCTCACCGGCCACCCCGCCACACCCCTCGCCGAGGTCGTCCGCTCCACAGGGGGATGACCCGCACGGCCAATCCGGCTACTGCGACCCCTTCATCCCCCACGACTCCGGTGCCACCCGGACCGAGGCACCACCCCGGTTGCTGCTCAACGGGCGCCTGCTCCGCGGTGACACCGAAGACGACAGCGACTTGCCCGTCGTCGTCCCCTGTCTGGTCATCCCGTACCGGCGGGGCGGTTGCCGGACGGCGAGCGGTCGGCCTCACTCCTGGTAGCGCCGGACTCCCTCAACACAAAGCCTGTCACTTTCTGACTATCAGAAGTCGTTATTACTGCCGATCAACTGGCTTCCGTACGCATAGTTTGAACACATCGCCGCTGGACCACCGGTCCCCCTCGCCAGGTCCCCAAGCAAGGAAGACAGTCATGAGCAACACGAAGAACACCGTCCTTCAGGCCGCCACCGAACTGTTCGGCGACAAGGACCCCTCCGCCGTAGACCGCTGGGTGGCCGCGGACTACAAGCAGCACAGCGCGCTCGCCGCCGATGGCCCCGATGCCCTCCGCGCAATGGTCGCCGACCTGGGCGGGGACTTCCGCTACGAAGGCGCCCGGGTCATCGCCGACGGCGACCTGGTAGCCCTGCACGGCACCTACCACGGCTTCGGGCCGGACCCGCTCGTCGGGTTCGACATCTTCCGAGTCGACGCCGACGGCAAGCTGGCCGAGCACTGGGACGCCCTGACCCCTCAGGTCAAGGACACCGTCTCCGGCCGCTCCCAGACCGACGGCGCCGCCGCGGTCACCGAGACCGACAAGACGGACGCCAACCGCGCCCTGGTGGCCGAGTTTGCCGAGAAGGTTCTCGTCGGCGCCGATTACTCAGTGCTCACCGACTACATCTCCACCGTGACCTACCACCAGCACAACCCCGATGCCGGCGACAGCCTCGACGGCTTCGGGGCGGCCGTGGCCAAGTGGGGCGAGCAGGGCAAGCACCTCGTCTACAAGAAGGTCCACAAGGTCATCGCCGAGGGCGAGTTCGTCCTGACGCAGTCCGAGGGCGAGTTCGGTGTGCCTGTCGCCTACTACGACCTCTTCCGCGTCGCGGACGGCAAGATCGTCGAGCACTGGGACGTCGTCGCGCCCATCCCGGGCGAACTACCGCACGGCAACGGCCTGTTCTGACCGGCTCGAACGGCGCCGGATCACCGACCGCATCGACGGAACGCACAGGCATGAGCAACCTCACCTACGCGGGAAAGACGTACAAGTTCAGCATCGACAACGGCGTCGTCTTCCACAACACCTACAGCCCTGACGGCACCACTCTGCATTACAAGACCGTCGCCGGCCCCAACACCGGCGCGAGCGAGGACGTCACGCTGCACGCGGCCGAAGTCGCCCCTGGCGTCTTCCTCCTCGGCTGGGTGGAGAAGTCCGGCATGACCGTCACCCACGCGATGAACCTCAACACCCTTACGGTCCACCTCTTCTGGACCTACGACACCCCCGATAGCCGAATCGGCGAGCTGCACGTCGGCACACTCAAAGAGATGTGATCCACTCGCCGATGGCCCGGACCCGCGCGCACCGACGTGCAGGGCCGGGCCATCGGCACACCTCGTTCACCCGCCCCACCGGAGCCTTTGATGATCCCGATCCGCGCCGAGTCCGATGCCGCCGCCGGGACGGAGACACAGCTCTCCGCACTGCCCCTGACCGCTTACCGATCGGCCGTCGCCCTCGACGAGCCCTTCCTGCCCACGGCGGCCCCAGCCACAGCCGCTCGGCTGGACGCCCATGTGCGCTCAGCACTGCACCTGCTCAGCGCCGATCCGGCCGTATCCCGGCTCGGCCTGCGGTCCGACTCGCTGAGACACCTCACCAATGCCGACACCCCCGCCGACGCCGACACGGCCCGGCGGGTGCTGCGAGCCTTGCTGACCGTACGTGATCCCGGTCCGCTGCCGAAGGGGGCGGACCGGGAACTGGATGCCCTCCTCGGCGCGGAGCGGAACCTGCGGCCCACCGTCTCGGTACGTGAACTGCCCACGATCGAAGAGGAGTTCCACGGCACGCCCTCCCAGGCCGCGGCCGAGGCCGTGCTGTGGCGGGGAGACATCACCACGCTGGCCGCCGACGCAGTGGTCAACGCCGCCAACAGTCAACTGCTCGGCTGCTTCCGCCCTCTGCACCCGTGCATCGACAACGCCCTGCACAACGCCGCCGGACCTCACCTGCGCGACGACTGCCACACGATCACCACGGCGCAAGGGGCCGTCGAACCCACCGGTACGGCCAAGATCACCCGGGGCTACCACCTGCCAGCCCGATACGTCCTGCACACCGTCGGCCCCGTCATCCAGGGCCGTCCGCGCGCGCATGACGCGCAGGTGCTCGCCTCCTCCTACCGGGCATGCCTGGACCTCGCCGCCGAGGTGGAGACCATCCGCACCCTCGCCTTCTGCGCCATCAGCACCGGCGTCTTCGGCTACCCCAAGGAGGAAGCCGCACCGGTCGCACTGCACACCGTCGCCGACTGGATCGCAGCGCATCCCGGACGGTTCGACCGCGTGGTGTTCACCGTGTTCGAGGACGACGACGAACGGGCCTACCGGAACGCCCTCGGCGTTGGCGCCCGCCCCTGACACGACGTCCCTCACGCGTTCGGCTGTCGACGCGGCGCGGGCGAGCCGTGAAGCCTGGCAGGAGCAGGCTGAACGGACAATCTCGACACGCTCGCCGAGCCCTCACTCCATCACCGACGCCCACACAGCGCCACGAGCTTCAAGGGCGACGGGATCCGCCCGGACGGGCAGCGCCATGCCAGTCACCTGCTCCAGCGTTCCCCTCGTGAACGGCACATGTTCATCTGGATCAACCGCGGCCGTCCACCAACATGCGGGACCATCGCCGATCGAGAAGGCGACGCTGGCGGGCCTACCCGCGGCCGTTCGTCGCTAGTGGATCAGCTGTGGCATGCGTCGCAAGTCGCCGCATCCGGTCCAGGCTGTCGCTGCCGGGTTCCGCACGTAGATGATCACTCGCAGGTCGGGATCGTCGGAAATGGTCACCCGGTACTGTTCCAGGTACAGGTCGCCGACTTCGGTCCGCACCGGGCCCTTCTTCCCGTCACTGCTGGAACGCCGGCTCGGGGGCCATCTCGTGCGACAAACGGTGCCAGGCCACCGTCGCCCGTATCTGTGCACGCGTCAGCCCTTGCGTTGCCTGACCTCCTCGGTCACGGCGGGGAGGACCGTGTGGAGGTCGCCCACGACACCGAAGTCGACGAGCTCGAAGATCGGGGCCTCCTCGTCCTTGTTCACCGCGACGATGGTTTTCGAGGTCTGCATGCCGGCGCGGTGCTGAATGGCGCCGGAGATCCCGGCGGCGAAGTAGAGCTGGGGGGCGACGGTCTTTCCAGTCTGGCCGATCTGGTAACTGTGCGGCTTCCAGCCGGAGTCGACCGCGGCCCGCGAGGCACCCACGGCCGCGCCGAGGGCGTCGGCGAGGTCCTCGACCGGATCGAAGTCGCCGCCGGTGCCGCGACCGCCGGAGACCACTATCGCGGCTTCGGTCAGTTCGGGGCGGCCGGTGACGGCCCGAGGCTGGGAGGCCACGATCCGGGCACCCTGGGCAGTCTCGGACACGGTGACGGCCACCTCCTCGACCTGGCCGGCGCCGTCGGCCTCCACCGGCACCGCGGAGTTGGGCTTGACGGTGATGATCGGGGTGCCCCGAGTGACCCTGGCCTTGACCGTGTAGCTGCCGGCGAACACCGACTGGGTGATCACCGGGCCGTCGTCTCCGGCCTCGATGTCGATGGCGTCGGTGATCAGCCCGGAGCCGGTTGTGATCGCGAGCCGCCCGGCGACCTCCTTGCCCTCGGCCGATGAGGCGATCAGTACCGCGCCCAGGCCACCGGACTGCGAGGTCTTCTCCACGAGCTGCTGGAGCGCCTCGGCCTTCGGTGCCACCAGGTATCCCTTCAGCTCCTCGTCGTCGACGACGTAAAGCCTCTGCGCGCCGTACCTCTTGACGGCTTCGGCGACGTCCGCTCCCTTGGCTTTCGGACCGATGAATACCGCCGACGGCTCGCCTATGCGCGCCGCGAGCGTGAGCATCTCGTACGTTGGCTTCTTGATCGCCACGCCCTCAGGAACGGCGGCGTGGTCGATGACCACCAGGATCTCGGACATTGAATCGCTCTCCGCAATCTATGGGTCGGATGACTCGGACGGACTTGCCTAGATGAACTTCTGGGTGGCGAGGAAGTCAGCCAGCGCGCTGGCGCCCGAGCCCTCTTCGTCCTTGACGATCTCGCCGGCCTCACGCGGCGGACGCGCGGTCGTCTCCTCGACCACGGTCCACGCTGCGGACAGACCCACGTCGTCGGCGTCTACTCCGATGTCGGACAGCGTCAGGATCTTCACCGGCTTCTTCTTGGCCGCCATGATTCCCTTGAACGAGGGGTACCGCGGCTCACCGGACTGGTCGGTCACTGACAGCACCAGGGGCATCTCCCCGACCACTACCTGGGTCGCGTCGTCGCCGTCGCGCTGGATCCGCACCTTGGCGCCTTGCGTCTCGATCTTCGAGGCCAAGGTGAGCTGAGGCAGCGACAGCCGCTGGGCCAGCATCGCCGGCACCACGCTCATCGCGCCGTCGGTGGACGCCATGCCGCACATCACCAGGTCGTACGGCATGCCTGCTCCGTCAGCGCCGCCGCCCCGTTGCACCGCCTTCGCCAGTACCAGCGACGTGGCGATCGCGTCGGAGCCCGCGATCGCGTCGTCCTGGACGTGCACGCCGTTGTCGGCGCCCATCTGCAGCGCCTTGCGGACCGCATCGACGGCCTGCTCGGGGCCCACGCACAGCACGGTCACCTCGACGTCGTCGGGGCTCCCGGCCTTCTCTTTGATCTGGAGCGCCTGCTCCACGGCGTACTCGTCGAGCTCGGACAGGAGTCCGTCCACACCCACGCGGTCGACGGTCTTGTCGTGCTGGAAGTGGCGGTTCCCGGTGGCGTCGGGCACGTACTTCACACAGACAGCGATCTTCATGGGTCCTGCTTCCTGATGTTCGTGGACTTCGCGTCGCGTGCGTGGCCACGGTGCGAGGGGCGATGTGACGCGCAATCACTTGGGCTCCGGCGCTGCGCGCCTTGGGGCTGGACTCCTGCCCTGTGCATCTGTCAGATCTCGCGACCGGCCTGGTGCCCCTGGACGATGGCGATCTCGATATCGCGCGGCTGGTAGCAGTCACCGATCGCTTGGACGTCCGGGTGTTGCTTCGCCAGCTGTCGGTAGAGCGAGTCGTCAGCAATGCCGCCCGCGGCTACGACGACGGTGTCGATGCCTTCGATGCTGTCGGGCTCCCAGGTGACGACATTGAACGTGGTGATCGAGCCTTCTTCGATCTCGTGGATCGAGGTGTGGGTCTGCAGCTCGACTCGTGGGCTGTTCATGAGTACTTCGAGCAGATGGTGTCGCGCCGGCGACGGCATTTCGGGGGCCACGGTCTCCATCCCGGTCACGAACCTGACGTTGTGTCGCTTGGCGGCGAGGTAGTCGGCTGTAGTGGCCCCTTCTGCCCGGCCGCCGACGTCGAACACGAGCACGTTCCTGCCGGCCACGGTGTCGTCGGCGAGGACTTCTCGCGCAGTGCGCACATGCGGGAGGTCCGCGCCAGTCACCTCTGGAACGAAGGGCGTGGACCCGGTGGCGACGAGGATGACGTCGGGAGACTCGGCCAGGACGGTCTTCGCGTCAGCCTCCACGCCGAGTCGAACATCCACCCCGAGCTTCGGCAGCTGTCGTTCGAACCAGAGGATGACCTCCTCGAAGTTGCCGCGTTTCGGTGTCGTCATGACGAGATTGACCTGGCCGCCCATGCGCTGGTCGCGTTCGAAGAGGACCACGTGGTGTCCCCGCATGGCAGCGGTGCGGGCGGCCTCCATGCCGGCCGGTCCGGCGCCGACGATGACGACCCGCTTCGGTTCGTCAACCGGCTCCAGCTCTCCCCACGCCTGTTCCCGGCCGGTGACGGGGTTGTAGATGCATCCGACGCCGAGACCTTTGTCGACGTGGCCGACGCAGGACTGGGTGCAGGCGATGCAGGTGCGGATGTCGTCGGTGCGGCCTTCCCTCGCCTTGTTCGGGAAGTGGGGGTCGGCGATGAGGGTCTTCGCCATTCCGACGATGTCGAGCTTTCCGTCGGCGATACTCTGCTCTGCGAAGGCTGGTGAGTCCTGACGGCCCGCTCCGATGATCGGCAGTTTGATGCCGGCGTCCTTCATGGCCTCGGACAGGTGGATGAAGGCTCCGGTCTCGAAGTAGTGGCTGGGCCAGTGTGCGCGGCCGCTTCGAGGAATGGAGGTGATGGCCTGCCAGATGCTGATGTAGTCGACGAGCTGCTCTGCTTCGAGGATCTTCGCCAGCTCGACGTGGTCGGGCAGACTCATGCTGTAGTCCACACCGTCGTCGTAGAGTCGGACGCCGAGAATCCGGTCCTTGCCGATGCCCTGGCGCGTCACCGCGAGCACTTCGTTGAGGAACGTCATCCGTTCACGGAGGTCATTGCCGCCGTACTTGTCGTCGCGGCGGTTGCCGTGCGGATGCAGGAAGTTCGCGAACAGGTAGTCCATGCCGATGGACAGCTCGATCCCGTCGAAGTCGCAGCGACGCATACGGTCCGCGGCGGCGCCGAACGACTCGACGATCCCTTCCACTTCGCCGGTCGACAGCTCGTGGGGCATGAACAGCGGCACCGAATAGTCGGGGGTCGGGACCGGCGACGGGGCGACGATGTCGCGGCGAAGGAATCCAGCGTGATCCATGAGGCGACGTCCACGGTGACCGAGCTGCGCGATGAGGGGGACGTCGAACTCGTGGCACCCCTGCGCCATCTTGCTGAACGCGCCCATGGTCACGTCGCTGTAGGTGGCCAGCGAGAGTGACGCGTCGCCGTCATAGACGGGAACCGTATGCCCGGTGACGACGACACCGGCGCCGCCCTTGGCTCGTTCGCGAACGTAGTAGGCGTACGCATCGGTCGGGGTGCCGTCCCCCAGTTGGAAGTGTGCAGCGTGTCCGGTGTTCATGATCCGGTTTTTCAGGGTGTATGGACCTACCTGAATCGGGTTGAAGAGGTTCGGGAAGTCCGTCATGTCAGAGTCCTGGGTCTTGTGCTCGGGTCAGGTGCGAGTGCGCGCAACCGGCGCATTCGGTCCCTCGAGGTGTCCTGGGGCCGGAATTCGCGTGCCCGGGTCGTGGCGCCGGCCGGTCGTTGAGCCGGGTCACTCCTGCGCTCGCCGGCGCATGGACCCTCTGGTCGATGTTCATGTCTCGCGACTGGCTGAGTCTGTGTCGCGTGGCGCCGAGGGTCGGGTGCACTGCTGGACGGCTAAGCAAGGGTGGTCGCTCCCATCTCGCGGGACTCAAGGTTGAGTTCGCCGTCGCTCGGGGCGTACTGCTGCGCCTTCTCGGTCGGCAGCCGCGTCGCGATCGCCAGGTAGTAGACGGCGAGACTGAAAGCAACCATGACTGCGGTGTCCCAGTAGGGGAACGGCAGGTAGCCCAGACCGCTGGGGTGGGAGGCTTGGCCGAAGGTGCCCATGTAGCTGATGGCCGCTGTCCCCAGGATCCAGACCCACACCCACCAAGAAGAACGGAAGTCGAGGTCGGGTCGGTCCTCGGCTTGCTGGAAGGCGCGGTTGATGAAGAATACCGCGTAGCCGATGCCGATGGCGACGAAGACCTTCCAGTCCGTTTCCCAACCGGTCCAGTACACGAGCAGGTTGGCTGCGGCGAAGCCTAGAGGCGCCCAGAGACCAGCTGGCCTGAGTCTGAACGGACGGGCCGCGTCGGGGAATGAGCGCCGGAGCGACCCGAGCGCGATGGGAACGCCTGCCCACAGCATGGCCGTCGCGGAGGTGAGGAATCCGAGGAGGGACTGCCAGCTCGGGAACGGCAGCAGGCACAGCAGGCCGACCACGAAACTGATGATCACGCCGATGACGGGGACGCCACGCTTGTCGACACGAGTGACCACGTCGGGAATGTACCCGTTTCGACCCATTCCGTAGGTGACTCGCGCGGTCGAGGTGACGTAGGCAACTCCGTTGCCGGACGGGGAAACGACGGAGTCGATGTAGACGATCGCGGCAATCAGGCCCAAGCCAAGAGACGTGGCCAATGCCGCAAACGGACCAGTGGTGACGTCGACGCTGGTTCCTTCCCAGCCATGCGCCAGTTTCGCGGGCGAGAGCGCGCCGATGTACGCGACCTGAAGGCCGATATAGAGGATCGAGCAGACAACGAGGGATCCGAGGAGCGCGAACGGGATGTTCCGGCCGGGGTTCTTGGTCTCGGCGCCGAGCTGAACAGCCTGCTCGAAGCCGGTGTAGGCGAAGACGATGCCGCCGATGGCGACAGCGGCCAGCACGCCATGGAAGCCGTACGGCGCGAAGCCGTGGGAGTGGAAGTTCGACGGTTGGAAGCGGGCGAACAGGATAGCCACGATGACCAGCGCGATGGTGCCGATCTTCCACCAGGTGATCGCGTTGTGTACTCGGCCCAGGGCCTTGATCGCGAACAGGTTGAGCACGACGAAGATTGCCAACAGTGAGATGGCAACGACATAGCCGAGCGAGGTCAGGGTCCCGTCGCCGTCGAACAGGTTCAGGTGCGTGTAACCCTCGGCGTAGCTGAGGACTCCCTGAACCTCGATGGGGGCGGTCGCCGCTCCGTAGATCCAGGCCATCCAGCCGATACCGAATCCGGCGAGGGTCCCGTGAGAATAGTGGACGAACCGGGCCGAGCCTCCGGCCACGGAGAACATCGCGCCCAACTCGGCATGGTTGAAAGCGATGAGTACGAGAATCGCGATCGCGACAAACCAAGCGAGCAGCGCCGCCGGGCCGGCAATCGCGGCAGCGTTCATCGCACTGAACAGCCACCCCGTTCCGATGATCGAGTTGATCGTGATCTGAAGGATGCTCATGCGGGACAGTTGGCGCTTGAGGCCATGGTCGGCTACATCGGTACTCGCACTCACGCTGTCTCCTAGTCGCTCGTGGTGAGGTGGGGCTGAGGTGGCTCGCGACCCCGGTACGCGACGTGACGAGCAGCGGTCGCGCACCGTGGGCACAGGCCGGTTCGATGCAGTTCTTCACGCGCTTTGCAGACATCGAGTCGCCAGCCCTCGATCAGCGTGGGGCCAAGTGACGCACGTCCTGCTCTCCAGGTAAAGCGGGGAAAGATGGATGGAACCTTTAAGAAATGCTTCTCTATGTAGCCGGGCCCAACAGCCGCAAATCTGTTGACCGACGTTCGGCGTGACCAGGGGACGATGTCGCGGTGTTCATGCCGTGGGGCCGAAAGAGCCCCGCCAGGTCTTCCGGCGGGGCTTCGCGATCACGCCGGCGCCAGGGTGGGCGCGTTGGCGTCGCGGTCAGGGTTGTGCCGGGTCGATGGTCATCGCGCTGTCATTCCGGACGCGGCGGAGCGGACACCGGGCCGTGGGGGATCACATGACTCCCCGACCTCTGCCGCGGACACGTGATACCCGCCAACTCCTGAGCATGACTGGACACACCATCCATCCCGCCGGCCCCCACCTCACCACCCCTGGAGCACCTCCACGACCACGGGAGCGCGGCGGGTGTCACGGTCTCACCAATGATCAAGACAGCGAGTTGATGACCCTCAGGGGCCTAACGGTCGGTGATGCTGGGCCTGCTGTGCTGGTAGGCCTGTCGAAGCGCGCCGCGCACGGCAACGAGCGCGGGGTTGCGGTGTGAGCCGGCCCGGCAGGTCGTGACAATTTGCCGTACGTGCGAGGCCGCCATCTGGCGCAGGTGGAACCTCGGTTCGCGGTCGAACCAGGTGAGGTCCGGCAGAAACGCCGCCGCGTGGCCGCTCGCGACGAGTTGCGCTTGCACCAGTACGTCAGAGGTTTCGTGCGCCACTTTTGGTTCGAAGCCGGCTTGGCGGCAGGTGGCCATGGCCCAGTCGCGCCCTGGACTGCCTTCTGGCTCCAGAACCCAGGGGCAGCCGGCAAGATCAGTGAGAACTACCTCGCTCGGTTCGCGTCCCTCGGGCGGCTGCAAGAACGCGACGCGGATGGGATCTTCGGCAACCACATCGAAGTTCATCTCGCTCGAGCGGCTGGTCGGATAGTCGACGTAGTTTTCGCCGCAGACCAGATCGAACTCGCGTGCCAGTAGCCCGGGCAGGGCGACTTCGGGCTCGGCTTGGGTGAACTGAACCTTCAGTCCGGGGTGGCCCTCCGCCAGCGAGGTCAGCGTCGCGGACACGAGTGCGAGCGCGGCGGTCTGGACCGTGGCGAGTCTGATCGTGCCCACGACGGTGTCCAGCGACGCGAGGATGTCTGTTTCAGCACGCTCCAGCTGCTCAAGCACGGCGGCCGTGTGAGCGACGAGGATGTGCGCCTGCTCGGTGAGTCTGATGCGCCGGCCGTCCGGCTCGAGAAGCCTCGTTCCGATCTCTTCCTCGAGCACAGCGAGCTGTTGGGAGACGGCTGACGGACTGTAGGCCAGCGCGGCGGCCACCGAGGTGACGGTGCCGCGTTGCGCCAGCTCTCGAAGCAACCGCATGCGGTGGAGATCGAACTTCACGCCCGGAACCTACCATGAAGGAATTCTGCAAGGTACTGGACAAGTTTCCGCGCTATTCATGAATCAATTGTCGCGGCATCCTGTGTTGCACCGGCGCTCATGCGCCGCACCGGCTGCGAAGTCAGGAACGACGATGGAATCCCATGACAGCGACGTGCGGACCACGCGGTTGCCCGGCGCCGGCTCGAGGCTGAAGCGCCAGAACAACAGTGCGCAGATGTCCTGATCGGTTCGGCCGTCTTCATCGGCGGCGTCCCGTGTAGAAGCGGGGCCGCGGTTGGCGGGTCTCGCGGTGATCTCGTCATTGCGGGCGGTTCGAGCCGCCGGAGACGGTCCTGCTCGGGTGCGGTCGTATCCCATTCGGTTGGGACATGGCCGTGGGTCGCGGCCTGGAGCCTCGCGATCTTCCACTGGGCGTTGGCCGTCCGCCCGCGATCAGGGCTCGTCGAACAGAACCCTGCGAAAGGAGAAGCTCAATGAATTCCCGGGTGGCCGCCGTCACGGGCGGCTCGAGCGGACTCGGAGAGGCCGCGGCGCGACGCCTGGCCGCCGACGGTCATGACATCGCGACGAAGACCAGGGAGTTCGGCAACGGTGTGCGCGCGACGGTCTGCGGATCGCCGTGGATCCGTCCGGTGAGCAAGCAGGCCGCGCCGGGTGCTCGTTCGGACGGGAGTGTGCTGTGCCGCTGGTGGATGTGACGTGGTACGAGGGCCGCTCGCACGAGCAGAAGGAGAAGCTCGCGCGTGCGATCTGCAAGGCATTCGTGGAGATCGGCGATGCGCGTCCGGACACGGTCCACGTGATCTTCCGAGACATAGACCCCGCGCAGTGGTTCAAGTCGGCAGGACTGTTGGAGGAAGAGCGATGACACTGCGGATCCGCAAGATTTTGACCGTCCGGGAAGAGACCCGGTCCGAGGGCGGCCAGGACGCCGACCGGCCTCTCGTCAAGGCGGCCGCTATCGCCGTGCTGAGCAATCCCTATGCCGGCCTGCCCTACTCCGACGACCTGGCGGCCATCACCGACGACAACTACGAGCTCGGGCACTTGTTGGCCTCCACGGCTGCCGAGACCCTCGGACTCGAGGTCGAGGGCTACGGCAAGGCATCCCTGGTGGGCGTCAACGGTGAGATCGAGCACGGCGTCGCCCACAAGATCGGCGAGTTCGGCAAGGGCGTCCGCGATGCGGTGGGCGGCGAGGCGTGGATCTCCTCGGTCAGCAAGCGCTCCGGTCCCGGGGTACAGATCGACGTCCCCCTTGCCTACAAGGACGAGATCTGGGTCCGCTCGCACTACGACGCCTTCACCCTGTTCGTCCCCGACGCACCGCTCGCGGACGAGGTGGCCGTCATTGTGGCCGTCTCCTCCCGCGGCCGGCTCAACGACCGCGTCGGCGGCATGACGGTCGAGGACGTCAAGAACCAGGAGAAGCCGTGAGTACCCTCAACATCATCAACCTCGCCGGTGCCGTCAGCGGCCGACTCGGCGACCCACTCATGGCGATCGAATCGGTCCGCTGTGTCGACGGGAAGATCGCGGCGCTCGGCGTCGACGGTGAAACCGGCGACGCCGACGTCACCCTCGACGCCAACGGCGCGATCCTCGCCCCGGGCCTCATCGACACCCACGTGCACGTCACCTTCGGCGACTGGACTCCCCGACAACAGACCGTCGGCTGGATCGAGAGCTACATGCACGGTGGCACGACCCTGATGATGTCGGCCTCCGAAATCCACGTCCCCGGGCGTCCCAGCGACCGCGCCGGTCTCAAGGGCCTCGCGATCGCAGCGCAGCGATCCTGGGAGAACATCCGTCCGGGCGGCGTCAAGGTGCTCGGTGGTTCGGTCATCATCAGTCCCTCCCTGAAGGAAGAGGACTTCGCGGAGCTTGCCGCCGAACGCGTCGGCTTGGCGAAGGTGGGATTCGGTGCCTTCGAGAGCCAGTCGGAGGCAGCCCCGCTGGTACGCGCAGCCCAGGCCGCCGGGTTCATCGTCATGAACCACACAGGCGGCGCGTCCGTTCCCGGGTCCGCGGCTGTCTCGCTCGACGACGTCATCACGCTCGGCTGCGACATCGTCGGCCACGCGAACGGCGGCACAACGTCCCTTCCCGACGAGCACCTCAAGGCCGTCTTCGAGGCCCCCGGAGCTCTCCAACTGGTGCAGGCCGGCAACCTGCGCTCCAGCCTGTTGATGCTCGAGATCGCCAAGGAGCGCGACGAGCTGGACCGCATCCTGATCGCTACGGACTCCCCCACCGGGACCGGCGTGATGCCGCTCGGCATGATCAAGACGATCGCCGAATTCTCCTCCCTCGGTGGCCTCAGCGCCACGGACGCCCTGGCGCTCGCCACCGGGAACGGCGGCCGGGTGCTTCACCGCCACGAGGGCATCATCGAGATCGGCCGCCCCGCCGACTTCGTGCTCATGCAGCCTCCCAGCGGAGGCGTCGCCGTCGACGCGCTCTCCGCCATCGAACGCGGGGACATCCCCGGCATCGGCGGCGTCGTCATCGACGGCGAGGTCCGAGCGCTGCGTTCCCGCAACACCCCGGCCCCGGCCCGGCTCGCGACCCAACGGTCCTGACTCTTTCCCGATGCGCAAAGGACACGCCGTGGACCTGAAGACACTTCGTACGACCGACCAGCGGTGGGAGATCGCCGTCCTGAGCGGCCCCAACACCACCAGGCAGCTCCAGCCTGCCGACGAGTTCGAGCGTGAGCTGCGGACGTGGGGCGACAGCCTCGGGATCGCGGTTCGGCACTACCAGTCCAACCACGAGGGCAAGCTGCTCGAGTACGTCCACGCGAACGCCGGCCAGGTCAACGGGTTCCTCGTGAACCCCGGCGGCCTGGTGCGCGTAGGAGAGTCCCTGCGGCACGTCCTCAAGGACGCCAAGAAGCCCGCCATCGAGCTGCACCTGAGCCAGGAGGAGCTCCGAGGCGAATCGATCTTCGCCCCCAGCGTCACCGGAATCTTCGCCGGGCCCGGCCGACACGCGGTCCTGGGAGCCCTGGTGGCCCTCTCCCTCGCGCTCGACGACCTCGACTTCCTCAACCCCGAGGGAACGAGCGAGATCAACCGCTCGCACGGCAACCCACGCTCTCTCTACGGCTGAGCCGGAGGCTTCAGATGACCAACGCAGACACCGCGGGCACCGCAGGCACCGCTGGCACCGCTGGCACCGCTGGCACCGAGGACGGCAGGCGCCTCCGTTTCGCGCTGCTCAACGGCCTGAACATGACGAATCTCGGCCGGCGCGACAGGAACATCTACGGGAGCATCGCCTCCCTCCAGGCGCTTGAGGACCTGGTCACCAAGGTCGGCGACGTCGTCGGCGCCGACGTAACCGCCTTCCACTCCAACCACGAAGGCGACCTCGTCGATTTTCTCGAGACCAACCCCGACATGGACGGCTACATCATCAACCCCGGCGGGCTGTGGGCATTCGGCGACCCGACTCGCATCGCCCTGGAGGAGACCGGCAGGCCGTTCGTCGAGGTGCACTTCGCCAATATTTTCTCGACCGGGCATCTCTCCACGTTCACCCAGTCCTGCGACGCCACCGTCATGGGTCTGCGCCACCACGGCTACATAGGAGCGGTCGTCGCACTGGCCGCTTCGGTCCGCGCGCCCGCCAGCAACTGACCACGGTTCCGCAACCCGCACAAACGGGATCGACATGCCGAACACCCCACGCCGAGACGCTCATCGTCCCGACACGGCAACCATGACGAGGAGGACGGAGATGTCCGAGCCCGACGTCGGCGCCTACAGGCGGCCCGACAACCTTTCCGAACTCCTGACCCTGCTGGACCGCCGACCGACGTCAGTGCTCGCCGGCGGCACCGACCTCGTCGTGATGCGTGCCGACGGCATGGTCGACCGCGCCCAGGACATCGTCGATATCAAGGACGTATCCGACCTGCGAGGAATCAGTCTCGACGCGGACGGCACGCTCACCATCGGCGCCGCCACCTCCTTGCAGGAGCTGGCGAAGACGACCGTCATACCGCCCAACGCGATCACCGACGGAGCCTCGCTTGTCGGCGGCTGGCAGACCCGCGCACGCGGAACGATCGGCGGCAACATCTGCCGGGCCTCACCGGCAGGCGACACCCTCCCCGGGGTTCTGGCGGCAGACGCTCAGCTGGAGCTCGCCTCCACCACCGGGACACGGCTGGTGCCAGGACACGCCTTCTTCACCGGGCCCGGCCGGACGGTCCGCAAACCCAACGAGTTGCTCACACGGATCATCGTTCCCGCGTCCCTCGGTGCCTCCGCGTATCTGCGCTTCACCTACCGTCTCGCGATGGACCTGGCCGTCGTCGGCGTGGCAGCCCATCTGGACATCGAGAACGGACGCTGCGTCGCCGCCCGCGTGGCGCTCAGCGCCGCCGCGGCCACCCCTGTGCTGGCCCCCGACGCCGCCGACGCACTCGTCGGGACCGAGCTGGACGAACCCTCCATCGAGGCCGCCGCCCGGTTGGTGCTCAACACCGCCACCCCCATCGACGACGGCCGAGGCTCACGTGCCCACCGGCGCACCGTGCTACCAGTGCTCGCCAAGCGCGCGATCGGCATCGCGTTCGAGCGGGCGCGAGGAGGACACCAACGATGACTACACGCATGACCCTGCGCGTCAACGGCGCAGACCACGACATCGCGGTCGCGCCGGACACGCTGCTCCTGGACGCCCTCCGGTACGAGTGCGGCCTCACCGGCGCGAAGCTCGGATGCGGCACCGGCGACTGCGGCGCCTGCACCGTCACCGTCGACGGCGAAGCGGTCAACAGCTGCCTCATGTACGTGCTGGAATGCGAAGGACACTCGGTAGAGACGGTCGAAGGCGTCACCGCGAGCGGAATCGGCGCGGTCGTCGCCGAGGAGTTCGTGAAGGCCGACGCCGTCCAGTGCGGCTTCTGCAGCCCCGGAATCATCATGTCGACCTGCGCGCTGCTCGCCAGAACCGAATCAGGAGCGGCTACCGACGAGGACATCAAGGAGGCGCTCGCCGGCAATCTGTGCCGCTGCACGGGCTACCTGCCGATCCTAGACGCCGTCCGGCGAGCGAGCGGGGCACCGCGATGAGCGCAGAAGAGTCCGGCCAGTACCTGAACGTCGGCAACCGGCTCGTCCGCCGAGACGCGGTCGAGCGCCTCACCGGCCACACCACCTACACCGAGGACATCCGCCTCCCGGGGATGCTCTACGGCGTCCTCGTGCCGTCGCCCGTCGCGGCCGGCCGGCTCCGGGGCATCAACGTCGACCGGGCAGTGGCGCTCGACGGCGTCGTCAGGGTGCTGACAGCGAAGGATGTGACCGACCGCTGCTACGGGAACTACGTCAAGGACCAGCCGATCTTCGCCCGTGACCGGGTCAGGTTCGTCGGCGAACCCGTCGCGATGGTCGCGGCCACGTCCCTGGCCATCGCCCGCCGAGCGGCAGGCATGGTCGAGGTCGACATCGAGGTGACCACTCCCGTCGTCGACCTCCGCGAGGCACTGACGAGCGCCGAGGTACCGGTGCACGACAGGGACACCAACGTCATCGAGGACGTCCACATCTCGCGCGGTGACGTCGACGCCGTCTTCGACACGGCACACGCCGTGGTGCACACCGAGATCGAGTCGCACCGGGCGCACCAGGCCTACCTGGAACCACGGGCCGTGACCGCCGCGCCCGCACCCTGCGGGTTCTCGCTGATCATGAGCACGCAGCAGCCGTTCGGCGTACGGGCCCAGCTCGCTGAGCTGTTCGACCTGCCCACCGGCGCGATCGAGGTGAGGGTGCCCGCCATCGGCGGCGGTTTCGGCGGCAAGCTGCACCTGCTGTTCGCGCCCCAGGCAGCCGCGATGACCCTGGCCACCGGTCGTCCCGTCCAGATCGTCTGCTCCCGCGCGGAGGACATGGTGACCGGCAACCCGCGCGAGAACTCGGTCGTGCGGATGTCCAGCGCGGTCGACGAGTCGGGCCGCATCCTGGCCCGTAGGTGCGACGTCGTGCTCGACGCCGGCGCGTACGCGATGGACACCCCCGTCCTGACCTCGATGGCCGCGTTCTACGCGACCGGCCCCTACCGCATCGACGCCCTCGACATCCGAGGACGTGCCGTCTACACCAACACCTGCCCGACCGGCTCGTTCCGCGGCCCGTCGGGCCCGCAGATGGTCTACGCCGCCGAGGCGCAGATAGAGGACATCGCCCAGCAGCTGGGGCTGGACCCAGCAGAGGTCCGACGACGCAACTTCATCGGCGAAGGCGACCGCGGCCCCACGGGCGAGCTCATCACCCTCCGCGGGACGACCGACGAGTGCCTGCGGGTCGTCGAGAGCCGCCTCCAGCGATGGCGGCAGGCCGACGTCGCCCCGGGCGACCACCGGCGACGCGGCTACGGGCTCGCCTGCGCATGGTGGTCCACCCTCGGCACGCCGTCGGCCGCGACCGTCGAACTGCACGAGGACGGCACCGCGACGCTCTCCTCGGGCGGAACCGAGATCGGGACCGGCGCCATCTCGACCGCCCTGCCGAGCATGGTCGCCGAAGAGCTCGGACTGCGGCCCGACCGCGTCATCCTGAAGTCCGGCAGCACCCGGGACTCCCCCTACGACTCAGGCTCCCGCGGCAGCCGTACCATGTTCGCCACCGGCAACGCCACAGTCCTCGCCGCCCGCGCCGTCGCCGAGCAGATCAGGAACGAAGCGTCACGACTGCTCGACGTCGACCCGGCCGACCTGGTGCTCCGCGAAGGGCGTGTCGAGGTCAAGGGCGCACCGGAGACCTGCATGACCATCGCCGAAGTGTCCGCATCCGCTCACATGCATTCCGGCCCGGTGGTCGCGACCGGTCGATACCGAGCAGAGCTTGCCCCCGTCGAAGGCTCCGACCTGCAGGGCGCCCGCTTCCTCAGACTGGGCGAGCCCACCTTCCACTGCCACGGCGTGGAGATCGCCCTGGACGAGGAGACCGGACGCGTCGACGTCCTCAACTTCATCGCCGTCCATGACGTCGGCAGGGTCGTCAACCCCGTCGGCGCACGCGGACAGGTCGAAGGAGGCGTTGTGCAGGGCATCGGCTACGCCCTGACGGAGAACCTCAGGACAAACGACCTGGGAGTCATCGTCAACGGCAACTTCCACGACTATCGGCTTCCGACCATCGCCGACGTACCGCCACACATCGAAACCGTCTTCATCGAGACCAACCACTCGCACACCGGACCGTTCGGAGCCAAGGGCCTGGGCGAGCCGCCGGTGATCCTCCCGGCGGCGGCCATCGGCTCGGCGCTCCGTGACCTCCTGGGAGTACAGCCGTACCACCTGCCCCTGGATGCGGACCGAGTCGTTCTCACGATGGCCGAGCGGGACTCTCGTCCGGCGCCGGGGCAGCCTCCGTCGACGGCGCGCCCACCGGACCCGGAGGTCGGGAAGTGAAGTGGTTCCGGAGCCTCGTGCGCTTCCTCAGCGACGCCTTCGACGGCGTCACCAAGGCATGGAGCAAGGACGACCCGTCGTCGCCGCCGAAGCCGCCGGTCACGCCCCCCTGGTGAGAGACTGACCTCTGCGTCCAACGGACTCGCCGGTGCGCTCCGGCGGCCCTCGCGCACCTTTCCGGGCCGCGCGAGGGTACTGACGACGCAAGTCGGGACCTGGACCTGGCGACCCCCGAAGTCCGCACCGGCCAGGCCCGCTGCACCGTGATCGTGGAGGCACGCACGAGGTGCCCACCAGCAGCGTGGACGACCTGGTCCGGGCCCTGGGCGGTAACACCGGGATCTCCCCAAGCGAGGTTGGCCGCATCCGCGGCGCCCTGGACACGGAACTGAGCGTAGGAGGTACGAGGTGAGCCCTCAGTCGCAGGCGGCCGTGGGTGCACGCCCACCCTCGGGCAGCCCGTCCCCCCCTTCCGGCTGCCGACACTCCCCAAGGTGCGGCAGCAGCCCGCCCCTCACCTCCACGGAGACAGGCCCCATGCTGAACATCGCGCAGACACTGCTCCGCTGGTGCCGGGACGCACGCCCCTTCGCCCTGGCCACCGTCGTCGACGTCTGCGGCAGTGCACCCTTGCCCATCGGCACAGCCGTAGCGGTGGACACGGACGGCAACGCGGTCGGCAGCATCTCCGGCGGCTGCGTCGAGGGCGCGGTCTATGACATGTGCCGGCAAGTGCTTCGTGAGGGGGGCGCCGCTCACCGTGCCTGGTTCGGGTATTCCGACGACGACGCCTTCGCGGTGGGCCTGACGTGCGGCGGCGAACTTGATGTCCTCGTCCAGGCTGTCGATCCTGCTGCGCAACCGCACATCGCCGCGGCCCTCGACGAAGTTGTGCAGGGCCTGCCCGTCGCCGTGGCCCAGGTCGTGGACGGGCCAGCCGGCCTCCTCGGGGCGACACTCAGCGTTCTCGGGGACGGCCAGGTCATCTCCGGGACGCTGCACAACGGCTCGGTGGACCCTGAGGTGGTTGACGAGGCCCTTGCCCTGCTGCGCGCGGGGCGCACCGCCCGCGTCGCGCTCGGCGGGAGCGGACAGGGCTGCCCAGGGCCACTGTCCGTCCTCGTGCACGTCCACGCGTCCCGCCCGCGCATGCTGGTCTTCGGCGCCGTGGACTTCGCCGCCGCTCTCAGCCAGGCTGGGGCCTTCGTGGGCTACCGGGTCACGGTGTGCGACGCCCGGCCCGTCTTCGCCACCCCGGCGCGCTTTCCATACGCGGACGAGGTCGTGGCCGACTGGCCCCACCGTTACCTGGAACACACCGAGGTGGACGCCCGTACCGCCGTGTGCGTCCTCACTCACGACGCAAAGTTCGACGTTCCCCTGCTACGTCTGGCGCTGAACCTGCCCGTCGGCTACATCGGCGCCATGGGATCCAGGCGTACCCACGACGAACGCCTGCGCCTGCTGCGGGAAGAAGGCGTGAGCGAAGAACAACTGGCCCGGCTGTGCTCCCCGATCGGCCTGGACCTCGGAGCGCGCACACCCGAGGAGACGGCGGTGTCCATCACCGCGGAGATCATCGCCCACATCAGCGGGGGCTCGGGGCTGCCCTTGTCCCAGGGCACGGGCCCGATCCACCGCACCGTGCCGCGGAGGCAGCCCTCCCCCGTCAGCTGACAGGTGACGAGGGCGGCACGTGCTGTTCGGCGGCCCAGGAGGCGAGGATGCGCAGCCGTTCACGGGTATGGCTTTATCGGTGCAGTTGGCCCCACCTCTTCCGGCCCGACTTGAACCCACTCGTATGTTCGGTTCCGGCCCGAAGCGGCCCCACCGGGGGACGCACAGGCACGTGGGAGCCGGGGCCAGTTCAGACCGGAACAGCAGGTGTCCGTTATTCGAACGGGGCGAATGGAAGGCGATACGACCCGGATTCGCCCCTGCCCCCCTCCCATCACGGGCAACCAGTCGGCAACTCAAGCCCAAGGCACGACTGCCCGCTCCTGCAAGCGGGCATCCTCACCACACCCCCCATCACACCTCTTACCACCCCGGGGCACTCCTGCTCGGCCGGCCGGCGGCGGACCGGCTGCGCTATCGACAGTGTCGGCACCGGGTCGAGCGAGCGTGAACGGGCCGACCTCGCCGGGCTGCTGTCCCTCGCCGCAGCCACGTCCTGCTCGTTCACCCCAGAGCCATGGATCGCGGGCACACACTCGGTACTGCCGCGCCTGGTCGGCGAGATCAAGTACATCTCCCGCACCCGGCCGACTACCTGCGCGCCCTCCTAGCACCGGCTCCGCCCGGACCTCGCACTGGAGGGGGCACCCTACGGCCTGCGGAGATCGTGTCGAGTACCCGCCGGCTTCGCCAGGCGGAAGGAAGACTTGCACCCGGCGTTTGCCCGGACAGGCGCGGTGGGCGCCTGATATCGGAGGCCGCAGCGCGGGCATCCCCGGATTGGCCATGGGTGCGGCGGAGTTCGGGATCTCGGGACCTGGTCATCGCGGAGTTGTCGATAATCCCTGCCCGGTAGGGCCCGAACGCCGACGGGCAGCCCGGATGGCAGGCAGACCGTTCGTCGGGATGGCGCTCGGCATGCGGGGCGTGACGTTCACGGACTCCTCCGGGATCAACGCCGGCCTGCCCGGCCAGCGGAAGGTCCTGCAGCCGACGCTCGTACCGGTCATGCACGCGCGCCGACACCCCGCCGCAGGACGGACATGCGCCTTCACCGCTTCGGCCGGCCAACCGCACCAACAGCCCGCACATTCCGTGCACCGCGGCGGTCACCAGTACCCCGAAGCCCTCGAACAGCACGTCCTGCCAGGAGATCTCGTCATGGCCCATGCCCTGGACGTCGACACCGGCAGCACGGTTCAGCCCGGGCCAGCAGAACATGACGGATCGTCAAAAACGCTACAGCTCGTCCTGGCGCGCCCTGGCTCACAAGCAGGAATCGAACAGCCCCTTCACCGACCGTGACGGCTCCCCGTGATCGCTGCCAGAGCCCAATTCGCGTCGCGCCACCCTGCCTCATGCCTCCCGCCTCGGGCACGAGAAGATACCGCGGGGGAAGCAGTACCTGCGTCTACTGCTTCGCCCGCAAGACGCACACCTATCTCGACCTCGACACCGGGATCGACTTCGACTCCCAGATCGTGGTCAAGGTGAACGCCCCGGAGCTGCTGCGCCGTCAACTCGGCTCACGCCGCTGGCAGGGCGAGCACATCGCGATGGGCACGAACGTGGACTGCTACCAGCGCGCCGAGGGACGGTACGGCCTGATGCCGGGCATCCTCACCGCCCTGCGCGACCACGCGAACCCGGGTGACGCCGAGGTCGGCAGCCGTCTCGGAGTGCTCCGCGTGCTGCTGCTCGGGGCTGCGCTCGGTGCCCGACTTGTCGACGCTGACGCGGAGCTACTCGCGGGCGCTGAGCGCTGCTGTGGCGGTGGTCATCGGTCCTCACCTGGGTCACTTCCTGACCCCTTCCAGGGTAGCCCTAAGAACGGGGTTTTAGCGTGTACGGCGCGATGTGGGCGGCGGCGCTGATCGCGGCGGCGTTCACGGCGCCCACGGTCCGCAAGGCGGTCGACGAGGCGCTCGCCGTGATCCCGGCGAGCAGCCGCCTCGCCCGTACCGTACGCCGTGTCGTCTCGCTCCATGCCACCCGGATGACCTGGGAGGACACGCTCACCACGGTCGCCGAGGAGACCGCCGGGCTCGGCTGGATCCACACCGTCCCGAACGCCGCCGTGCTCACCGCCGGGCTCCTGTACGGCGACGGCGACTTCACCCGCACCATCGCCCTCACCATTCGCGGCGGCCTGGACACCGACTCCAACGGGGCCACGGCCGGTTCGGTGGCGGGTGTGCTGAGCGGGGCGGAGGCGATCCCGGGCCAGTGGACCGAGCCGCTGGAGGACACGGTGCGCAGTGCGGTGTTCGGGTTCGACGGGGCGCGGATCAGCGAGCTGGCGGAGCGGACGGTGCGTTTGGCCCGGGCGGAGGCTCAGGAGGGCGGATAGGTCCGGTGGGTACGGCAGGTCCAGGGGACCTGAGGGTCCGGTTGCGGCGCGCGGGGGGGCTTGGGGCGCGCGGCTTCGGCTTCAGGGAGCGGGGCGTGTGCTTCCCTGAGCCGACCCCATGGCCGGGGCGTGTGCGCGTGGGCTGGTTACTCTTCCTGGATGACGACGCAAGACTTCGCCACGTACATCGCGGGTCTCCCCCGCGTCCTCGCCGGTGCCGCCGCCCTCTTCCGGGACGCCGAGGGCCAGGTGCTGCTCGTGGAGCCCAACTACCGTGAGGGCTGGGCGCTTCCGGGCGGCACGATCGAGTCCGACGACGGCGAGACGCCCCGCCAGGGCGCGCGCCGTGAGACGGCCGAGGAGATCGGCCTGGACGTGGAGCTGGGCCGCCTGCTCGCCGTGGACTGGGTGCACGGGACGGGGCGGCCGCCGCTCGTGGCGTATCTCTACGACGGCGGGGTCCTGGGCGAGGACGACCTCAAGGCGATCCGGTTGCAGGAGGAGGAGCTGCTGTCGTGGCGGCTCGTCCCGCGCGAGGAGATCACCGCTCATCTGCCCGGCTCCCTGGGCCGCCGGGTGCTGGCCGCCTTGGACGTCCTCGCGGACGGCGGCGGGACGGTGGAGCTGGAGAACGGTCACCGGGTGGGCTGACCTGGGGCGCGGTCAGCCCTCGACGTCCCGGGGCTTCGCGTCCACGGCGCGCAGCGCGTCGTCGCGTTCGGCGACCCGGGCCTCGGTGCGGTGGCCGCGCGCGATGTAGTCGCGGACGACGAGCTCCACGGCGTCCTGAGGGCTGCCCACCCCTGCGAGGACCATGACTTCCACGACGAGTTCGGCATCGAGCGACACGGTGACCTTGGCCATGCCGGGACGCTAGCACCCCACCGGGCCGCTCGAATATCCATTCGCCGCCCGAACGGCGCCGTCCTACCCTCGGCAGCATGACCAAGCCCCTCGTCGCCCTCCTCAGCGGCGCCGGTATCTCGACCGACTCCGGGATCCCCGACTACCGCGGTCCGAACGGGCTGTGGCGGCGCGATCCCGAGGCCGAGAAGCTCGTGACGTACGAGTACTACATGGGTGATCCGGAGATCCGGCGGCGCTCCTGGCAGATGCGGCGCAAGAACCGGACGCTGAAGGCCGAACCGAACGCGGCGCACCGGGCGGTGGCCGAACTGGAGCGGTCCGGGGTGCCGGTGCGGGTGATCACACAGAACGTGGACGGGCTGCACCAGCTCGCCGGGATGCCCGCCCGCAAGGTGCTCGAACTGCACGGCAGCGCACGCAGTGTGCTCTGCACTAAGTGCCATGCGCGCGGGCCGATGGAGGACGCCCTCGCCCGGGTGGAGGCCGGTGAGGAGGATCCGCCGTGTCTGGAGTGCGGCGGGATCCTGAAGTCGGCGACGGTGATGTTCGGCGAGCGGCTCGATCCCGTGGTGCTCGGCGAGGCCGTCGCGATCACCAAGGCCTGCCAGGTGTTCATCGCCGTCGGCAGCAGCCTCCAGGTGCAGCCCGCCGCCGGCCTCGCGGGCGTCGCCGCCGACCACGGCGCCCGGCTGGTCATCGTCAACGCCGAGCCGACACCGTACGACGACCGCGCCGACGACGTCGTACGGGAACCCATCGGCACGGCGCTGCCGAGGCTGCTGCGCGAACTGGCCGGGTAGGTCACCGGCCGGGAGGGCCGCTGTGCATGGCTGGGACCTGTCCGGCCTGATCCGCCGGCCCCGTCCTAGAACAACGCCTTTCCGCTCTCGAAGTCCAGCAGCCGCTGCTTGCGGTCCAGGCCGCCGCCGTATCCGGTGAGGCCGCCGCCCGCGCCGACGACGCGGTGGCAGGGGACGATGATGCCGATCGGGTTCTTGCCGTTGGCGAGGCCGACCGCGCGGGAGGCGCCGGAGTTGCCCAGGGTGGCGGCGAGTTGGCCGTAGGACCGGGTCTCGCCGTAGGGGATGCGGCGCAGTTGTTCCCATACGCGGCGCTGGAACGGGGTGCCGACCAGGCGCAGTTCGAGCGTGAAGTCCTTCAACTCGCCTGCGAAGTAGGCAGCGAGCTGGTCCGTCGCCTCGTCGAAGAGGGAGTCGTCGCGGGTGCCGAAGGTCTCCTCATGCGGGCGGTGGCGCTGCTCGGTCATGTAGAGGCCGCACAGGACGCCGTCCTCGGCGACGAGCGTGAGCGGGCCGTAGGGGCTGTCGATGACGGTGTGCTGTTTCACTGGCTTTCCTTAGACGGGGAGGAAGTTGATCGGGTGGCTGTCCGTCGCCCACAGGTACTGGACGGCGTACGCCCGCCAGGGGCGCCAGGCGGTCGCCCGGGCCGTGAGGGCCGCCGGGGTGGACGGGAGGCCCAGTTCCTGGGCCGCGCGGCGGATTCCGAGGTCGGTGGGGAGGAAGGCGTCGGGGTCTCCGAGGGCACGCATCGCGATGACGTCGACGGTCCAGGGGCCGAAGCCGGGGAGGGCGAGGAGGCGGGCCCGGGTCTCCGGCCAGTCGCTGTCGGGGCCCAACCGGACCTCGCCGTCGGCCAGTTGACGTACGAGCGTGGTGAACGTCGTGCGGCGGGTGCGGGGCATCGCCAGTGACTCGGGGTCCACGCGGGCCAGCGCCTCGGGCGACGGGAAGAGGTGGGTGAGACCGCCCTCGGCGTCCTCGACCCGCTCGCCGTGCGCGGTGACCAGGCGGGCCGCGTGGGTGCGGGCGGCGGCCGTGGAGACCTGCTGGCCGAGCACGGCCCGGACGGCGAACTCCGCCTCGTCGACCGTACGCGGCACCCGGCGGCCCGGCGCCTTGTCGACCAGGGGCGCGAGCAGGGGATCCGTACGCAACTGGTCGTCGATCGCCACCGGGTCGGCGTCCAGGTCGAGCATCCGGCGGCACCGGCTGATCGCTACGGTCAGATCGCGCAGGTCGCTGAGGGTGAGGCGGCAGGCGATGTGGTCGGGCTGCGGTGACAGGGACACGAGGCCGTGGCCGTAAGGCAGCCTGAGCGTGCGCCGGTAGGCGCCGTCCCGCCATTCCTCGACGCCGGGTACGGCGGTCGCGGCGAGGTGGCCGAACAGGTTGTCGGGGTTGAGGGGGGCGCGGAACGGGAGGCGCAGGGTCAGGGCGCCCGTGGTGTTCGGTGGGGTGCCCGGGGTGCTGCGGGGCGCTCGGGCGCGCAGGCCGGTCGGGGCCAGGGCGAAGACCTCGCGGACGGTGTCGTTGAAGGTGCGGATGGAGGCGAACCCGGCCGCGAAGGCGACGTCCGCCATGGGCAGGGGCGTCGTCTCGATGAGGAGTCGGGCCGCCTGGGCGCGCTGGGCGCGGGCCAGCGCGAGCGGACCGGCGCCCAGCTCGGCGAGGAGCTGGCGTTCGATCTGCCGGGTGCTGTAGCCGAGCCGGGCGGCGAGGCCGGGCACGCCCTCGCGGTCCACGACACCGTCGGCGATCAGCCGCATGGCGCGGGCCACGAGGTCGGCGCGCTGGTTCCACTCCGGGGAGCCGGGGCTGGTGTCGGGGCGGCAGCGCTTGCAGGCCCGGAACCCGGCCTGCTGGCAGGCGGCGGCGCTCGGGAGGAACCGCATGTTCTCCGGTTTGGGCGGGACCACCGGGCAGCTGGGCCGGCAGTAGATCCCCGTCGTCACGACCGCCGTGAAGAACCAGCCGTCGAAGCGGGCGTCTTTGGACTGGACGGCGCGCACGCAGCGCTCGGTGTCGGTGTGCATCCCCTTCTGCATGAGTCCAGCATCGATGACGTGGGGCGCCGAGGGCTGGCGAGAATCCGACATCAACCTCGTCTGTGCTGGGAGCCACCGGATCGCCTTTGGGAACCCCGAGCACGCCACATGAAGAATCATTCATGTGTTCGCGTACGATGAGTAAGATACCCCCATGGGTCATGGAGCCGTCACCACCGCGCAGGACGCCCCGGAGCGCGTACGTCTGGACGCGGCCAACGTGGCCAAGGTGGCCACCACCCTCCAGGCCCTCTCCACCCCCTCCCGTCTGCTGATCCTGGCGCGGCTGCGCGAGGGACCGCTGCCGGCCACGGAGCTCGCGGCCGAGGTGGGCATGGAGCAGTCCGCCTGTTCACACCAGCTGCGCCTGCTGCGCAACCTCGGCCTGGTGGTGGGCGAGCGGCGCGGCCGTTCGGTCGTGTACGCGCTGCACGACCACCATGTCGCCGAACTGCTCGATCAGGCCGTGTACCACGTGGAGCATCTGCGGTTGGGCATCAGCGACGCGGCCGAGTGAGCCCGGTCGTCACGACGCCGTCGGGCCCGCAGTCGGCCCCACGCCCCGCAACTGCTGGATCCTTCCGCCCAGTCGGGGGCGCAACTGCTCCAGCAACGCCGGTTTCGCGCTGACCACCCAGCGGGTGCCCACGAGGTACTTGCCGCCGTAGACGGCGGCCGCGTCCAGCCAGGTGAGCTTGAGCTTCTCCTGCGGGAACGTCGTGATGAGGTAGTCGCCCCTCTCGGTGTGGCAGACCCCCTCGCGCAGTTCGTCCGCCTCGGTCCGGATCTTGACCTCGCAGCCGGTCAGGTCGGCGATCACCTCGACCTTGGCCGGGGCCACGACGCCGGCCACCGTGGCGGCGACGTTCGTCGGGCTGCTCTTCGCGGCGGCCTCCTTGTCCTCGCCTCCGCCGCACGCGGTCGCCAGGAGCAGAAGGGCCAGACTTCCGGTCGCCGTCGCGGTACGGGCGCCGCGGCCGACGCGTCCTCGGTGTGACTGCACGGAGCTTCCTCGGTGTGACTGTGGCTGCACGAGAGGTGGTACGGATCAGCGCCGGGAGCCGTTCACCTCGGGGCACGTCATCGCGGTCGGCAGCCGACGGGAGCTCTGGAGGCCGGTCAGCGGACCTGCGCCGCGAACACCTCGTACGCCCGCTCGTCGAAGAGGACGAACCTGACCTCCTCGACCTCGGTCTCCGTCGACCGCACCGTATCCACGGCGATGCGCGCGGCGTCCTCCAGCGGATAGCGGTAGACGCCGGTGGAGATCGCCGGGAAGGCGACGGTGCGGGCGCCGAGTTCGTCGGCCACCCGCAGGGACTCGCGGTAGCAGGAGGCGAGGAGATCGGAGCGGTCCTCCTGCGCGGAGAAGACCGGGCCCACCGTGTGGATCACCCAGCGGGCGTCCAGTTCCCCGGCCGTCGTGGCGACCGCCTGCCCCGTCCGCAGGCCCTTGCCGTACCGGGAGGCGCGCAGCTTGCGGCATGCGTCGAGGATGGCGGGGCCGCCGCGGCGGTGGATCGCGCCGTCCACTCCTCCCCCGCCGAGGAGGGAGGAGTTCGCGGCGTTGACGATCGCGTCGGCGCTCTCCCGCGTGATGTCGCCCTGGACGAGCCTGATGGTGGTCATGGCTGCCTCTATATCAGGTCGGCCCGGCCACCACAGGTTCACTGCCAGGCGACCGGCAGCGAGCGCACCCCGTGGACCGTGCTCGTCGAGAGGGCGAGCGATTCGGGCGGGGCCGTCATACGCAGGGACGGCAGCCTGCGGAACAGGGTGGACAGCCCGATCCGGAGTTCCGTGCGGGCCAGGGACTGGCCGAGGCACTGGTGCAGCCCGTGGCCGAACGCGAGGTGGCCGCTCGCGTCACGGCGGACGTCGAGGGCGTCGGGGTCGGCGTACACGGCCGGATCACGGTTGGCGGCCTGCAGGGCGACCACCACGCCCTCGCCCGCGCGGATGCGGACGCCGGACAGGTCGACGTCCTCCGTGGCGACCCGCCGTATCCCGGAGTGGATGACGGTCAGATGGCGCAGGAGTTCCTCCACCGCCCCCGGCCACAGGGAGTCGTCGGCGCGCAGTGCCTCCAGTTGGGCCGGGTGCTGGAGCAGGGCGATGGCGGCCAGCGGGAACATGTTGGCGGTCGTCTCGTGGCCCGCCAGCAGCAGGAGGGAGACCATGCCTGTCGCCTCGTCGAGGGTGGCCTCGCCGGTCGCGACGCGTTCCGTGGCCAGACGGGAGACGAGATCGTCGGCGGGGTCCTGCGTGCGGCGCTCGATCAGGGCGCGCAGATAGCCGTAGAGCGCCATGCGGGCGGACATCGCCTCGGCCGGGTCGCCGGCGACGCTCGTGAGGGCGTTGGACTTCGCACGGAAGAAGCCGTGGTCCTCGTAGGGGACGCCGAGCAGTTCGCAGATGGCGAGGGTGGGCAGCGGCAGCGCGTACGACGCGACCAGGTCCGCCTCCGTCGCGTCGCCCTGCGTCATCGCGTCCAGCAGGTCGTCGCAGATCCGCAGGACGGCGCCGGCCATCTGCTCGATGCGCCGGAAGGTGAAGTCGGGGATCAGCATCCGGCGCAGCCGGGTGTGGTCCGGCGGGTCCATCTGGTGGAAGAGGCCGGGGGCCTGTGGGGGCGCGCCCGGGCGGGTGTGGGGGAAGTTCGGGTGGTTGGCGTCCGCGCTGAAGCGGGGGTCCGCGAGGACCGTGCGGGCGTCCTCATGGCGGGTGACCAGCCAGGGGCTGTTGTCACCCCAGATCGTCACCCGGCGGATCGGCTCCTCGGACTGCCACTTGGCGTACTCGGGGGCCGGGTCGAGCAGAGGGCGGATCGTGGGGAGCGACGGGTGGGTCGTCATGTGGCCGTTCCTTCGGTTCCTTCGGTGTTCAGGCCCGCCAGGCCCAGCAGCAGCGACTTGACCTCCGTGGCCGCGTAGGCGTCCTGGGCGCGCTCCGGCTCCGAACACAGCAGCACGGGGCCGTGGTCGGGGTCGCCGGGCAGCCGGCCGTGGCTGCCGCGGACGCCGGAGGGGTCCAGGGGGACGGTCTTGAGGCGGTAGCGGAAGCCGAGCTTCTTGCGGGCGACCTGGCCGACGGCGCGCAGCTTCACCGCGGGGACCGTCTCGTCGTAGAGGAGCTCGGCGGGGTCGTAGCCGGGCTTGCGGTGGATCTCGACCTGGCGGGCGAAGTCGGGGGCGCGTTCGTCGTCCAGCCAGTAGTAGTACGTGAACCAGGCGTCGGGGTCGGCGACGGCGACGAGCTCGCCGGAGCGCTCGTGCTCCAGGCCGTGCGCCGCCTTGCCCTCGGCGTCCAACACCCGCTCCACGCCGTCGAGTTCATCGACGATCTTCGCGACCGCCCCGGTGTCGGCCGGGTCGCGGACGTAGACGTGGGCGATCTGGTGGTCGGCGACCGCGAAGGAACGGGAGGTCCACGGGTCGAGGTACTCCATGCCGTCCTGCGTGTACACCTCCAGCAGCCCGGCCCTGCGCAGGGCGCGGTTGATGTCGACCGGGCGGGAGACGGGAGTGATGCCGTACTCGCTGAGCGCCACGACGGTCGCGCCCTCGCGCAGGAAGTGGTCGATCAGCGGGCGGAGGGCGTCGTCGAGCCGGCGGGCCGCCTCGATCGTCGCGTCCGAGTCGGGGCCGGAGCGCTGGGGCTCGTAGTCCATCTGCGGGATGTAGACGAGCGTGAGGTCGGGGCGCTTCTCGTCGAAGACCTGGCGGGCGGCGGCGAGGATCCACTGGGTGGAGGGCAGGCCGGCGTTCGGGCCCCAGTAGGTGAACAGGGGGAACGGGCCGAGCCGGTCGGTGAGTTCGTCGTGCAGGGCCGGCGGCCAGGTGTAGCAGTCGGGTTCCTTGCGGCCGTCGGAGTAGTAGACGGGGCGCGGGGTGACCGTCCAGTCGACGTCGGCGCCCATCGCGTACCACCAGCAGATGTTGGCGACCTTGTAGTCGGGGTTCGACCTGCGGGCCGTCTGCCAGATCTTCTCACCGCCGACGAGCGCGTTGTGCTGGCGCCAGAGCATGACCTCGCCGAGGTCGCGGAAGTACCAGCCGTTGGCCACCGCGCCGTGCGTGGACGGGGGTTCGCCGGTGAGGAGGGTGGACTGGACGGTGCAGGTGACGGCGGGCAGCACGGTGTCGAGGCGGGCCTGGAAGCCGCGTTCGCCGAGGGCTGCGACGGCCGGCATGTGCTTGAGCAGGTTGGGGGTGAGGCCGACGATGTCGAGGACGACAACGCGGTTCGCCGGGTGGTCGGTCGTCATGACGGGTCCTCCTTGAGGCCGAGGCCGGTCAACCGGTCGCGGGCCCAGGCGAGTTCGGCGGCGATGCCGCCGGGCAGGTCGGCGGGCGGTTCGGGCAGGACGGACCAGGTGTAGGTCTCGACCTCGATGTGGTCGCAGGCGGCCGAGGTGCCGCCCAGCAGCCCGGTGAGGACCTGGTCGAGCTGGTCGGCCGTCGTACGCAGCGGGGCTTCGGGCTCGGTGTGCAGCGGGGCGTGGAAGTGGACGCGCCAGGGGCCGCCGCCGGCGGGAAGCTCGCCGTCCAAGGCCTCCGGGAGGTCGTCCACGCCGACGACCTCACCGTCGCTCGTGGTCCGGGTCTGGTGCAGGAACCGGGGTTCGGCGAGCCGGCGCAGGGCCGCACGGGCGGCGGGGTCGGCCGGGTCGGCGGCTTCCACGGCGCAGGACGCCTGGAGCTTGACGACGGGCATCCCGGCTTCCGCGAGCCGGCGCAGGGCCTCGCCCGGTTGCTCGAACTGCACGGCGAGATGGCAGGCGTCCAGGCAGATGCCGAGCCGGTCGGGGTCGAGTCCGCCGAGTTCCCGTACCGCCTGGGTGGTGGTCTCGACGACGCAGCCGGGTTCCGGTTCGAAGCCGACGCGGATACGGCGGCCCGTCCACGCCTCCAGCGCGGCGAGCCCCGTGGTCAGCCGGCCCAGGGCGTGCCGGGCCTCCTCGGCGCAGGCGGGCGTCCACGGGGTGCGCCAGGCCAGCGGGAGGGTGGAGACGCTGCCGTGGTCGACGTCGTCCGGGAGGAGCGCGGCGAGGACGCGGGCGCAGTCCAGGGTGTACTTCAGCCGGGCCTCGTCGGCCCAGTCGGGCAGGTACACGTCCTTCTTGACGACCTCGCGGTGGAACCCCGCGTACGGGAAGGCGTTGAGGGTGACGGTCTCCAGCCCGCGCGCCCGCAGCTCGCGCTGCAGGCGTGCCAACGCCCGCTCGTCGTCGGCGAGTTCGCCGACCACGCCCCGGGCCAGCCACAGCCCGATGCCGAGCCGGTCGAGGCCGAGGTGTTCGCGCACCGGCTCGGCGTACGTGGCGAGTTGGGCGATGACGCCCTCCAGGTCCTCGGCCTGGTGGACGTTGCTGCAATACCCGAGGTGGACGGTCGTACCGTCCGGATGCAGAAAGCGCATGGGACGATCACGCTCCCCCGCGGCGTATGGAGTTGCCCTGGAAGGTGGCCTCCTCGTCCGGCTTGGGCTCGTCCAGCTCCAGCCGCCCGCTCTGGCCGTAGAAGGCGACGGGGTTGCGCCAGAGCACCTTGTCGACGTCGTCCTCGTCGAACCCGGCGGCGAGCATGGCGTCGGCCGTCCTGCGGGTCTTGAGCGGATCCGAACGCCCCCAGTCCGCGGCGGAGTTCACGAGCACGCGTTCCCTCCCGTGCTCCTTGAGGATCTCCACCATCCGGTCCTCGCTCATCTTGGTCTTCGGGTAGATCGAGAACCCGGCCCAGCAGCCGCTGTCGAGGACCATCCCGACGGTGAGCTCGTTGAGGTGGTCGAGGACGACGAGCTCGGGGGCGATGCCCGACTCCTTCACGACGTCCAGGGTGCGCCGGGTGCCGGCCGCCTTGTCGCGGTGCGGGGTGTGCACGAGTGCGGGCAGCTCGTGCTCGACGGCGAGCTGGAGCTGGCGGGCGAGGGCCTCGTCCTCCTCCGGCGTCATCGAGTCGTAGCCGATCTCGCCGACGGCGACGACCCGGTCCTTGGCGAGATAGCGGTCCAGTTCGTCGAGGACCGGCACGCAGCGGGGGTCGTTCGCCTCCTTCGGGTTGAGCGCGATCGTGCAGAAGTGCTGGATGCCGAACTGGGCGGCGCGGTACGGCTCCCAGCCGAGCAGCCCGTCGAAGTAGTCGTAGAAGCTCTCCGGCGAGGTGCGGGGCTGGCCGAGCCAGAAGGCGGGCTCCACGACAGCGCGCACCCCGGCGGCGTACATCGCCTCGTAGTCGTCGGTCGTGCGGGAGGTCATGTGGATATGGGGGTCGAAGATGCGCACGGTCAGCCCTCTTCCTTGAGTACGTCCGTGAGTCGGTCCGTGGGTCGGTCCATGAGTGCCTGCTTGAGTTCCGCGCCGATGACGTCCGGGAAGGCGTGGACGACGGGCACGATGTCCTGGGGTACGTCCCGTCCCGCGACGATCCGCTCGTGGGCGAAGTCGGCGAGCATCCGGGCCAGTTCGCGGTCGGCACGGCGGTCGAGGCCGGTGATCCGGTCGAGCGGGATCTCGCAGAACACGCACTTCAGTACGGCCTGGCGGAACTCTGCGTCCGGGAGGTGCGCGGCGGCGTACGGGCCGAGGGCGGCCTCGATCAGGGTGGTGTCGTTGCCGCGCAGGGTTTCCCGTACGAGGGGCAGGGCGAGGTCGCCGAGGTCGAGCAGCGGCAGGGTGCGCAGGACGGCGCGCTGTTCGGCCGGGTCGCCGTGCCGGTGCAGACGGGTCACCTCGTCGGCGAGGGCCTGGCCGCGCAGGGGCAGAGCGGTGAGCAGGACGGCCCGGGCGGCCTCGTCGACGGTCCAGTGGTCGTCGACGCGGCCGTGTCCGCAGCGCCTTCGGACGGCGGGGAAGAGCCTTTGCACGGCGGCGGGTTCGGCCGTCACCTTGACGACGCAGTCGTCCAGCCAGGCGCGGGCGGTGGGATCCAGTACGGCGATCAGGGCGGGGTGGGGGTTCGGCGGGGCCGAGGCGGAGGCGGTCGTGACAGCCATGGAGGAACACCTTCTGCGAGGTGGGAGGGGTGGGGCCAGAAGGGGTGGGCGGGCAGGGGTGCGCCTAGCCGATCGCGCGCAGGAACTCGATCGAGCGGCGGGCGACGTCGGGCGCGTCGAGCGAGCCGCCCTGGATCTCCACGGAGATCAGACCGCGGTGGTTCATCGCGCGCAGGGCGTCCAGGACGGGCGGGAAGTCGATCTCACCGGCGCCGAGTTCGAGGTGCTGGTGGATGCCGCGCCGCATGTCCTCGATCTGCACGTTGCGCAGAAGAGGCGCCGCGTCGTGCACGCAGTCGAGCACGGAACGGTTCTCCACGCAGTGCGCGTGGCCGATGTCCAGGGTGATCCCGAACAGCTCGTGTCCGCCGATCAGTTGGGCGAGGTGCAGGCAGCGTTCCACGGTGTCGACGAACATGTACGGCTCCGGCTCGAAGGCCAGCGCCACCCCGTACGTCTCCGCCGCCTCCAGCACGGTCTCGACACCGGCCGCGAGCCGCTTCCACGCGTCCCGCTCCGGCAGCCCGTCCGGCGCCGGGCCGCTGCACAGATGCACGGTGGGCGACCCGAGGTCGGCCGCGATACGCAGGGCGCGCCGCAGCAGGTCGACCCTCGGCTCGGAGCCGTCGGACATCAGCGTGGGCAGGTGCTTGCCCCAGGGGTCGAGGAAGTACGGCGCCCCGGTCTCCACCGTCACGTCCAGCCCGTGCCGCCCGAGTTGCCGCGCGAGGTCGCTGACGCGTCGGGGCAGGTCGTCGGCGTACGGGTCGAGATGGCCGTGGTCGAGGGTCAGCGCGACGCCGTCGTAGCCGAGGTCGGCGAGGACGACGAGGACGTCGGAGAGCCGGTGGTGCGTGAAGCCGTTGGTGCCGTAGCCGAACTTGAGGGGAGTGGAGGGGGAGGTGGGCGGAGTCGTGGGGGGAGTCGTGGGGGGAGTCGTGGGGGGAGTCGTGGGGGGAGTCGTGGGGGGAGGTCTCATGGTGCGGGTTCCTCACACGGAGCGTGTGGCGGGTCTCAGGTGGGCGATATGCGCCGGGCGAGCCGGCGTGCGAGGGGATGGATCACACCGAGCGCCGCGGCGACACCCGGCGCCCCACCGCGCGCGGTCAGCGCGGCCTGCAAGGGCATCAGCCCCAGAATCCCGGCCCCGACGGCCCCCCGCACGTTCTCCCCCGACGGCTCCCGCACAGCACGGACTTGGGCGGCCCCATAGGTCCCGAGATAGGCAAGGGCACCACCAACGGTGACGGCGGCCCGCAGCTTCTTGGAAGTCACGGCGCCGGCAACCCCCTCAAGGGGCGCGGGGCTGTGCCGAACAGCGGCTCCGCCGCGGGGCGCGACAAGCCCCAACGGCGCCGCAGCCGCTCGACAACCCTTGGCAGCACCCCCTGAGGCGCCCCGCTCGACCGGAGCGGCCCCCGCAGCCAGGGCCGTCACCGCAGACACCGCAAGCGTCGCCGAAGGCACCCGCACAGGTGCCCCACCGACCTCATACCGGCTCAGCGCCATCAACGTCCCGGTATGCACCCCGACCAGCCCCGCAGGCACCGCGGCCCGCCGCAGCGCACCCCCGACCGACTCCGCCCCGCCCCCGGCCGCGACCGCTCCGGCCAGAACGTCCAGAACCCGAGCCCCAGCCATGGCGAAGCCCCCCGCCGGGGTGGACTTCAGCTTCAGGTCGTACGCCCACACCAGCCCCGCCAGCGGAAGCGCGACACCCACACTGCGCCGACCCCCCGCCGCGGCGGCGAGACCGAGCCCTGCCGCCGTGAGTGTTCCGGCCACGGCGAGCGCGGTACGCCGTGGTATCCGCCCCGACGGCACAGGTCGCCCCGGCCGCTCGACGGAGTCCACCGCAGCGTCGGCGTAGTCGTTCAGGGCCATGCCGGCCCAGTACAGGCAGACGGAGGAACCGATCACTCCGAAGGTACGGGCGCCCAGCGGGCGTCCGGCGGCGGCCGCTCCCGCGATCACGTCGCCGGGCACACTCAGCGCGGCCGGAGCTCTGACGAGCTCGGCGAGGTCACTGAGGCGCACGCCAGACCGGGATCCGCAGCGGGCAACCGCTTTCCGATCTTTCATGCGCCGCACCCTACTCGCGGCTGTTGACCATTCAGATACCTACCCCCCGGTAAGCGGAGTGACAAAGTAGACAGAGAATCTTTCTTACCCTGGTACCCGAACACCCGGTAAACGTGGGCCGTTTGAGCAGTTCGACGCGCCCCGCCGAGCGGCCTCATGCTTCCCGCCGAACAGCCGCGCACTCCCCGCCGAGCAGCGTCGCTCTCCCCGCCGAGCAGCTCACGGCTCCTGCCTCAGCCGCCGCCACACCGCCTTGGCCGCGTTGTGCCCCGACATCCCGTGCACGCCCGGTCCGGGCGGGGTGGCCGACGAGCAGATGTAGACGGCCGGGTGCGGGGTGCCGTAGGGGAAGAGCGACAGCTTGGGCCGGAGCAGCAGTTGAAGCCCGGAGGCCGCGCCGGAGGCGATGTCACCGCCGACGTAGTTGGCGTTGCGGGCGGCGAGTTCGGGCGGGCCGGCGGTCGCGCGGGCGAGGACGCGGTCGCGGAACCCCGGGGCGAAGCGCTCCAGTTGGCGTTCCAGGGCGTCGGTGAGGTCTCCGGTCCAGCCGTTGGGCACATGGCCGTACGCCCAGAAGACATGCCCCCCCTCGGGGGCCCGGGTGGGGTCGACCACGCTGGGCTGCACCGTGATCATGAACGGCTTGTCGGGCGCCCGGCCCTCCCGGGACGCGGCCCGCAGCGCGGCGCCGATCTCCGCGCTGTTACCGCCGACCTGCACGGTGCCGGCCCGCCGCGCCTCCGGCGAGGTCCACGGCACGGGGCCGTCCAGCGCGTAGTCGATCTTGAAGGCGGCGGCGCCGTAGCGGTAGTTCTCGTAGTAGCGGCCGAAGCCGGCGATGCGGGCCAGCGCGGTGGGTGAGGTGTCGAAGACGTACGCGCGGGCGGGCGGCAGGTCGTCGAGCCGCTTGACCTCGTAGTCGGTGTGGACGGTGCCGCCGAGGTCCTTCAGGTAGGCGGTGAGGGCGTCGGAGATGGACTGGGAGCCGCCGCGGGCCACGGGCCAGCCCCGGGCGTGCGCGGCCAGGGCGAAGACCAGGCCGATGGCACTGGTGGCGAGACCACCCAGCGGGGCGATGACGTGCGCGACGAGGCCGGCGAACAGCGTCCTGGCCCGCTCGTCGCGGAAGCGGCGCGTCAGCCAGGTCGACGGGGGCAGTCCGACGAGGCCGAACCTGGCGAGGGTGACCGGGTCCCGGGGGAGGGCGGTGAGGGGCAGGGACATGAAGTCACGGGCCAGGGTGTCCCACTTGGCGAGGAACGGCTCGACCAGCCTGCGGTACGTGCCCGCGTCGCGCGGACCGAACGACGCGGCGGTCTCGGCGACGGACCGGGAGAGCACTGCGGCGCTGCCGTCGGTGAAGGGATGCGCCATGGGCAGGTCGGCGTGCAGCCACTCCAGGCCGTAGCGGTCGAGTGGCATGGTCCGGAACACGGGCGAGTTGATGCCCAGGGGATGCGCGGCGGAGCACGGGTCGTGCCGGAAGCCGGGCAGGGTCAGCTCCTCGGTGCGGGCTCCGCCGCCGACGGTGTCCCGCGCCTCGAACACGGCCACGGAGAAGCCGCGGCGGGCCAGCTCCACGGCAGCGGTCAGTCCGTTCGGCCCCGCACCCACCACGACCGCATCGAGCATCGACGGCACCTTCGGACTCCTTCGTCAGCCGATGGCCATTGAAGGATCAGGATATGCCGCGGCACTGACAGCGCAGGGGTGCGGTGCCGCACCCGGGGGACGCGGGGCCGTGTCGGTACGGGGCCGGGCCGAGCTGTTGGACGATCAGCGTCCTGCCGACAGCAGTCCCGCGACCCGGCGAGCCGTGGCCGCGTCCCGGGCCGTGGTGAACGGCAGGGCGTTGCCGCCCGTGATGCGGAAGGGCTCGCCCGCGTGGGTCAGGTGGGCGCCGCCCGCCTCCTCGACCAGGAGAATGCCCGCGGCGTGGTCCCAGGCCAGGTCCCAGCTGAACGCGGTCGCGTCCAACTCGCCCCGGGCGACGGCCAGATACTCAAGGCCCGCCGAGCCGCAGGGGCGCGGCCTGACCCCGTCGGTCCACAGGCCCAGCAGCTGGCGCTTCTGTTCGTCGGTGGTGTAGTCCGGGTGGGAGGTCGCGACGTCCAGGTCCCGGCCGGGCTCCGGCGCGCCCGAGCGCAGTCGCACACCGTCCAGGTAGGCACCCTTGCCCCGTACGGCCGTGGCCAGTTGGTCGCGGGCGGGGGCGTAGGTCCAGGAGGCGAGCAGGACGCCGTGCCGTGCGAGCGCCACCAGCGTGCAGAAGCCGGGGTCGCCGTGCACGAACTGGCGGGTGCCGTCGACGGGGTCGACGATCCAGACCGGGGCGTCGCCCTGGAGCGCCTCGTACGACGCCGGGTCGGCGTCCACCGTCTCCTCGCCGACCACGACCGAGCCGGGCAGCAGCGCGCCGAGCACCTCGGTGAGGTACTTCTCGGCGAGCCGGTCGGCGTCGGTCACCAGGTCGTGCGGTCCGGCCTTCTGGTGGACCTCGTGGTCGGCCAGCTGCCGGAAGCGGGGCATGATCTCGGCCGCGGCCGCCTTACGGACCGCTTCTTCCACGTCTGCCGCGTGCTTGCCGAGAAACTCGTCGATGGTTTCGTTTTCTTCGATCACCCCTCCATGAGAGCACGCCCCACTGACAATCCCCGCCCGCCGGGTGGCCGGCGGATGGCCTCGGCGTGAACATGAGGGGCGGATATCAGCAGGTCAGACGTCGAAGGCTCGGCGTCCGGGGCCTGTCCTCAGCGCCCGACCGCGTAGCCCTGCATCCCCCGGGGATTCGCCGCCGCCGACAGCACCCCGGTCTCCGGGTCCCGCGCGACGGCGCACAGCCGCCCCTCCGACCAGGCGTCGCCGACGGTCACCTCATGCCCGCGCCGCCGCAGCTCCTCCACCACCTCGACGGGTGTACGGGACTCCACGGTGACGCTTCCCGGGCGCATCCCGCGCGGGTAGAAGGAGCCGGGGAAGCTGTCGTTGTGCCAGTTCGGGGCGTCGATCGCGCCCTGGAGGTCGAGGCCGCCGCGGACCGGGGCGCGCAGGGCGACCGCGAGGAGGAAGTGCAGCTGCCACTGGTCCTGCTGGTCGCCGCCGGGCGTACCGAAGGCCATGACGGGCACGCCGTCGCGCAGGGCGATCGAGGGTGTGAGCGTCGTACGGGGCCGCCGGCCCGGCGTCAGTGAGTTCGGCAGGCCCTCCTCCAGCCAGGCCATCTGGAGCCGGGTGCCGAGCGGGAAGCCCAGTTCGGGCACGACCGGGTTGGACTGGAGCCAGCCGCCGCTGGGGGTGGCCGCGATCATGTTGCCCCAGCGGTCGACGATGTCGAGGTGGCAGGTGTCGCCCTGGGTGGCGCCGTCGGCGGAGACGTCGGGCTCGCCCGGCACCGGCGACGTCGGGCTCTTGGCGACCGTCGGCTCGCCCACGCCCAGCACGTCGAAGCCGGGTTCGTCGGAGGCCACCACGCGCGCGTGGGCGCACAGCCGCGGGGCGCGTCCGCCCGGGCTGCCGGGGCGCAGCTCGTGGGAGGCCTTCTCGCCGACCAGTTCCCGCCGGGCGGCGTTGTAGCCGTCCGACAGCAGGTCGGCGAGCGGCACCTCGGCCGCGTCGCCGTACCAGGCCTCCCGGTCGGCCATGGCCAGCTTGCAGCCCTCGATCAGCAGATGGACGTACTCGGCGGACCCGTACCGGGGCAACTCGGGCGGAAGCAGCGCGAGCTGCTGGAGGAGGACGGGGCCCTGACTCCAGGGGCCGGCCTTGCACACGGTCCAGCCGTTCCAGTCGTACGTCGTCGGCGCCTCGTAGGTCGCGGACCAGCCGGCGAGGTCGGCGGCCGTGAGCGTGCCGGAGTGCCGCTCGCCGCTGGTGTCCATGGTGGGGCGCTGGGCCTGCCGTACCAGGGCCTCGGCGATGAACCCGGTGCGCCACACCTCCCGCGCGGCCTCGATCTCGGCGACCCGGTCCCCGGCACCGGCGACCTCGTCGAGCAGCCGCCTCCAGGTGGCGGCGAGGGCCGGGTTGCGGAACGGCTCCCCGGGCCGGGGCGCCTTCCCGCCGGGCAGGTACACCTCGGCCGACGAGGTCCACTCGGTCTCGAACAGCTCCCGCACGGTCTCCACGGTCTCGCCCACCCGCTCCACGGGCGCGTGGCCGTGTTCGGCGTAGCCGATGGCGTACTGGAGCACCTCGGCGAGCGACTTTGTGCCGTGGTCCCGCAGCAACAGCATCCAGGCGTCGAACGCGCCGGGCACGGCGGCGGCGAGCGGTCCCGTGCCGGGCACGAGGTCCAGCCCGAGCCCCCGGTAGTGCGCGACGGTCGCCCCGGTTGGTGCCACGCCCTGCCCGCACAGCACGCGCACCTCGCCGCCCGCCGGGGCGACGAGGATCGGTACCTCACCGGCCGGTCCGTTGAGATGCGGCTCGACGACGTGCAGCACGAACGCGCCGGCCACGGCGGCGTCGTAGGCGTTGCCCCCGCGCTCCAGCACGGCCATCGCGGACTGCGAGGCGAGCCAGTGGGTGGAGGACACCATGCCGAAGGTGCCCTGGAGGGTGGGGCGGGTCGTGAACATGGGGCCTCTCACCTCGTTGTTTCCGCACGGCGGCCGGATCGGTCGACGCTCAGTATCGGTCCTGGGGAGAATCTGGGGGGTTCGGGCCGGAGGGCTCCTCCGTCGGCTCCCCTAGCAGGCTATCGATCGCTCTGCGCCCCTTCTTCCCCGCCTCCGGCATGAAGTGGGCGTAGTGGTCAAGGGTGATGGTCGGCGAGGAATGCCCCAGCCATTGGGCGAGGGTTACGACGGACTCGCCTGCCTCCAGCACGAGGGACGCGTAGGCGTGCCTCGGGCACACCCGGCACCCAGTACTGCTCAACGTATTCAGCGAGTGTGATGGAGCCGTCACGCGGATCAACGAACTCCAGCCGTAGATCGTGATCCCGATGGTGAGGGGCGTCGAGGCGGCAGGTGTCCAGCGTGGATCATCTCGCCCGAGATCGCCCATGCCGTCGCGGGCGTCGGCTCCTTCTCCGTCTACCCGAGTTCACCGCGACGGAGGGCGTCCCTTATCTCGTTGAGCTTCGCGGTCGTTACCGGCGTCCGCTCCTGTGCTTGTTCAGCGAGTCGGAGGGCATCGTCGATCTCGCTGAGCTTCCTGGAGGACAGGACGGCCGCCCGCTCTATCAGGTCGTCCCGGGACACGGTGGTCAGCCACGTGCACGGGGTGAAGCCTGGACGCGGGAACGCGAGCCGCAGCACGCCTTCGAGCGGCAGCCCTTCACCGGCGCCGACCGTCACTTCGATGCCCAGACCGCTGATGTCGAGGCCCGCCGGAGCGACGACCTGCATCACCTGGAACCCGGACGCGTCGTCTCCTGACAGCAGTACGACCAACCTCCGCTCGTCGAACTGGACCCACCAGACTTCGCCACGTTGCACAAGCCCTCCGATACACAGGCCGGCAGGCAGACGCTGCGCGACCTGACGCGGTGTGGAGACGGGTGCGGCCACCGTTGATCATCGGTGTGTGAAGACAAACGATCCTGCGGTGGCCGCAGGTCACAGCGTAGGCCCTGCCTGCTGCCAGGAGGCGTTCGAGGGCCTGATGAGCCGGATGGCGGGACGCTTCACACGGGTCGCGCAAGAACTGCTGGACCATCGCCGAGTAGGCCGGGGACAGGACCCCGGACGGCATGCGGCACCTGCTCGGGAGGGCGAAGTGGGATGCCGACCAGGTCAGCGACGAGGTGGGTGACCACGTGGTGGAGCATCTGCACGACGACGAGGCGGTGCTGGTGGTCAACGAGACCGGCGACGTGAAGAAAGGCACCGACACCGTTGGAGTCCAGCGGCAGTACACCGGCACCGCGGGCAGGATCGAGAACGCCCAAGTCGCCGTCTATCTACCTGGTCTACGCCGGCCGCCGCGGGCAGGCCGCAGTGGACCGGGAACTCTGTGTTCCGCAGGGCAAGGATGCCGTGAACGAGCAGGCACAGGACCCGGGCCTCTGAGGAGGTCCGGGTCCCTGCAAGGGGCAGTGTCACACGGTGGCACTGTGCGCCAGCGCACGGGCCTTGGCCGCCCACTCCCCCATCCTCGTGATGGCGGAGGTCAATTGCTCCACCGCTGCGGAGATGTCCTTCACCGGCTTGCGGAGGTGTCGGCTCACCCGGACCATGGCGCCCGCCGAGGTGCCGAAGAAGCCCATCTGCACCAGACCGTCCTGCGCGGCCTCGTCCAGGGACATCAGCTGCTCCAGGAACACCTCCGCTCCCTCATCGCGCTCGTCGGGAGGCGTCATCTCGATGAGCCCCAGCGCGGCCCGCACCCCGCTGTCCATGGTTGCCATCCGCTCCACGAACGCGGCGGCGACGACGTTCAGTTCGCCCGCCGGTGCACTGATCGTCTCCGCATACCGGACGACGGCGGCGAGGCGCGCGCTCGCGGGCGCGTTCGCCCGGGCCAGTTCCAGCATCTCGGTGCTGGACTGCTCGGTCAGCGCCCCGATCGTCTCGATCGTCTTCGCGATCGCCTCCAAGTCGGCGGTCATCTCGTCCAGCCCGTCCTCGATGACGGCGAAGTCGTCGAGCAGACCGGGCGGGTCCTCGTCCTCCTCCCTGCCATCGCCGACCTCCTGGCCGGAGCTTGACCCATCACCGGCCTGAAGTCCGCGCAGCACCCGTGCCGGTGTGAGAAGTTCGAAGCCGTCCCGGAGCCCGGCCTCCAGGGCGCTCTCGATCTCCTTGCGCGCTCCGGCCAGATGACTGCGCTTTCGCTGGTAGCGGATCGTCCTGATCGATGCGATGTCGAAGGGCAACTGCCCGGACTCCCCGATGTGGATCGTCGGCTTGCCGGTGATGTGCCGCAGCCCCAGCTCGTACATCACATTGGGGTTGCCGCCGCTTACGTCCGCGACGACCAAGTCGGACTCGACGACATACCGGCAGATCTGCTCGTTGATGTCACCGGCGTGTGCGATGCCGTCCGCGCGCACGGCGCTGATGCCGTACTTCTCGCAGGCGGGGGCGATCACCTCCTCGAAGATGCCGAGATGGTGCTCGTAGGCCTCACGCTCGGGGCTTCCGTGCGCGGCGTGCGGGTCGCCGATGGGGCCGACGACGAAGCACCTACGGGGCTGGGCGGACTCCTGCCGGAGCGCCTCTGGCGTGTTCATGCGGAAACCTCCGATGCTCGAGAGTGGGTGTCGTGGGGCCGGGCAGCGGGCGCCTCGTCGTCCTCCAGGGGAACGGCGTACACGGGCCGCTCCTCGATCCCGAGGGTGCGTAGCAAGTAGGCGGTGGGGATGCGGTAGCGTCCGCCGACCCTCAACACGGGACACGGGAAGACGCCGAGGCGGATCAGCTTGTACGCCGTCGCGGGACAGATACCGAAGGCGCGTGCGGCTGTGCGCAGGTCAACACTCAGTGGCAGGTCGAGGGCCTCCGCGAAGCCGAGCGGCGGGCCGGACCGCCCGCTCACCGCTGGGCTCCCGCTGGGCACAGGACCAGCGTGCCGATGAGGTCGGCTTCTTGGTGGCGGCGGGCCCGGAACACCAGGTCGGGCAGGCGGGTCCCGGTCCGCCGGCCGTCTTGCCGAGGGCGCGGCTCAGCGAAGCGGAGTGTGGCGTACAGGCCCTCGCGGCGGGGCGGGGGCGTGATATGCAGTTCCCATCGCTCGGGTGGACGGGGCCGTTTCTGCGGCGGGTCGACGGCATTGCGGGCATCGGCGAAGGCATCGATGTCGACGACGGGGATCTCCCGCGTGACGCGCTTCGCGTAGGCCCACATCCGGTTCACCGCGTCCTTGATCAGGCGGCCGCCCGGGTCCGGGCCGTCCGGGTCCGCCACGTCGAGGGCGGCAAGCAGGGCCAGGACGGCCTCCGACTCCAGGTCGGTCCGGCCGACCCGCCCCGCCCCGCCCCGCCCACGGAGATCCAGCCCCGGAACACCGCCCGGCACACCCCGGAGACCCAGGTCACAGCGTCGGAGAGGGAAAGGTCACAGCCGTGCCCTCTGCTGCTCCTTTGTCGATCTGACCTAGCATCCGAACATGACGGTCCTGCCTGACGACGGGCTCTCGCTGGCCGCCGAGTTCCCTGACGCAACCCATGAGCAGTGGCAACACCTGGTGGAAGGTGTTCTGCGCAAGTCGGGCAAGGACGTCTCGGGCGCGGCAGCGGAAGAAGCCCTGTCCACAGCTTTGGAGGACGGGCTCCGTACCCGTCCGCTGTTCACCGCGCGCGACGCCGCGCCCGACCCCGGCCTGCCCGGATTCGCCCCCTTCGTCCGCGGTTCTCGCCCCGAGGGCAACACGGCCGGCGGCTGGGATCTGCGGCAGCGGCACACGACGGTCGCGGACGGTGTGGCGCTCGCGGACCTGGAGAACGGCGTCACCTCGCTCTGGCTGGTCGTCGGCGAGGGCGGCATCCCGATCTCCTCGCTCGGCCGGGTCCTGGACGGCGTCTATCTCGACCTCGCGCCCGTCGCCCTCGACGCGGGAGCCGACGTGGAGGCCGCCGCCGGCGTGTTGCTGCGGCTGTACGAGGAGCGGGGCGTCGCCAAGGAGGCGGCGCGCGGCAACCTCGGCGGGGACCCGCTCGGCCATGAGGCACGTACCGGAAAGTCCTCGGCGTTCGCGCCGGTCGCCGCGCTGGCGCGGCTGTGCGCCGAGGAGTACCCGGGGCTGCGGGCACTGACCGTGGACGCGCTGCCGTATCACGAGGCCGGTGGCTCGGCCGCCCAGGAACTGGGCGCCTCGCTGGCGACCGGCGTCGCGTATCTGCGGGAGCTCACCGAGGCCGGGCTTACGGTCGAACAGGCCTGTGCGCAGCTGGAGTTCCGCTACGCGGCCACCGCCGACCAGTTCCTGACCATCGCCAAGCTGCGCGCCGCGCGCCGGCTGTGGGCGCGGGTGACCGAGGTGTGCGGGGCGCCGAGCGCCCAGGTGCAGCACGCCGTCACCTCGCCGGTGATGATGACGCGCCGCGACCCGTGGGTGAACATGCTGCGTACGACGGTGGCCACGCTGGCCGCCGGGGTCGGCGGCGCCGACGCGGTGACCGTGCTGCCGTTCGACCACGCGCTCGGGCTGCCGGACGCGTTCGCGCGGCGCATCGCCCGCAACACCTCGACCATCCTCATCGAGGAGTCGCACCTCGCCCGGGTGATCGACCCGGCGGGCGGCTCCTGGTACGTGGAGTCCCTCACCGACGAACTGGCCCGCGTCGGCTGGGAGTTCTTCCAGCGGATCGAGCAGGCGGGCGGCCAGGCCGCCGTGTTGCGCTCCGGTCAGCTGCGTCAGGACCTGGCCGACACCTGGGAGGCGCGCACCGGAAAGCTCGCGGGGCGCCGCGAGCCCGTCACCGGGGTCAGCGAGTTCCCGCACCTCTCCGAGCCGCCCGTGGAGCGCGAGCCCGCGCCCGAACCCCGGTCCGGCGGTCTCCCCCGGGTCCGTCGCGACGAGGCGTACGAGGTGCTGCGGGCCCGCTCCGACGCCCACCTGGCCGCCACCGGCTCCCGGCCCCGGATCTTCCTGGCCGCGCTCGGGCCGGCCGCCGCGCACACCGCGCGCCTCACCTTCGCCTCGAACCTGTTCCAGGCGGGCGGCATCGAGCCCGTCACCGAGGGCACCTTCGAGGAGAGCGGCGCCACCGAGGTGTGCGTGTGCTCCAGTGACGCCGTGTACGAGGAACAGGCCGGGACGGTGGCCGCCGGGTTCAGGTCGGCGGGCGCCACGCACGTGTTCCTCGCGGGCCGGCCCGGGCAGTACACCGATGTCGACAGTTACGTCTTCGCGGGCTGTGACGCCGTCGCCGTGCTGTCCGCCACCCTCGACCGCATGGGAGTGTCCTGATGGGAATCCCCGACTTCTCCGGGATCGAACTGGGGACCCCGGCCACCGTTGGCGGCGCCGACGAGTGGCGTACGGCCGTCAAGCAGGCCACGGGCGGCGACGAGCCGCTGTGGGAGACCCCCGAGGGCATCGCGGTCAAGCCGCTGTACACGGGCCGTGACCTGGAGGGCCTGGACTTCCTCGGCACCTACCCGGGCATGGCCCCGTACCTGCGCGGCCCGTACCCGACGATGTACGTCAACCAGCCCTGGACGATCCGCCAGTACGCCGGCTTCTCGACCGCCGAGGAGTCCAACGCCTTCTACCGCCGCAATCTGGCGGCCGGCCAGAAGGGCCTGTCGGTCGCCTTCGACCTGCCGACCCACCGCGGCTACGACAGCGACCACCCGCGCGTGACGGGCGACGTCGGCATGGCGGGTGTGGCGATCGACTCGATCTACGACATGCGGCAGCTGTTCGACGGGATCCCGCTGGACAGGATGACCGTGTCGATGACGATGAACGGCGCCGTGCTGCCGGTGCTGGCGCTGTACATCGTGGCGGCGGAGGAGCAGGGCGTACCGCCGGAGAAGCTGGCCGGGACCATTCAGAACGACATTCTGAAGGAGTTCATGGTCCGCAACACCTACATCTATCCGCCGAAGCCGTCGATGCGGATCATCTCCGACATCTTCGCGTTCACCTCGCAGCGGATGCCGCGCTACAACTCCATCTCCATCTCCGGCTACCACATCCAGGAGGCCGGTGCGACGGCCGACCTGGAGCTGGCGTACACGCTCGCGGACGGCGTCGAGTACATCCGCGCGGGCCGGGAGGCCGGCCTGGACGTGGACGCGTTCGCGCCCCGGCTGTCGTTCTTCTGGGCGATCGGCATGAACTTCTTCATGGAGGTCGCCAAGCTGCGCGCGGCCCGGCTGCTGTGGGCGAAGCTGGTGAAGCAGTTCGACCCGCAGAACTCCAAGTCGCTGTCGCTGCGCACCCATTCGCAGACCTCGGGCTGGTCGCTGACCGCGCAGGACGTGTTCAACAACGTCACGCGTACGTGTGTCGAGGCGATGGCGGCGACCCAGGGCCACACCCAGTCGCTGCACACCAACGCGCTCGACGAGGCGCTGGCCCTGCCGACCGACTTCTCGGCGCGCATCGCCCGCAACACGCAGCTGCTCCTCCAGCAGGAGTCCGGCACGACCCGGGTGATCGACCCGTGGGGCGGCAGCGCCTACGTGGAGAAGCTGACGTACGACCTCGCCCGGCGCGCCTGGCAGCACATCCAGGAGGTGGAGGCGGCCGGCGGCATGGCCAAGGCGATCGACGCCGGCATCCCGAAGCTGCGCATCGAGGAGGCCGCGGCCCGCACCCAGGCCCGGATCGACTCCGGCCGCCAGCCGGTGATCGGCGTGAACAAGTACCGCGTCGACAGCGACGAGCAGATCGAGGTGCTCAAGGTCGACAACTCCTCCGTGCGCGCGCAGCAGATCGCCAAACTGCGGCGGCTGCGCGAGGAGCGGGACGAGACCGCCTGCCGGGACGCCCTGGACGCGCTGACCCGGGCGGCCGGCGGTGAGGGCAACCTGCTGGAGCTCGCGGTGAACGCGGCCCGCGCGAAGGCCACCGTCGGGGAGATCTCGGACGCCCTGGAGCAGGTGTACGGGCGGCACGCGAGCCAGATCCGTACGATCTCCGGCGTGTACCGCAACGAAGCCGGAGAGTCCCCGTCCGTGGACCGCACCCGTACCCTCGTGGACTCCTTCGAGGAGAGCGAGGGCCGCCGCCCGCGCATCCTGGTCGCCAAGATGGGCCAGGACGGCCACGACCGCGGCCAGAAGGTGATCGCCACCGCCTTCGCCGACCTCGGTTTCGACGTCGACGTCGGCCCGCTGTTCCAGACCCCGGCCGAGGTGGCCCGCCAGGCCGTCGAGGCCGACGTGCACATCGTCGGGGTGTCGTCGCTGGCCGCCGGTCACCTCACCCTCGTACCGGCGCTCAAGGAGGCGCTGGCCGAGGAGGGCCGCGAGGACATCATGATCGTGGTCGGCGGGGTGATCCCGCCGCAGGATGTGGCGACGCTGCTGGAGATGGGCGCGGCGGCCGTCTTCCCACCCGGGACGGTGATCCCGGACGCGGCCCACGACCTGGTGCGGCGGCTGGCGGCCGACCTCGGGCACGGCATCTGAAGCCCATGGCGATCGAACTCGATGCGTATGTGAAGGGTGTACTCGACGGGAAGCGGGCGATCGTCGCCCGCGCCATCACCCTCGTCGAGTCCACCCGGCCCCAGCACCGGGTGCTGGCCCAGCGGTTGCTGACCGAGCTGCTGCCGCACAGCGGGAAGGCGCGCCGGATCGGGGTGAGCGGGGTGCCGGGGGTCGGTAAGTCGACGTTCATCGACGCGTTCGGCACGATGCTCACCGGGCTCGGCCACCGGGTCGCGGTGCTGGCCGTCGACCCCTCGTCCAGCCGTACGGGCGGGTCGATCCTGGGTGACAAGACGCGGATGGAGCGCCTGGCGGTCGACCCGGCCGCCTTCATCCGGCCCTCCCCCACCGCCGGGACGCTGGGCGGGGTCGCCAAGGCCACCCGTGAGTCGATCGTGGTGATGGAGGCCGCGGGCTACGACGTGGTGCTGGTGGAGACGGTCGGGGTCGGCCAGTCGGAGACCGCTGTCGCGAACATGGTCGACTCCTTCCTGCTGCTCACGCTGGCCCGCACCGGCGACCAGCTCCAGGGCATCAAGAAGGGCGTCCTGGAACTGGCCGACGTGCTCGCCGTGAACAAGGCGGACGGCCCGCACGAGCGGGACGCCCGGGCCGCAGCGCGCGAACTCTCGGGCGCGCTCCGGCTGATGCACGGCAAGGACGCCGCCTGGACCCCGCCCGTCCTGCACTGCAGCGGGCGTGAGTCGATCGGCCTGGACACCGTCTGGGACCGCCTCGAACAGCACCGGGCCCTCCTCGACTCCACCGGCCGTCTCGCCGCCAAGCGCCGCGACCAGCAGGTCGACTGGACCTGGACCATGGTCCGCGACGAACTCCTCGGCCGGCTGCACGCCGACCCGGCGGTGCGGGCGGTCGCCCCGGAGCTCGAACAGCAGGTCAGGGACGGCGAGTTGACGGCGACCCTCGCCGCGGAGCGGATCCTCGCGGCCTTCGGCGACGGGCACGGGGCTCGGGCTCAGAGCGCCGGCGTGTCGGGACTGCGCGGCGCCACCAGCCCCGACTCGTAGGCGAACACGACGAGCTGGGCGCGATCGCGCGCGCCCAGCTTCGTCATCGCCCGGCTGACGTGGGTCTTCGCGGTGAACGGGCTGATCACCATGTGTTCGGCGATCTCCTCGTTGGTCAGGCCGCGCGCCGCCAGCGCCGTCACCTCGCGTTCGCGGCGGGTCAGACACTCCAGGCCGGGGGCGGTGGCCCGGTCGGGTGGACGGGAGACGAACTCGCCGATGAGGGTGCGGGTCACCGCCGGGGACAGCAGTGCCTCGCCGCCCGCCACCACCTCGATCGCCTGGAGCAGATCGGCCGGATCGGTGTCCTTCAGCAGGAAGCCGCTCGCGCCTGCTCGCAGCGCCTCGAAGACGTACTCGTCGTGCCCGTAGTTGGTGAGGATCACCACGCGGACGCCCGACAGGGCCGGGTCGGCGGCGATGTGGCGGGTCGCCTCGATGCCCGTCATGACCGGCATCTGTACGTCGATCAGCGCGATGTCGGGCACCTGGGCGCGGATCAGCGCCAGGCCCCGCTCGCCGTCCGCCGCCTCGCCGACCACCTCGATGCCGTCCTCGGCCTCCAGCAGCGCTCTGAAGCCGGCCCGCATCAGCGCCTGGTCGTCGACGAGCGCCACCCTGATCACGCCGTCCGTCATCCCGCCTCCCCCAGCGGCAACCGCGCCCGTACCGCGAAGCCTCCCTGCTCGCGCGGGGCGGCGTCCAGGGTGCCGCCGAGGGCCGTGACCCGCTCCCGCATGCCGGTCAGGCCGATGCCGGGCGTGGGCGGACGGGACGGGTCGGCGGCACCGTCGTCCTCGACCAGTACGGTCAAGTCACCGTCCTCGTAGGCGAGTCGCACGCTGACCTTCGCCGGTCCGGCGTGCCGTGCCGCGTTGGTGAGGGCCTCCTGGACGATGCGGTACATCGCCCGGTCCACGGTGGCCGTCAGCGGGCGCTCCTCGCCCGTCACCGTCAGGTCCACCGCCAGCCCGGCCGCCCGCGCCCGCTCCACGAGCAGCGTGGGAGTGCCGGTGGGCTCGTCGGTGCGCAGCACCTCCAGGGTGGCGCGCAGCTCGCGCATGGCCTCGCCGCTGGCCTCCTGGATGGCGAGCAGGGCGGGCGGCACCTCCTCGCGGCGTTTGCGGGCGAGGTGCACGGCAACGCCCGCCTGGAGCTTGACGATGGAGATGCTGTGGGTGAGGGAGTCGTGCAACTCCCTGGTTATGCGCAGGCGTTCCTCGCCCGCCCGGCGCAGCGCCGCCTCCTCCCGGGTGCGTTCGGCCTCCAGGGCGCGCTGTTCGGTCTGACGCAGGTACGCCCGCCAGTTGCGGTCGGCGAGGCCCGTGACCACCGCGCACAGGAACCAGCCGGCGAGCAGCAGTGTCTCGCGGACGATGTCCGAGGTCGCCGAACCCGCCGCCGCGTATCCGCCGAGGAAGAGCGCGGCCGCGGCCGCCGCCGTGCCCCGGTGTCCGGTCCGGGACGCCGTGTGCACCGCGCCCACGACGGGGACGGCCAGCCCGGCGGCGGGCCCGGCGTGGACGACGTCGGCGAGCAGGCAGGCGGTGGTGACGGCGAGGACCGCGCGCGGGGCGGTGCGGTGCGCGGCCAGGGCCAGCGAACCGGCCACGATCAGCGCGCAGTCCACGAGCCCCGCCCGGTCGTCCGCGACGGCGGCGAGCACGGTGATCACGCCGACCACGACCGCGACGGTCAGGTCGCCGAGCCGCTCACGTGTGATCCGGTACCCACTCATGCCCGCACAGTAGACGGCCCCACCGACAGCGACGTCAGCCCTGTGGACGGCTCTGCGACTACTCCCCGCGTAGTAGTGCCGGACGTCGGCCCGCCCCGCCGTCGCAGCGACGACTGTCTTCGGCGGTACGACGCCCCGGGCCGCCCCTGCGGCGCACGCTGCTTCCCATGACCACACCCTTCCGATTCACCGAGCCCCTCCCGCCCAGGTCGGCCACCGGCACCGTCGCCGAGGTGTACGCGCAGATCGCCCTCGACTTCGGCATCGCCGAACCCGTCACCTTCGTGGTCCTGTCCTCCGCGCCCGAACTCCTCGCCCCCACCTGGGCGTTGATGCGCGAGTCCCTCATCGCCGGGGCGGGCAGCCGGACGGGCAAGGAACTGGCGGCCCTCGGGGTGTCCCTGGCCAACAGGTGCCCGTTCTGCGTGGACGCGCACACCGTGCTGCTGCACGCCACCGGCGACCACGCGCTCGCCGAACGTCTGGCCCGCGGGGAGCGGCCGGAGAACGAGGAGCACGCGCGTGTGCTCGCGTGGGGGCGGCACACGCGCGTGCCCGGCGCCGCCCTGGAGCCGTATCCCTTCCCGCGCGAGCACGCGCCCGCCTATCTCGGCACCGCGCTCACCTTCCACTTCATCAACCGGATCGCCTCGGCCCTGCTGACCGAGAACCTGCTCCCGGCGGGCGCCCAGCGTTTCCGTGCCGTCCGCAGCCTCGCGGGCCGCGGCCTCGCCCGCACCGTGCGCCGCCCCGCCCGCCCCGGCACCTCCCTCCAGCTGCTCGACCCCGTCGACCCCGGCGAGGCCCCCGCCTGGGCGCAGGGCACGCCCGTAGGGATCGCGTACGCGGCGCTGCTCAGGGCGGCCATGCGGGGCGCGGGCCTGTTGGACGGCGACGACCACGACCTGGTGGAGCAGACCCTCCAGGACTGGGACGGATCGCATCCGCCGCTCGCCCTGGACGGGTTCCCGGACCGCCGGGAGCGTCCGGGGGCGCGCCTGGCGCTGCTGGCCGCGCTCGCGCCGTACCGCATCACCGACGAGGACGTGCGGGCGTGGCGTCGGCCGGAACACACCGACCACTGTCTGGTGCATCTCGTGGCGCACGGCGCCTTTGTGGCGGTGGACCGCATTGAAAGCGCTATCTGCGCGCAAATCGCCCAGGAAGCCATGTAACTCGCCCAGGACACCCCGCAATTGCCACCTTCTCGCGACCCTTCTGTAATGGCGTCAGCACGGAGCGAGTTGGCACTTCCGCCCCACAGGGAGTCATGTGACACTGGCGTCCCGTCCGCAGTGCGGACTCCTTCCGCACCGTCCCCCACGAGAAGTGCGCCGTGCGTTCTCTGCCCTTGCCGCTCGCCCTCACCGCGCGTCTGTCGCCCGTCGTCGTGCTCGCCGCGGCGGGCTGGGCGCTGTCGTCCGGTCCGTTCGCCGCGACCCCGGCGGCCGAAGACCAGGCGACACAGAAGAGCGGCGAGGAGTCGCCCACGGCTCCCGCGACGGCGGCCGTGTCGAAGACGTACGCCGCCGCTCCCGCGCCCTGCGGCAGCCTGGGCTCGAAGTCGATAAAGGCGCTCGTCCCGGGCGCCAAGACGGCGGGCAAGGAGATACCGTCGACCGACTCCAAGCTGCGCCGCACCTGCTCGTGGAACGCGCTCAAGGGCTACGACTACCGGTGGCTGGACGTGTCCTTCGAGATCACCAAGTCGGACGAGGCGGCCGAGAAGTCCTACAAGGAGCGTGTCGCGGACCGCAGCGGCGGCGGTGACGTCCCGGGCATCGGCGACTCGGGGTACTCGGTCGTCAACCTCACCACCGAGGACAAGCAGCAGACCCGAGAGGGCGTGGTGCTGGTCCGCGTGTCCAACGCGCTGGTCTCCATCACGTACAGCGGCAGCGACTTCGAGTCGAAGAAGGCACCCGACACGGACGAGATCAACAAGGGTGCGATCAAGGCGGCCCGGGAGGCGGTGGCCGCCCTGGAGGACGGCCAGAAGGGCTGACCGCCCTCCACAGCCGCCCTCCGCAGCCGTCCGTCCGGTTCAGGCCGCGGCGCGTTCGCGGTGGCCGGCCATCAGCACCACGTACAGCACCAGCGAGGCGCCCAGCCCCACCGCCCAGCCGTAGTCGGCCAGCGGCTTGAGGAACGGGATCAGTCCGTCCGCCGGGAACGGTCCGGTCTTGGCCCCGTCGGCACCCACGCCCGAGTACGAGCCGCCGACCGCGAGGACACCGCCCACGAGGAAGGCGACGATCGCGCGCCAGTTCCAGCCGGACGAGTACCAGTAGCGTCCGCCGGGCGTGTACAGGTCGGCCAGGTGCAGGACCGTGCGGCGGACGATCCAGTAGTCGGCGATGAGGATGCCCGCGACCGTGCCGAGCAGGCCGCCGACCACGCCGAGCCAGGTGAAGATGTAGAACTCGGGCGTCGAGATCAGCTTCCACGGGAAGATCAGGATGCCGACGACACCCGTGATCAGCGCGCCCGTACGGAAGTTGATGAGCTTGGGCGCCAGGTTGGCGAGGTCGTACGCCGGTGAGACGACGTTGGCCGCGATGTTCACGGAGACGGTCGCGACGAGGACGACGATCAGCGCGAAGAGCAGTCCGAAGGCGTTGTCCGTCTTGGCCGCCAGGGCGACCGGGTCCCAGATCGCCTCGCCGTAGACGACCTCGGAGCCGGAGGTGACCAGCACGGCGAGGATCGCGAAGAGGGTCATCGTCGTGGGCAGGCCAAGGGACTGACCCCAGGTCTGCGCCTTCTGGCTGGCGCCGAAGCGGGTGAAGTCAGGAATGTTGAGCGACAAGGTGGCCCAGAAGCCGATCATTCCCATCAGGGACGGGAAGAAGACCGGCCAGAAGTCGGCGCCCCAGCCGAGCTTCGAGGGCTGGTCGAGCAGCGCGCCGAACCCGTCCGCCTTGACCGCGATCCAGACCAGCAGCACGAACGCGCCGACGATCACGAAGGGCGCGGCCCAGTTCTCGAAGTGCCGCAGGAAGTCCATGCCGCGGTAGATGATCGCGATCTGCAGCGCCCAGAAGAGGAGGAAGCACAGCCACAGCGGCCACGGGTTGCCCGCGATCTTCCCGGCGTTCTCCCAGCCGCCGCCGGTGAGCTTGGAGCCCAGCGCGAAGATGCCGCTGCCGCCGATCCAGGTCTGGATGCCGAACCAGCCGCAGGCCACGGCCGCCCGGATCAGCGCCGGGATGTTGGCGCCCCGCAGCCCGAAGGAGGCCCGCGCCAGCACCGGGAACGGGATGCCGTACTTGGGCCCGGCGTGCCCGGTGGCCAGCATCGGCAGCAGCACGATGACGTTGGCCAGGGCGATGGTGAAGACGGCCTGCTTCCAGTCCATGCCGAGCGCGACCAGGCCGGAGGCCAGGGTCCAGCTGGGGATGCAGTGGGCCATGGAGATCCACAGGGCCGCGAAGTTGTACGTCGTCCACTTGCGCTCGGCGACCGGGACGGGACGCAGGTCCTCGTTGGCGAAGGGGCTGTCGGCGGGGAAGGCCTCGGGGGCGAGTTCGATGCGTCCGCCGGTGTCGGCGGACTGGGATATCGGCGACCCCGTGGGGACTGTGTCGGTCATGAGCAGGCCAATCGACGTGCGGAACGGGAGGGATGGGCCGTGCGGGGGCCTTGGGCGGGTGGCGGGGAGGGGCGCGTGCCTGCCCCTCCCCGGCCCCGCCTCCCTCCCCGGGCGGGTGGCGGGGAGGCCGGACCGCGGGGAGGGCGACAAGGGGTGGGGGGTCGGGTGGAGCGGTGTCGCTGGGCCGTGCCTGAACTGGCTTACGGGCGTCAGGAGTTGTCGAGGGCGTTGTTGATCGCGGGGATCACCGTCGAGCCGTACGCGTCGATCACCGCTTCCTGCGCGTCGTGCATGTCGTAGACGGCGAACTGGTCGACGCCCAGCTCCCGCAGCGCGTTCAGCTTCTCGATGTGCTTCTCGACCGGGCCGATGACGCAGAACCGGTCGACGATCTCGTCGGGCACGAACTGGGTGTCCGGATTGTCGGCACGGCCGTGGTGGGAGTAGTCGTACCCTTCACGCGCCTTGATGTACTCGGTGAGTTCGTCGGGCACCGCGGCGGAGTGCTCGCCGTACTTGGACACCAGGTCGGCCACGTGGTTGCCGACCATCCCGCCGAACCAACGGCACTGCTCCCGGGCGTGGGCGAGGGCATCGGGCGAGTCGTCCTCGGTGACGTACGCGGGAGCGGCGACGCAGATCTTCACCTCGGACGGGTCACGGCCCGCCGCGACGGCGGCGTCCTTCACGGCCTTGACCATGTACTCGGTCAGATAAAGGTCGGCGAGCTGGAGGATGAAGCCGTCGGCCTCCTCGCCGGTCATCTTCAGGGCCTTCGGGCCGTACGCGGCCATCCAGACGGGGAGTTCGGCACCGGGCTTGATCCAGGGGAACCTGACGACCGTGCCGCCGCCGAGGTCGGCCTCACGGCCGCTGCCGAGCGCGCGGATGACCTTCATGGCCTCGCTGATCCGGGCCAGGGTGTTGGGCTTGCGGCCGGCGACGCGCATGGCCGAGTCGCCGCGCCCGATACCGCAGACCGTGCGGTTGCCGAACATGTCGTTGAGGGTGGCGAAGGTGGAGGCGGTGACCTCCCAGGTGCGGGTGCCCGGGTTGGTCACCATCGGGCCGACCTTGAGCCGCTCGGTGTTGGCGAGGATCTGGCTGTAGATGACGAACGGCTCCTGCCACAGCACGGCCGAGTCGAAGGTCCAGCCGTGGCTGAACCCGCTGCGCTCGGCACGTTTCATCAGGCTGACGACCCGCGAGGCGGGCGGGTCGGTCTGCAGGACGAGTCCGAAGTCCATGGGCTCCGCTCCTAGTTGAGGTACTGACAGGTGGAGCGGGGGGTGTAGACGCCGTGCCCGGCGCGCCCGGTGTACTCCCGCTCGGTGATGACGGGTTCGCCGCGCGAGAGGACCGTCTCGACCCGGCCGGTGGTCTGCTTGCCCTCGTACGCCGAGTAGTCGACGTTCATGTGGTGCGTCACGGCGGACATGACCTGCTCGGCCTGCGGGTCGTAGATCACGACGTCGGCGTCCGCGCCCGGCGCGATGGTGCCCTTCTTCGGGTACATGCCGAACATCCGGGCCGGGGTGGCGCAGGCGATCTCGATCCAGCGGCGGCGCGAGATGTGGCCCTCGACGACGGCCTGGTGGAGCAGGTCCATCCGGTTCTCGACGCCGGGCAGGCCGTTGGGGATCTTCGAGAAGTCGCCTCGTCCCAGCTCCTTCTGGCCCACGAAGCAGAAGGGGCAGTGGTCGGTGGAGACGACCTGGAGGTCGTTCGTCCTGAGCCCCTGCCACAGCTTGGCCTGGTGCTCCTTGGGCCGCAGGGGCGTGCTGCACACGTACTTCGAGCCCTCGAAGTCGGGCTCGGCGAGGTTGTCGGTCGACAGGAACAGGTACTGCGGGCAGGTCTCGCCGAAGACGTTGAGCCCCTCGTCGCGCGCCCGCGCCAGCTCGGCCACTGCCTCCATGGCCGAGACGTGCACGACGTACAGCGGAGCACCCGCGACCTGGGCGAGCCTTATGGCGCGATGGGTGGCCTCGGCCTCCAGCAGGGCCTTGCGCACCTCTCCGTGGTAGCGGGGATCGGTCTCCCCGCGCGCCAGCGCCTGTTCCACGAGGACGTCGATCGCGATGCCGTTCTCGGCGTGCATCATGATCAGGCCGCCGTTCTCGGCGGAGCGCTGCATGGCGCGCAGGATCTGGCCGTCGTCGGAGTAGAAGACGCCCGGGTAGGCCATGAACTGCTTGAAGGAGGTCACACCCTCCTCGACCAGCAGGTCCATCTCCTTCAAGGTCTCCTGGTTCACATCGGAGACGATCATGTGGAAGCCGTAGTCGATCGAGCAGTTGCCCTCGGCCTTGGCGTGCCAGGCGTCGAGGCCCTCGCGCAGGGTGTGGCCCACGCTCTGCACGGCGAAGTCGACGATCGTGGTGGTACCGCCCCAGGCGGCGGCGCGGGTGCCGGTCTCGAAGGTGTCGGAGGCGAAGGTGCCGCCGAAGGGCAGCTCCATGTGGGTGTGGACGTCCACGCCGCCCGGGATGACGTACTTTCCGTTGGCGTCGATGGTTCGGTCGGCCGTCCAGGCCTCGGCGACGGATGTTCCGGTGGCGGCGAGGGCGGTGATACGGCCGTCCTCGATCAGGACATCGGCGTGTGTCTCGTCGGATGCGGTGATGACGAGGCCGCCGCGGATTACTGTTCGGCCGGTCATGGGTCCTCTCCCTCGGTGGTCATGTGCCGGTTGGGTGGGGCTGGTCGCGCCCGCGCGGCGGAGCCGCATATGGATACAGCCCCGCGCCCCTAGGTGGGCTGCCCTGCCGGCGCTCTTATGGTGCTGTCAGGGGGCCGTACGCTCCCGGTGCGCGGTCCCTGTAGAACTGCCAGCGGTCTCGGACCTCCCGTAGCTTGGCCAGGTCCAGGTCGCGGACGACCAGTTCGGTCTCCTTGTCGCTCGCCACCTCGCCGACGAACTGGGCCTCCGGGTCGACGAAGTAGGTGGTGCCGTAGAAGTCGTTGTCGCCGAGGTCCTCCACGCCGACCCGGTTGATCGCGCCCACGAAGTACTCGTTGGCGACGGCCGCGGCCGGCTGTTCCAGATGCCAGAGGTAGCGGGAGAGGCCGCGGGAGGTGGCGGAGGGGTTGAACACGATCTCGGCGCCGGCCAGGCCGAGGGCGCGCCAGCCCTCGGGGAAGTGACGGTCGTAGCAGATGTACACGCCGATCTTCCCGACGGCCGTCTCGAATACGGGCCAGCCGCTGTTCCCCGGCCGGAAGTAGAACTTCTCCCAGAATCCCTGGACTTGGGGGATGTGGGTCTTGCGGTACTTGCCGAGGTAGGAGCCGTCCGCGTCGATCACGGCGGCGGTGTTGTAGAGGACGCCCGGCTGTTCCTCCTCGTACATCGGCAGGACGAGGACGATGCCGAGGTCCTTGGCGAGGGCCTGGAAGCGGCGGACGGTCGGGCCCTCGGGGATCTGCTCGGCGTACTCGTAGAACGCCTTGTCCTGCACCTGGCAGAAGTACGGCCCGTAGAACAGCTCCTGGAAACACAGCACTTGAGCGCCCTGCGCGGCCGCGTCGCGGGCCGCCTGCTCGTGTACCTGGATCATGGATTCCTTGTCGCCGGTCCAGGTGGTCTGGAAGAGGGCGGCACGAATCACTCGGCTCATCGGGACCTCCGGTCGCTCGGTGTGCGAGAAGGCTAGGAAGTCCGGAGCGGCGGTTTGAGTTGCACGGTGTCACGTCTGAGGGCGTGCGGCGTGCCACGGTGTCACCCTGTCGTGGTCCCATGTTTCACCACCGTTTTCCCAGGTCGTGGCAGGTTTCAACTCTGTTGCGCGTCATGCGCGAGGAGTGCGATGTGCACGGATGCGGCCTGTTCGAAGTCGTCGAGGTCGACGCCGATACGCGTCTGTATCGCCTCCAGACGGCGGTAGAGCGCGGGCCGTGAGACATGGTGGAGCTGGGCGGTGCGGGACTTGTTGCGGCCGGTCGCGAGGTAGGTGCGCAGCACGGACAACATGTCCTCGTCGGTCGCGCACAGCAGCCCGTCCAGCTCCCGCTCCGCGAACGACTGCACCTGCGGGTCGTCCCGCAACAGCCGGATCAGGCCGCGCAGATGGACGTCCTTGAGCCGTACGACGGCCGGGAGGTCAAGGGCGGCCGAGGAGTCGGCGACGGCATCGGCGACGTGCTGGGCCTCGCGCAGTCCGGCGGGCACGTCGTCCCAGGCGGTCCGCGCGTCCGCGGCGGCCACGACGGTCCGGGCGTCCCCCGACTCGGTACGCACCCGGCCCGCGAAGTTCGCCGCGAGCACGGCGGCGTCCTGGTCCCGGGCGAGGCTGAGCAGCACGGCGGTGGCTCCGTCGGCGAGCTCGGCGACGATCCCGGACAGCCCCAACAACCGCAGGACGCGCTCCAGTCGGCCCGCCTCGCCGCCCCGCACGACCAGCGGCACGAACGTGCGCCGGTTGACGGGCAGTCCGGCGGCACGCGCGCGGGGCAGGAGGTGCCTCGCCGGCACGACCCCGCTGACCAGGTCGGTCAGCAGGCTCTGCGCGGACTGCTCCTCCCAGGTGTGCGCGGAGGTGCCGCCGAGCATGCGGTGCAGGACCAGCGCCTCGGCGGCGCGGTCGGCGAGCAGCCGTCCGGTGGCGGTGTCGCCGCGGTACCCGCACAGCATGATCTGGCCCCACCGCTCCCCGCGTCCGCCGAGTTCGGCGCGGATCCAGCCGTCGCCCTCGCTGCCGCCGGCCTGCCGGGCGATGCGCTCCCAGTCACGCAGCACGTCGTCCACGGCGGACCGCTCGCCGGCCGTGGCGAGGACGCGGTGGGCGAGGTTGGTGACGACGACGGGGCAGGCGCTGTGCGAGGCGATCTCGTCGAGGAGCCGCTGCAGCGGGGCGCCCGCGGTGATGAGTCCGGTGAGGGCGGTCCGTACGGACTCCGAGAGGCTGACGGCGGCGAACTTGCGCCGTACGAGCCGGCACTGGACCTCTTCGGTCAGCTCGGCGAAGGGGAACGGCCGGTGCAGGACCACCATGGGCAGCCCGCACCGCTCGGCCGCCCGGCGCATCACCTCCGGCGGCGCGGGGAACGCCCGGCCGAGGCCCAGGACGACGGCCGCCGCCTCGGCCCGGTGCAGGGAGCGGATGTACTCGGCCTGCTTGTCCTCGTCCCCGGCGAGCAGCACCCCGGTGGTGAGCACCATCTCGCCGCCGCTGAGCATCACTCCGACGTCCGGCGCCTCGGCGACATGCACCCACCGCACCGGCCGGTCGAGCTGACCGGCACCGGCCACCACCTCGGGCTCACCGGCGAGCACCCGCTCCAGGGTGAGGACCTGCCGGACCGACAGGGCGGGTTCCGAGGGTTCCGCAGGCTCCAGGGGCTCGGGGGTGGTGACCATGGCGACGTTCCCTCACTCGGGTACTCGGATGGGTCCTGCTAGATGCTCCTCAGAGCGTTCTCGAGGATCGCGGCGCCTTCCTCGGCCTCCGCGACGGTGAGGGACAGGGGCGGGGCGATGCGCAGGGAGGTGGTGTTGTGGCCGCCGCCCTTGCCGATGAGGAGGCCGCCCTCGCGGGCCGCCTCCAGCACGGCCGACGCGGCGGCCGGGTCGGCCTCGTCGGTGCCGGGCCGGGTGATCTCGACCCCGAGCATCAGACCCCGGCCGCGTACCTCCCGTACGTGCGGCACCTGCGTGGCGAGGGACCGCAGTCGTTCGGCGAGCAGGCCGCCGACCCGTCGGGCGTTGCCCTGGAGGTCGTGTTCCAGCAGGTAGGAGAGGTTAGCGAGGCCGGCCGCCATGGTGATCTGGGTGCCGCCGAAGGTGGAGATGCTGTTGGAGTCCAGGCAGTTCATGATGTCGGCGCGGGCGACGACACCGCCGATGGACATGCCGTTGCCGATGCCCTTGGCGAAGGTCAGGATGTCCGGCGGACCGTTCTGCCCGTGCGCCTGCCAGCCCCAGAAGTGGTCGCCGGTGCGGCCCCAGCCGGTCTGCACCTCGTCGGCGATCCACAGGATGCCCTGCTCGGCGAGGACCTCACGGAAGGCGGCGTAGAGCCCGTCGGGGCCGGAGGTGAAGCCGCCGACGCCCTGGACGGGCTCGGCGATCAGCGCGGCCGGTGGACGGGTGTGGCCGAGGATGTCCCGCAGGTCATCGACGCAGGCGGCGATGAAGTCGTCGTCGTTCAGGTGCGCGTACGGCCCGCGTGTGCGCACCCCGCCGTGGACGTACAGCGTCTGCAGCGGTGACAGCGAGGTCGGGGACCAGCCGCGGTTGCCGGTGATGCCGACCGCGCTGAAGGAGCGGCCGTGGTAGCTGTTGCGCATCGCGAGGATCGTGTTGCTGCGGCGGTAGGTCGTCGCGAGCAGCAGGGCGGTGTCGTTGGCCTCGGTTCCGGAGGTGGTGAAGAAGACGCGGGCGTCCGGGATGCCGCTCAACTGGGCGATGCGCTCGGCGAGTTCGACCATGGGCCGGTTGAGGTACAGGGTCGAGGAGTGGATGATCCGCCCGGCCTGTTCGCTCACCGCCTTGGTCACCTCGGGCAGCGCGTGCGCGGTCATCGTCGTCAGGATGCCGCCGAAGAAGTCGAGGTAGCGGTTGCCCTCGGCGTCCCACACATGGCGGCCCTCGCCGTGGGTGATCTCCAGCGGCTCCTCGTAGTAGAGGGCGAGCCAGTCGGGCATGACTGCGCGGTGGCGTCCCAGCAGGTCCTTGGTCACGGCTGCACCAGTCCTTCGTAGGCGTCGGGTCGGCGGTCGCGGTAGAAGGCCCATTGCTGGCGCACTTCGTCGATGAGGTCGAAGTCGAGGTCGCGGACGATCAGTTCCTCCGTCTTGTCGCTGGCGAGCTCGCCGACGAACTGGCCGCGCGGGTCGACGAAGTACGAGGTGCCGTAGAAGTCGTTGTCGCCGTACTCCTCGACGCCGACCCGGTTGATCGCGGCGACGAAGTACTCGTTGGCGACGGCCGCGGCCGGCTGCTCCAGGCGCCAGAGGTAGGAGGAGAGGCCGCGGTGGGTGGCGGAGGGGTTGTAGACGAGCTGGGCGCCGTTCAGGCCGAGTTGCCGCCAGCCCTCCGGGAAGTGGCGGTCGTAGCAGATGTAGACGCCGACCTTGCCCACGGCGGTGTCGAAGACGGGCCAGCCGAGGTTGCCGGGCTTGAAGTAGTACTTCTCCCAGAAGCCCTTGACCTGTGGGATGTGGTGCTTTCGGTACTTCCCGAGGAAGGTGCCGTCGGCGTCGATGACGGCTGCGGTGTTGTAGTAGAAGCCGGACTGCTCGACCTCGAAGACCGGGACGACGATCACCATGCCCGTCTCGCGGGCCAGCTCCCGCATCCGCCGCACGGTCGGCCCGTCGGGGACCGGCTCGGCCCAGTCGTAGTGCTGGGGCTCCTGGACCTGGCAGAAGTAGGGCGCGTTGAAGACTTCCTGGAACCCGATGATCCGAGCACCCTGACGGGCCGCCTCGCGGGCGTGCTCCTCGTGCTTCGCCACCATGGACTCGGTGTCGCCGGTCCAGGTGGCCTGGACCAGAGCGGCACGAACGACGTTGGCCATGAGCTGCTCCTTCGACGGGACGTCAGAGCCTCTACGCCCGTAGAGGGGGCCGTAGAGGCACGAAAGTAAGCCCCTGGAACAGCCTTGCCAAGACCATCGTCGTTAACCCGCAGAGTCGATCGCGTTTCACACTCCTGTGGGTGACTGATGGGGCGGGTGGGAGTGGTGCGACGCCCGTTGCCCGCGGCGGCTCGCCGTGTGGCCCGCGGCGGCTCAGGCCGTGTGGCCGGCGACCCGCAGGGCGTGGACGAGATCCCACCGGCACTCGTCCGAGACCCCCTGGGCGGCGGCCAGCAGCAGGGGTACGAGCGTGTCCGGGTCGGCCGCGGCACTGCGGGCGGCCTCCTCCGGGGTGCGGACGCGGACGTAGGCGTCGAGCAGGGCGCGGATCTCGCGGTGCCGCCCGGCGGCTGCGAGGGCGACGACCGCCTGCCCGATCTCGTGCGCGGGGCGCCCCACGCCCTGCCGCAGGATCTGCTCGCCGTCCTCGGTCCGCCCCGCCCCGGTCAGCGCGTCGGCGGCGGCCACGAGCCGCTCGGCGGGCAGCGAGGCGGCCTCCCACAGCAGGGTCGCCCAGTCGGCCCCGAGGCCGAAGCGCTGCATCTCGGCGGCGAGCAGGGGGATGCGTTCGGCGGGCCAGTACGAGGCCTCGACGAGCAGCGCGTGCGCCTCGCCGCTGCGCTCCTCGCCGCGCAGCCGCACCAGCGTCTCCACGACCTCGACGGCCGCCCGCCGGTCCGCGCCTTCCGTCTGCTGGACCTGCGGTTGTGCGGGCGCGGTTGCGACCGGTTCGCCCCCGGCCCCGGCGCGGGCCCCGGCGAATCGTGCGCCGCCCCGGGTTCGACGGCCGGTGACGGGCTGGGCGGGGAGGACGGGGAGGACGGGTTCGGCGGTGGGCGGTACGACGACGGGGGTCACCTCCTCCTCGACGAACCCGGCGAAGCGGGCGCTGCCGCGGCGGCGTTTACGCTGCCGCGTGCCCCGCCCTTCGGGCCGGTCCGTGTCCCCGGCAGCAGGCTCCCCCTGCTCCTCGGCGCCGGGGTTCCCGGCGGCGCCCGTGTCCGTGGCAACCCCGGTGTTCCTGGCCGCTCCGGCCTCCCTTACGCCCCCGACTCCGTCATCTCCGAACCCGTCGCCGACGAACCCCTGACCTGCGAACCGGTCGTCTGCCGACCCGTCCCCTGGGAACCCGTCCCCTGCGAACTGGTGGGTCTCAAACCCGTCGTCGAACCGGAAGACGGACTCCTCCCCCACCCGCTCTCGCCGTATCGCATGCCCTTGGGCGCTCGCCGCCCGGCGGTCCAGGTCTGCAGTGCGGGCACGGAGTTCGGCGCAGCGGGCGGTGGCGCGTTCGTGGTCGTCGCGGGCCCAGGCGAGGTCGAGGCGGATGGCGTCGGCTTCCTCCTGGCTGGTCGCGGAGGCGAGCAGTCTGCCCAGTTCAGCCTGCCGTTCGGCGGCGTATCGCTGTTCGCGGAGCATGACGTCGAGGCGGTCGCCCAGGGCGTCACGGCCGCCGGGCCGGGCGTCGTACGCGGCGAGGGCGGCGGCGTGCAGGGCGCGGGCGCGTTCCGTCTCGGGGCCGGCGCCGCCAGGGCCGTACTGGCCGGCGAGGTCATGCAGGAGTGCCTCCACCACGTCCCAGGGCGGCACTTCGCGTCCGTCGAGGCAGGCCTGCATGCCCTCTGGGTCGCGCTGCCAGAACACCCCGCACCAGCCGCCGCTCTGGTCGAGGCGCGCCAGAAGGCCGTCCAGGTAGTTCACGAACTCCCGTACCCGGGCCGGGAGTTGTTCCACTGACATTGCCCAACTCCCGCCAGACCGGAGCACTCCGGTCCGTTAGGCAACACCAGTCATGTTACGAACGGGCTACGGGAAGTTTTCCGAATGGACGCAGAGTACGCCGCGACTGCCGGAACGTGACGTGCGCGCCGCTAGGCCGCGGCGTCGGCGTCGGCGTCGGCGTCGACGACCGGTGCGCAGCGGCCGACCAGATCGTCCATCGAGAGCCCGAGGGCGTGCGCCAGTGCGGCGACCGTGAAGAAGGCCGGGGTGGGCGCCCGGCCGGTCTCGATCTTGCGCAGCGTCTCGGCGGAGATGCCGGCGCTCGCCGCGACCGCCGTCATACTGCGACCGCCGCGGGCCTCGCGGAGGAGCCGGCCGAGTCGCTCGCCGCGTTCACGCTCTTCGGGGGTGAGAGGGGTGCGCACCATGGCGCCGATTCTAATACCGCACCCCGACCGAGCCACCCCATTCAAATACCGGTATAGTAATTGGCATGGTGGAACTGAAGACGGAAGAGTCGATCGAAGCGATGCACCGGACCGGGCAGGTCGTGGGCCAGGCGCTCACAGCCGTACGCAAGGCCGCTGACGTGGGGGTTTCCCTGCTGGAGCTGGACGAGGTGGCGCGCGAGGCACTGAACGCGGCGGGCGCGACGTCCCCCTTCCTCGGCTACCGCCCCTCCTTCGCCCCGACGCCCTTCCCGGCGGTCGTCTGCGCCTCCGTGAACGACGCGATCGTGCACGGCATCCCTACCGGGTACCGCCTGCGCGACGGCGACCTGGTCTCCATCGACTTCGGCGCCGAACTGGGCGGCTGGGCGGGCGACTCGGCGATCAGCTTCACGGTCGGCACGCCGCGCCCCGCCGACGTACGCCTGATCGAGACGGCGGAGCGGGCGCTTGCCGCGGGCATCGAGGCGGCTGTCGTAGGCAACCGCATCGGCGACATCGCCCACGCCATCGGCACGGTGTGCCGGTCGGCCGGCTACGGCATCCCGGACGACTTCGGCGGCCACGGCATCGGCCGCCGGATGCACGAGGACCCCTCGGTCCCGAACGAGGGCCGCCCGGGCCGCGGCATGCCCCTGCGGGCCGGCCTGGTCCTCGCCATCGAGCCCATGCTCATCGCCGGCGGCGAGGACGACTATCACGCCGCCCCCGACGGCTGGACCCTCCGCACGAACGACGGCTCCCGCGCGGCCCACGTGGAGCACACGGTGGCGATCACGGAGACGGGCCCCCGAATCCTGACGGCCCGCTGACCGCCTCCGGCCCGTCAATCCGACCCCGCCCTGCCTCAGCGCTCCCTGAAGACGCCGGCCCGTGCCCACGCACCGGCCGACCGGGGCCGGTACCGGGCGGGGGCCGAGCCGGGACCGGGGGCCGGGCGGAGTCCTGGGGCCCAGGACCGGGGGCCGGGAGCGGGGGTCGTGCGGAGCCGGACACCAGGCGTTGTCGCGGGCTGGGCGGGAGCTGGATGCCACTGGTCAGGGCTCCGCGGAGCCGGACGCCAGGCAGCCAGGGCAGCGTCGGCGATGGCCATCACGTCCTTCCCCGAAGGCGCCGGTGCGGCACCCTCCCTGAAGGTGCCCCCCGCCACCGTTCGTGCGAAGGTGTTCTACGAACGCGGCCAGGTGTAACCGGCTTCCGGCCGGGTTACCCGACTCCGGCACGCCGATCAAGCGAGGGCGACCCTGCCCGCGCAGGGACGCCGGATGGGAACGCCATGACCAGCGGCTTCAATGGTGGTCCGGAAGACTACGACCCCTTCGGAGAATTCCTCGCCCGCTTCTTCGGCGGACCGCGCCCCGGCCCCCGGCAGATCGACATCGGCCGTCTGCTCAGTCAGCCGGCCCGGGAGCTGGTGCGGGGCGCCGCGCAGTACGCCGCCGAGCACGGCAGCCGCGACCTGGACACCCAGCATCTGCTGCGCGCCGCGCTGTCCGCCGAGCCGACCCGGAGTCTGCTCAGCCGGGCCGGCGCGGACCCCGACTCGCTGGCGACGGAGATCGACGAGCGGTCGGGGCCGGTGCAGCACCCGCCGGGCGAGGCGCCGCCGCCGACGTCGCTGTCCCTGACGCCGGCCGCCAAGCGCGCCCTGCTGGACGCGCACGACCTGGCCCGGGCGCGCGGCACCGGCTACATCGGCCCGGAGCACGTGCTCAGCGCCCTCGCCGCGAACCCCGACTCGGCGGCCGGGCACATCCTCAACGCGGCCCGGTTCAGCCCCACCGGCGGCCCGACCGAGGCCCCGGACGCCGCCGATTCCCGGCCCCGTGTCGACCAGCGGCCGCGCGTCGACTCCGGTACTCCCACCCTCGACAAGTACGGCCGCGACCTGACCGACCTCGCCCGCCGGGGCCGTATCGACCCGGTGATCGGCCGGGACGAGGAGATCGAGCAGACCATCGAGGTGCTCTCCCGGCGCGGCAAGAACAACCCCGTGCTGATCGGCGACGCGGGCGTCGGCAAGACCGCGATCGTGGAGGGCCTGGCCCAGCGGATCGCCGACATCGACGTGCCCGACGTGCTCAGCGGCCGCCGCGTGGTCGCGCTGGACCTGACGGGCGTGGTCGCGGGCACCCGCTACCGGGGCGACTTCGAGGAGCGGCTCAACAACATCGTGGGCGAGATCCGCTCGCACTCCGATCAACTGATCGTTTTCATCGACGAGTTGCACACCGTCGTGGGCGCCGGAGGCGGCGGCGAGGGCGGGTCCATGGACGCCGGGAACATCCTCAAGCCGGCCCTCGCGCGCGGCGAGCTGCACATCGTGGGCGCGACCACGCTGGAGGAGTACCGCAGGATCGAGAAGGACGCGGCGCTCTCCCGCCGCTTCCAGCCGATCCTGGTCCCCGAGCCGACCACCGCCGACGCCATCGAGATCCTGCGCGGCCTGCGCGACCGCTACGAGGCCCACCACCAGGTCCGCTACACCGACGAGGCCCTCGTCGCCGCGGTCCAGCTGTCGGACCGCTATCTCACCGACCGCCGGCTGCCGGACAAGGCGATCGACCTGATCGACCAGGCGGGTGCCCGGGTGCGGCTGCGCGCCCGGACCAAGGGCACGGACGTGCGGGCCATGGAGCGCGAGGTCGAGCAGCTGCACCGGGACAAGGACCAGGCGGTCGCCGACGAACAGTACGAACAGGCGACCCAACTGCGCGACCGCATCGTCGAGTTGAAGCAGCGCATCGCCGACGCGTCCGGCGACGGGGAGGTCGACGAGGGCCTGAACCTGGAGGTCACCACCGAGGCCATCGCGGAGGTCGTCTCCCGGCAGACCGGCATCCCGGTGAGCAGCCTCACCGAGGAGGAGAAGGACCGGCTGCTCGGCCTGGAGGAACATCTGCACGAACGGGTCGTCGGCCAGAACGAGGCCGTGCGCGTCGTCTCCGAAGCGGTACTGCGCTCCCGGGCCGGACTCGCGAGCCCCGACCGGCCGATCGGCAGCTTCCTGTTCCTCGGGCCGACCGGCGTCGGCAAGACCGAACTGGCCCGGGCGCTCGCCGAGGCGCTGTTCGGCAGCGAGGAGCGCATGGTCCGCCTCGACATGAGCGAGTACCAGGAACGGCACACCGTCAGCCGGCTGATCGGCGCCCCGCCCGGCTACGTCGGCCATGAGGAGGCGGGACAGCTCACCGAGGTGGTGCGCCGGCACCCGTACTCGCTGCTGCTGCTCGACGAGGTCGAAAAGGCCCACCCGGACGTCTTCAACATCCTGCTCCAGGTCCTGGACGACGGCCGGCTGACCGACTCCCAGGGCCGCACGGTGGACTTCACCAACACGGTCATCGTGATGACCAGCAACCTGGGCTCGGACGCGATCAGCCGGGGCGGCGCCGGGATCGGGTTCGGCTCGGGCGGCGAGGAGGCCGACGAGGAGGCGCGGCGCGAGCGGGTCCTGCGGCCGCTGCGCGAACACTTCCGGCCCGAGTTCCTCAACCGCATCGACGAGGTGGTCGTCTTCCGCCAGCTGACCCCCGACCAGTTGCGGCAGATCACCAACCTCATGCTGGACCAGACCCGCCGGCTGCTCCAGGCCCAGGGCGTCTCGGTCGACTTCACCGGCACGGCCGTCGACTGGCTGTCCGAGCGCGGCTACCAGCGCGAGTACGGCGCCCGCCCGCTGCGCCGCACCATCCAGAAGGAGGTCGACAACCAGCTCTCCCGGCTGCTGCTGGACGGCCGGATCGGCGAGGGCGGCCGGGTGACGGTGGACGTGCAGGACGGGCGGCTCACCTTCCGTGCGGAAGAGCTGCCGCCCGCCCCCGAGTTGTGACCTGCCGGGCGCGTCCTACGACGCCGGCCACACCACCATCGCCGAGCCGCCGCCGCGCCGTACCTTCTCGGCGGCGGCCAGCCACTTGCCGTTCGGCAGCCGCTGCACGCCGGTGGCCGCGCCGATCTCCGGATTGAGCCGGAAGCCGTGCCCGATCGCTTCCAGCCGCGCCCGCAGGGGGCTGTTGTAAAGGCCGGGTTCGAGCTCGGTGGTGGTCTGGTTGCGCTGGCTGGCGCGCGGCGCGGCGATGGCGTCGACCAGCGGCAGGCCCCGGTCGAGGAAGCCGGTCAGGGTCTGCAACACGGTGGTGATGATGGTCGCGCCACCGGGCGAGCCGAGCGCCACGACGGGCTTGTCGTGCCGGTCGAGCACGATCGTCGGCGACATCGACGAGCGCGGCCGCTTGCCCGGCCCCGGCAGGTTCGGGTCGTGGACGTCGGGGCTGGCCGGGGTGAAGGAGAAGTCCGTCAGCTCGTTGTTGAGGATGAACCCGCGGCCTGGGACCGTGATGCCGCTGCCGCCGGTCTGCTCGATGGTGAGCGTGTACGAGACGACGTTGCCCCACTTGTCGGCCACAGTGAGGTGGGTGGTGCTGTCGCCCTCGTAGGTGGTCGGCGCCGCCGTGCCGCTGGCGTCGCAGGCCGCCGGCTTGCGCGGGTCGCCCGGCGCGACCGGGCTGGTCAGCACCGCGTCGTCCTTGATCAGGCACTCCCGCGAGTCGGCGTACCGCTGCGACAGCAGTTCCCTCGTCGGTACGTCCTCGAAGGCCGGGTCGCCGACCCAGCGCCCGCGGTCGGCGAACGCGATCCGGCTGGCCTCGATGTAGCGGTGCAGGTACTGGACCTCGCTCGCCTTGGACAGGTCGGTGTTCTCCAGGATGTTGAGCGCCTCGCCGACCGTCGTGCCGCCGGAGGAGGACGGCGCCATGGAGTAGACACCGAAGCCGTGGTACGAGGCCCTGGTGGGGGCCTGCGTCTTGGTGCGGTAGGTCGCCAGGTCCTTGGCGGTCAGGTCGCCGGGGCGGGCGTTCCAGCCGGAGTTCGGGTCCACGGGCGGGTGGTTGACCGTGTCGACGATGTCGTCGGCGAGGTCGCCGCGGTAGAGCGCGCCCACGCCCTTCCTCGCCAACTCGGCGTAGGTGCGGGCGAGATCGGGGTTCTTGAAGGTGGAGCCGACGACCGGGAGCCGCCCGTCCGGCAGGAACAGCTTCGCGGTGTCCGGGAAGTAGCGGAACCGGGCTTCGTTGGCGGCGGTCTGCTCGCGGAAGGTGCCGTCGACGGTGAAGCCGTCCCGGGCGAGCCGCTCGGCGGGCTTCAGCAGCGTCCCGAGCCGCTTGCTCCCCCACTTGTCCAGCGCCTGCTGCCAGGTGGCGGGCGTGCCCGGGGTCCCGACGCTCAGGCCGCTGCTGACGGCCTCGGCGAAGGGGATCGCCGTGCCGTTCTCCACGAAGAGGCCGGAGCCGGCGCTCAGGGGCGCGGTCTCACGGCCGTCGATGGTGCGCACCGTACGGGACTTGGCGTCGTAGTAGACGAAGTAGCCGCCTCCGCCGATGCCGGCCGAGTAGGGCTCGGTGACGCCGAGCGCGGCGGCCGTGGCCACGGCGGCGTCGACGGCGTTGCCGCCCTTGCGCAGGACCTCGATGCCGGCCGCGGAGGCGTCCGCGTCGACGCTCGCGACCGCGCCGCCGTAGCCGACCGCTACCGGGGCCTTCTCGACTGCCGTGCTCTCGGCGGCGGGTGGCGCTGCGGCCCCCACCGACACCACGGCGGCCGAGACCGCCAGGACCGACAGTTTCCGCGCGACAGGGCGACGCATCCGCACCTCCAGTCAGGGACCGTCCGGGCAGCCTATGCGATCGGCATGCCCCCGTCAGCAGGACCGCGCCGGGGCGCTGATCGAACACGGGTTTGCGTTCGCCCGCTACCATGCGCGCCCATGAATGACGACGTGCGCAACATCGTGCTGGGCGTGGTCGCGGCGGGCATCAGCGCCGCGCTCGGCTGGCTCGCCCGGACCTACCTGTGGAAGCGCAGGCTCCGGCGCAAGCAGGCGTTCTTCGGGCTGCCCGACAACGCCGAGTCCTTGCTGGTGGTGAACCGCGGGGCCGGCGGACCCGAGCTGACGGTGATGCGTTACGACGTGTTCGCACTCCTCGAACTCGCGGCCCTGATCAAGGACTGCAACGCCCACGCCCAGATCATCCCGCACGACGCGGCCCGCCAGGGCTTCGGGGAACGCACCGAGTTCTGCGTCGGCGGCCCGGCGTCGAATCGCCGCATGATGGCGCACCTGGCCTCCCTGCTGCCCGGTGTCCTGGTGAACGTCGACGCCGAACCCGGCCCGGACCGAGGGGCGTTCCAGATCGGCTCCGAGCGCTATCGGGTGGAGGTCGGCAAGGAGGAGTACGCACTCCTCGCCCGGCTCACCGTCGGCGAGAGCCAGGGCCCCCGCCCCGTCTTCCTGTTCTGCGGCCAGACCGCGATCACCAACCAGGCCGCCACCCGCTATCTCGCCCGCAACCACGAGCGACTCACCCGCAAGCACGGCACCGGCTCCTTCGTCCTGTTGCTGAAGGTGGTCAACTCGCAGGCGTACGGCCCGGATGTGGTGGAGCTGGTCGCGGATGTCACCAGGGCGGCGCAGGCGCCTCTGCCGACACCCGCGCCCGCGCGTAATACCCACCGAGCCTCCTGAGGTTCATCACATTCCGGTAATCGTTACTGGCACGTAACTTACCCACGGGTTACTTGCGGTAAGGGGCCGCGGTTACCGTTCGGTCACTTTGCATTGACACGAGTGAGGAGTGACCGTGGGAACCCAACGCAAGGCCCTGCGTACGACCGCCGTGGGCGCCGTCTCCGCGACACTGATCGCCGGTAGCGCCCTGGGGCTCGCCCCCGCCGCCCAGGCGGCCCCCAGCAGCGTCCGCTTCGTCGACATCAGCGGCGACGGGGGCACCACCCTCAAGGCGAACGTCATCACCCCGGCCGGCGCCGAAGGCAACCGCCGCTACCCGCTGCTCGTGCTGCCCACGAGCTGGGGCCTGCCCCAGGTCGAGTACTTCGCGCAGGCCCAGAAACTCGCGAACTCGGGCTACATCGTGGTCAGTTACAACGTGCGCGGCTTCTGGCAGTCGGGCGGCGAGATAGAAGTGGCGGGCCCGCCCGACATAGCCGACGCGTCCAGGGTGATCGACTGGGCGCTCGCCAACACCCCGGCCGACGCGGGCCACATCGGCATGGCGGGCGTCTCGTACGGCGCCGGGATCAGCCTGCTGACCGCCGCGCACGACAAACGGGTCCGGGCCGTCGCCGCCCTCAGCGGCTGGGCCGACCTCATCGGCTCGATCTACTCCGGCCGCACCCAGCACGTCCAGGCCGCCGCGCTGCTGGACGGCGCGAGCCTGGTCACCGGTCGGCAGAGCGCCGAAGTCCGGCAGATCTTCAACGACTTCTACGCCTCCAACCTGTCCAAGGAACAGGACATGATCAATTGGGGGAAGAAACGTTCGGCCGCAACATACGTGGACCAACTGAACAAGAGCGGCGCCGCGATCATGATGGCCAACGCATGGGGCGACACGATCTTCCCGCCCAACCAGTACGCGGACTTCTACGAGAAGCTGACCGGCCCCAAGCGGCTGGAGTTCCGCCCCGGCGACCACGCCACCGCCGAGCTGACCGGGCTCTTCGGCCTGCCCAACGACGTGTGGACGGACACCGAGCGCTGGTTCGACCACTATCTCAAGGGCGAGGACAACGGCATCGACCGCGAGCCGCCCGTCCGGCTCAAGTCCCGCTCCTCGGGCGGCTACGAGGGCTATCCGGACTGGAAGTCGGTCGGCGCGACCGACCGGAAGATCGCCCTCGGCGGCACGACCACCATCCGCACGAACGTCAACTCCGGCGCGGACGGCGGAGTCGTCTTCCTCTCCAGCATCCTCGACCAGGTGGCCCAGCTTCCCCCGATGGCCTCGATCCCGCTGATCCCCCGGCGCTGGGCGAGCGTCTGGCAGTCGGAGAAGTACGCCACGGCCCAACACGTGCGCGGCACTGCCGAGTTGCACACCACGCTCACCCCGACCAAGGAGAGCGGCACCCTCGTCGCCTACCTCTACGACGTGGGCCCGCTCGGCCTCGGCAAGCTGGTCAGCAACGCGCCGTACACCTTCCACGGACGTACGCCGGGCAAGCCGTTCGGCGTCGACCTGGAGCTGTACTCCACGGCCTACGACGTCCCGGCAGGGCACCGGCTCGCCCTGGTCGTCGACACGGTCGACCCGCTCTACATCGAGCACAACCCGTCCGGCGCGCGGCTGACCTTCTCCTCACCGGCGAACGACCCGTCGTACGTGTCGATTCCACTGCGCGAGCAGTGATCTCCGGCCGGCGCCGGGCGGGTATGGCTCTGTGACTGCTGCCCCCTGCTGTCCCCTGGTCTAGGGGCCGTGGGGGGATCCCCACCCGGCAGCAGCGTCCCTGGTCGCGGCCGGGGCCACCTCCACGGCCTTGGGGACGGACGGAACATCGTAGTCGAGGTCGTTCGCGGCGAGGATTCCGGCGTGGAGAAACGCCGTTCGTCTCGGCATGGGTCGCACTTCCCGCTCAGTGATGAAGGATCTTCGACAGAAAGTCCCGGGCACGCTCGCTCCGGGGGTTGGTGAAGAACTCCTCGGGGCTGCGGTCCTCGACGATGCGGCCGTCGGCCATGAACACGACGCGGTTGGCGGCCGAGCGGGCGAAGCCCATCTCATGGGTGACCACGATCATCGTCATTCCGTCACGGGCGAGTTGACGCATGACCTCCAGCACCTCGTTGATCATCTCGGGGTCGAGCGCGGAGGTGGGCTCGTCGAACAGCATCGCCTTGGGTTCCATCGCGAGGGCCCGGGCGATGGCGACGCGCTGCTGCTGGCCGCCGGAGAGCTGCGCGGGGTACTTGTCCGCCTGGTCGGCCACCCCGACGCGCTCCAGGAGTTCACGGGAGCGCCGGTCGGCGTCATCCTTCTTGCGGCCGCGGACCTTGACCTGCCCGAGGGAGACGTTCTGGAGGACCGTCTTGTGGGCGAACAGGTTGAAGGACTGGAAGACCATGCCGACCTCGGCCCGCAGCCGGGCGAGCGCCTTGCCCTCCGCGGGCAGTGGCTGCCCGTCGAGCAGGATCGTGCCGGACTGGACGGTCTCCAGCCGGTTGATGGCCCGGCACAGCGTCGACTTGCCCGACCCCGAGGGGCCGATGACCACGACCACTTCCCCTTTGCCGACGGTGAGATCGATGTCCTGGAGGACATGCAGGTCCCCGAAGTACTTGTTGACGTCACGCAGCTCGATCAGTGGATCGCCAGCCATGCCCAGCCCCAGTCACTCTCAACTGTGTAGCGGTTTCCGCAAACTATCCGGGCAGCAGTTGACTCAATGCGCGACACGCACTTTTCGGTCATAAGCCGTATTTACGCCGAATTTATGTCGAACTATCGGTCGGGCTGTCACGCCTCAGCGACCTCCGCGTACAGCTGCGAGAGCTCCGGCACCCCGTTCACGGCCCACTCCTGCCCCGCGGTCACGACATCGAACTCACGGCCGGAGGCGAGCCGCACGACCGGCTGACCGTCCGGCCGGATCTCCCAGGCGGCCCCGGGTACGGTGCGCACGATGACGGTGCCGAGATACAGACCGGCGTCGTTGCCCAGCCACGGCAGGACCTCCGCGTCCTCCCGCCACCGCGGCAGCAACTGGTCGAGCGCCTCCAACGAGGCCGCCGTGTCATCGAGTTGGATTCCCGCACGGGACGCGTGGGAGCGCAGGAGTTCGCACTCGGCGAGGAGATCGGCGATGCCCTCCGGGTCGGGGGCCCCGCGCTTCTCGGGCCGGTTGCCCAGAAAAGGGATCTTCATACGCCCAGCGTGTCATTCGCACGACCGAACGCACCACAGGCGCGCGGGCCGTCGATTCCGGGTGAGTTCACGCCGAGTTCGGGCATGGCTCGTTGACGGGTCACGGGTGCCTCTCTAACTTCACGGTGCGTCTTGCGTCTCGCCGGAACGTCTCGCGCCTGTACGTCTCATCTGAAGTTGAAGTTGTCATGTGCAGTCATACGCCGTCCTGAGCGGTCGTGAACGGGAGGAGTCGGAGTTGCGCCGACGCGTGTGGAGGTCCGCGGTCGTCCTCGCTGTCTTCGCCGTCCTGGTGCCGGGTGTCTCCGCACAGGCGGCCCCCGAGCGCAGAGCCGGGCCACTGCCGTTGGACCAGCTCTTCGACAACAGGGCCGTCAGCGACGACGCCAGGCCCACCGAGGCCGACTTCGACGGGGCGGGCGCCTCCCTGTCGGCCCAGGCCCTGTCGGCGGCCGGCTGGACCCCCGGCCGCGCGCTGACCGTGCAGGGGGCCGGACTGACCTGGCCGAAGCGGCAGCCGGGCCGTCCGGACAACGTGCTGGCCGCCGGACAGGACGTACGGGTACGCGGGCGGGGCGACGCCCTCGCCTTCCTGGTGGCCGGCACGGGCGGCTCCGGCTCCGCCGGCACCGGAACCGTCACCTACGCCGACGGCAGCCGCACCTCGTACCACCTGACCGCCCCGGACTGGCGCACCGGCCCGCTCGCCACCAAGGCGGTGGCCCTGACGCACATCAACACCCCTCACGGCCAACTCGCCGAGCGGCCGCGGCTGTACGTCATGACCGTGCCGGTCTTCGTGGGACGCGACGTCGCCTCCGTACGGCTGCCGCGGGCGACCGGGCTGCATGTGTTCGCCCTGGCGGTACGGGTCCCGGCCACGGGCTGGACGGGGAGCTGGTCGACGGCGACGGGCGGCCACCCGACCGTGGGGCGGTGGACGGACCGAACGCTGCGGCTGGTGGTGCACACGTCGGTCGGCGGGCCGCGGGTGCGGCTGCGGTTCGACAACACCTTCGCGGCGGCGCCGGTACGGATCGGAAGGGCCACGGTGGCCGTGCAGTCGGCGGGCGCGGCGGCGCGGGCGAGGCCGGTCGCGGTCTCCTTCCGGCGTGCGGCGGGCGTCGTGATCCCGGCGGGGGCACAGGCCTACAGCGATCCCCTCGGCTTCAAGGTGCCCGCGGACAGCAATCTGCTGGTGAGCTTCCATCTGCCCGGGACCGTCCCGGCCGCGCCCGTGCACCGGCTCGCCCAGCAGCGGTCGTATGTGAGCGCGCCCGGTGACCACACGGCGGACCGCTCCGCTACGGCGTACCCGACGGTGCTGACCAGCTGGCCGCTGCTGACCGGTGTCGACGTCAGCGGTGGGCCGGGGTCCGTGGTGCTCCTGGGGGACTCGATCACCGACGGCGACAAGTCCACGACGGACGCCAACCGGCGGTGGCCCAACGTGCTGGCCACACGGCTGCTGAAGCAGAGTGTCGTGCCGCGCTACGGGGTGCTGAACCAGGGGGTCTCGGGCAACCGTGTGGTTACCGACCGCTATCCCGGCGACGGGGTCTCCACCGACACGGCCGGGGTGAGCGCCCTGCACCGGTTCGACCGGGATGTCCTGGCCCAGACGTCGGCGCGCACGGCGGTCGTGTTCGAGGGCGTCAACGATGTGCGCTGGGGCACCGGCGCGGAGCAGGTGATCGCCGGGCTGCGCGAGATCGCGGACCGGGGGCACGCACGGGGGCTGCGGATGCTGGCGGCGACGATCCTGCCGTGCGAGGGCGAGGCGCAGTGCACCCCGCTGGCCGACGTGGAGCGGGTCGAGGTGAACGCGTGGATCCGCTCCGGCGGCGCGTTCGACGGCGTGCTCGACTTCGATGCGGTGGTACGGGATCCTGCCCGGCCGTCTCGCATGCTCGCCGCGTACGACAGCGGGGACCATCTGCATCCCGGCGATGCGGGGCTCGCTGCGCTGGCTGGGGCGGTGGATCTGAGGTTGCTGGTGCCGTGAGGTGGGCGGCGTTGCAGTGGGCGCCTGGGGGCTGTGCCCCCAGACCCCCCTATCGGCCTGACGGCCTCGTCCTCAGACGCCGGACGGGCTGATTGTGGCCGACCTCCTCTATACGTCCAGGTCGACCACGACCGGCGCGTGGTCCGACGCGCCCTTGCCCTTGCGTTCCTCGCGGTCCACGTAGGAGTCGGTGACGGCCTTGGCGAAGGGCTCGTTGCCGTAGACCAGGTCGATGCGCATACCGCGGTTCTTGGGGAAACAGAGCTGGCGGTAGTCCCAGTACGTGTACGGGTGGTCGTACTTCAGGGGGCGCGGGACCACGTCGGAGAGACCGGCCTCGCGCAGGGAGGCGAGGGCGGCGCGCTCGGCGGGGGTGACGTGGGTGAGCCCCTCGAAGGCGGCCGTGTCGTAGACGTCGTCGTCCGTCGGGGCCACGTTGTAGTCGCCCATCACCGCGAACGGGCGGCTGCCGCCCGCGTCGCCGGCGACGGCGGCCTTGAGGGCCTCGAACCACTGGAGCTTGTACGCGTAGTGCGGGTGGTCCACCTCACGGCCGTTCGGCACGTACACCGACCAGACGCGGATCGGGCCGCAGGTCGCGGAGATGGCGCGGGGCTCGACGACGCCGTCGAAGCCGGGGTCGCCCGGGAGGCCCTTGACGACCTCCTTGAGGCCGACGCGGGAGAGCACCGCCACGCCGTTCCACCGGCCGGTGGCGTTGACCGCCGCCTCGTAGCCGAGGTCGCGCAGCGGGTCGAACGGGAAGGTGTCCTCGGCGACCTTGGCCTCCTGGAGGCACAGCACGTCGGTGCCGCTGCTCTCCAGCCAGGCGAGGAGCCTCGGCAGGCGGGCGGTGATCGAGTTGACGTTCCAGGTCGCGATGCGCATGCCTGACAACCTACCGGGCGGGACTGACAACGCGGTCCCGCCCGGGGTGGGACCGGTCACAGCTCCGCGGAGTCCCCCGGGGTCAGGCGCAGGTGCTCCGAGCCACCCAGGCCGCCGATCTGACGGTCGTAGATCGGCCGGGCCAGGTCGGTGAGCAGGGCGTCGTGGATGTCGTAGGCGCGCTGGGGCTTGACCTCGCGGACGTAGTCGATGACCTCGGAGATCTTGTTCCAGGGCGCCATGACCGGGAGCATCAGCGTCTCGACCGGGTGGTCGGGGACGGTGAGGGCGTCGCCGGGGTGGAAGACGCGGCCGCCGTCGATCAGGTAGCCGACGTTGGTGACGCGCGGGATGTCCGGGTGGATCACGGCGTGCAGTTCGCCGTGGACCTGGATGTCGAAGCCGGCGGCGGTGAAGGTGTCGCCGTGGCCGACGGTGTGGACGCGGCCCGGGAACGCCGCCGAGATCTGCTCCGCGACGGACTTCAGCGTCCAGATCTCGGCCGCCGGGTCGGCCTCCAGCACCGCCCGTAGCCGCGCCTCGTCGAAGTGGTCGGGGTGCTCGTGCGTGACGAGGATCGCGTCCGCGCCGACCGCGGCGTCCTCCTCGCTGAACCCTCCGGGGTCGAGGACGAGCGTGCGCCCGTCCTTCTCGAGGCGGACGCAGGCGTGCGACTTCTTCGTGAGCTTCATGGCACCATCCTGCCCCCGGTGCCGGCCCGCGATCACGCTCCGGGCGTGGTCACTCCGTGGGAGTGGTCTCTTCCCTTATGACCTGCTGGGCGACCTTGAACGCGCTGTTCGCCGCCGGCACGCCGCAGTAGACGGCGGCCTGGAGCAGCACTTCCTTGATCTCGTCCGGGGTGAGGCCGTTGCGCAGGGCGGCGCGGGTGTGGAAGGCGAGCTCGTCCATGTGGCCGCCCGCGACGAGGGTGGCGAGGGTGACGCAGCTGCGGGAGCGCCGGCCGAGGCCGGGTCTGTCCCAGATCTCGCCCCAGGCGTACCGGGTGAGGAACTCCTGGAAGTCCCCCGAGAACTCGTCCGCCTGCGCCAGCGCCCGGTCGACGTGCGCGTCGCCGAGCACCTCGCGACGGACCTTGATCCCGGCGTCGTACGGGTCCGGCCGTCCCGTCGCCGGCGGCTGGACGACGGCCGGTGCGATCTCGGCGATGGGCGCGGGCTGCGGCGGCGCGGCGGCCAGGACCGGCTTGGCGGGGGCGGCGACGATGGCCATCTGGCCGGTGGTGGAGTCGTAGGCGGGCTGCCAGGCGGTGGTGAAGTGCCGGACCAGCAGATCGGTGACGGCGGCGGGCTGCTCGACCGGAACGAGGTGGGAGGCGCCGGGGACCACGGCGAGGCGCGCGTCCGGTATGCCGGCGACCAGGGTGCGGGCCTCGGCGGGGCCGGTGACCTGGTCGTCCGAGCCGACGAGGACGAGGGTGGGCACCGCGACGCCGGCGAGCTGGGACCGGACGTCGAAGGAGGCGAGCGCCTCGCAGGCGGCGATGTAGCAGCCGGGGTCGGTGGTGCGCACCATCTGCACGGCCCACTCGGTGATCGCGGGCTGGGCGGCGGCGAAGCCGGTGGTGAACCAGCGGTCGGGCGAGGTGCGGGCGATGGGGTCGAGGCCGTTCGTGCGCACGATGACACCCCGCTGCCGGAACTCGTCGGCCGTGCCGAAGCGCGGCGAGGCGGCGATCAGGGCGAGCGAGGCGATGCGCTCCGGGTGACGCAGGGCGAGTTCGATGCCCAGTGCGCCACCGAGCGCGCAGCCCGCGTAGCCGAAGCGCTGCACGCCCAGTCCTTCGAGGGTGGCGAGCAGTCGTTCGGCGAGCTCGGCGGCGGAGCCCGCGGGGTACGCGGGCGCACCGCCGTGGCCCGGCAGGTCGAACCGGAAGACGCGCCACTGCTGGGTCAGCTCCGGGACCTGCCGATCCCACATGTGCCACGTCGTGCCGAGGGAGGGGCCGAGGATGAGGACGGGGGCATCTTCGGGGCCGTCGAAGCGGTACTGGAGGGCGGGGGTCTTCGTCTCACTCACCGCTCCACGCTAACCGCCCTTTCCTGCCTTCCGGACGACAGGTCCCGCCTCCTTACACCTGACTCCCGCGGACCTCCGGTGAATCCTCACACCACCTTCACCGGAGGGACCGGCCGGATACGGCTCAGGCCCGGAGGGTGACCCCGAACCGGGTCTTCATCCGACGCAGTTCCCACAGCGAGACGGCGGTCACCGACAGCGGTCCGCCCAGCGTCGAGCAGAGCTGGACGCTGGGCGGCCCCGCCGGCATGCCTTCGCCGATCAGACTGAAGGCCGCGAACACCCACACCAGCGTCATGGTGAGGACGGGCGGCAGCATCGGGTGGACCTGGGCGCTGTTGAAGGCACTGCGGGCCGAGTACAGCGACGCCATGAAGAAGAAGGGAAAACCCCACACGATCACGATCAGCGAGGCGACGGCCAGTACGTACTCCCACCAGCTCTTCCCGTCGTCGGCGTTGACGGTCAGGGCCGTCGGGACGAGAACTCCGCCGATGACGACCAGCGTCAGCACGTACCAGCCGACCGCCTTGAGCGGAATTCGCAGCCGGGAGCGCAGATGCGGCCGAAGGTGCGGGGGCGCGTAGTAGATGAATCCGATGACGACCAAAGGCGCGGCGAGCATCAGCACGAACGGGGCGAGGATGAGTTGGGCGGCGCCGCCCGCCGCCGCTTCCTTCCAGCGGTTCGGGTCCACGTTGTAGGCGAGGATCAGGGCGATGGTGGCGGCGGCACCGAGCACCGTACGGGCCGTCTGGACGCGGTCCACGGTGCGGTCCTCGATCCGGCCGTCGCCCTCCTGCACGAAGAGCCTGGTGGCAACTCGGTGCGCGGAGCGCAGTATCGCGCCGACGAGCCCGAATCGAGAGCCGAACGAAAGGCAGCCGCGGCGCCGGGCGGCGGGGCGCGGCGTGGGCTGCGGGCCATAGGGATACGGGTTCGGGGGCGGGGTGGGGTATGGAGGCTGGTTCGGGTACGGGCCCGGATTCGGTGGCGGCGGTCCGTACGGTGCGCCCCAGCCCTGGCTTCCCGGGCCGTTGCCGGCAGGCTGGCCAGGGCCGTGTCCCGGCCCCCATCCCCCCGTAGCCATGTCTCTCCCCGTTTCGTTCAGCGCCGGTTGCCGTGTCGCGCGGCGACATCGCGGCAGTGTAGTTGCTCCTGGGGGACGAGTGGCTGCCGCCCTCAGCCCTCCGGCGCGGCCCCGAGACCGGTGAGGGCGCCGACCGGGTCGAGGTCGGGCGTGCCGCGGGGCCACCAGTCGTCGTGGCCCGGTTCCGATTCGTACGGGTACCACAAACCGTCGCGGCCGAGGCGGAGTTGGACATGGCCGCGGGGGTGGGTGAGCCGGTTGCGCCACGGGCGGAAGGCGGGCAGGTCCGCGGCGAGCAGGAGCGGGCGGGCCCGGTCGAAGCGGCCGGCCGGCGGGTCCCAGGGCTCCTCGAGAACGGCGAGCCCTTCGAGACCGCCCTGCCGCCAGGCGGCGACCGCCCGGGCCAGTTCGGCCGGGGTGCGGTCGGCGGCGGCGGAGAGGGAGGAGTACAGAGCGCGGGTGCCGGCGGTGAGGCCGGAACCGGGGCGGGCGGCGGCGAGCCGGACCGCGTCCTGCCACAGGGTCAGTTCGGCCACCGGGTCACGGCCGGTGCCGAGCAGCGCGTGCGCGCGTGCGGCGGCGTCGGTCGCCAGTTGGTCCAGCGCGAAGGGGTCCGGGCCGCCCGGGGCCGCCGGGTATACGGGCGGCTGCTCGGGGTGCGGGGGCAGCGGCAACGGGGGGGGCAGGGCGGGCAGTTGACGTCCTGGCGCCAGGGCTTCGGTGGCCCTTACGCCGGCCAGGGGCGCCGGCCCCTGTTCCTGCGCGGCGCGGGCCGCGCGGGCGGCGCTCAGCCGGGACAGCGCGTCGAGCAGCCCGCGTTCGCCGCGGCCGCGCAGCAGGAGCAGCACGAAGGGGTCGGCGTCCAGCAGGCGTGCCGTCTGATAGCAGAGGGCGGCGGCGTGCTTGCAGGGGTGACCACGGTCGGGGCAGCTGCAGTGGGGTTCGAGGTCGCCGGGGCCCGGCAGCAGCGGCACCCCGCACTCGGCGAGGGACTGCGGCATCTCCTTGTCCAGCAGCGCGGCGATGTGCCCCGGTCGATCGGCCACGGCGTCCAGGAACCGCGCCCAGTCGGCGTCGCCCAGCGTCCGCAGCCGCACCTGCACGCGATACGGCCGCGGCCTGCTGCCCCGTACGTACGCCAGCGCCAGCCCCGGCGTCACGGTGATCGCGTCGACGTGCCCTTCCTGCGCGTAACCCCGCCCCCGCGCCAGCCGCTTGGCATCGAGCGCGCCCTGCTCCAGGGCGGCCACCCAGGCGTTGCCCCACCAGGTCTCGGCGAACCGGTCTTCGGCCGCGGGGCGGGGCGGGAAGGCGGGGAAGGTACGGCGGAGTTCGCTGTCGCGGCCGGGGGCGGCCATGGAGCGGGGGACCTGGGGTGCGGCGGGGGCGGCGGGTCCTGGCGAGGTGCCGGGTGCGGAGGGTGTGGAGAACGGGACCGGGTCGTCCCCCTGGGGCGAGTCCGAGGTCGGCATCCGGAAGGCCCCGGCGAGCAACGACCGTACGTCCCGGGCCCGCGGACCGTCGGAGCCACCGCCGGTCGCGGAACCAGGCCGTGCCGCCCGCCGCGACCGTCGTGCGCCCCCGCCTCCCCGGGCGGCTGCTTGTTCCGCCTCGGCCTGCCGCTTCTCCCCCAGGGCAGCGCGCAGCGCCTCTCGGGCGGCATCCGCGGGACGTGTGGAGGATGGGGCCGCCGCCGGCTGCGCCTCGCCTCGGTCTCCGGCCGACTCGTCCTGATCGTCGGCGGGGGCGCCGAACGCGTCCTGGTGTTCATCGGACGCGCCCGACGGGTCCTGGTCTGTGGCGGAGGCGTCGGACATGTCCTGGTCGGCAGCGATGGCGTCCGCGGGGGCGATACCGCCCGACACCGCCCGCCTCAGGACCGAGTCATCGGCCTCACTCCCACCCCTTTCGCCACCCCGCCGGGCACTGACGGCACGCCGCAACGCCGCACGAGCCGCGTCACCCGGCCGGACGCCGGGGCGGCCCTGCTCGTCGACTGCCGATTCCTCGTCGGCAGATGCCCCCTGCTCCGCCTCGCGCTGTTCCCGCGCGGCCCGCAACGCCCGGCGCGCCAGGTCGGCCGGCTGCGGCACCGGCTCCTGCGCCCCACCCGACTCGCCCCGTGCCGACAGTTCCTGCGCCCCGTTCGGCTCGCCGTCGCTTCCCCGCCCCTCGACCCCCGTCATGACTCCCTCCGAAGCGACACGAGGTCGGACAGCTCACGGTTCGTCAGTTCCGTGAGGGCCGATTCGCCGGAGCCCAGGATCGCGTCGGCCAGGGCCCGTTTGGATTCCAGCATTTCCGCGATGCGGTCCTCGACGGTGCCCTCGGTGATGAGGCGGTGGACCTGGACGGGCTGGGTCTGGCCGATGCGGTAGGCGCGGTCGGTGGCCTGTTCCTCGACGGCTGGGTTCCACCAGCGGTCGAAGTGGACGACATGGCCCGCGCGGGTCAGGTTCAGACCGGTGCCGGCCGCCTTCAGGGAGAGGACCAGGACCGGGGTCGCGCCGCTCTGGAAGCGGTCCACCATGCGTTCGCGTTCCGGGACGGGCGTGCCGCCGTGGAGCAGGTCCACCGGGACCGCCCGCCCCGCGAGGTGGGCCGTGATCAGCCGGGCCATCCCCACGTACTGCGTGAAGACCAACGCCGAGCCGTCCTCCGCCAGCAAGGTGTCCAGCAGTTCGTCGAGCAGCGTCAGCTTGCCGGAGCGGGCCGCCAGTCGCTCGGTCGTCCCGGCGGTCTCCTCCTTCAGGTACAGCGCGGGGTGGTCGCAGATCTGCTTCAGGGAGGTGAGGAGCTTCAGCACCAGGCCGCGGCGCGCCATGCCCTCCGCGGTCTCGATGGCGTACATCGACTCGCGCACCACCGCCTCGTAGAGCGCGGCCTGTTCACGGGAGAGCGGGACCGGGTGGTCCGTCTCCGTCTTGGGCGGCAGCTCGGGGACGATGCCGGGGTCGGATTTCTTGCGGCGCAGCAGGAAGGGGCGGACCAGGCGGGCCAGCCGGTCCACCGCCTCCTCGTCCTCGCCGTTCTCCACCGCGCGTGCGTGCCGGGCGCGGAAGGACTTGAGCGGGCCGAGCAGTCCCGGTGTCGTCCAGTCGAGCAGGGCCCAGAGCTCGGAGAGGTTGTTCTCGACCGGTGTGCCGGTCAGCGCCACGCGCGCGGGCGTCGGAATGGTACGCAGGGCCTTCGCCGTGGCCGAGTACGGGTTCTTCACGTGCTGTGCCTCGTCGGCGACGACCATGTCCCAGGTGTGCTGGGCCAGCGTCGGGGCCGCCGAGCGCATCGTGCCGTACGTCGTCAGGACGAAGCCGCCGTCCATGTCCTCCAGGGTGCGGTCCGGGCCGTGGAAGCGGCGGACGGGGACGCCGGGCGCGAAACGGGTGATCTCCCGCTGCCAGTTGCCGAGGAGCGAGGCCGGGCAGACCACCAGGGTCGGAGCCGTCCTGGCGCGCTTCAGGTGCAGGGCGATGACCGTGATCGTCTTGCCGAGGCCCATGTCGTCGGCGAGGCAGCCGCCAAGACCCAGGGACGTCATGAGGTCCAGCCAGGCCAGGCCCCGGAGTTGGTAGTCGCGCAGCGTCGCCTTCAGTCCCGGCGGTGGATCGGCGGGGCGCACTCCCACCGTCAGTCGGTCACGCAGCGCGGCCAGCGCGCCCACCGGCACCGCCTCGACCGTCTCGCCGTCGACCTCCGCGCTGCCGGTGAGGGCGACGGACAGCGCGTCGACCGGGTCGAGCAGGCCCAGTTCGCGCTTGCGGGCCTTGCGGACCAGGGCGGGGTCGACCAGCACCCAGCTGTCCCGCAGCCGGACGACCGGGCGGTGCGCCTCGGCGAGCGCGTCCATCTCGGACTCGGTGAGCGGGTCGCCGCCGATCGCCAACTGCCAGCGGAACTGGAGCAGTTCCTCGCTCTCGAAGAAGCCGGTGCCCTCGGTCGCCGAGCCCGGCGCGGGTCGTACGACCGCGGCCGCGCTGAGGTCATGCGCCAGGTCCCGGGGCCAGTGCACCGCCACCCCGGCCGCCGCGAGCCGCGTCGTGGCCACGCCAAGCAGGTCGCCCAACTCCTCGTCGGACAGCGCCAGTACGTCGGGCACGTCCTGCTCGGACAGCCGGTCCAGCGGCGCCCACACCCGGGCCGCGCGCCGCACTGCGAGCGCCGCGTCCACCCGCGCGCGTGGCCCGAAGGCCGCGTCGGCCCCGCCCGACCAGAGGGCGGCCGCGTCGGCCACCAGGGTGGGGTCGGCGAGGCTGTGCACCTGGACGATCGCGGCGCCGGCGCTGCGCGCGCCGGCACCGGTGTCGTCGAAGAGGTCGTAGGCCGACAGGTCGAGGCGGAGTGAGATCCGTACACCCGCGTCCATGCCGGCGGCGACCTCGGCCGCCCAGTCGTGGGCGTCGGGCAGCCGTTGGGCCTCGCGTGCGGCGAAGGGCTTTCCCGAGGCGTGCGGTGCGGCGGGGGTCCGGGGCAGGGTGTCCGCGACCGCGTCCAGGAAGGACCGCATCAGCGCCTCGGGCTCGGGCAGTCGCAGCGGCCCGGGGCCGGGCAGGGGGACCGCATGGCCTTCGTGCGGCAGGGCGGCGGCGACCGCTCGCAGGTGGGCGATGTCGTCCGGGTCGAGCGGGCCGGCCCGCCAGGCGTCGTGGCCGCCGGGCGTCAGGCCGGGCAGCAGCCGGCCCCGCGCGGTGAGCCGCAGCGCGTGCAGTGCGGCCGCGCCCCAGCAGGCGGTGGCGGGGTGCGCGGCCGGATCGCGCCGGGCCCGCACGAGCAGCGGCAGGGCCTCGGCGAGCGGCAACGACAGCGCGGGGGTGGTCCGGCGGCGGACTGTGGCCCCGTGGCGTCGCACGACGGTGAGCTCGATGTCCTCGGCGGGCAGTGGGCCGCCCTCCGGGTCCCAGAAGGCGATCCGTCCCTCGCGCGGGAGGGACGCGGGCAGGAAGACGGCGGCGAGCCGCACGGGGGCGGCCTCCCCCGCGCTCTCGGCCGTCGCGATGCCGTTGCTCATATGTCCTGTCACCTCCCGCCCATGAGTCGGATCAACCGTCTTCGACTCTACGGGCGGGGTCTGACAATCGGCCCCGGCGACCGGCTCGGGCCGGAGACCTCACGGGGTGGTCAGGGGACCGTGCGCGAGACGACGTACACGAACGGATTGTCCGGGTCGGACATGTTCATCACGACGTCCTGGGTGGGCGCGGGGTTCTTCTGCTTGTGGGTGAAGCCGTACCACGGGCCGGGGCCGCTGAAGTCCCAGCCGGTGATCTTCTGGTCGCGGGCGCTGATGGTGATGGCGTCCCGCTTCAGTTCGTCCCGGCTGACGCCCATGGTGTCGAAGAACCAGTCCAGGTTCTTGTCGGCCGTCTGGAACTGGACGTAGAGACGGCTGGTCTTCCAGTTGTTCGTCTCGTAGTACGCGAGGTTGTACGAATAGTCCGGCACCGGGATCTGGTAGAGGCGGCGCTGGATCCTCGACGGCCAGTGCGGAACGAGCCCGGTCGCCGAGTACTTCTCCTCCTTGTCCTTGCCGCTGTCGCGGCTCTGGTTGGCGGAGATCACCAGGTAGCCGGCGGGGACGCCGATGAGCAGCACGATGATGAGCAGGGTGAGGGCCCGGCGGCGGATCATGTGGCGGCGGTCCTCGGGCGGCTGCCGCGGCTCGTCCGGGGAGTCGGCCTGGCGGGGGACGGACACGGTCACGCCGACCCCTGCGACGACGACCGGCGGGCCTCGGCGAACCGCGCGTAGCGCTCGTAGCGTTCGACCCTGCGGCGGTTGGCGCGGCGGAAGCGGCGCGCGACCAGGCGGGCCAGGTCGGCGGCGCCGACCATGCCGGCCTCGGGGCCGAGCTGGGCGCGGGTGATGCGGGCCTCCGGGCGGTAGCCGCGGCCGGTGAGGTGACGCTTGAAGGCGTCCCGCGCGGGGCCGATCAGCAGGTCGTCGGCGGCCGACACACCGCCGCCGATCACAAAGCAGGACGGGTCCAGGGCGGCCGCGAGGTTGGCGATGCCGACGCCGAGCCACTGGCCGATGTCCTGGAGCAGTTCGATGCACATGGCGTCGCCCTCGCGGGCCAGCTCGGTGATCATCGGGCCGGTGATGTCGCCGATGTTGCCCTTGACGTGCTCGATGATCCCGTAGGCCACCGGCGAGTCGGCGGCGGCCAGCTCGCGTGCCTCCCTGACCAGCGCGTTGCCGGAGCTGTACTGCTCCCAGCAGCCGCGGTTGCCGCACGGGCAGCGGTGGCCGCCGGGCACGACCTGCATATGGCCGAACTCACCGGCCACGCCGTACTTGCCGCGCTTGACCTGCCCGTCCTCCAGGATCGCGCCGCCGATGCCGGTGCCCAGCGTGATCATGACGAGGTGGTCCTCGCCGCGCCCGGCGCCGAAGCGCCACTCGGCCCAGGCGGCGGAGTTGGCGTCGTTGTCGACCAGGACGGGCACGGCGAGCCGTCCGGCGAGGCGGTCCCTGAGGGGCTCGTTGCGCCAGGACAGGTGGGGCGCGAACAGGACGCGGTTGCGGTCGGCGTCGACCCAGCCGGCCGCGCCGATGCCGACGGCGTGCACGTCGTGCCGGTCGGACAGGTCCAGGACCAGCTCGACGATCGTGTCCTCGACGACCTTCGGGCTCTTGGACTTGTCCGGGGTCTCCGTGCGGAGCCTCTCCAGGATGTTGCCGTCGGCGTCTACGACGCCCGCCATGACCTTCGTGCCGCCGATGTCGATCCCGACGGTCGGCACCCGGGGGGCGGTCAGGTGTGAGCGGCGCTCCCGGGGTCCCACGGTGCGGAGCACGGGGGCTCGCCGGGAGCCGATGGGGGCGGTGAAGTCGCGGTAGGTGCTCATCAGGCCCGATTCTGCCGCACGCTCACACTGGGTGCCGAACGGGGCGGCAAAGGGCGGCGCGAGTCACAGCATGTTGTCCGGACATTACGACCGGCGCGTCTTACGGCCCTCTCTCGCTCAGGCCCGTGCGGCAGCGACACTCATGGCCGTACGAGCAGCTGGAACTCGAAGGAGTACCGGGTCGGGCGATAGGTGTGGGTGCCGTACTCGACCGCTCGGCCGGTGTCGTCGAAGGTCACGCGCTGCATGGTGAGGAGCGGAGCGCCCTCCTCCTCGGCGAGCCGTTCGGCTTCGGCGGCGGTGGCGGCGCGCGCGCCGATGGTCTGCCGGGCGCTGTGCAGGGTGATCCCGGCGGCGCGCATCAGCCGGTACAGGCCGGTGGCCTCCAGCTGCGCGGTGTCCAGGTCGATCAGGGCGGGCGGCAGGAAGTTGCACAGGTACGCCATCGGCTCACCGTGCGCGAGGCGCAGCCGCTCGATCCGGTGGACGTCGCTGTCCTCGGCGACCCCGAGCGCGGCCGCGACCTCGGCGGACGCCGGGACGACGGTGTTGACGATCACCTTGGTGGCCGGGCGCTGACCGGCCGACTCCAGGTCGTCGTAGAGGCTGCTGAGCTCCAGTGGACGCTTGACCTGGCTGTGCACGACCTGCGTACCCACACCTCGACGGCGCACCAGCAGGCCCTTGTCGACCAGTGACTGGATGGCCTGGCGGACGGTCGGCCGGGACAGGCCGAGGCGTGCGGCGAGTTCGATCTCGTTGCCCAGCAGGCTGCCGGGGGTGAGCGCTCCGTGCTCGATCGCGGCCTCGAGCTGCTGGGACAGCTGGAAGTACAACGGCACCGGACTGCTCCGGTCCACACTGAGCTCGAGTTCCACGGTCGGGTCCACTTCTGGTTTCGGCACGGCCTGACTGTAGCTCTACGCGTTGTTGACGGGAAGTCGTGTAGTTCGATTGTCCGGACATTTGCATTGACAGGGTGCGCACTGAACCCGCACTTTGTTTCCATGCGCATCGGGGTCATCGGCACGGGCCGCATCGGCAGGATTCACGCCAACACGCTCAGCCGGCACCGCGACGTGGGTTCGCTGATCCTCACGGACGCGGACGTCTCGCGGGCCCAGGAGCTGGCACACCGGCTGGGGGAGACAGCCGCGCCGGGGGTGGACGAGATCTTCCGGTGGGGCGTGGACGCGGTGGTGATCACGACGGCGACGTCGGCCCACGCCGAACTGATCGGTCGGGCAGCAAGGTCGGGGCTTCCCGTCTTCTGCGAGAAGCCGATCGCGCTCGATCTGCCGGGCACGTTGCATGCGATCGGGGAGGTGGAGACGGCCGGCACGATCCTCCAGATGGGCTTCCAGCGCCGCTTCGACGCAGGGTACGTCGGCGCGCGCGAGGCCGTACGGTCCGGGCGCCTCGGGCGGCTGCACACCGTGCGGGCGCTGACCAGCGACCAGTCGCCGCCGTCGGCCGCGTGGCTGCCGCTGTCCGGTGGGCTGTACCGGGACACGCTGATCCACGACTTCGACGTGCTGCGCTGGGTGACCGGGCGCGAGATCGCCGACGTGTACGCGGCCGGGTCGGACGCCGGGCCCGCGATGTTCCGTGAGGCGGGCGATGTCGACACGGCGGCCGCGGTGCTCACGCTGGACGACGGCACGCTCGCCACGGCCACGGCGACGCGGCTGAACGGCGCCGGGTACGACGTGCGCATGGAGCTGGCCGGGGAGTCGGACCAGATCGTGGTGGGCCTGGACGACCGTACTCCGATCGCGTCCACCGAACCGACCGGGCCGCCCGCGGCGGACAAGCCGTGGTCGGGGTTCCTGGAGCGGTTCGGGCCGGCGTACGAGGCGGAGCTGAACGCCTTCGTGGAGGTCGTGCGCGGCGAGCGGGCCAACCCCTGCGACGGGCGGGAGGCTCTCCAAGCCCTGCGGGTCGCGGAGGCGTGCGAGCTGTCGCGGCGAGAGCGAAGACCGGTCGCACTCGCGGAACTTGCGGGCAGCGCTTCGGCCGCGGCGCTGTAAAAGGCCACGGGCTCTGCGAAGGCCGTCGGCTGCGGGCTGCGTTGAGGTTGCAGGCTGGGTGAAGGCCTTGCCCGGCGACGCACCCGTACGACCCGACCACCGCTCCTTGCGAGGGCTGGACCAGCCGCACGGCCGCCCGCTACCAGCGCACCGGGGCGGGTCGCGGAGACCTGCGAGCTGTCGCGGCGAGACCGAAGACCGGTCGCACTCGCGGAACTTGCGGGCAGCGCTTCGGCCGCGTCGCTGTGAAGGCCAACGGCTCGCCGAAGGCCTGGCGCTCGCTGAAGGCCGCAGGCTCCGTGAAGGTGGCCACGGCCGGCCGGGACGGCTCGCGGCGGCACCTCAGCCTCCCCGAAGACCGCAGGCTCCATGAAGCCTCGCGCTCCCGAAAGCCGACGGTCCGGCGACCCATCCCTACGCCCCGCCCGCCACCCCTCGTCGCGCCCGGACCAGTCTCTGCGGCCGCCCGCTACCAGCGCACCGGCAGACTCCGCACCCCACGCATCAGCGGGCCCGGCAGCCAGTCGCCCGGCGTGCCGTCCAGGGCCAGGCGCGGGGCGCGTTCCAGCAGGGAGCGGATCGCCGTGCGGGCCTCCAGTCGGGCCAGGGGTGCGCCCAGGCAGTAGTGGATGCCGTGGCCGAAGGCGAGATGGCCGCGGGTGTCGCGGCGGATGTCGAAGCGGTCCGGGGCCGGGAAGCGGGCCGCGTCACGGTCGGAGGCGGTGAGGCCGACCATCACCGCTTCACCCTGCGCGATCGGCACTCCGGCGATCTCCAGGGGTTCGGCGGCGAACCGGAACGTCGCGTTCTCCACCGGGCCCTCGTACCGCAGCGCCTCTTCGACCGCGCCGTCGAGGAGGGTCATGTCGACGCGCAGGTCGGCCAGTTGGTCCGGGTGCGTGAGCAGGGCGTGGACGGCGTTGGTGATGAGGTTGACCGTGGTCTCATGGCCCGCGATGAGCAGGATGAAGGCCATGCCCCGCAGTTCCTGCGGCGAGAGCCGGTCGCCGTCCTCGGCGGTGGTGCGGATGAGGTCGCTGAGCAGATCGGCGCTCGGGCCGGCGCAACGCTTGTCCTCGATGAGTTCGGTGAGGTACTCGGCGAGGCGCACGAACGCGTCGCGTTCGCTCTCGGCGCTCGTCGGCGCGACGGCCTCCGTGGACAGCTTGCGGAACTCCGTGCGGTCCATCTCGGGCACGCCCAGCAGTTCACAGATCACGGTGATCGGCAGCGGGTAGGCGAACGAGTCGACGAGGTCGGCCCGGCCGTGCGGCAGCATCGCGTCCAGCAGTCCGTCGGTGATCTGCTGGATCCTCGGCCGGAGTTCCTCGACGCGCCGCATCGTGAACGCGCGGGTGATGAGGCCGCGCAGCCGGGTGTGCTGGGTCGGCGACCAGCAGATACTTCCCGATCAACTGCTCGTCGAGGAAGGTCACCCCGATCTTGCCGCCGTCCTTGGCCAGCCGCGGGTCGGCAAGCGCCGCGCGCGCCTCCTCGTACCCCACGACGAGCCACGTCTCATGGTGTTCGTCCGGCACCGGCAGCCGCACCCGGTGCACCGGACCACGCTCACGCAGACGCGCGTACACGGGATGCGGGTCGGTACGGAACCCCTCTCCGAACTCCCCCAGGTCGATCACTTCCGCCATGCCGCTCCCCCCTCCCGCCACACTCCCCCTCCCATCACCTCGACAACGCGTGGGAGCGCCGGCTAGTGCCCGTCCTCCTCCAGTTCCTCCAGAAGTCCCGCGTCGTACGCCAACAGGGCGATCTGCACACGGTTGTTGAGGTCGAGCTTGGCCAGGACGCGGGAAACATGGGTCTTGACGGTGGCGACGCTCATGAAGAGCTCCGCTGCGATCGCGGCGTTGGCCAGGCCCCGGCCCACCGCGACGGCGACCTCGCGCTCGCGGTCGTTGAGGGCGGCGAGCCGCTCACGCGCGCGTGCCCGGCGGGTGTCGGCGGCGGTGCCGGCCGCGTGGTCCATCAACTGGCGGGTCACGGTGGGCGACAGGACCGGGTCCCCGGCCGCGACGCGGCGCACCGCGTCGACGATCTCGGCGGGCGGGGTGTCCTTGAGCACGAACCCGGCGGCGCCTGCCCGCAGGGCGCGCAGCACCAGTTCGTCGGCGTGGAAGGTGGTCAGCAGCACGACCTGCGGGGCGTCCTTCCTGCCGCGCAGCCGCTCCGTGGCGGTCAGTCCGTCGACCGACGGCATCCGGATGTCCATCAGGACCACGTCGGGCCGGGTGCGGTCGACCAGCGTCTCGACCTCGCCGCCGTCGGCCGCCTCACCGACGATCTCGATGTCGTCGGCGCCGCCCAGCATGAAGGACAACCCGGCCCTGACCAACGGGTCGTCGTCGACGAGGAGGAGTCTGATCGCAGTCATGTGGCTCACGTAATCACGGTTGTACGGGGCGACGGGACCGGACGCCGTGGAGTTCGCATGCGCAAAGTGGCGTCAACGGCAACAGCGTGCGCCGGGGCGCCCGTTGAGCTCCCCGACCCCGAACCGATGAGCGTCACCCCCACGGCAACCACGCCCGCACCTCGAACCCCCCGTCCGCCCGCGGCCCGTGCTCCAGTCGCCCGCCCGTCAGCGTCGCCCGTTCCGTCAGCCCGATCAGCCCCTGTCCGGAGCCCGGAACGTGGGGGACCTCGCCCTCGGGCACGGGATTGCGCACCGCCACGGACAGGCCCTCGCCCGGCGCGCCGGTCACCGTGACCGTGACCTCCGTACCGGGGGCGTGCTTGCGGGCGTTGGTCAACCCCTCCTGGGCGATGCGGTAGGCGGTGCGGCCGACGGAGGCGGGGACGGCGGCGGGGTCGGTGACGCGCTGGTCGAGGGTGACCTTCATGCCGGCCTCGCGGGACTCGGTCACCAGCGTCTCCAGCGCCGCGAGGGTCGGCTGGGGGCGGCCGGAGTCGTCGGGCTCACGCGCCCGCAGCACGCCGATGATCTCCCGCAGGTCCTGGAGGGCCTCGTGGGCACTCTCCCGGATGACGCCCGCCGCCCGCACGATCTCCTCGCGGGGGGCGTCGGGCCGGAACTCCAGCGCCCCGGCGTGCACGCTGAGCAGCGTCAGCCGGTGGGCGAGGACGTCGTGCATCTCCCGGGCGATGGCCTCGCGGGCGAGCCGCTGAGCCTGCTCGGCCCGCAGCCGCGCCTCCGTCTCGGCACGCCGGGCACGGTCCCGCAGGCTGAGCATGAGCTGCCGTTTGGACCGGGCGAGCATGCCCCAGCCGACGACCGCGAGGGTCAGCAGCGCAGCCAGGGCGAGGGTCCAGCCGTACGACAGGTCGGGGTCGGGACGAAACCAGTAGAACACCGCGTTGACGGCCACGTACGCCCCCGCCACCCAGGCCACGTACCGGAAGGGCCGGTGCACGGCGAGCGTGAACAGGGCGACCAGGGCGGCGCCGCCTGCCGCGCTCGACACCAGAGAGACCGGCACCATCGCGGCGGCGAGCCCGACCGGCCAGCGGCGCCGCAGCCACACCGCGGCACAGGAGAGCGCGCCGACGAGTTGGTCGACGGCCGCGTAACCGGCCGGGAGGTCCTCTTTCCGTATCGTGTCCGCGGCGAGCAGCCCGACGAACACGGCCAGCAGGAAAGCGGAGAAGTCGACCACCCAGTCGCGTGCCGTGCGCCTCGGTCGCCCCGAGCGCGCGACATCGGAGTCGAACTCCTTGATCAGGGCCGAGGGCAGAAGCCAGCGCCGCCCCGCGAACGCCTGCGGTACGGGTTCCGGCTCGTCACCACTCACGATCGACAAATCTACGCAGTACGGGGCCCTGGCGCGCCTTTGCGGGCGTGTTCGTCGACGAAAGTTGCTGCATCGGCGACCTTGGTCGTGGCGAGGCAAGCGGAACGTGGACTTCCGTCCACCATGGCTCGCCCCGCGGCCGATTGGTGTGGGGGGTCCGCGGGGCGAGAGTCGTGGCATGAAGCAGTTGCTGGAGTTCCTCGGAGTCATCGCCCTGCTCCAGGGCGTCGCGGGCCTGCTGCACGAGTTCACCGACTGGGACTGGGGTCTCGTCCAGCGGATCGGTTTCCTCGACGGCTACGGGATCTACGCGAGCGTCGTCCTGCTGGTGCTGGCCGTCGCACTGTTCGCTGCCGCCGGGAGCCGGAAGTCCGGCTGAACGCGGACCGGACCTCCGGCCGGCCGCACCGTTCCTCGGTGCCGACCGTGACGTGCGGACCTACGGGGTCAGCAGCTGTAGTTGACCAGGTCGAAGGACTCGTAGTGGTCGGCGGTGTAGTAGTCCTCCTGGTTCCGCTCACCGGTGACGATCCGGCGAGCTCCGCGCGTGTCGGAACCAGGCGTGATGACCGTGTACTCGTGGTAGTACCCGGACGACTGGCTCGGCAGGATGCCTTCCCGGTTCTAGAAGACCGTGCCGTCCTGGTCGTAGGGGAAGGGACCGCCCTGCTCGATCAGGTCGAGCGTGTCGTGCGCCTGGGAGGGCAGGTCGCTGTAGCAGATGCTGCCGACCGCGGCGGCCGCCGGCGTGGCGGTGACGGTGCCGCCGACGAGGAGGGCGGACAGGACGGCGGCCGCGGCGCCGATGCGGCTGATTCGTGGGGGGAATCTCATGGCTTCATGATGACGCGCGTAGATAGTGGCATGTCAATGACAACGAGGGAGAATTTCCCGGCAAGTCCGATGAGTTTTCGGGAAGTTAACGTACGCCCCGGCGTCCTCACGCGATCTCCACGAGACCGGGTGAGAACGCCGAAGTCGCTGGTCAGGCATCTTCCGGGAGCGCGAACGAGCCGTACTCGGGGCGGCCCGCCAGGTCGTAGGAGTTGATGGCGACACCGGTGCTCGTGACGCTGCCGCCGGAGTGCTTGAACGCGGTGGGTACGGCGCCCTCCGTGAACAGGCGGTGGCCCGTGCCGAGCACGACCGGGAACGTCAGCAGATGGAGGGTGTCGACGAGGTCGAGGGCGAGCAGCGACCTGACGAGGGCGCCGCTGCCGTGGACCTGGAGCTCGCCGTCGGTGCGCTCCTTGAGCGCGGTGACCTCCTTGGCGAGGTCACCGCCGAGCACGGTGGTACCGGCCCACCCGGGGTCCGTGAGGGTGGCGGAGGGGACGTACTTCGGCAACGCGTTCAGCTTGCCGGCGACCGGGTCGGCGGGATCGGTCACCTTGGGCCAGTACGCCGCGAAGATGTCGTACGTACGGCGTCCGAGCAGGAAGGCGCCCGGGCGGCCGAAGACGTCGTTGATGAACCGGCCGAAGTCGTCGTCGGCGTACGGAAAGCTCCAGCCGCCGTGCTCGAAGCCGCCGCGGGTGTCCTCTTCAGGGCCGCCGGGGGCCTGGTAGACGCCGTCGAGCGTGACGAAGAGAGTGGAGACGAGCTTGCCCATGAGGGGTGCCTCTTTCCGGGTGGGATCTGTTGTCATCACCTCAGACCCGTCCGGCACCCGCAACTCATCGCTGCCGGCCCGGCCGGCTTCCGCACCCGGATCTAGGCGTCGCCGCCGGGTTCCGCCCCGGATCTCGGTGTCCGTTCGCCGCCAGCACTTCGGACCGCGCGGCGCTGGGATGGACGCATGACGACTACTCACGCACCCACGACAAGCACGTACGCACCCCTCGAAGGCAAAGTGGCCCTGGTCACCGGCGGCAGCCGCGGCATCGGCGCGGCGACGGCGCTGCGGCTCGCGCGCGAGGGCGCGGACGTCGCCGTGACCTACGTGAACGGCAAGGAGGCGGCCGAGGAGGTCGTACGGGCCGTGGAAGCCCTGGGGCGGCGGGCCGTGGCCCTGCGGGCGGACTGCGCGGACGCCGACGAGGCAGCGGGCGCGGTGGAGCGCACCGTGGAGGCGCTGGGCGGCCTGGACGTACTGGTGAACAACGCCGGCGTCGGCGTGCTGGGCCCACTGGACGGGCTCGCGCTCACCGATGTGGACCGGGTCCTCGCGGTGAACGTCCGGGGCGTCTTCCTGACGTCCCAGGCGGCGGCCGCCCGCATGGCCGACGGCGGCCGGATCATCACGATCGGCAGCTGTATGGCCCAGCGGGTGCCGGGTCCCGGCGGCACGCTGTACGCGACCAGCAAGTCGGCCCTGATCGGTCTGACGAAGGCCCTGGCGCGCGAGCTGGGACCGCGCGGCATCACGGCGAACATCGTCCACCCGGGTCCCGTCGACACCGACATGAACCCGGCGGACGGGCCGTACGCGGCCGGCCAGGCGGCGATGACCGCGCTGGGGCGCTTCGGCAAGCCCGACGAGGTGGCGGCGACGGTCGCGTACCTGGCCGGGGCGGACTACGTCACGGGCGCGGAGTTCGCGGTGGACGGCGGCCACGCGGCGTGACACGACGTGGGACGCGCCGGTGCTGTCCGGCCGGCGCGTCCCACGGGTTCGGCGGGCCCGCCGCTCCGACGGACCCACGGATTCAGCGGATCGGGCTGGCTCAGCCCCCCAGCTCCTGGTGGCGTGCCGCCAGCCCCGCCACGCCCTGCTCGGTCAGCGAGCCGTGCAGCCGCAGTCGGGAGATGCCGCCGTCCGGGAAGATGTCCACGCGCGCGTGCGTGCCCACCGCGGGGGCGTCCAGGACGAAGCGGTGGTTGGTGTCGGGCTGGAGGCGGGTGCGCGGGAGGATCTCGGTCCACTCGCCGTTCTCGCCGTCCTTCACCGAGACCGACGCCCAGCCCGCGCTGTTGCCCTTCAGATACGCCGTGTCGATCTCGATCGCCCGGATCTGGGACTGGGCCACCAGCTGGTAGCGGATCCAGTCGTTGCCCTGGTCGCGGCGGCGGCGCGTCTCCCAGCCGTCGTCCATCTTGCGGGAGCGGCCCGGCTGGATGGTGTTGGTGGCGGGCGAGTAGAAGAGGTTGGAGGCGTCCTCGACCTGGCCGCCGTTCTCCAGGGCGACCACGTCGAACGTGCCGAGCACCTCCAGCCACTTCGGGTCGGGTGCCACCTCGCCGTAGACGCGCAGACGGGCGATGCCTCCGTCGGGGTGCTGGTTGACCCGCAGGTGGGTGAAGCGCTGCTCGACGTCGATGGAGAAACCATTCGCCGCATGTCCGCCCACCGCCGTGCGCGGCACCAGCGTCGTCCACTTCACGTCGTCGGCCAGCAGTTCCTCCGGCGACGGCGCGCCCGGCACGGACGTGCCCTCGACGGAGACGGCCTGCGGGTAGTTGCCGCGGAAGTGGGCGGTGTCGACGACGATCCCGCGGATCACGCCGGGCGCGCCCAGGCGCACCAGCGCCCAGTCGTGGTCCTCGGCCGTCGGCCATGGGTGCCCGGCGGAGGCGCCGCGCCGCCGACGGGTCTCCCAGCCGTCCATGATCTTGCCCTTGTGCCCGAAGTGCTCGGGGTCGAACTCGGCCCGCTCGGGCACCAGCAGGTTCTCGCGCTGGGCGAAGAACTCGTCGTTGGCGGCGATGACTCCGGCGCCGAGGTTGCGGTCGGCGAGGTTGGCGTACTGGGTGAAGGGGAAGTCGGCGGTGCGGTAGTCCGCGTACGGGTCGCCGCCTCCGTAGGGGTTCGCGTCGCCGGTGAAGCTGGGTATCGCCGTCACGGTGGTGGTTCTGCCTTTCTGGAGTCGGCCGGTGCGGGTGCGGGAGGGTCAGTGGGCGGCGCGGGTGAGCAGCTCCCCCTTCGGGGCGGTGAACTCGCCGTCCGCGACGATGCGTTCGCCGCGCAGCCAGGTGGACTTCACGACGCCGTGGAGGGTCTTGCCCGCGTACGCCGTCACGCGGTTGCGGTGCTGGAGGGCGGCCGGGTCCACGGTGAAGGTCTCGTCGGGCGCGAGGACGGCGAAGTCGGCGTCGCGGCCGGCCTCGATGGCGCCCTTCTGGTCGAGTCCGACGAGCTGCGCAGTCCGCGCGGACATCCAGCGGACCACGTCCTCCAGGCCGTGCCCGCGCTTGCGCGCCTCGGTCCATACGGCCGCCAGGCTCAGCTGGAGTCCGGAGATGCCGCCCCAGGCCGTGGCGAAGTCGTCGGTCTTCAGGTCGGCCGTGGACGGCGAGTGGTCGGTCACCACGCAGTCGATGGTGCCGTCGGCCAGCGCCTGCCACAGCAGGTCCTGGTTGGCGGACTCGCGGATCGGCGGGCAGCACTTGAACTCGCTGGCGCCGTCCGGGACTTCCTCGGCGGTGAGGGTGAGGTAGTGCGGGCAGGTCTCGACGGTGATCCGTACGCCGTCCCGCTTGGCCTCGGCGATCAGCGGCAGCGCGTCGCTGGAGGAGAGGTGGAGGACGTGCACGCGCGCGTGGAGGCGTTTCGCCTGGGCGATCAGCTGGGCGATGGCCGTGTCCTCGGCGTCGCGCGGGCGCGAGGCGAGGAAGTCGGCGTATCTGGGGCCGCCCTGCTGCGGGGCCGCCTCCAGGTGGTGCGGGTCCTCGGCGTGCACGATCAGCAGTCCGCCGAAGGAGGCGATCTCCGCCAGGGACTGGGCGAGCCGGTCCTGGTCGAGGTGCGGGAACTCGTCCACGCCGGACGGCGACAGGAACGCCTTGAAGCCGAAGACGCCGGACTCGTGCAGGGGGCGCAGGTCCTTGACGTTGTCGGGCAGGGCGCCGCCCCAGAAGCCGACGTCGATGTGCGCCTTGTCGGCGGCCACGTCCTGCTTGGTGCGGAGGTTGTCGACCGTCGTGGTGGGCGGCAGGGAGTTGAGCGGCATGTCGACGAGGGTGGTGATGCCGCCGGCCGCCGCCGCGCGCGTGGCGGTCCAGAAGCCCTCCCACTCGGTGCGGCCGGGGTCGTTGACGTGCACGTGCGTGTCGACCAGACCGGGCAGCAGGACGTCGTCACCGAGGTCCTCCAGCCGGGCCCCGGCCGGTACCTCGGCGTCGTGCGCGAGTACGGCCGTGATCTTGCCGGCGGCGACCAGGACCGAGGCGGCCCGTGTCCCCTCCGGGGTGATGACTCGCGTCGAGCGCAGCACCAGTTCAGCGTCGGACACCCGGGCCCCTCTCTGCCGCCATTGACTTCCGTGTAGCGGAATTCAACTTTCTGTTGAAGGAGTCTTCCCTCCCGTTCGTGCGCCGTCAAGGGCACACTTCTCCACAGTGCACCCATCCCATACTCTCTGTACGTTTCCACAAAGTGGAAATATAATTTCGGCAAGCAGAACGTAGCTATGCACAAGCGGGGAGTCAACCGACTGACGGGTAGGCTTCTGCTCTTCCCACCGGTTCCCGAAAGGAACGCGCCGTGCCGACGTCCAACGCCAGCACCACCGACGCCGCCAAGACCAACAACGGTGGTGGTGTCCAGTCCCTTGAGCGCGCCTTCGACCTGCTCGAGCGGATGGCGGACGCCGGCGGCGAGGTCGGCCTGAGCGAGCTGTCCGCGAGCAGCGGGCTGCCGCTGCCCACCATCCACCGCCTGATGCGCACGCTGGTGGCGTGCGGATACGTCCGCCAGCAGCCCAACCGCCGCTACGCCCTCGGCCCGCGCCTGATCCGCCTCGGCGAGTCCGCCTCCCGGCTGCTCGGCACCTGGGCCCGGCCCTACCTGGCCCGGCTGGTCGAGGAGACCGGCGAGACCGCGAACATGGCGCTGCTCGACGGGGACGAGATCGTCTACGTCGCCCAGGTGCCGTCCAAGCACTCGATGCGCATGTTCACCGAGGTGGGCCGGCGCGTCCTCCCGCACTCCACGGGCGTCGGCAAGGCCCTCCTCGCCGGGTTCCCGCCTCAGGAGGTGCGCGCGCTGCTGTCCCGGACCGGCATGCCGGCCGCGACCGAGAAGACGATCACCACGCCGGACGGTTTCCTCGCGGCCCTGGAGGACGTACGCCGGGCCGGCTACGCGGTCGACGACAACGAACAGGAGATCGGCGTCCGCTGCCTCGCCGTCTCCGTGCCCGACTCCCCCACCGCGGCGGCGATCTCGATCTCCGGGCCGGCCGGCCGCGTGACGGAGGAGGCGACGGAGAAGATCGTGCCGGTGCTGCAGCAGGTCGCCGGCGAACTGTCCGAGGCACTGGCCACCCAGAACCACGCCTGACCCCGGAGGGGCCGAACCCTCAGCGCCGGCCGGTGCACTTCAGCCCGTCCGGCGTTTGAGGACGAGGCCCTTCGGGCCGATGGGGACTGGTAGGGGCGGCGAGGGCGAAGAAGGCAGTTCGCGGAACTAGCGGCGCGGCTCCCCGAACAGCTCCACGGCGTCGCGCACCCGCGTGAGCCCCGGGGACAGCGCGCTCACCGACCCGATCGCCCCCGCGATCAGCAGCAGTGACCTTCGCAGCCGCGGCGTCTCCGGCACCCCGTCGATCGTCATCGCGGCCAGCGCGGCGAGTTCGTCCTCGGCGATGCCACGGTCGGGGAACTCGGCCGGATGCGCGGCGAGTTCGCGGCGCAGGCGGGACACCGCCGACCGCAGTTCCACCACCCTCAGGTCCTCGTCGCTGCCCGTCACCGGCCTCTGCCCCAAGCTCCGCAACAAAGCACTCCCCCTCGCACGCCGTTGTGCGCCAGCAGTACGTGTCCCCCGCCGAGCTCCCCTGACGTCGATCGGGCGCCGGGGACGCGGGTCAGTAAACGCCACCGCTGCCGGGCGCGCCACCATGCGGACCGAAATTCAGCCCAAGGAGACCCGGTGGCCTTGCGGGCGTCATGTATGCAGGACGCATGACGGAGAAACAAGTCCCGCCGGTCGCCGGTCTGCTGCTCGCCGCAGGAGGCGGCCGACGGCTCGGCGGACGCCCCAAGGCCCTGCTCCGGCACCGCGGCCGCCCGCTCGTCGAGCACGCCGTCGCGGTGCTGCGCGCGGCCGGCTGCACCCGTGTGCACGTGGTGCTGGGCGCGCAGGCCGACGCCGTACGGGAGCAGGCGGAACTCGGTGACTGCGTACTGGTGGACAACCCGGACTGGGCCGAAGGCATGGGCTCCTCGCTGCGCGCCGGGCTCGCCTCGCTGACCGGCACGGGGGCGGGGGCGGCGCTCGTCTCACTCGTCGACCAGCCCGGCATCGGCACGGAGGCGGTCGCACGTGTGCTCGCGGCGTACGAGGACGAGACCTCGCTCGTCGCGGCCGCCTACGACGGCGTACGCGGCCATCCCGTGCTCTTCGGCGCCGCCCACTGGGCGGGCGTCGCGGCGACTGCGACCGGCGATCGAGGGGCACGCGCCTATCTGAGGGAGCGGGAGGAGGCGATCGGGCTCGTCGAGTGCGGGGACGTGGCACAGCCGTACGACATCGACACCGAGGCGGATCTCGCCCACCTTGAGTGAGGGTCGTGGCACCCAGAGCCATGTTGCCTCGACTCAGAGAATCTCGATATCAACAAACGATTGAACTTCCACCATGAGGAAACTAGTATCCACTGTTCAGAAGCGCCCGCCTGCTCCGGGGGCGCCCCCAGCCGTATCCGGGAAGACTGGCACCCGGTGCCAGAAGCTCGACAGCTCGTCCACGTAGCTCGCTGAAGGAAGTGACAGCTCATGTCCGCACCAGCGCCGTCCCCGCTGGCCATCGTCGACGCCGAGCCCCTGCCCCGGCAGGAGGAGGTCCTCACGGACGCGGCCCTCGCCTTCGTGGCCGAGCTGCACCGCCGGTTCACGCCCCGGCGTGACGAACTCCTCGCCCGCCGTGCGGAGCGCCGCGCCGAGATCGCCCGCACCTCCACCCTCGACTTCCTGCCGGAGACCGCCGCGATCCGCGCGGACGACTCCTGGCGGGTGGCCCCGTGCCCGCCCGCGCTCCAGGACCGCCGGGTCGAGATCACCGGTCCCACCGACCGCAAGATGACCATCAACGCCCTCAACTCGGGCGCCAGGATCTGGCTCGCCGACTTCGAGGACGCCTCCGCCCCCACCTGGGAGAACGTCGTCCTGGGCCAGATCAACCTGGCCGACGCCTACACCCGCAACATCGACTTCACGGACCCGAAGTCGGGCAAGTCGTACGCGCTCAAGGCCGACGAGGAACTCGCCACGGTCGTCATGCGGCCGCGCGGCTGGCACCTGAACGAGCGTCACCTCCAGATCGACGGTCAGCAGGTCCCCGGCGCCTTCGTCGACTTCGGCCTGTACTTCTTCCACAACGCCCAGCGCCTCATCGACCTCGGCAAGGGCCCGTACTTCTACCTCCCGAAGACGGAGTCGCACCTGGAGGCCCGCCTCTGGAACGACGTGTTCGTCTTCGCGCAGGACTACGTCGGCATCCCGCAGGGCACCGTCCGCGCGACCGTCCTGATCGAGACGATCACGGCGGCGTACGAGATGGAGGAGATCCTCTACGAGCTGCGCGACCACGCCTCCGGGCTGAACGCCGGCCGCTGGGACTACCTGTTCTCCATCGTCAAGAACTTCCGTGACGGCGGCGCCAAGTTCGTCCTGCCGGACCGCAACGCGGTGACGATGACGGCCCCGTTCATGCGGGCGTACACCGAACTCCTCGTCCGCACCTGCCACAAGCGCGGCGCGCACGCGATCGGCGGCATGGCGGCGTTCATCCCGTCCCGCCGGGACGCCGAGGTCAACAAGGTGGCCTTCGAGAAGGTCCGCGCCGACAAGGACCGCGAGGCGAACGACGGCTTCGACGGCTCCTGGGTGGCCCACCCCGACCTGGTCCCGATCGCCATGGAGTCCTTCGACAAGGTCCTCGGCGACCGGCCGAACCAGAAGGACCGCCTCCGCGAGGACGTGCACGTCGAGGCGGCCGACCTGATCGCCGTCGACTCCCTGGACGCCAAGCCGACCTACCCCGGTCTGGTCAACGCAGTCCAGGTCGGCATCCGCTACATCGAGGCCTGGCTGCGCGGCCTCGGCGCGGTCGCCATCTTCAACCTCATGGAGGACGCGGCCACCGCCGAGATCTCCCGCTCCCAGATCTGGCAGTGGATCAACGCGGGCGTCGAGTTCGAGAACGGCGAGCACGCCACCCCGGAGCTGGCCCGCAAGGTCGCCGCCGAGGAACTGACGAACATCCGCGCCGAGATCGGCGAGGATGCCTTCGCGGCCGGCCACTGGCAGCAGGCCCACGACCTGCTCCTGGAGGTCTCCCTCGACGAGAACTACGCGGACTTCCTGACTCTGCCGGCGTACGAGCAGCTCAGGGGCTGAGCCTTCAGGAAGCAGGCTTGTCCGAGTGGCCCAGGGACTTCCCCGGGGCCACTCGGTCGCGTACGGCCTGCTTGACGGCCGTCGGCTCGGGGAAGCCCTGGTCGCGGCGGTCCCAGACGACCTCGTCATCGACGCGGACGACGAAGACGCCGCCCTTGCCGGGTTTCAGCGCCAGTTCGGACAGCTCCGCCTCGAAGGTCGTGAGCAGTTCCTGCGCGAGCCAGGCGGCGCGGGGCAGCCATCTGCACTGAGTGCAGTACTCGATCTCGACCCGCCCCGACCCGCGCAACGAAGCCTCCGTCATCCGAGGTGCACCGACCAATCCTGTTCCGCGGCCGGCTTGCCGTGCAGGTCGGGGACCCGCTTGAGCCAGTTCGGCCGCCCTTGCTGGGTCTTCGCCACGCGCTGGGCCTCTTCGGCCGCCAGTTCCGCGCGGCTGGGGAATTCGGTGGGCAGCCAGGCCTCGGACGCCCGCACGCGCGCGTGGAGGTACGTCACATAGGCCTCGCGGGCCTCGCAGGGTGAGGCGAAGTCGGTGAGCCAGGCGTCCGGCACCTCCGCCACGATCGCGCGCAGCAGTTCCTCAGTGACCCTGGGCGCGAGTTCGGCGTCGGCGGCGCGCAGGTCGGGCCCGTAGTGGCCGAGGGCGTGGTGGCGGAAGTCGTACGCCTTCTCGGGTTCGGAGCCGTCCCAGCGGTGGTGGAAGACGAGGGCGGCGCCGTGGTCGATCAGCCAGAGGCGGGGCGGGACGGTCCCGAGCGTGGGCCAGACCATCAGGTTGGAGCTGTGGACCGTACGGTCGACGTTCGCGGTCAGGGCGTCCAGCCAGACGATCCGGCCCGCCTCCAGCGGATCGACGCGGAAGGTCTTGGCGACCTCCGGGGTGAAGTCCTTCGCGCCCGGCAGATAGTCCATGCCGAGGTTGACGCCGGCGCTCGCGCTGTGGAGGTCGCGCACCTCCTGGTGGGGCTCGCTGTCCGCGATCACCGGGTCGAAGTGGACCAGGACCAGCTCGGGGAAGCGCAGACCGAGCGCGCGGGCCAGCTCACCGACGATCACCTCGGCGACCAGCGCCTTGCGGCCCTGCGCGGAGCCGGTGAACTTGACGACGTACGTGCCGAGGTCGTCGGCCTCGACGACTCCGGGGACGGAGCCGCCGGAGCGCAGGGGCTCGATGTAGCGGGTTGCGGTGACCTCTCTCAACATCTTCCAAGGCCCCATAGCTTGTTTGCCCTACATTCCACGGCAAGCTCCTGCGCGGTGCGGCCCTTGCTTCCGACCTCCGACATGAAGTGAGCATAGTAACCAAGCGTGACAGCCGGGGACGAGTGCCCGAGCCATCGTGCCAGCGTCACCACGGACTCCCCCGCCTCCAGCATGATCGAGGCGTAGGTGTGCCGCAGCACGCGGAAGCCGTCCTTCGGCGCCGCCTCCCACTGCCAGTCCTTCGCCCCCTGGCGTGCGGCGGGATGATGCCGGCCTTGGCCGGCGCCGGTTTCCAGGTGCAGGTGTTCCACGTGTTCACCGCCACGGCGTTACCGAATCGGGCGGTGAGCAGGAGGGAGAACTTCCTCCGCCGCTTGTCCGCCTCCGGCTTTCCCCAAGGGAGTTCCACCGGCGCCTTCGGCCACCGTACGGACTTCGCGCGCATGGGGTTCCTGGCGAGACGCTTGTCATCGACGGCTGCCTCCAGAATGCTGGACAGCTCGGACAGGATGCCGCGCCGGTAGTCGACCGAGGAGACCGTTGTCTCCAGCTTGGCCATGTACGCGCGGAGTTCGGCCGCCGTGATGTTCCGGAGCGGAAGTTCGCCCTGGGTCTTTGGAACACCCCTTGTACCCGGCGCCCAATGTGAGGCGATGTAGTCGGCCAGCGCGATGGATCCATCGCGCGGGTCCACCAAGTCGCTCTACAGCGTGTGGCGCCTCATGTATTGACGGTACGGCTGACCCGTTGCTCTGGAATCGCGCTCACAGGGTTCAGGGCGGTGTTGGAGCGGGAGTCGGCCTGTTCTTGTTCGTGGACCCACGGATCGAGGGTTCCCCGCCGGTACATGACGCGACCGCGAGGCCCCGCGCGGAAGCTTGGGGGTCCCTGCTCGTCCATGCTGCCTTCGGGCAGGTAGCGGCGGGGGAAGGCCATCCATTCGTCGCGCATGTCGAAGAGCACGGCGGTGACCAGCCGCAACAGGGCGTCGTCGGTGCGCGCTTGATCTCCCGGTCGATCCGTTCCATCGGGTCAGTCGACTGGATCTCCGCGTCGCGGCGAGGAGCGCGAACAGGGCCGGCAGAGCTGCCCCGAGGCCTGACCAACGGCGGGTGCGGAACACGGCAAGCCCCTTTCGACGGCAGCCAGTTCGACATTCCGAACGCTGTACGTAACTTCGACCAGGAGATAGGCATCAGCCAAAGTCCCGTCAACGAAACTGACAAGCTCGATTCCAGAAAACCTCTCCAGGCGCGGGAATCGACGTGAGGGCATCCAGCGCCCGGCCGGTCCGGCTGCGTCGCAGGTGTTGACGCACTCGGCTCAATACGCTTAACGTCTGGCCGACCTTACGGACATTGTCCGAAACCTCGAACAACGTTTACGCCTGGCGGGAACAGGGCTACGGATGCCGTGCCCTCAGCCGAACACCAGCACGGAGCTTGGGACCACGTCGAATATCGCCGCGAGGGGCGGAGCCGCGGTCACCCGACGTCGATTTCGCATACTCCGACGCCCTCTGGGCCCTGGCAGGGGAGAAACGGTATCGCCGGACGACAGGGCGCCGCAGCGCCCCGAAAGTGAAGCGCTTCAGAGGCCGACGGGGGGTGGACGGGAGCTTCCCCTCGACCTCACCGTCACCCCGCCGTGGCACCCCCGCATAGACAGGAGATGTGCATGTCCGCGCTTCGCGCTCGGCTGATGGCGATGTTGCTCGCCGCCTGCCTGCTCTTCACAGGCCAAGCTCTGATCACCCCGGAACGGGCGGCCGCCGCCGACCCGGGGTACCTGATGACGCACTTCATCGGGGAGGGGTCGACCGGCCAGCAGATGTACTTCTCGTACAGCGCGGACGGTCTGAACTGGACCGATCTCAACGGCGGGGGGATGACCCTGCGCTCCACGGTGGGCACCCGCGGCGTACGCGACCCCGCACTCGTGCGCTCACCCGACGGCAGCAAGTACTGGATCATCGCGACCGACCTGTGCATCAGCTGCGGCCAGTCATGGAGCGACTCCATCAACAACGGCAGCCGCAGCCTCGTGGTGTGGGAGTCGACGGACCTGGTCACCTGGTCCCAGCCGTGGCTGCTGAACGTGGCCGGTGCGATCCCCGACGGGCGCAACGCCTGGGCGCCGGAGGCGATCTGGGACTCCGCCACCAACAGCTACGTCCTGTACTGGGCGACGAACAAGCCCCTCAACGGTGTGACGAAGCACCGCATCTACTACGCCCGCACCACCGACTTCCGTACGATCACCACTCCGCAGATCTACATCGAGCGCCCCGGCACCCAGGAGATCATCGACACCCAGATCGTCGAGGTGCCGTCCGGTGTCGGCAACTTCCGCTATGTGCGGGCCTCCGGCGACGGCCAGATCACGATCGAGGGCAGCAACTCGATCCTCGGCACCTGGACCAACCTGGGCAACCTCTCCGGCATCGGCCTGACCGGCGCGCAGGTGGAGGGTCCGATGTGGGTGAAGTTCCGTGACCGCAACGAGTGGGCCCTGTACCTCGACCAGTACGCGGCCGGCAAGGGCTACATGCCGGTCCTGACGACCAGCCCCTCCACCCCGTCCGCCTCCGGCTCCTACCGGATTCCGGCCGCCGGCACCTACAACCTGGGCGGGACGAAGAAGCGCCACGGTTCGATCCTGACCCTGACGGCCGCCGAGGACGCCCGGATCCAGGCACGCTGGGCCAACGTCCCGGGCAAGCGGCTGCAGTCCTTCAACTTCCAGGACCGCTACGTGCGGCACGCCAACTTCGATGTGCGCATCGACCAGAACGTCACGAACCAGGACGCCCAGTTCCGGCCGCGGCCCGGTCTGGCCGGCTCCGGCACCGTCTCCTTCGAGTCGGTGAACTTCCCCGGCTACTACCTGCGGCACGACGGAGCCGACTTCCAGCTCGTCCACAACGACGGCACCACCGCCTTCGCCGAGGACGCCACCTTCCGCCAGGTCGCCGGGCTCGCCGACTCGGCCTGGTCCTCATTCCAGTCGTACAACCACCCCGACCGCTACATCCGCCACTACGCCTTCCAGCTGAAGCTCGAAACGATCACCACCGCGACGGGCCGCGCCGACGCCACCTTCCGGCTGACCAGCTGACCCGACAGCGCCGCCGGCGCCCGCCTCGAGGGCGCCGGCAGCGCACCGAACCGGCCACGGATTCCGCACGCCGCATACGGCCGGCACGAATTCGTCGCCCTGCTCGACGAAGCCTTCGCCGCGCCTAAGTGCGGGCGACGCACTCGAAGGCACCCTGTGCGTCGACGGTCCGGTCCTCAAGTGGCAGGAGGTTGTGCACGACAACGGGGGCGGCGTCTTTGTCGTCGTCACCCAGCTGATCCCACTGCTTGAGGCGGTGCCGCCGGTGCGGAGCCAGCATGGTCGGCCGCGGCGCCGCCCGGACGTGGTGCTGGGCGACGGGGCTACGACCACGACAAGTACCGCCACCTGGTCTGGGATCTCGGCGTGAAGCCGCTGATCGCCCGCCGGGGCACTGAGCACGGCTCCGGCCTGGGCACCCAACGCTGGGTCGTGGAGCGCGCGTTCGCCCACCTGCACAGGTCCCGCCGCCTGCGGATCGGCTGGGAAGCGCGTGACGACATCCACGAAGCCTTACTCACCCTCGGATACGCACTGATCTGCTGGCGACGCCTGAACTCAGCTGTCGCTCGCTAGTTTTTCTGCAAGGTGCGCGTGACACCCGCGATGACGGCGGTCGTCAGCACCCAGCCGAGGGCGATCAGTAGGTAGGCCAGCCACTGGAGGCTGCCGTCCGACCAGTACCAGGCCGTGCGCTGACCCAGACCACCGATGGGGATCAGGAGGTCGAGTGTGTAGACGAGGGGCTGGAAGGGGGCGCCTTCGCCTTGTTTGACTTGGGTGGGGGAGTGCGCGTGGAAGGCCAGGGCGCCCAGCAGGGTCAGCGCAAGGAGCCAGACTCCAGCCAGCCAGGGGCGGTAGCCATAGCCGACGGTCACGTCGAGCAGGTGCCCCCAAACACGCGCGGCCGGGGACAGCGTACGGCGCCGGTGGCGCTGTTTGGCCAGGAGCACGCGGCGGGCGTCGTCGTCGTGGCCGGCCGTCCGGTACCAGCTCGCCAACTGCTCATACGGCTGTGGGCTGTAGCCGGGGCTGCGTCGTATCCACGCCACACGGTCTGCCACAGACCCTCGACGCCCCACCGCCTCCCGTCGTTCGCCCGCCTCGACCGCCTTGATGGAGCCGTAGACGAAGCCATCCAGCTCCACCACGTCCGGCCAGCTGTGCTCGTTGTCGTGGAGGTAGGACACCTGCGCGCCCCGCAGGTCCACAGTGCCGTACGGTCGTCGGGCGAGGTTGAAGTCGAAGTCGGTCACCCGCATCAGGAGGCCGGCCAGGGCCGGGCCATCGCCGTCGGGCGCCGCGTTCAGGACGGCTCCTTCGAAGGTCAGATTGTCCGAGACCTGGGCGCCCCGCAGCCTCACGGTCCCGTCCGCGGTGAAGCCCCCGGAGAAGTTGAGCGTCGACGCCACGACGTTGTCCAGGGCGAGGGCCACTCCGCGCGGACCTGGGCGCCCCAACGGTACCGGGCGCTCCAGGTGTGCACCCTGCATGAACAGTCCACCCGGCAACTGCGCTCCCAGCAGGCGTATCCCGCCACGGGCGGTGAACCCGTGCATGCAGAAGACGCCGCCTCCCATGTCGAGGCCGTCCGCGATCACGGCCCAGCCCTCGGGCACGCACACCCGCGTGCCATTCAGCACCAACTCACCCGCCACCGAGGCATTCAGAAGATCCAGGCACCCCTCCACGCGCGACCGTGACAGATCGAGGTGCCCCTCGACACGCACCAGAGCGACTTCGAGGCCCGGCAGCCAGCTGTCCACGATGCGGATCGTCCGGGCCGACGCCCCGTGGAGCCTCGGCGCTTCCTCGAACCAGCACCCCTCGATCCGGAGAGCCTGACCGAGTTCCACGTCCGAGAGATCAAGACAGCCGCTGATGCGCGCGCCGACGAGCCTCACACATGCGGCGGCGCCTGGTCGCGCGGCGTTCGCACCCGAGAGCAGCGCCGCGATCACGGCGGCACGAATCGTCCGTCCGGGGCCCCACCGGCCACCTTCGGTGACTCGATCGTCATCGGGCACACCCGCGCGCAGGTCCACGCGGTGTCCATCGGGGAACGCATCCCACAGCTCACGCTCCGGTGAAGTCAACTCGTCGTATGAGAGCACTCATGCAGAGTAGTGATCTTCCTTAGCGCCCGCCTTGCCCAACTACGCACGCACGAGCCTGAAACAGCTGAGAGACCATGCGGGCAGGTCAGCCCTGGGGATAGACGCATCACCGCAGGTCAACGCCCCCTGGGTGGACAACTTGACGACGTACGTGCCGAGGTCGTCGGCCTCGACGACTCCGGGGACGGAGCCGCCGGACCTCAGCGGGGTCACGTATCGAACAGCAGTCACGTCGCGCAGCAGACCGGCCAGGGTAATTCAGATCATGGGCCGGCCAGCGGGTTCGGAAGGGGCAGGTAGCGGGCGTCGGCGCCGTCGGCGTTCGTCCAGCGCAGGAGCAGGTTCGTCTTGCCGGGGAGGGTGGGGGCGGACAGCAGGGCCGGGATCTCGGGGAGGTCGTGGCGGGCGAGTTCGCGGCGGGCGGCGGGCCAGGGGTCCAGGGTCGGGTGGCGTTCGACGAGGGCCTCGGCGATCTCCACGAGATGGTTGACGACCAGGCAGTACACCAGCCGCTCCCAGCCGGCCGCCCGGGACACCTCCGGCAGCAGCTTCACGCCCTCGGCGTCCCGGAAGACGGCCTGTACGGGGGTGCCGTCGGCGTCGACGGCGACGAGTGTGTTCTGCAGATGCGCCTCCAGTACGACGCCGTGCTCCGCGAAGGCCGTGAGGGCGGGCGGCACGACCGCGCCGAGATACGCCTCCCACCAGGCCGCCGGGTCCGCCGCCGCGCCGAGCGGGCTGCCCTCGAAGCGCTCCACGAGGGCGGCGGCGAGCAGCGGGGTCGAGCCGGGCGGCAGACGGTCGTGGAAGCCGTCGCGGACCAGGACGGCTAGTTCCTCGAAGGCGAAGTCGGCGGTGCGGTAGCCGCGGTCGGACAGCCAGGCCGCGCGGCCGACGGCGAGGGCGGCGGTGGCCGCGGCGTCGGTGCGGCGCAGCTTCAGCAGGTCGTGGCGCCACAGCCGGCGGATGTCGTTGGTGATCCGCACGTCGAGGCTGAACTTCAGGAACAGGTCGCGCTCGGGAGCGTAGAGCGTGCGGATCGCGGCCGTGGGCCAGGCGTCGAACCCGGTCGTGCCGAGCCGGATCAGCCGGCCGTCGGCGAAGGCGGGCGCGAGGTCCACGAGGCCGAGCTGCCAGGGGTGGGCGGGCAGCAGCCGATAGCCGGGCGGGGCGGCGCCGAGCGCGTCCAGGGCCGCGGTGTCGCCCTCCTCGACGACCGCGTCCTCGCGCAGGCCGAGCAGCGTCAGCGGGAAGCGGGCGTGCGCCTCGGGGGCGTACGGCAGCCAGCCCGCGACCGGGCCGCCGCCGCGCGCCTTGGGTGCGGGGTGGTAGGGGTGGCCGGTGAGGAGGCACTGCTCCGAGCGGAGGTAGGGGTCCTCCGGCGGCGTCGCACGCGCGCGTGCCGTGAGCAGGGCGGCCACCGCGTCCCGGCTGTCGATCATCTCGGCGGGCAGTTCGTGGTTGGACAGGCCGGTGTGGCGGCGCAGTTCGTCGGCGACGAGCTTGACGAGCTCGGTGTGCCCGACGCGCCGCCAGGTACCGTCCGCGCCGACCTCGGGCTCGGCGGGCCGCCGCGCGCCGAGCACCCGCAGCAGGCGGCCCGAGCCGGGCAGGCGGTACACCTGACGTCCGCCGGACGCCCCGTGGGGTTCGGCCACCTCGCGCAGCAGGCAGTTCAGCAGGGGCGCGACCGCGTGGGCGTCGGCACGGTCCGCGACGTCGGCGGCGCAGGGCGGGGTGAGGTGCACGCGATCCACTCGTTCTCTACGGTCCGTTCAGGACGGTCTCTGCAAGTCCGTTCAGGATGGTCTCTACGGTCCGTTCCAGGCGGGAAGACGATCAGTATGTCTGTCGTCGGCGCCTTGCCCGACGCCCTACTCGTACCCGAGGAGCCCGCCCGTGCACCGTCCCTCCAGCGCCGAGGCCGAGGTCGCCGCAGAACTGGCCGACGTACGCCCCGGACTCGCGTCGCGGTACGCCGCCGAGCTCCCCGGTGCCAGGGCGGCCGTCCTGACCCGCCTGTGGCGTGCCCTGGCGCACGAGCCGCTGCCCTGGATCGCCCGACGTGAGCGCGGCCTGGAGGGCCTCACCCTGCGCCTTTCGGACGGCCGCCTCCTGCACGGCCCGCACGCGGACCCGTACGCCACCGCCGCGTACGTCACCGTCGTACGTCTCGACCGGACGTCGTACGACGATCCGGCCCGCCTGATGACGGACCTGTCCGTGCCGCACGGGACGGCGTTCGCGGCCGAACTCGGTCACAGCGTCGCCTCGTTGGCGTTGTCGCGGGCCGGACGGGACCCTCACCCGAAGGAGTGGCCGGCGCGTGACTGGGAGTGGGAGCAGCGGGTGGTCGACGGGCATCCGTTCCATCCCAACTGCCGTTCCCGGCCGGGTTTCTCGGTCGCCGAGCAGCTGGCGTACGGGCCGGAGCACCGGCCGGTGGTGACGCTGGGGCTGGTGCCGGTGCGGGCGGACGAGTGCCTGGTGACGGGCGGGTGGCCGGAGGAGATGCGGGACGGGGGGCGGCTGCTGATCCCGGTGCATCCCTGGCAGGCCGAGCATGTGCTGAAGCGGCCCCACGACCCCTGCGGCGACGGCCTCGCCGCGCACCCGCTGATGTCCCTGCGCACCCTCGCCCTGCCCGACGGACCGCACGTCAAGACCGCGTTGAGCGCCCGGCTGACGTCCTCGGTGCGGGACATCTCGGTGTACTCGATCTCCCTGTCGGCGACGCTGTCGGACTTCGCCGAGACACTGGCGGCGCGGACGGACGGGCTGCTGCACATGACCCGCACCCTGGGGGCCGCGACGGCCGACTCCCCCGATCTGGCGGCGGTGTTGCGCGAGTCGCCGCGGGAGTACGCGGGGCCGGGCGAGCGGGTCGTGCCCGTGGCGGCGCTCCCCACCACCGAGCTACCCGAATCCCCCGGGTGGCTGGCCGAGTTCACGCGTCTGGCGCTCACCGTGGGGCTGCGGCTGCTGGAGTCGGGTGTGGCGCTGGAGGCGCACGGTCAGAACCTGCTCGTGGTGCTGTCGGCGGACGGCTCCCCGGTGCGGCTGGTCTACCGCGACCTCGCCGACATCCGCATCAGCCCGGCCCGGCTGGCCCGGCAGGGCATCCCGATGCCGGAGCTGACCGGCCGGATCGTCACGGACGACGTTCCGACCCTGCGCCGCAAGCTGTTCGGCTCGCTGGTGGCCGGGGCACTGGCGGGTACGGCGGGCTCGGGGCCGGCGTTGCGCGGGGCACTGGAGGCGGTCGTACGGGAGTTGCCGGCCACCGTGGATCTCGCCGCGCTGCGCGACGAGCCGCTGCCGACGAAGGCGCTGTCGCTGATGCGGCTGTCGCCGGGAACGCCGGGGGATCAGTGGGCGGAGCTGCCCAATCCGCTGGTCACCGAGGTGTTCTGACCGTGCTCCGGCAGGTGTACGGGCAGGCGTTCCGAACCCGTTTTGAAGCGTGACACCTCTGATCAATAAGATCCGCCGATGATCAGAACACAACGGCTGGCGGCCGGGGCCTGCGCCCTGCTCGCCGTGCTCACGGCCGGGATAGCCTTCCCGGCCGGGGCGAGCGCCGACGAGACCACCGCCACCGCTCCGAAGGTCGATCTGGTGATCGACGTCAGCGGTTCGATGCGGGCGAAGGACATCGACGGCCAGTCGCGGATGGCCGCGGCGAAGCAGGCCTTCAACGAGGTGCTGGACGCCACCCCCGAGGAGGTCCAGCTCGGCATCCGCACCCTCGGCGCCAACTACCCGGGCGACGACCGCAGGACGGGCTGCAAGGACACCGCGCAGCTCTACCCGGTCGGCCCGCTGGACCGCACCGAGGCCAAGACGGCGGTGGCGACGCTGACGCCCACCGGCTGGACGCCGATCGGTCCCGCGCTGCTGAAGGCGGCCGAGGACCTGGACGGCGGCGAGGGCTCCAAGCGGATCGTGCTGATCAGCGACGGCGAGGACACCTGCGCCCCGCTCGACCCGTGCGAGGTGGCCCGCGAGATCGCCGCCAAGGGCATCGGCCTGACCATCGACACGCTCGGCCTGGTCCCGAACACCAAGCTGCGGCAGCAGCTCAGCTGTATCGCCGAGGCGACCGGCGGCACCTTCACCTCGGTCGAGCACACCGACGAACTCGCCGACAAGGTCAACCAGTTGGTGGACCGGGCGGCCGATCCTGTGGTGACGCCGGTGGCGACGACGGGCGCGGACCAGTGCGCGAAGGCGCCCACGCTGAAGTCCGGTCTGTACACCGACCGCGAGGAGTTCGGCCAGCAGCGCTGGTACCGCGTGGACGTCCCGGACGGCTATGAACTGCGCGCCTCCGTGAGCGTGGCGGCCGACCGCGAGGTGAACCCGTCGTACGGGCTGCTGCTGCGGGCGACGACCGAGCGCGGCCGGGAGATCGTCCGCGGCGAGGCGGCCGGCAACGGCCGTACCGACGTGATCTCGACGGGTCTGCGCCACCCGAAGGCCGAGCGGGAGGACGTGGCGGGCGAGGTCGCGCCCGAGACGGTGTGCCTGCAGGTCACGCACTCCTTCTCCGCGTCGAGCGGGGTGAAGACCACTCCCGGCCTGCCGCTGGAGCTGACGGTCGACATCGTGGCGGGACCGTCGGCAGCGAGCGACGTGGCCGCCTTCGGTCTCGGGCGCGGCTGGTGGCTGCTCGGTGCGCTGATCCTCACCGGCTTCCTCGCCGGTCTCGTCTGGGGCTGGCTGTCGCGCTGGCGCGTCGCGGTCTGGAGGACCAACTGATGCGGATCACACGAGTGTTGAGCACGACCGCGCTGCTGTTCGGGCTTGCGGTCACCCCGGCGGTCGCCGACTCCACACCGTCGCCGAGCGCCTCGGAGGACGGCGGCGCGCCGACCCAGGCGGGCACCTCCTACCGTACGGCGACAGAGATCGAGCAGGGGCAGACGGCCACGGCGAGCGCCTCCACCGGCGACTACCTGTACTGGTCGTTCCCGGCGGACGCCGGACAGCGCCCCACCGTCAAGGCGACGGTGAAGCTGCCGGACACGCACGCCGCCGAGACCTGGCAGATCGATGTGTACGACGGTCTGCGGCGCCGCCAGGCATGCCAGTACGGGGCGCAGACGCGGACCGCCCCGGCGGACGCGGCCTCCGTCAAGCTGGACTGCGTGCTGCGCACCGTCCGCGCCTGGTCGGAGCCCTGGGCCGATGACCCGCTGCCGGGCACGTACTACATCCGGCTGACGGTCGTGGACGTCCCCACCTCCGACCTCGGTCTGCCGGTCGGCGCCGAGGTCCGGGTCGACTCGAAGGACGTCGGCGGTGCGGCGGCGGTGGACGGGTCGCTGGCGGAGCCGCTCGTGCCGGGCGTCGCCGTGAAGTCGAAGGACGACGAGGACAGTTCGTCCGCGTCGGCCGTGCTGTCCAGCATCGAGCCCGAGGACGGCTGGGCCTCCGGCTGGTGGTCCGACCGGTGGGTGTGGACGGCGATCGGCGGCGCGCTGGCCGCGCTGGCGGGCATCGGCGGTCATGCGCTGACGCGCGGGTCGGGCAGGCCGACGCGGGTGCCGCCGGGCGCCTGACGGTTCGCCAGGAGGCCCGCCGCGCCGAGGTGCGGCGGGCCTTCGCTTCTCATTCGTCCCGCAACGCCTTCGCCAGGACGCCGTCGCCGGTCACCTCGATACGACCGGCGCGCACCGCCTCCGCGACGCTCAACTCCCCCCGGCCGACGGCCCCGCACGTCTCGGCGTCGAGGACGAGCCGGGCGTCGGGCTCGGTCAGTGCGGGCCCCTCGCTGTACACGGGATCCTCCTCGGCACCGGCCCAGAGGTGGAAGACCCCTTCCTCCAGGTGGACCTCCACCAGCCCCTGCCCCTGAAGGCCGCGCAGCAGCGGCAGCGCGAACCAGTGCGCCCGCACCGCGTCCGTCGGCCGCCGCTCCCCCAGCTCGGCCTGCCCCCACGCGCCCAGCGCCTGGAGCACGGGCAGCAACTCCCGTCCCCGGGGCGTGAGTTCGTACACGTAGGCCGCGCCGGGCGGGGGCAGCCGGCGGCGTGTGGTGAGCCCGTCGCGCTCCATGTCCTTCAGCCGTGACGCGAGTACGTCCGTGCTGACGCCCGGCAGGTCCGCGTGGAGGTCGGTGTAGCGACGCGCGCCGGCCAGCAGCTCCCGGACGATCAGCAGGGTCCAGCGGTCGCCGACGACGTCGAGCGCCCGGGCGGCGGAACAGTACTGGTCGTAGCTTCGGCGAGGTGACATGCGACGCAGTCTAGACATGTTGTTGGACTTTCCAAGCTCGAACTTGGTAAAACCAAGCAACACACGAAACCGGAGGGGCGAGCGCGCATGGAGTTCCGGCAGTCGAGCAAGCTGAGCGAGGTCTGCTACGAGATCCGCGGACCGGTGATCGAGCACGCGAACGCGCTGGAGGAGGCGGGCCACAGCGTGCTGCGCCTGAACACCGGCAACCCCGCTCTCTTCGGCTTCGAGGCGCCGGAGGAGATCCTGCAGGACATGATCCGGATGCTCCCCCAGGCGCACGGCTACACCGACTCGCGCGGCATCCTCTCCGCCCGCCGCGCCGTGGCCCAGCGCTACCAGACGCTCGGCCTGGAGGTGGACGTCGACGACGTCTTCCTCGGCAACGGCGTGTCCGAGCTGGTCTCCATGGCCGTACAGGCCCTGGTCGAGGACGGCGACGAGATCCTCATCCCCGCCCCGGACTTCCCCCTCTGGACGGCGGTGACGACCCTCGCCGGCGGCAAGGCGGTCCACTACCTGTGCGACGAGCAGGCCGACTGGTACCCGGACCTGGACGACATGGCGTCGAAGATCACGGACCGCACCCGCGCCGTGGTCATCATCAACCCGAACAACCCCACCGGCGCGGTCTACCCGAAGGAAGTCCTGGAGGGCATCCTCGACCTGGCCCGCCGGCACGGCCTGATGGTCTTCGCCGACGAGATCTACGACCAGATCCTGTACGACGACGCCGTGCACCACTCGGTCGCGACCCTCGCCCCCGACCTGGTCGTCCTCACCTTCTGCGGCCTGTCGAAGACGTACCGCGTGGCCGGCTTCCGGTCCGGCTGGTTGGTCGTCACCGGCCCGAAGCAGCACGCGAAGGACTACCTGGAGGGCCTGACGATGCTGGCCTCCATGCGGCTGTGCGCCAACGCCCCCGCGCAGTACGCCATCCAGGCCGCGCTCGGCGGCCGCCAGTCGATCCGGGAGCTGACCAGGCCGGGCGGGAGGCTGTACGAGCAGCGCAACGTGGCCTGGGAGAAGCTCAACGAGATCCCCGGGGTGTCGTGCGTGAAGCCGAAGGGCTCGCTGTACGCCTTCCCGCGTCTCGACCCCGAGGTGTACAAGATCCACGACGACGAGAAGTTCGTCCTGGACCTGCTGCTCCGGGAGAAGATCCAGGTCGTCCAGGGCACCGGCTTCAACTGGCCCACACCCGACCACTTCCGGATCCTGACCCTGCCGTACGCGGACGACCTGGAGGCGGCGATCGGGCGGATCGGGCGGTTCCTGAGCGGGTACCGGCAGTAGCCGCAGGGGCGGCTGAGCCGGGTTTGCCGATGTTCGCCGATTCGCGATCACAGTGGAGGGGGATGTCATAGAGTGCGGCCACTGATCTCTGGGGTCAGGGATGGGGGAACCGGCAGGTGTTCTTGTCTCGGAGTGGGTCCGACTCGCCATCGTTCTTACGCGGCCGTACAGCCCTTCTGCTCCTGCTCGTCGTCGTCGGGGGCAGCCCGTGGGCGCAGCGCCCGGTCCGGGACTTCTACATCGAGAAGTTCTACATGGAGCTCTCCGGCGACGAGACCCTGCGCACGCTCACCGAAGCGGCACTCGTCCCCGGCTGGGAGTACTCCCTCGACCGGTACGGCAGCGTGACCTTCCTGGTCATCGACAACGTCTGCGTCGTGGTGCTGCTCGCGGGGCTCGCCCTCTTCGCATCGCGACTGCTGCGCCACCGGGCGGGCTGGATCCGCTGTCTGGCCGTGGGTGTGCTGGCGAGCGAGGTCGAGGCCCTGCTGCGGGTAGGCCTGCTCGACGCCTTCATCCCGGACGCGGAGATGTCACCGGCCGGAACCCTGCTGAAGGACCTCACGCTCTCGGCACTCGTCTTCGGCCTGGCGGTCGGCGCTCTGCTCGCGCTGCTGACCGCAGGGCCACTCACCACCCGCGTCCCGAGGTCCGTCACCGCCCCGAGATCCGTCGCCGCCCCGAGGACGTCACCGGCCAGGAGGAGAAAGGGAGGGCTCGGCATGACGACCCCACAGGTCCGCATGCCGGTCGGGAGCACACCGGGTGATGTCACCCGCTATCTGTGCACCGCGGCCTACGTGGACGAACGCTTCGCCGACCGGGTGGTGGAAGAGGTTCTGGCCGACGAGGCCAGTGCCGTGGCACCCTCCCCCGATGTCGACCTGGTGTCTGTGGCACGCCACTGCCTGACGGCACAGGAACTGCGTCACGGGCGCGACCTGCGCCTGGCGGGGGCGTTCGCCGTCGTGGCGGTGCTCGCACCACTGTGGCTGCTGTACGTCGCGTTGCTCCTGTCGACCACTCGGCGCCCCGGCGCCCGGCTGAGCCTGGCCACCCGCGGCCACCACCAGCCCGGCAGCAGGGCGCTGGTGTCCGGCGCCGTCACGGCCGGGGTGGTGGTACTGCTCGCCTTCTACTTCGCCTCCCTGGTCTCGTCGCTGCCGGTGCCGGGCTTCTTCGGCTGGCTGCTCGGCTCCTATCTGGGCGGGGTGCCGGCCGTCCTGGCGTCGATCGGGGTGGTGGTGTTCGCCCACGTGACGGTCCTGGACCACGACCGGGACATCGACCAGCTGCTGCGCACCACCATGACCCGTGACACGTTCGCCCTGCAGCCCCGCCCCACCGTCCCGCGGCGGAAATGGATGGCCGAGCGGCTCGCGGCCGTCCGGCAGGCCCAGGTCGGCAACGTCACGGTGTACAGCGGGTACACCCCGTTCGTCGGCTACTCGGAGACCAGCTCCAAGTGGTCGCTCTCGGTGCCGCTCCTGCCCGCCGACGACCGGGCCGGCCTGACCGCACGCCCCACCGAGCCGGAGCCCTTCACGGTCGCCGAACTCGTCGACCACGTCCGCGCACGACTGCGCGCGGTCGCCGAGCGCGGCGTCACCGACGGGGCGGCGAAAGCCGGCGAGGAGACGGAACCCGGCGAGGAGGCGCTCGGGTCGCTCGTCATCGAGGACCGAGTCTTCGCGAACGGCACGACCATCGGTGACGACGAGCGGTTCATCGAGGCGGAGCGCAGCATCACCCCGACCGTCCGGCTGTCCCCCGAAGAGGTCGAGCAGATCATGCTGCGTCCGACCGGGACCGTCCGCCACTATCTGGCGGTGCACGTCCCGATGTGGGGCGGGGACGTGGTGCCGAGCGTGTTCCTGCACTTCTCGACCGCGGGCAGAACACTGCACCTGCACTGCGACAACCACGTGCTCGGCCCGGTGGCCGCGGACTACCACGTCGTGGACCGCCTGCGCGGCCCGCTCGGCCCCGACGGCAGGCGTGGCCTGCTGCTGGCTTCCCTCGCCCGCACCGGCGGCGCCTTCTTCGCCGCGCCGTACCGGGCACTGCGCCACGCTCGCTTCGAGACCCGGCACACCCGGCGCATGGTGGACGAGCTGAAGGCCATGGAGCAGGACCCGGTCTTCGACTACGGCGCCCGGGTGAGCATCAGGGAGATGGCGCTGAGCCCCGACTACCACAACTACTTCCAGGTCGTGGACTCCAGCCGCGTCGTCTCCCTCGTGGAACGCCACACCCTCGCCGCCATCCGGGAGTTCCTCGACGCGCACGGCTACGACATCACCGATTTCCGCACCCAGCAGCAGACGATCCTCAACCAGGGACTCATCCAGCAGGGCGGGACGAGCATCATCGGCAACCAGGCGATCGGCGCGGGCGCGACCGCCACCCAGAACATCCCGCAGCAGTCCGGCGCCTCCGCCCTCAGCGCCGCCGGCGGCTCCGACAAGTAGGCGGCTCCGACAAGTAGGCGGCTCCGACAAGTAGGGGACTCTCATGCGAAACGACGACGGGCGCCAGGGCCCTCCCGTCAACAAGGGCGTCATGATCAGCGGCGGCACCCAGTACGTGGGCAACCAGGCCGTGGGAGACGGCGCCCAGGCTTCCTCCGGCGCCGTCTCCTTCCAGACGCAGGACCCGGAGCAGGCCGCTCGCACCGCCCGGCTCCTGGCCGTCGTCGAGGGGTTGCTGGAGGAGCACCGCACCGCGCTCGCCGACCCCGACGCCACCAGCAGGGAACTGCGCCGGCTGCGCGAGGAACTCCAGGAGGAGGAGCCGGAGCCGACCGTCCTGCGGCGCGCCCTGCACCGGCTGAACGAGTTCGTCCAGCCGGTGGCCCCGCTCGTCGTCGCGGTCGGACAGCTCGCGCAGTCGGTGCAGGGCCTGCCGGGGGTCTGAACCGGCCGTGCGGTACGACGACGGCCGTCCGGACGGGCCCGGCGCAGGCCGTCCGGCCCAATCCGCCCTGCGGCCGTCGGCGACGCTGTGGCACGGTGCTGGGAGGCGAGCGGGAAGGGCACGCACGTGGGTGATCTCTTTCTCGTCCGGCACGGGGAGACCGAGTGGTCGCGGTCCGGTCGGCACACGGGCTCGACGGACGTGCCGCTCACCGAGCACGGCCGGGACGAGGCGCGGCGGCTGGTCCCGCTGATCCGTTCCCATCGGATCGGGGCCGCCTTCGTCAGCCCCATGCGGCGGGCGCGGGAGACGGCGGAGCTGATCGGGCTGCACGACGTGCGCGTCGACGTCGATCTGCGGGAGTGGGACTACGGCGGGTACGAGGGGGTCACGACCGTCGAGATCCAGCGGGAGCGGCCGGAGTGGTTCCTGTTCCGGGACGGGGTCGCGCCGGGTCCGCCCGACCGTCCCGGGGAGAACCCCGAGCAGGTCGGTCGGCGCGCCGACCGCATGCTGGGCAAGGTGGACGCGGCGCTCGCCCAGACCGAGGGGGCCGTGGTGCTCGTGGCGCACGGGCACTTCCTGCGGGTGCTCACGGCCCGGCGGCTCGGGCTGCCGGCAGCGGACGGGGCGCTGTTCCAGCTGGCGACGGGAACGGTGTGCCGGCTGAGCACGGAGCACGGGCGGCCGGTGATCGCCGGGTGGAATGTCAGACCCGGGTCGTAGCCTTCCCAGCAGATGGGGCGTGTGCCTGCCCGGCAGGGGCCGGAGCAGTCGGGACCACGCCCACGTCGACGCCCACACCCGCGTCGACGCCCACCCGGGGAGGAGCACGCCGTGACCCGACCGCCGACCGCCGCCCAGCGGCGTGTCATCGACGCCGCCGACCCGGTCACGGGACGGCTCAGGGGTACGCAGGCGCAGCTCGCGGCGCTGGTGAAACGAGGGCTCGCCTTCCGGCACCCGCGGCCGCCGCACGATCACTTTCTGACACCGGCCGGGCATCGGATACGGGAAGCGGAGCCGACGGCGCCCGCGCAGGCCGAGACTCCCGCGGCCCGTGGGGTGTTCGCGGCCCGGATCGGCGGCGAGGAGGACCCGCCGAGGAGCGGACCGGCCCGGGTCCGCGAAGTGCACAGTGCCTGGCAGGGGCTGCTGGAGCTGCGCCGGATGACCAACCCGGACGGGGCGACGGACCGGCCGTGCGGATGGGAGCGTACACATCTGGTGCAGGCCGCCGCGCTCGCTCTGGAGGCCGCCGGGCACCGTGCGGCCGGGCCGGACGCCGAGGAGGGGTACCGGGTGCGGGCCACCCCTCAGCCGGAGGCGGTCGCCGTGCACGAGCCGGACGGCGCGCGGCTGCGGGCCTGCGCCGCCACACTTGAGGGGGCGGGGTGGCAGGTCGGCGAGCACACCGAACCTCGTACAAGAGCGCGATATCTGCTGGCATCCCCACGCCGGGCATGACGGGCATGCCAAGATCGGTGCACAGGGCATCGAAGGCGAGAAGAGGAAGCAGTGAGCGAGCCGTTTTCCGTCCGGGTCACCGTCCGCGGCTACGAGACGGATGTGCAGGGGCACCTCAACCAGAGCGTGTACATCAACTATGCGGAGCACGCCCGCTGGTCGTTGCTCCAGGCCGCGGGCATCAGCCAGGCGGGCCTGATAGGCAAGGGCGTCGGCCCCGTCGCGCTGGAGACGACGATCCGCTACAAGCGGGAGCTCCTCGCCGGTGACGAGGTCGACGTGACCTGCGCCTTCGAGTGGTCGGGCGGCAAGACGTTCCGGATCGAGCAGATCGTTCGCAAGACGGACGGCACGGTGGCGGCCGAGCTCACGGCGGTCGGTGGCCTGCTGGACCTCAAGGAGCGCAGGATGGTCGCCAACCCGCAGGACTACTTCAAGGAACTGGCCACGGACCCGAGCTTGTTCGGGCTCTAGTCACACCGACTCCGGTGCGCCTCCTACCAACTCGCGTTCCAGGGAGGGACGTTGATCGCGGCTGGGGGCCTCTGGTGCCGGTGACGGCCTTGTTGAGGAAGCGTCAGAACTGAGCACAACCATTCGCATACCCGGTGGGTCACACCATGTAGGAGCAACCACCTCCAATGGAGACCAGGGGGAAATATGCGATACGCGCGTTCTGTCCTGTCCGCTGCCGCGTTGGCGGCCCTGACGGTGGGCACCACGGCCGCCCTCACGGCGCCCGCCTCCGCCGCGCCCAACACCACCCCGCAGAAGGTCTGCGGGAGCAGCTACAAGACGGTGAACTCGGCGGCCGTCGGCTCGCTGGGCACCATCTACCTGACGTACAACGCGTCCAACGGCAAGAACTGCGTGGCCACCATCCGCAACAACCCGGGCACCGCCCTGGACATGTCGGCGTGGATCTACGTGTCCGACACCGAGGAGTACGACGAGGACTACGGGCAGTACACGTCGTACGCCGGACCGACCTACGTCTACGGCAAGGCGCACTGCGTGGACTGGGGCGGTCACATCAAGAACGTGTACGTGCAGGTGACGGGCTCCAACTGCGGCGCCCTCAAGGAGAACCGGGTGACCTTCACCCGGTGACCCGGTGACCCGGTGACCCGGTGACCCGGTCACGGGGACATCGCTCGCCCCGGCGGACTCCCGAAGTTCCGCCGGGGCGAGTTCGTTTCTCAGTCGGCGCCGCTGCTGGGCCGCCGTATGCCTGGCGCTCAGCAGCCCCGCGTGACAGGGCTGAACACCCGGTGCTCCCACGTGATCAGGCGGAGCTGTTCAGCGAACCTCATGGTGTGGCGGGGGCCCGGGTCGTCGTCCCGGTGATCTCCTCTCCCGCCTCCATCGGGTGGGTCACGTCCTGGGCGTCCCGGACGCCCCTGCCGAGGTGGTTGAAGACCAGGTTGAGCAGGACCGCCGCCACACAGCCCGTCGAGATGCCGGAGTCGAGGACGATCCGCGCGGTCTCCGGGAAGGCGTGGTAGAACTCCGGCGCCGTGATCGGGACGATGCCTACGGCGAGCGAGACGGCGACGATCAGGACGTTGTTGTCCTTGTCGAGGCCGGCCCGGACGAGGGTCTGGATGCCGCTCGCGGCGACCGATCCGAAGAGGACGACGCCCGCGCCGCCGAGTACCGGGCGCGGTACGACCGCGATGAGGGAGGCCGCCATCGGGCACAGGCCCATCAGCACCAGGAAGCCGCCGCCGACGGCGACGACGTACCGGCTGCGGATCTTCGTCATCGCGACCAGGCCGATGTTCTGCGCGAACGCGCTGCACATGAAGCCGTTGAACAGCGGGCTGATCGCCGAGCCGAGGGTGTCGGCGCGCAGGCCGGCCGCGATGGTCTTCTCGTCGGCCGGGCGGTCGACGATCTCGCCCAGCGCCAGCATGTCGGCCGTCGACTCGGTCATCGACACCACCATCACCACGCACAGCGAGACGATCGCGGCGAGCTGGAACTGCGGGGCGCCGAAGTGGAACGGGGTCGGGAAGCCGATGACGTCCGCGTCCGCGACGGGTGCGAAGTCCGTGACGCCGAACGGGATCGCGATCAGCGTCCCCGCGACCAGGCCGAGCAGCACCGCGATCTGCTTGACGAAGCCCGTGGTGAAGCGGCGCAGGAGCAGCACTATGAGCAGGGTTCCGGCCGCCAGTCCCAGGTTCGTCGCCGAACCGTAGTCGTGGGCCGCGGGGTCGGGTCCCTGTGCCCAGCCGAAGGCGACCGGCAGCAGGGAGATGCCGATCAGCGTGATGACCGTGCCGGTGACCACGGGCGGGAAGAAGCGGACCGCCTTGCTGAAGAAGGGGGCGGCGAGGAAGCCGAGGAGGCCGGCGACGATGACCGCGCCGAAGATGACCGGCAGGGCGTCGGACTTGTCCTCGGTGGAGGCGACGATCGCGGTCATGGGGGCGACGCCGGCGAAGGTGACGCCGTTGACGAACGGCAGCCGGGCGCCGATCTTCCAGATGCCGAGGGTCTGGAGGAAGGTGGCGAGTCCCGCGGTGAACAGGCAGGCACCGGTGAGGAAGGTCAGGTCGGTGGCGCTCAGCCCGATGGCGGCGCCGACGATCAGGGGTGGGGCGACGACTCCCGCGTACATGGCGGCCACGTGCTGCAGGCCGGTGGTCGCCATTTTCAGGGCGGGGAGTTTCTCGTCGACGGGGTGAACGGGGTGGGCGGACACAGCGGCTCTCCTCCGGTCGGTTACACGGCGTCTCTGACGTGGGTTTCAGGGAGGTGGTGCGCGGTCGTGCGGGACCGGGGGACGGGCCCGTTCCGGGGGCGAAACGGAGACCGTTCCGGGGCGCACGCGTTCACGCGCGCCCCGGAGACGGCCGCCATGGACCCCGCTCGGGTCCACGGCCACCGGTCGGGAGCCGTCCCTCCCGACCGGAGATCTTCAACTGATCAGGCCTGCGTCAGGCCTGCGCCGCGATCCTCGCCAGACGCTGCGCCTGCTCCCGCGTCGAGCGGGCGATGGCGTCCTCGTCGGCCGTGAGCAACCGCCCGTTCTCGACGATCTGCCGGCCGTTGACGAACGACGCCGTGACCGGGGCGGCCGCGCCGAAGACCAGGGCGGTCACCGGGTCGGCGATGGAGGCGTGGGCGAGAGTGTCCAGCTTCCACAGCACGAGGTCGGCCAGCTTGCCCGGCTCCAGCGAGCCGATCTCGGCGGACCGGCCGAGGACCTGGGCGCCGCCGTACGTGCCGAGGCGCAGCGCCTGCCGGGCGTTCAGGGCGGCCTCGCGGTGGGCGCCGAGACGGTTGATGAGGAGCGCGTTGCGCAGTTCGGTGTGCAGTTCGCCGGACTCGTTGGAGGCGGTGCCGTCGACGCCGAGGCCGACCGGGACGCCGGCCGCGAGCATGTCGGGGACGCGGGCGATGCCGGCGGCGAGGCGGGCGTTGGACGACGGGCAGTGCGCGACGCCGGTCTTCGTGCGGGCGAAGGCGGCGATGTCGGAGTCGTTCATGTGGACGCAGTGCGCCATCCACACGTCCTCGCCGAGCCAGCCGGTGGACTCGAAGTAGTCGGTCGGGCCCATGCCGAACAGCTCGTGGCAGAACTTCTCCTCCTCCACGGTCTCCGAGCCGTGGGTGTGCATGCGCACGCCGAGACGGCGGGCGAGCTCGGCGCCCTGCCTGAGCAGCTCGGTGGAGATGGAGAAGGGGGAGCAGGGGGCGACGGCGACCTGGGTCATCGCGTCGAAGGAGGCGTCGTGGTGCTGCTTGACGGTCTCCTCGGTCCCGGCCAGCGCGCCTTCAAGGGTCTCGACGGCGAAGTCCGGCGGCAGCCCGCCGTCCTTCTCGCTGCGGTCCATGGAGCCGCGGGCCAGGGTGAAGCGGACGCCCATGTCGCGGGCGGCGCCGATGATGGCGCCGGAGAGGTCGCCGGAGCCCTGCGGGTACACGTAGTGGTGGTCCATGGCGGTGGTGACGCCACCGCGGGCCATCATCGCGAGCGAGCCCTGCGCGGCCGAGCGCACCATCTGCTCGTCGATGCGCGCCCAGGTCGGGTAGAGGGCGACGAGCCAGTTGAAGAGGTTGTGGTCCGTGGCCAGACCCCGGGTGATCCACTGGTAGAAGTGGTGGTGGGTGTTGACCAGGCCGGGGGTGACCAGGTGCCCGGTGGCGTCGACCCGGCGTACGACGTTCTCCAGGCCCTCGGGGGCCTTGCCCGCGCCGAGCGACTCGATGCGGTTGTCGGCGATGACGACGTACCCCGTCGCGTACTCGGTGTCCTGCGCGTCGACGGTGGCGATCGAACAGTTCTCGATGACGATGCGCTGGGCTGCTGCCATGGTTCGCCCCTTTTTCACGGGTGTTGTGCTGATCGGAGAGGGCACGGCAGGACCCCGGGAGTTTGAGTGCCGTGACCGGGGAGCCGGGTCCGCGGGGAGGCGGGTTCCCCGGTCACGGGTGCCGAAAGGGGATGGATCAGAGGTTGGTGAGGTCCATCGGGATCTTCGCCTCGCAGCCGTCCCGCAGGATGGTGGCCTCGATCAGGCCGTAGGGGCGGTCGGCGGCGAAGTACACCTCGTTGTCGTTCTTCAGCCCGAAGGGCTCCAGGTCGACGAGGAAGTGGTGCTTGTTCGGCAGCGAGAAGCGGACCTCGTCGATCTCGCTGCGGTTGTTGATGATGCGCGAACCCATTTGGTACAGGGTCTGCTGGAGGGAGAGCGAGTAGGTCTCGGCGAAGGCCTGGAGCATGTGCTTCCTGGTCTGCTCGTAGGACTTCTCCCAGTTGGGCATCCGCTGCTCGTCGTCGGTCCAGTTGAACCGCCAGCGGCCGGAGACCTGGGTGGCCAGGATGCGGTCGTACGCCTCCTTCAGCGTCGTGTACTTGTCCTTGACGTAACCCCAGAATTCGGAGTTCGTCGAGTTCATCACGACGAGGTCCTTCAGGCCGGAGACGACCTCCCACTTCTCACCGTCGTAGGTGATCTGCGTGAGCCTCGTCTCCTGGCCCTTGCGGACGAAGGAGTGCTTGACCTCGTCGGCGCCGATGAACTGCGAGTTGGCGTCGGAGGCCTCGATCCGCTCCCAGGCGTACTCCTCGATGCGGATCCGGGCGATCTTGATCGGCTCCTGGCTGGTGACGAAGTGCCGGGCCAGGTGGATGCCGAACTGCTCGGCCGACTCGATGCCGTATTCCTTGGCGAACGCGTACACCGTGTTCTTGGTGGTGTCGGTCGGCAGGACGTTGGCGTTCGAGCCGGAGTAGTGGACCTCGTCCATGTCGCCGGAGAGGGCGACGGAGACGTTCAGGTCCTTGATGTGGTGGGTGGCGCCGTCCCGCGTGATCTTTACGACTCGGTTCTCGGCCTTGCCGTACTGGTTCTGTCCCAGGATCGTGGGCATGTCTGCTAGCTCCCTCGGTAAACGGAGTAGCCGAACGGGTTGAGCAGCAGCGGTACGTGGTAGTGCTCCCCGGGCTCGACGGCGAAGGTGATCGCCACCTCGGGGAAGAACACGGCACCGCTGTCCCGATTCGCGGGGGCGTCCTGCTGCGCATCGGCTTGCTTCTTCTCGAAATACGGCTCGACGGCGAAGTCGAGCCGTACGTGTGTGGTCCCCGCCGGCAGCGCCGGGAGGTCCTTGCACCGCCCGTCCGCGTCGGTCGCGGAGCCGCCGAGCGTCCGCCAGTCGGCGTCCCGGCCCGACCGGGCGGAGAGCTGGACGGCGACGGCCTCGGCGGGGCGGCCGACGCTGGTGTCCAGGATGTGCGTGGACACGGAGGCGGTGGTGCTGGTGCTCATGGTCAGGCGTCCTCTTCAGACTTCTTCGACGAGTCGGGCGAGCCGGATACGGTTGATCTTGCCCAGCTCGGTGCGGACGATCTCCCGCTCCTGCTCCGGCGAGTTGCCGATCCGCTCCTTGACCGCGTCGCGCATCTGCTCGCCGGTCCGGCCGGTGGCGCAGATCAGGAAGACATGCCCGAACCTGTCCTGGTAGGCCAGGTTGAGTTCGAGCAGCTCCGCCTTGAGCTCCTCGGAGGCGCCGGCCATGCCGCGCTGCTCGCGGGCCGAGGTCGGGTCGCCCGGCTTGGGGCGGCCGATCGGCGGGTGCCCGGCCATCGCCTCCTGGAGGTCCTCGGCGGTCAGCTCGGCCATGGCGGCGGCACTGGCCTCGTAGAGGTCGTCGACGGTGGCGTAGGGGCGGGCGGCGAGCAGCCCCTTCACCCATGCCGTGGAGGCGCACGCCTCGTGGAGAGCGGCGAACGCCGCGTGCTCCTCCAGGGCGTTGAACCGGGTCAGGCCCGGGGGCGTGGAATTCGACGTCACGGGAGCCTCCGTGGCCGCGCAGGGCCTTCGTACTGAACGGGCGTGCCGATAGCTAACGCCCTACGACGACGAGACGTCAACACTTTGTTGAAAATTCGCGGTGACGAAACCGGGCGGGCCTTCCACTGGGCCGCCTCAGGCGTTCTTGTCCCGGTTCAGGTAGTTGTAGACCGTGAAGCGGCTCACCCCGAGCGCGCTCGCCACGGTCTCCACGCCGTGCCGCACGGAGAAGGCGCCCCGCGCCTCCAGTATCCGTACGACCTCCTGCTTGGCCTTGCGGTCCAGGTCGGCCAGCGGTCGGCCCTTCCTGCGCTCCATGGCGGCCAAGATGTGATCCAGGGAGTCGGCGAGCTGGGGCAGGCGTACGGCGACGACGTCGGCGCCCGCCCAGGAGAGCACGACATCCTCGGGGCCCGCCTCGTCCGGCGGGAGTATCTCGCCGCCCATGGCGTCGACCAGCGGCTTCACGGCCGCGATGAAGGGCTCGTCCCCGGCGCCGGTCACTCCTCGCCCTCCTCGACCACGTTGAGCTGGAGGGAGATCCGGGTGGCACCGGCCTCCAGGCTCCTGCGCAGCAGGGCGTCCACGGCGGTGAGCACGGTGTCGGCACCGCCCTCCGCCGTGTTGCCGAACGGACCGACGTCGACCGCGTCGAGGGCGGCCCCCTCGATGACCTCGCGGGCCGCCAGCGCGTGCGCGGGCGCCTCGTCGAGGTCGAAGGGCTCGGTCGTGAACTCCACTCTCAATCGCACGCGGTCAACCTAACGCGCGGTACGGCCTTCCGCCGAGCCCTCTTGACAAGCTGGGACACGCAACGGCAATCTTCCAATACGCAGAAACTAACTTCCGCAATACGGAATCTCGACACGGAAGGGAGCGCCGGCGATGGGATTCGCAGAGCAGCGCTTCAACGTCAACCTGTCGATCCTCTTCACGGAACTCCCGCTCCTGGAGCGTCCCGCGGCCGCCGCCGCGGCCGGCTTCACCGCGGTCGAGCTGTGGTGGCCCTGGGTCGACTCCCCCACCCCCGAGCAGTCCGAGCTCGACGCCCTGAGGGCGGCCATCCAGGACGCGGGCGTCCAGCTCACCGGGCTGAACTTCTACGCCGGTCAGCTGCCCGGCCCCGACCGCGGCGCCCTGTCGGTCCCGGGCGAGGAGTCGGAGAGGTTCCGCGCCAACATCGACGTGGTGGCGGACTTCGCCCAGTCTCTTGGCTGCAAGGCGCTCAACGCCCTGTACGGCAACCGCGTCGAGGGCGTGGACCCGGCCGAGCAGGACGCGCTAGCGCTGGAGAACCTGGCCCTCGCGGCCCGGGCGGCCGACCGCATCGGCGCGATCCTGCTGATCGAGACGCTGAACAAGCCGGAGTCGCCGCTCTACCCGCTGGTGAGCGCCCCGGCCGGCGTCGGCATCGTCGACAAGGTCAACGAGGCGACGGGGCTGGGCAACGCGAAGTTCCTCATGGACCTGTACCACCTGTCCATGAACGGCGAGAACCTGCCGGCGGTGATCGAGCAGTACGCCGCGAAGACCGGCCATGTGCAGATCGCCGACAACCCGGGGCGCGGCGCGCCCGGCACGGGGGCGCTGCCACTGGAGGAGCTGCTCGATCAGCTGACCAAGGCGGGTTACGAGGGCTGGGTCGGCCTTGAGTACAAGCCGGGTGACCGTCCGAGCGCGGAGGCGTTCGGCTGGCTGCCGGTGGAGCAGCGCGCCGCCCGCTGAGGGCACCGCCTCTGGCGGGCTGCCGCCCCCAGACCCCCGCTTCGGCCCTTCGGGCCTCGTCCGCAAACGCCGGACGGGCTGGATGGTGCCGGCCGGCATCCATTCGTTTACGCACCACAGCAGTTCAGAGAGGTACCCCATCATGAGCAACCTCCCCAAGATCGCCTGGATAGGCCTCGGCATCATGGGCTCCCCCATGTCCGAGAACCTGATCAAGGCGGGCTACCAGGTCACCGGCTTCACGCTGGAGCAGGACAAGCTGGACCGCCTGACAGCCGCCGGCGGTACGGCCGCCGCCTCGATCGCCGAGGCCGTACGGGACGCCGACGTCGTCATCACGATGGTGCCGGCCTCCCCGCAGGTCGAGGCCATCTCCTACGGCCCCGACGGCATCCTGGAGAACGCGAGGCCCGGCGCGCTGCTGATCGACATGTCCTCGATCACCCCGCAGACCTCGGTCGACCTGGCGAAGGCGGCCGAGGACAAGGGCATCCGCGTGCTGGACGCCCCCGTGTCCGGCGGTGAGGCCGGTGCCATCGAGGCCGTACTGTCGATCATGGTCGGAGGCGAGCAGGCCGACTTCGACGCCGCGAAGCCGATCCTCGAGGCGCTCGGCAAGACGATCGTGCTGTGCGGTCCGCACGGCTCGGGTCAGACCGTGAAGGCGGCCAACCAGCTGATCGTCGCCGTGAACATCCAGGCGTGCGCCGAGGCCGTGGTCTTCCTGGAGAAGTCCGGCGTGGACCTGACGGCCGCGCTGGACGTCCTCAACGGCGGTCTGGCCGGCTCGACCGTGCTGACGCGGAAGAAGGACAACTTCCTGAACCGCGACTTCAAGCCCGGCTTCCGCATCGACCTCCACCACAAGGACATGGGCATCGTCACCGACGCCGCCCGCAACGTCGGCGCCGCCCTGCCCGTCGGCGCCGTGGTCGCCCAGCTGGTCGCGTCCCTGCGTACGCAGGGCGACGGCGGCCTGGACCACTCGGCCCTGCTGCGGGCCGTGGAGCGCCTCTCCGGCGCCCAGATCTGACCCACCCCGAGACTTCCGGGCGGCGCCCCCGCCGACACCTGTCCTGTCGCGCCCAGGCGGGGGCGCCGCCCGGAATCAACCGCTGCAAACAACTTCAACAAACTGTTGACGTTCAGATTCTCCCACTTCTAGGCTCCATCAAGCGGAAATTGTTTTCCGCTGCCACCAGCACGGAAGTGCCACCGCACGGAAGGTCCACGATGTCGAAGCGCGTGCTCACGACCGAGGCCGGCGCACCGGTCGCCGACAACCAGAACTCCGCCTCCGCCGGCGTCGGCGGCCCGCTCCTCCTCCAGGACCAGCACCTGCTGGAGAAGCTGGCGCGCTTCAACCGCGAGCGGATCCCGGAGCGCGTGGTGCACGCCCGGGGCTCCGGCGCGTACGGCCACTTCGAGGTGACCGACGACGTCACCGGGTTCACCCACGCCGACTTCCTGAGCGCGGTGGGCAAGCGGACCGAGGTGTTCCTGCGCTTCTCGACCGTGGCCGACAGCCTGGGCGGTGCGGACGCGGTGCGCGACCCGCGCGGTTTCGCGGTCAAGTTCTACACGGCGGAGGGCAATTACGACCTCGTCGGCAACAACACCCCGGTGTTCTTCATCAAGGACCCGATCAAGTTCCCCGACTTCATCCACTCGCAGAAGCGCGACCCGTTCACCGGCCGCCAGGAGCCGGACAACGTCTGGGACTTCTGGGCGCACGCCCCCGAGGCCACGCACCAGGTGACCTGGCTGATGGGCGACCGCGGCATCCCGGCGTCGTACCGCCACATGAACGGCTACGGCTCGCACACCTACCAGTGGACGAACGCCGACGGCGAGGCCTTCTTCGTCAAGTACCACTTCAAGACCAACCAGGGCATCCGCTGCCTGAGCGCCGAGCAGGGCGCCGAACTCGCGGGCAAGGACGCCAACTCCCACCAGACGGACCTGCTCCAGGCCATCGAGCGGGGCGTGCACCCGTCCTGGACGCTCTACGTCCAGCTCATGCCGGCCGCCGAGGCCGCGGACTACCGCTTCAACCCGTTCGACCTCACCAAGGTCTGGCCGCACAAGGACTACCCGCTGCAGCGCGTGGGCCGACTGGTCCTCGACCGCAACCCGGACAACGTCTTCGCCGAGGTCGAGCAGGCCGCGTTCTCCCCGAACAACTTCGTCCCCGGCATCGGCCCCTCCCCCGACAAGATGCTCCAGGGCCGTCTGTTCGCCTACGCGGACGCGCACCGCTACCGCCTGGGCGTCAACCACACCCAGCTGGCCGTCAACGCCCCCAAGGCGACCGTGGCCGCCAATTACGGCCGGGACGGTCTCATGGCGACCAACTCCCAGGGCCGCGGGGCGAAGAACTACGAGCCGAACTCCTACGACGGCCCGGTGGAGACCGGCCGCCCGCTGGCGGCACCGCTGGCCGTGACCGGCCACACGGGCACCCACGAGGCCCCTCTGCACACCAAGGACGACGACTTCTTCCAGGCGGGCGAGCTGTACCGCCTCATGTCCGCCGAGGAGAAGTCCCGCCTGATCGCGAACATCGCCGGCGGCCTGTCCCAGGTCTCCCGCGACGACTTGATCGAGAAGAACCTGGCCCACTTCCACGCCGCCGACCCGGAGTACGGCAAGCGCGTGGAGGAGGCGGTCCGCGCCCTGCGCGAGGACTGAACTCCCGGACTGCGTCCGTCTCCTGACGGGAGGTCATGAGCCGGACGCACCGCCCGCGCCGCACCGCCGATCGACCCGGATGAGGGGTGGTCGACCGGCAACGGGGCGCGGGCAACGTGAGGACCGCGGCGGCGTGCGAGCCAGTGCGGTGGTGAAGGTCCGGGCCTCCTTCTCGACCAGAGGGAAGGAGTTCCGGTTCCGTCGCTGCCGCCGCGGTCCCGAGCCTCTCCCAGACCCCGTCCGGCGGCGCGAACGTCCTGTCGCGCCCAGCCTCGCACCGTCGGACGGCCACAACCGCATACCTCACCGGCTGAAGAGCGCCGGGTACGGACGGTCCCGTACCCGGCGCTCTTCGGCGTCCCCCTTCGGCGAGCACGGCATCGAGGCGGCACGGCGCCGGCGCTGACGCGCTGACGCGCTGACTTCAGCCCGGCCGACGGTCTCCCCGAGTCCCACGGGCGTACGCCACCGGCCGTACGCCGGCTACGCAACCCTCAAATCAACCTCTGAACACACGCCGGGAGGCTTCAACCGCCCCCGGTGCAGGGCACATTGTTCTCACACGAGGCCCGCCGACACGGGGGCGGCGGGCCTCGACGGGGGAGCACGATCCACGGGGGAGCACCGAAAAGGGGCGGTCCGGCCTTTCGGCCGGACCGCCCCTTCTGTGTCCGGGCGGATGGGAGCGGGCGCGTCAGACCTTCAGGGTCTTGATGGACGTGGGCGCGTGCTCCGGCTCCGTCGCGAGCTCCTCGAACTCGACGACGTTGCTGATGTCGTTGGTGGTCGACATGGAGATGTTGGTGACCCGCTCCAGGATCGCCTCGACGACGACCGGCACCTGGTGCTCGGCGGCGAGCTTCTTGGCCTGCTCCAGGGCCGCGCCGAGCTCCGCCGGGTCGGTCACCCGGATCGCCTTGCAGCCGAGGCCCTCGGCGACCTTGACGTGGTCGACGCCGTAGACGCCGAGCTCGGGCGAGTTGATGTTCTCGAACTCCAGCTTGACCTGGAAGTCGATGTCGAACGCCCGCTGCGCCTGGCGGATCAGGCCCAGGTAGGAGTTGTTGACGAGGACATGGACGTACGGGATCTTGTGCTGTGCGCCGACGGCCAGTTCCTCGATCATGAACTGGAAGTCGTAGTCGCCGGACAGCGCGACGACCTGCGCCTCCGGGTCCGCCTTGGCGACGCCCAGGGCGGCCGGGATGGTCCAGCCGAGCGGGCCCGCCTGGCCGCAGTTGATCCAGTGCCGCGGCTTGAAGACGTGCAGCATCTGGGCACCGGCGATCTGCGACAGGCCGATCGTCGACACGTAGCGGGTCTCCGGGCCGAAGGCCTTGTTCATCTCCTCGTAGACACGCTGCGGCTTGATCGGGATGTCGTCGAAGTGCGTACGGCGCTGGAGGGTCGCCTTGCGCTCCTGCGCGGACGCGGCCCACGCCGAGCGGTCGGGCAGTTTGCCGGCCGCCTTCAACTCGCGCGCGACTTCGACGAAGAGCTCCAGCGCCGCCTTCGCGTCGGACGCGATGCCGTAGTCCGGGGCGAAGATCTTGCCGATCTGGGTGGGCTCGATGTCGACGTGGACGAACTTGCGGCCGGCCGTGTAGACGTCGAGCTTGCCGGTGTGGCGGTTGGCCCAGCGGTTGCCGATGCCGAGGACGAAGTCGGACTCCAGGAAGGTCGCGTTGCCGTAGCGGTGCGAGGTCTGCAGGCCGACCATGCCGGCGTTCAGCTCGTGGTCGTCGGGCAGCAGGCCCCAGCCCATCAGGGTCGGGACGACCGGGGTGCCGGTCAGCTCGGCGAACTCGACGAGGAGTTCGGCGGCGTCGGCGTTGATGACACCGCCGCCCGCGACGATCAGCGGACGCTCCGACTCGTTGAGGAGCGCGACGGCCTTCTCGATCTGAGCGCGGGTCGCGGCCGGCTTGTACGCCTGCAGCGGCTCGTACGTCTCCGGGTCGAACTCGATCTCGGTCAGCTGGACGTCGATCGGCAGGTCGATGAGGACGGGGCCGGGACGCCCGGAGCGCATCAGATGGAAGGCCTGCTGGAAGACACCGGGGACCTGCGCCGCTTCGAGGACCGTGACGGCCATTTTCGTGACCGGCTTGGCGATCGAGGCGATGTCGACGGCCTGGAAGTCCTCTTTGTGGATCACGGCGGTCGGCGCCTGGCCGGTGATGCACAGGATCGGGATGGAGTCGCCGATCGCGGAGTACAGGCCGGTGATCATGTCGGTGCCGGCCGGGCCGGACGTGCCGATGCAGACGCCGATGTTGCCCGGGTGGGTCCTCGTGTAGCCCTCGGCCATGTGCGAGGCGCCCTCCACATGGCGGGCGAGGGTGTGGTTGATACCCCCGGAGGCCTTGAGGGCCGCGTAGAAGGGGTTGATCGCCGCGCCCGGCACGCCGAACGCGTTGCTGACGCCCTCGCGCTTGAGGATCTCGACTGCCGCTCGGGCAGCGGTCATACGAGCCATTGAGTACTCCTGCTTCGGCTGTCGGATTCGCACTCCCGTCGCGCCCCGCGGTGAGCAATTCCGTGACGATGTCGGTTCCGCACTGCTTTCCGCATTGCGGAAACACTTTTCTACTATCTGGAAGCAATGTAGGTGGGCCGGTGAAGACCGTCAAGGGGCGGACAACCGGGCGCCCCCTGGAGGACGATGGGAGCGCCGTCCCGATACGAGCTCGTCCTGGAGTGGGCCATGTCCGAGAGCGTTTCGCTGCGCTGCCCGGCCTGCCGTCGGGAGCATCTCTACGCGGCCCCCGTCTACCCCTGCGCCTGCGGTACGCCCGTCGCCCCGACGCTCGACCCGCGCGGCGTCGCGACGACCGTCGTCCACCGGTCCTGGGACGACGAGTGGGTCCCCGTGCACTGCACCGCATGCGGCCGCGAGAACGAGTGGCCCAGCCCGGAACTGGGGTGCCCTTGCGGGGTGCTGCTGCGTGTGGGCGTGGCGGAGACGGGGCGGAGCGGGGGCGGAGACGGGGGCACGGGCAGAGACGGGGACGGAGAGGCGAGTGCGGAGGTGGACGCGCAGGCCGGCGCGGAGACCGCGAACGTGAGCGGGGCGCCCGTCACGGGCCCGGAAGCGGACCGGGGCAGAGACGTGAACGCGTCCTCCGAGCCGAACGTGGACACGCCCCCGGAGCCGACCCCGGGCCCGAGCGCGGTCACCAACGCCGCAGAGCCCACCCCGCCCCCTACCCCCCGTCGCCCCTTCCAGCCCATCACCATCCGCACCGCACGCGACGCCGTCACGGCCGCAGCCGTCTATCTGCGCTGGCTCGGCTACCGGGACATCCGGCGTGCCGACCAGCGGCCGCCGACCGGCATCGGGATCGCCGCGCACGGGCTGCTCGCGCAGGTCGACCCGACCGTGGCGCCGGCCTCTCTGCGTGACGTGGAGTGTCTGTGGCTGACCGCGATGACGGAGTCCGTGGACTGCGTGTACTTCTCCCTCGCCGGGTACGCCCCCGACGCCCGCGCCCGCGCCGACTCGCTGGGCGTCCCATTGTTCGTGCTGGACCTTACGGGCACGCCCCAGCCGGTCAACAGCCTCGCCGACGATCTGGACGCGGAGGGCGCCAGGTAATCCGCTCGCGCCGGGGAGCACCGCCGACGGACACTCGGCCCATGCGCATCCGCCCCGCCATGACCCACGAGCTCCCGGTGCTCCAGAACATCGAGCGTGCCGCGGGGACCGCCTTCCGTGACCTCGGAATGGCGGCCGTGGCCGACGACGATCCGCCCGCACTCGACGTCCTGGACGGCTACCTCCGGGCCGACCGTGCCTGGGTGGCCTGCGACGCCGAGGGACGGCCGGTCGGCTATCTGATCTGCGAGCCCGTCGACGGCGCCCTGCACATCGAGCAGGTCTCGGTGCACCCGGACGCCGCCCGCCGGGGCGTGGGCCGCGCCCTCCTCGCGTACGCCGCGGACCGCGCACGCGAGGCAAACCTGGCCGCCCTCACCCTGACCACGTTCACCGAGGTCCCGTGGAACGCGCCGTACTACTCCCGTCTGGGTTTCCACACGCTGGACGAGGCCGAGCTCACCCCGGGGCTGCGCGGGATCCGCGCCCACGAGGCGGAGCTCGGCCTCGACCGCTGGCCGCGCGTGTGCATGCGCCGCGACGAGCCGGGACCGGCCAGCGGCCAGGCCGGGGACCGGGCCGGCGGCTAGGTCGAGGCGGTCCCGTACTTCTCCCGCAGCTCCACCTTCCGCACCTTCCCGGACACCGTCATCGGGAAGGAGCCGAGGATCTGCAACCGGCTGGGGATCTTGTAGTGCGCCAACTGCCCGTCACAGAAGGCCCGTAGCTCCTCCAGCGTCAGCGGATCGGCCGCGTCGCGCGGGATGACGCAGGCCAGCACCTCCTCGCCGTACCGCTCGTGCGGGACGCCGACGACCTGGACGTCCGCGATCTTCGGGTGGCCGTACAGGAACTCCTCGATCTCGCGGGGGTAGATGTTCTCACCGCCTCGGATGATCATGTCCTTGATGCGGCCGACGATCTCGACGTAGCCGTCCTCGCGCATCGTCGCGAGGTCACCGGTGTGCATCCAGCGCCCGGCGTCGACGGCCTCGGCGGTCTTCGCGGGCTCGTTCCAGTAGCCGAGCATCACGCTGTAGCCGCGGGTGCACAGCTCGCCGGCGGTGCCCCGCGGCTGGGTCACACCGGTGGCCGGGTCGACGATCTTCACCTCGATGTGCGGCAGGACGCGGCCGACCGTGCCGGTGCGGTGTTCGAGGTCGTCGTCCCGCCGGGTCTGGAGGGACACCGGGGACGTCTCGGTCATGCCGTAGCAGATGGAGACCTCCGCCATGTGCATCTCGGCGACGACCCGCTTCATCACCTCCACCGGGCAGGGCGAGCCCGCCATGATGCCGGTGCGGAGGGTGGAGAGGTCGTACGACGCGAAGTCGGGGAGGTTCAGCTCCGCGATGAACATGGTCGGGACGCCGTACAGGGACGTGCAGTGCTCCTGCTGGACCGCCTCCAGCGTGGCCTTCGGGTCGAAGGACGGCGCCGGGATCACGATGCAGGCGCCGTGCGAGGTGGCGGCCAGGTTGCCCATGACCATGCCGAAGCAGTGGTAGAAGGGCACGGGGACGCAGACCCGGTCCTGCTCGCTGTAGGCGATCAACTCTCCCACGAAGTAGCCGTTGTTGAGGATGTTGTGGTGGGAGAGGGTCGCCCCCTTGGGGAAGCCCGTCGTGCCCGACGTGTACTGGATGTTGATGGGGTCGTCGCAGGACAGGTCCTCGAACGGCGTCGGCGTCGCCCGCGCGAGCAGCGCCTCCCAGCTGGGGTCACCGAAGTACACGGTCTCCCGCAGCTGCGGGCACTTGCCGCGCACCTGCTCGACCATGGCCCGGTAGTCGCTCGTCTTGTGGCTCAGCGACGCGAAGAGGAGGGAGATGCCGGCCTGGTTGAGGACGTACTCGACCTCGTGGGTGCGGTAGGCCGGGTTGATGTTCACCATGATCGCGCCGATACGGGCCGTGGCGTACTGCACCAGTACCCATTCGGGGCAGTTGACCGCCCAGATGCCCACCCGGTCGCCCTTGGCGACCCCGCTCGCGAGCAGCGCGTACGCCAGCTCGTCCACGTCGGCGGCGAACCGGGCGTAGGTCCAGCGCCGTCCGGACGGTACGTCGACCAGGGCCTCCCGGTCCGGCCAGGCGGCGACGGCCCGGTCGAGGTTGGCTCCGATGGTGTCGCCGAGCAGCGGTGTGTCGCCGATCCCGTGGGTGTAGGAGTCCATCGGATTCATCGGAAGTCCTCCTCGCGGTACTCGGCGTCCGACCCGGCCGCGGTGGCCTCGCGCAGCTCGATGCGGCGGATCTTGCCGGAGACGGTCTTGGGCAGCGGCGCGAACTCCAGGCGGCGGACGCGCTTGTACGGCGCGAGGACCTCCCGCGAGTGCTCGAAGAGCACCTTGGCCGTGTCCGGCCCCGGCTCCCAGCCCTCCGCGAGCACGACGTACGCCTTCGGCACCGCGAGTCGCACCTCGTCCGGCGCGGGCACGACGGCCGCCTCGGCCACCGCCTCGTGCTCCAGCAGGGCGCTCTCCAGCTCGAACGGGCTGATCTTGTAGTCGGAGGCCTTGAAGACGTCGTCCGCGCGGCCGACGTAGGTGATGTAGCCGTCGGCGTCCCGCGAGCCGATGTCCCCGGTCCGGTAGTAGCCGCCTGCCATCGCCTCCGCCGTACGGTCGGCGTCGCCGTGGTAGCCGGTCATCACGCCTACGGGACGGGCGGACAGGTCGAGGGCGATCTCGCCCTCCTCGGCTCCCGGGGCGCCGGAGACCGGGTCGAGGAGTTCGACGCGGAAGCCGGGGCTGGGGCGGCCCATCGAGCCGGTCTTCAGGGGCTGGCCGGGGCTGTTGGAGACCTGGACGGCGGTCTCGGTCTGCCCGAAGCCGTCCCGGATGGTCACGCCCCAGGCACGCCGGACCTGCTCGATGACCTCGGGGTTCAGGGGCTCACCCGCCGCCACGACCTCGCGGGGCGGGGTGCGCAGGGCGCTCAGGTCGGCCTGGATGAGCATGCGCCAGACGGTCGGCGGGGCGCAGAACGTGGTGACGCCCGCGCGGTCCATCTCGGCCATCAGCCGGGCCGCGTCGAAGCGGGTGTAGTTGTGGATGAAGACGGTCGCCTCGGCGTTCCACGGGGCGAAGAGGTTGGACCAGGCGTGCTTGGCCCAGCCGGGCGAGGAGATGTTCAGGTGCACGTCGCCGGGCTTGAGCCCGATCCAGTACATGGTGGCCAGATGCCCGATCGGGTACGAGGTGTGGGTGTGCTCGACCAGCTTGGGGCGGGCGGTGGTGCCGGAGGTGAAGTAGAGCATCAGGGGGTCGTCGGAGGCGGTCGGCCCGTCGGGGACGAAGTCGGCGGAGGCGGCGTACGCGTCCTCGTACGTCTGCCAGCCCTCGCGTTCCCCGCCGACGCTGATCCGCGTGTACCGCCCGGGCACCTCGTCGAACTTGCCGGTGTCCTCGGCCCGGACCAGGACATGCCGGACGCGTCCGCGTTCCACCCGGTCGCGCAGGTCGGCCGGGCCGAGCAGCGGGGTGGCCGGGATGACGACGGCGCGCAGCTTCATCGCGGCGAGGGCCGTCTCCCACAGCTCGGCCTGGTTGCCGAGCATGACGAGGACGCGGTCCTCGGCACGGACGCCCCGCGCCCGCAGCCAGTTGGCCACGCGGTCGGACCGCTCGGCCATCTCGGCGAACGACAGCCGGACCTCGCTGCCGTCCTCCTCGACGATGTGCAGCGCGAGGCTGTCGTTTCCGGCCGCGATGACGTCGAACCAGTCGAGCGCCCAGTTGAACCGCTCGGGGCGGGGCCAGGCGAAGCCCTCGTAGGCGGTGGCGTAGTCCTCGCGGTGTTCGAGCAGGAAGTCCCGCGCACTGCGGAACTGCTCCGTCCCCGTGTTCATCTGTCCTCCTGGTTACCGGACCTTGCCGGGCGGCTCTGTCATCGTGTAATCCGTGACGTGGGTCTCACTACCCCCGAACGGGGGTGTGCGCTCGGGAAACAGCGGTGAAAGGGCGAGCACGTGGCAGTGGACGCGGCCGCATCGGTGGAGATGAGGGGCGCGCTGGTACGCCTGCGCCGCTCGACGGGACTGCCGGTCGCCTTCGGCGGCATGGTGGAGCCGGGGCGCCCGCGGATGCGCATCAGCGAACTGAACGGCACGGCGACCGAGTCCCTGAGCAGACTCGCGGTGACGGCCGGCAACGGCCTGGGCGGCAAGGCCGTCGCCCTCGCCCGCCCCTGCGCGGTCACGGACTACTCCGTCTCCCGGCAGATCACCCACGAGTACGACGCAGCGGTCGCCGCGGAAGGTCTGCGTTCGGTGCTGGCGATCCCGGTCGTCGTACGGCGCCGGGTGCGCGGTGTCCTGTACGGCGCCCTGCGCACGGCCCAGCCGCTCGGCGACCGCACCCTGACGGCGGCCGTGGCGGCGGCTCGGGACGTGGAGCAGGCGCTGGTGGTGCGGGAGGAGGTGCGGGGGCTGCTGGAGGCGGCCCGGCCGACGCCGTACGAAGACCGGGGTGCCGCCTGGGAGCAGGTGCGCGAGGCCCACGCGGCTCTGCGCGCCCTGGCCCCGCGGATCAGCGACCCCGCCCTGCGCACGGAACTCCTCGACGCGTGCGGCCTCCTGGCGGAGAGCCCCGCCGCGGCACCCGCCGACCCCCGCCGCGTCGTCCAACTGGCCCCCCGCGAAGTCGACGTCCTGACCTGCGTGGCCGCCGGCGCCACGAACGCGGTCGCCGCCGAGCGCCTGGGCCTGCGTGTGGAGACAGTCAAGAGCTACCTGCGGTCGGCCATGCGCAAGCTCGGCGCCCACACCCGCGGCGAGGCGGTGGTGGTGGCACGACGGGGTGGGTTGCTGCCGTAGGGGTGGGCCAGGTCGGCGGGGGTGGTCGTGACGGGCGGGGCAGGGAGCGAGGGTGCGGCGGGCAGGGGTGGCGCTGTAGCCGCGGCAAGGCGGGGGCGGCATGAACACGGCCGACAAGGTCACCGCCGCGCCCCCGACGGGCCGGGCGGGCAGCGTGGACGCGCCGGGCGGGGGCGACGCCCCGCACGCGGCACGACGGGACCGCCGCCGCTGCCACGGCAGACCGGAGCGGCAGCGCCGACGCGGTGGACGAGGGTGTCGGCACAGCCGCGCCGCGGAGCGGGCCGCGGGTGGTCGTCGGCGCGCGGTTCGGGCCGTCCGGGCGGGCGTCCATTCATTCATCCGCGCCTCGAATTTCCCCCCGCCGATCGCGAACCCTCCACAGCTGTTATTTGCCTCACCATGTCTTCAGTCCGAATTTCAAAGATCCGTTGCCTAATATTGGCCCGAACACGACACACGGAGGGGAGCGGTGACCGTGCGACGGGACTTCAAGGAGCCTGCCAGACGCCGCCCCGACCTGGTCATCGGCAGGGAGGAGCTGTTCACGGCGGCGCGTGAACAGCTCGGGCGGGGCGGCAGCGTGCTGCTTCACGGGCCTGCCGGAATTGGGAAGTCGACCGTCCTGCGGGCATTGGCCGGGGAATACGGCGGGGCGGCGCGCACCGTGTTGCGCTGCTCGCCCACGGAGTCCGAATCCCACCTTCCCTTCCTGGCCCTCGCCGACCTCCTCGGCCTGGTCCTGGACGAGGTGTCCGAGCGGCTGCCCGCCGCGCAGCGCACCGCCCTTGAGTCGGCGCTCACCGGACGCGGCGAGTCCACCCTCCAGCGCGACGGTCTCGCCCTGCGCCTGGCCGTGCTGTCCGCCCTGCGCGCCCTCGCCGACACCGGCCCCGTCCTCGTCGTCGCCGACGACCTCCAGTGGCTGGATCCGGCCAGCGCGGAACTCCTCGGTTTCGCCGCCCGCCGGCTCGGCGACACCCCCGTGCGGATGCTGTTCGCGGTGCGGACGGACGGCCAGGAGTACGACCGCCATCTTCGCGCGTCCCCGCCGGACACTCTCGCCGTACGGCTGGGGCCCCTCTCGCGCGCCCAGCTGTCCACCCTGCTCGACCACCGCGGCTACACCGGCCTGCCCCGCTCCACGGTCCGGGACATCCACCGCACCAGCGGCGGCAACGCCCTGTTCGCCCTCGAACTGGGCCGCGCCCTCGCCGAGAACCCCACCCCGCCCCGCCCCGGCGAGCCCCTGCCGGTGCCCACCTCGCTGCGCGCCCTGGTGCTGAACCGCCTGGAGATGCTGTCCGAGGAGGCCCGCCGCACCCTCCTCGTGGCGAGCGCCGGTGCCCGCCCGACGGTGGCCCTGCTGCACGCGGCCGGCCGGGACAACGCCGAGGCCGAGACCGCCCAGGCCGCCGAACTGGGGCTGCTGGCGACCGAGCCCGAGGGTCCCGCCGTACGGTTCGCGCACCCGATGGTCTCTGCCGCCCTGTACGCGGAGGCGCCCGCGCAGGAGCGCCGGGCCGCGCACGCCGCGCTGTCCACGGCGGCCTCCGACCCCATCGAACGCGCCCGGCACCTGGCCCTCGCCACCCACGGCACCGACCCGGAGGTGGCCACCCCCCTCGCCGAGGCCGCGGCCCTGGCCCGGGACCGGGGTGCGCCCTCGGTGGCCGCGCAACTGGGGCTGCTCGCCGCCCGGCACACGCCCGCGGACAGCGTGCCCGGCCCGGAAGTGGTGCGGCTGACCGCGGCCGAGGACGCGATCACCGCCGGAGAGCTGGACCTGGCCCGGGACATCGCCCGCGAGGTGCTGAGCCGCACGACCGTGCCCGAGGACCGGGTGCGGGCCTGGATCATCGTGATCGACACGGCGGGGCACGCCATGACTGAGGTCGACGCGATCTTCCCGCAGGCCCTGGCCGACGCCGGCGACGACCCGATGCTGCTCGCCCTGGTCCACTACCAGCTCGCCTGGCGCGCCCTGCTCGTGGAGGGCGACTTCGACGAGGCTCGCGGCGCGGCGGCGTACGCGGCGGAGCTGGCCGCGCGGGCCGGCGACCGGTACACCGAGCTGATGGCGCTCGCCTTCCAGGCCCAGATCGAGACGCTGATGGGCCACGCGGACGCCCCGGCGACCATCCGGCGGGCGCTTGAGGAGCCGCAGGACCCGAGGGTGGCGTGCCATCACAACGGCGCCGGCTACTCCCGGTTCCGCTGGCTGATCATGAGCGACCAGCTGGCCGAGGCACGCGCGACGGTCACCGCCCTGCTGCGCGAGGTGCGCCGGCGCGGGTCGGTCGAGAGCGAGGTGCACTTCCTGCGCGGGGTGGCCGAGACCGAACTGCACTCCGGGCACTGCGGGCGCGCCCTCGATCTGGCCCGCGAGAGCCTGCGCCTCGCCCGTGACACGGGGATCGGCGAGGTCGCGTCCGCCGTGCTGACCTCGCTCGCGGAGGCGGCGGGCGGCGAGGTGGACCGGGCGCTGGCGCTGGCGCGGGAAGCCGTGGAGCACGCCGAGGAGGACGGCGACCAGATGTACGTCTCCCGTGCCCTGGCCGCGCTCGGGCACGCCCAGTTGGTGGCCGGGGACGTGGAGGCGGCCGTCGTCTCGCTGCGCCGGGTGCGTGAGCTGGAGCAGGGCCTCGGCATCACCGACCCGGCGCGCGGCCGCTGGCACGGCGACCTCGCCGAGGCGCTGGTGCGCAGCGGCGAGTTCACGGAGGCGCAGGACGTCATCGACGTCACGCGCGAGGTGGCGCTGCGGCTGGACCGCGGATGCGTCCTCGCCGTCCTGGACCGGGCCGAGGCGCTGCTGCGCGCGGCGCGCGGCGAACGGAGCGCCGCGGTGGTGCAGTTGACGTCGGCGCAGGACCGGCTCGGCAAGCTGGGCTACAGCCTGGAGGAGGCCCGGGCCGCGTTCGCCCTGGCCCAACTGCGGACCGGCACTCCCGGTCCGACGTCGTACGACGAGGCGGCGCGGCTGTTCCGCCGCTGCCGGGCGCTGCCGTGGCTGCGGCAGGTCGAGGCGGCAGCCACCGCGCGCCCCGTGGAGTCGGCCGACGCCCCCGCCGCGGTCTCGCCGCAGAACGGTCCCGACGGGCCGACCGCTCTGGACGGGCTCGCCTCGATGGAGCGTCAGGTCGCCGCGCTGGTCATGGAGGGCGCGACGAACCGGGAGATCGCCGCGCGTCTGTTCATCAGCGTCAAAACGGTCGAAGCGACGCTCACCCGCGTGTACCGCAAGCTCGGGATCCGATCGCGGGTCGACATCGTCAGACTGGCGGCGGGTCGCCGCACGACGTGAGTTCGGGGTGCCGTACGGCGCCTCGCGACAGGTGAGTTCACCCGTCCTTGTCGGTCCGGGGAGGTTTGACCGAACCCGACCGAGGGTTTTCCCTGCCCAACTCCCTTAGGGGGTTCCCTCATTGGGAAGGGGAACTTCCGGGACCTACCTTGAGTGCGTGCCGCTCGCCGGGCACACGGGGGTCGGTCCCGCGACCCCCGTGCACACCCCCCACACCCGCGCGATCCCCCACCGGCAATTCCCCCTGAGGAGTCTCATGTTCGGGCTCACCCGTGCCAGAAAGACCGCCGTCGTCGCCGCGACCGCTGCCGCCGCCGCGACCGCACTGCTCAGCGCCCCCACCGCCGAGGCCGCCTCCTCGCGCATCGTGGGCGGCACCACGACCACGACGACCGCGTACCCGTTCATGATGCAGATCACGGACGCCTCGCAGAACCAGTTCTGCGGCGGCACGCTGGTCTCGGCCACCAAGGTCGTCACCGCGGCCCACTGCATGGCCGGCGAGTCCACCGGCAGCGTCCGTGTCGTCGGCGGCCGCACCTACCTCAACGGCACGAACGGCACCGTGGCCCGGGTCAGCGACATCTGGGTCCACCCGGACTACACGGACGTCACCGAGGGCAACGACGTGGCCGTGCTGACCCTGTCCACGTCGATGCCGTACACGCCGGCGTCGTACGTCGACTCCTCGGACACCGGCGTGTACGCGGCGGGCACCACCGCCCGCGTCATCGGCTGGGGCACCACCTCCTCGGGCGGCAGCTCCTCCAACCAACTGCGCACGGCGACCGTGCCGACCGTCTCCAACTCCAGCTGTGCGAGCTCCTACGGGTCGGACTTCCTCTCGTCCGACATGGTCTGCGCCGGATACACCGCCGGCGGCGTCGACACCTGCCAGGGCGACAGCGGCGGTCCCCTGCTCATCGGGGGCGTCCTGGCAGGGATCACTTCCTGGGGCGAGGGCTGCGCCCAGGCCGGTTACCCGGGCATCTACACCCGGCTGACCACGTTCTCGGACGAGGTGACCGAGCAGGTCGAGTCCTGACCGGGAGCGTCGTCCAGAAGGTCTCCCGAGCACACCTCGGGTGAAGACCAGGGGGCGTTGCGGGCCTCCACGAGCGGCCCGCAACGCCCCCTATCCATGCCCGTACGCCCCGGGTTTGAATAGCCGGAACGTACGTAGGTGATGCGAGGTGATGGGCATGGTGTCGGCCGATCGACTGCTGGCCTTCGCGGCCATGTCGCTCCTGGTGGTCCTGATCCCGGGCCCCAGCGTGCTGTTCGTCATCGGAAGGGCCCTGGCCCACGGCCGCCGCACGGCGCTGGCGACAGCCGTGGGCAATGTCTTCGGCTCGTATCTGCTGGTCGTAGCGGTCGCGGTGGGCGTCGGCTCCCTGGTGGAACAGTCCGCGGCGGTCTATCTCGGGGTCAAGCTGGCGGGCGCCGCATACCTCGTGTTCCTGGGCGTCCAGGCGTTCCGGCATCGCGGGGAGCTGCGCGTGTCGACGGCCGAACCGGCCTCGGCACGCCCGGCCCGCCCGACCCACGGCGATCTGCGCACGATCCTCGACGGCGCCCTGGTCGGCGTCACCAATCCCAAGGGCGTCGTGTTCTTCGCCGCCGTACTCCCCCAGTTCGTGGACCCGTCGGCCGGCCAAGTCCCCTTGCAGATGCTGTTGCTGGGCCTGATCCCGATCACGATCGGCCTGGTCACGGACACCCTGTGGGGCCTGACCGCCTCCGCCACCCGCACCTGGTTCGCCCGCTCGGACCGCCGGCTGTCGCTGATCGGCGGAGCAGGTGGATTCACCATGATCGGGCTGGGTCTGACGGTGGCGGTGACGGGCCGGACGGACTGAGACGGCCGCACGCAGGACGCGCCGCCCAGGCCACGAACCCAGGCCACGACACCCAGGTCTCGACACCCAGGTCTCGACTCGGCTCAGGGGATGACGGTCCCGAAGCGGACGTCGTACGACTCCTCCGCGTGCAGGACCCGCACCATCCGCTCTCCCTCCCGCGTCACCTCCGCCCGCTGCTGCCTGCTCAGCTCGGTGAACGGCTCGATGACGAGGGCGTCGCCGAGGATCCGCCACACGCCCGCGAGGAAGCCGTCGACGAGAAGGGGGCAGTAGAAGGTGTTCGCCTGCCAGGTGCGGCCACGGTTCGCGGGCGGGATCACGCGGGCGCGGTCGGCGTGGGAGAGGAGCAGGTTGTCGAACTCGGGCAGGAAGCGGGGCGGGGCAGGGGTGTCCGGGTCGGGGCGCGGGGCGTCGGGGAGGTCGAAGAGCTCGACGCCGTTCTCGTCCTGGAAGGTGAGCAGCCGAGGGCGGAGCCGTTCGAAGGCGGCGCGCATCCGGGTCAGCCCTGACCAGATCTGCATGTCCTTCACGGAGGCCGGCCCGAAGGCGGCCAGATAGCGCAGCACCGTGTCGTCCGCGGAGGCGGCCTGTTCGGCGGGCCGGTCCAGCCAGTGCTCGACGGTGGTCAGGGAGACCTGGGCGCTGCGGCCCCACAGTCCGCGCGGCGTGACCTGGACGAGGGGGAGCGCGCAGCGGACGGCGATGGCCAGGGACTGCGGGTCCGCGTCCGGCCACTCGGCGCTCAGGGCCTCGCGCAGTTGCTTCATGGTGCGGGGCCCGTCCTCGACGAGGTCGCGGGCGACGCCGGCCAGCCGGTCCAGGTCGACGCCGACGAGCCCCTTGCGGAAGAGCTTCACCTCCCGGTCCCGGACGGGCTGGACCAGCGGGCGCAGCATGAGGCTGTCGTCGGCGGTGTGCAGATGGATCGTCGAGCGCAGGGTGACGATGCGAACGGCGGTGCGGTCGGCCAGCGGCCCGGCGAGGTCCTCGGGCGTGAAGCCGTCGAGGCGGGCGGCGAGAGCGTAGTACGGCGGTTTGACCTCCTGGGCCTGGAGGCCGACGAGGTGTTCCACGGCCGCCATGGCGGACAGCGGCGAGCGGCGCAGCAGGAGCTGCCGGTCGAGGGTGGCGCGGTTGAGGGCGCGGGTGGTGAGGACGGGGCCTGTTCGGGCCACCGCTTTCGCTGCCTGGGTCGACTTCGTCATGCTCCGCACGCTAGTGATGCTTGCGGACAGCCGCAGTCCGCAACTCTCACGGAATCCAGGATCGGCTGATCCCACCCAGGTCATTCGCCCCGTATATCCTGCTCCGTGATCACGTACACGCGCAGCCACAGGCACACTTGCACGCACGCACACGTACACGTACACGTACTCGTCGTCTCGTCCGGGAGGCAGCCGCGATGTCCGAGCGACGCGCCCGCCCCGCCTCGAAGAACCCCATGAAATCCGTCTGGCGCCGAGCCCTGACCCCGCCACGGCCCCCGGAGCCACCGGCCCCGGCCCCGTCGCCACCAGCTTCACCGGCCGACTCCACCGAGGTGGCGAGCGTCGTGGAGGCGGCGCTGTACCAGGACGGCGTCCGGGTCTCCTCCCCCGCCACCCTCGCCGATACCTTCCGCGAGCTGCGCGACCAGCCGTCCGGCATGGCCTGGATCGGCCTGGCCCGCCCCACCGAGGCCGAACTCCTCTCCCTCGCCGCGGAGTTCGACCTGCACCCGCTCGCGGTCGAGGACGCGATGGAAGCTCACCAGCGGCCCAAACTGGAGCGCTACGGCGACACCCTCTTCGTGGTCCTGCGCGCGGCCCGCTACCTGGACGCACCCGAGGAGGTCGACTTCGGCGAACTCCACGTCTTCGTCGGCCCCGACTTCGTGATCACGGTCCGCCACGGCGCCGCCCCCGACCTCTCGGCGGTGCGCCGCCGCATGGAGGAGACTCCGGAGCTGCTCAAACTCGGCCCGGAGGCCGTGCTCTACGCGATACTGGACACCGTGGTCGACGGCTATGTGCCGGTCGTGACGGGCGTCCAGAACGACATCGACGAGATCGAGACCGAGGTCTTCCGCGGCGACCCCGAGGTCTCCCGCCGTATCTACGAACTCTCCCGGGAAATGGTCGAGTTCCAGCGCGCCACGCGCCCGCTCGTCGGCATGCTGCACGGCCTGATGGCCGGCTTCTCCAAGTACGGCACGGACGAGGAACTCCAGCGCTACCTCCGCGACGTGGCCGACCACGTCACCCACACCAGCGAACGCGTCGACGGCTTCCGCCAGGCCCTCACGGAAATCCTCACGGTCAACGCGACGCTGGTCACGCAGCAACAGAACGCGGAGATGAGGGCGTTGGCGGAGGCGGGGTTCGAGCAGAACGAGGAGATCAAGAAGATTTCTTCTTGGGCGGCGATCCTGTTCGCTCCGACGCTGGTCGGGACGATCTACGGGATGAACTTCAGGCACATGCCGGAGTTGCGCTGGGTACTCGGTTACCCATTTGCTATCGCCCTAATGGGGATTGTTTGTACCAGTTTGTACGTCATCTTCAAGCGGCGAGATTGGCTCTGAGTAATCACTGCGGAGGGCTGCTGTCTTGAGCGCGTGCAGCTCCGATCGAGGGCGTAGATGACGCGTTCGGGGCCGCTGGGGAGTGTGTGGGGAGAATGAGCCGCGCTCCGTTCGGGACGGTCTCCTGCGATCGTGGGCGTTGGCATGAGAGAGCCTCGCCGACTGCGATGGCGTCTGGGAGCGCCGACGGTCACGGACCGTAGCCGTCTTCCGGGCTGAAACGCGGAAACGGATGGGCACAGCGAGGTGCTGTGCCCATCCGTCTGCGCGGGTTGCGGGAGTGGTGTCTACGTGGCCGCGGCAACGGCGGCAGGTTGGCCGAGCAAGGCGTCGATGGCCCCGCGTCCCTTCCCGCCGGCCTCGGGCATGAAGTGGGCGTAGTAGTCCAGGGTGATGGTCGGGCTCGAATGGCCGAGCCAGCGGGCGAGCGTGACGACGGACTCGCCTGCTTCGAGGATGACCGAGGCGTACGTATGCCGCAGCACGTGGAAGCCGTCCTTGCGAGACGCCTTCCACCGCTCACCCTTCTTCCGCATAGGGATGACGCCGGCGGCTGCCAGGGCCGGCTTCCACACCTCGACGTTGAAGATGTTCGCGCGGATAGCGTTGCCGTACGTCGTCGTGATCACGAGCGGGAACTTCTGCGTCTCGCGATCGGGCTCCGGGCCGCCCCACGGCAGCTCGACCTCGACTGCGGGGTACTCCATGAAGTACTGGGCCAGGGCCGCTGCGACCGACGGAGGCATGTCGACGACGCGCGTCTTGCCGCCCTTCGGCAGGGTGAAGTACAAGCGCCCGTGGAGGAGTTGCACCTGCCGACGGATACGCAGCACTCCTCGGGCGAAGTCAACGTCCTCCGGGGACAGACCGAACACTTCGCCCTGCCGCAGACCGCAGCCCAGCGCGATTACCACCGCGATGCGGTACCGCTCGTTGATCGCGTCCCGGACGCGCCGCGCGGTCTCCAACGGCCAGGCTTCCCGCTGCTCCTCCGGCACCTTGGGCTCAGAGCGGGCCCGCCGGGCCATCGGCGAGGTCGCCGTCCCCTACGGCGTCTGCACCGAACCCTCCAACGTCGCCGCGGGGCGGCAAGGACTGCCCGGTCCGCTTCCGCTGCGTTGGCTGCGGGCACTTCCGCACGGACGCCTCCTATCTCCCCGACCTTGAGGCATACCTCGGCGATCTCCTGCGGAACCGTGAACGCCTCGCCGCGGCCCTCGATGCAGACGACTGGGCGAAGGCTGAAGCCATGCCGTCCGACGAAGAGATCACCCGTGTCCGCAGACTCATCCGCCGGGTCAAGACCGACCTCGACGACCTACTGCCAGAGGAACGGGCCCAACTCGACGAAGCCATCGCACTCGTCCGCCGCGGCCGACGACCGATCCACCTCGGCATCCCCCAAGTCCGCCAGCCCCGCCCCGATTTCCAGTCAGGACTCAGCTCATGACGCCCTCCGTGCACGACGGCCGCCAGGAAGCCACATCCCGCCGCCGCGAACGGGCTCGCGCCGCCCTGCGCGAAGCCCTCGCCGCAGGCGAACCCGTCAGCGTCTCCGGCATCGCCCGCCGAGACACAGCCACAGGCCGAGGACGGGCACGGGGTCACCACCGCGTCGCTGCAGGCAGACCTCGCGAACGCCAACGACCGCAACAGCCGACTCACCGCCCGAATCCGACAACTGGAAGAGGCCCTCTCACGGGCCCTGGGCGAGCGGGCCTGGCGCGAATCGGGCCTCGGAGCCCCCACCGACATCCACGCCCTCCAGGAGCGGATCACCCAGCTCGAACAACACAACGCTGACCTGACCGCCGAACTGTCCGAACGCGAGGAAGACCTCGTTGCCGCCCGAGCAGCCAACCGCCAGCTCATGGCCACCCTCAACGCTCGTTCGTGAGGAAGCTCAGCAACTTGTCGGGCAGTGGCTTTCGCAGACCGTCAGGCTTTGCCGATCATTCGTAAGTCGTCGCCGCTTGAAGAGCCCGGGCAAGGAACGTCCAGTCACCAGCAGCAGGGAGCTCCTTACCGAAGTTTCGATACCAACCCTCCGAGTCGTTCATCCACGCGGCGAGCCCTTCCAGGAAGGCATCGAGGGTCTGGTTCTCCCACTCATTGCCATGGCGGAGATAGTCCTGGTGAAGTGCGCGGACGAACACAACCAATTCCTCGCGACTACGGATCTCATCGTCTGGGGCAAGCGGCATGGTGGCAACCTACCGTCCGGCCACACCCCATGAGCCAAGGCATCGATGGCGCCGCCGGAGAGCCTCACCATCGCCCGATTCAGCGATTGCGCCACACCTGTCGCACTGCCATCCTCAATCCGTCAGGTCGCCCACCTGCACAAACACGGGCAGCCGAGCATCTACGGCACTCGACCCCCAGAGAATCGACGGCTACGGTTTCTGAACGAACAAGACGAGATCAGCGGATACGCCCACGTCCGCGTGGTCCGATATGCCCGACGTCTGCTGAACCGGGTGCGAACCCTGGGCCTCACCCAGCGCGACCAGCCCTTGCACGGGATCTGCGAGACCTTCGGCCTGCACGCCGAGGACGTACCGGACGACCCCGAGGACAACGAGGCCGGCAAGGACCTGCCGGCCGAGGTCATGACGCAGCTCTGCCAGCACCTCGACGGCCTCGAGGCCACGGGATCCTCCGAGATCCGGACTGCGGTCGAGCTGATCATCGACACCGGTCGCCGCCCCTCGGAGATCTGCCGGCTTCCATACGACTGCCTCGAGCGGGACGAGGACGGCAAGCTGACGCTGGTCTACGACAACCACAAGTCGGCCCGAAAGGCCCGTCGCCTGCCCATCAGTGGCGAGACCGGCGCCGTGATCACCGCTCAGCAGGAACGAGTGCGGGTACGGTTTCCGAACACTCCCACCGGCCAGCTCAAGCTGCTGCCCGCCGTGTTGACCAACGCGACGGGCACCAAGCCGGTCACGGCTGAATGGCTCGCTTCCCGTCACCGCGCTTGGGTCCAGTCGCTGCCCGAGTTCCTGGTTCCCACGGTGGTCACGATCAAGGGCCGCCAGGTCACCAAGATGCTGCCGTTCGACAAGGCCAAGATCTTCCCCTACGCCTACCGGCACACCTACGCTCAGCGACACGCTGACGCCGGCGTCGCTCCCGATGCCCTGCAGTCGCTCATGGACCATCGCCAGCTGACGACCACTCAGCAGTACTACCGGGTCGGCGAGACCCGTAAGGGTGAGGCCGTGGAGCGGGTCACCGCGATGCAGTTCGACCGGAACGGCAATCGCGTCTGGCGCAAGGCCCAGGCCCTGCTCGACTCCGAGCACGCCCGCCGGGCCATCGGGGAGGTCCAGGTCCCCTATGGGCTCTGCACCGAACCTACCAACGTCCAGGCCGGCGGGCACGACTGTCCCGTCAGATTCCGCTGCGTCGGCTGTGATCACTTCCGCACGGACGTCTCCTACCTCCCTGACCTGGAGGCATACCTCGCCGATCTCCTCCGTGGTCGCGAACGTCTCGCCGCCTTCGCCGCCGATTCGTGGGCGAAGGCCGAGGCCATGCCTTCCGACGAAGAGATCACTCGGGTCCGCCGCCTGGTCAAACGTGTCCGGGAGGACCTGGAGGACCTCACCGAGGAGGACCGGATGCAGATCAAGGAAGCCGTCACCATGGTTCGCCGCACACGCCGCGTCGTCTCACTCGGCCTGCCCCGCGTTGGGCCGCCCGAGGATCTCCGCTCTGAAAGGCCCGCAGGATGACCAACCCCATGATCGAGGGCAAGCGCGCCGACTCGACTCGCCGCCGCGAGCGCGTCCTCAAGGCCATCGACGCCGCCGCCAAGAGCGGCGGGGACATCACCGTCTCCGGGCTCGCCAGAGCCGCTCGGGTTGATCGCACCTTCCTCTATCGCCATCGCGACCTGCTCGAACGCGTCCACGCCGCCGCCAACACCCCCGTTGAGGAGGGCCGAATTGCGGCGGTCAGCCGGGCTTCGCTGCAGACCGACCTCACGAACGCGCTGGAACGCAACAAGCGTCTCGCGGCACGCGTCCGGCAGCTGGAGAGCCGCCTGTCTTCCCAGCTCGGCGATGCCATCTGGGCCGAATCCGGCCTTGGCGCACCCGTCGACATCGACCAACTCCAGCGTCGCATCGCCCTCCTCGAGCAGGAGGTCGCTGCCAGGCAAGGCGAACTCGACGAGCGGACAGAGGAGTTGGAAGCGGCTCGGGCGGCGAACCGGGAGTTGACCCGGGCCCTGAACCACCGGCCTTGATCACGACAGGCCACTGTCCGATCTGGCCGGTCAGGTCACCCCACGACGGTTCTCGGCGGCCTTCGGCCGCCGAGAACCGATCACGGGACAGTCCCTAGGGACGGCGGGCCAGCAAGTGGGCGTCGAGGAAGCCCCGCTCGGAGGCCGGGTCGTGGAGCAGCCGGGCGAACGTGACGAGCCCGGCCCCGGCCAGCAACTCGGCGAACCGGTCCACCGGCCAGCTATAAGCGGGCGTCACCTTGTGGTCGAAGCGGACCGGCTCCGATCCGTCAGTCGCAAAGAACGAGACCAGGAGCAGGCCCCCTGGTGCCAGAACACGCACCTGCTCGGCGAGCAGCGCGGGCAATTCCCCAGGCGGGGTATGAATCATCGAGTAGTGGGCCAGCATGCCGCCGAGCGTGCCGTCCTCGACCGGCAGGGCCTCCATCCTCGCCTCGTCGAACCGCAGCGCCGGATGGGCCCGCCGAGCGTGGTCGACCATGGCTGGGGAGAGGTCGAGCCCGAAAGCGTCCAGCCCGAGGTCGTGCAGCATGGCCGTCAGATGTCCCGGCCCGCACCCGACGTCGGCTGCCCGCAGGTTCCCCGTCTCACGCACCAGCTCGGCGAAGATACCGATCATGTTCCGCGAGAACGGATGCGTCTCCAACCGATTAGCGAACATCGACGCATACAGCTCGACGACCCCGTCATAGGCCGCCCTGGTCTCGTCCTGGTGTTCCACCACGGGAGAGAAGCTAACACCCGCACACATTCGCAGCTTCTCCCACCCTGCGCCAGCCTCCACCCCTGGAGACTGACTGTCCCGTCACATGGTTACGAACAGGCCCTAGCACCACAGGTGTCGTGACGCATAGACTCACCTACCAGGTCGCTGAGCTGCATCAATGTGAGACAGACCCCACGGCAACAGCCTCGACCCCCAGAGAATCCACGTCCTCCTTGTCGGCCTGGACCATCGGGTAGCCGCCCGGGGTCGGCTGAACGGGCAGCCGGTCCAGCAGGCTCGCGTCGGACAGGATGACCCCGCACGGGTGCATGGCGTAGCCGCGCGGCAGCGCGTCCAGGCCTTCGGCGAGCTCCCACAGCCTTCCGAACTTGCCTGCCTGGACGGCGAGTTGCCGCAGCTCCGGCAGTTCGACCAGGGCTGTGCGGATGTCCCGGGCGCGGATGTGCGGAAAGCTCTTGGCGACGTCGCCGACCACCTGGGGCGGCAGCCCGAGGGCGAGCCCGGCATCCCGGAGGGCGTGGCGGGCCCGGTAGGTCTCGGGCATGCCGGTGACCGCGACCCGCTCGGACCCGAACCGCTCGATGATCTTGTCGTAGACCTCGAGGCGGCGCGCGGACTCCACGTCCAGGTCGATGTCCGGCAGCGACGTGCGTCGCTCGGAGAGGAAGCGTTCGAACAGCAGCCGGTGCTCCAACGGGTTGGCCGTGGCCACGAACAAGCTGTGGTTGACCATGCTGCCGGCGCCCGAGCCGCGCGCGGCGACCCGGATCCCCATCGCCCGTACGTCCGCTACGACCTGGGCGACGGCCAGGAAGTACGCCTCGAATCTCAGGCGGCCGATCACTTCCAGTTCGTAGTCGAGCTGCCGGACGGACCGGTCGTCGGTGTCCAGACCGCGGGCGATCATCCCGGCCTCGCAGCGCTGCCGCAGCAGCCGCATCGCGGACCCGGGCTCATCTCCGGCGCCGACGACAGCCGGCTCCGGGAAGTGCGGTCGCCCCAAGCCCAGGTCGCGTACCGGGTCCACGGTGCAGCTCTGGCCCGTCGCTTCAGTTTCGGCCAGCAACGCCGCAGCACGGGCCCGGTCGGCGCCGACGGCTTCTGCGATGCGCGCGGCGGCCGCCGTCATGGCGGCCGGGTCCTTCAGCCAGCGCTCGCCGCCGTCCAAGTGCCGGCGGTCGATGGGCCGCAGCAGCCGCGCCGCGTCCAGGACGTCGGCAAGCCGGTGCTGGTCCGGGTCCGCGTAGCGGACGGCGTTGGTGAGCACCGCCCGCACACCCACCTGGTCGGCCAGCCCCACGGTCCGCGCCGCCAGACGCAGCGTTCCCGGCCCGGTGCCCTGCCGCCCGAGCCACACCGCCTCCAGGCGCAGCCCGTCCCCGGCCAGCTCCCGCCACGGCACCAGCAGCTGCTCGGCACGGTCCGGGCGCCCGGCCGACAGGGCGCGCACCGGTTCGGAGGCCGGCCCGAGCATCACCACCAGGTCCCGGTCGGCGAACTCATGCAGGACGGGCCAGGACAAAATGGGCACCCCACCGTTGGCATGCGCGTGCGCGGCCGACACCAGACGGCACAGCCGCGCCCACCCCGTCATGTTCTGCGCGAGCAGCGTGATCCGCAGGGGCGCCTCCATGACGTGGGCGCCGCCGCGGACCGGTGTGCGCGATCGAGTGTGCGACGGCGACGGCGGCCGGTGCGTGGCGACGGCGACGTCCACGCCGAAGACCGGGCGGATTCCGGCGGCTGCGGCGGTGGTGGCGAAGCGGGCCGTGCCCGCGACGGTGTCCCGGTCGGTCAGCGCCAGCGTCGTCATGCCGCGCTCCGCAGCGCGCTGGACCAGGACGCCAGGCAGGGAGGAGCCGTAGCGGGCCGAGTAGCCGGAGGCCACATGCAGATGAGCAAATCCACCGCCCACACCTCCGGTCCCCCAAGTACCCCCTGCCTGACCTGCGCCTCTTCAGGTACTCACCATATCCCAAGATTCGTACACTTGTTCTATATGGTGTTCGGGCCGCCCGCCCCAGCTGTGACGTCGAGCGATACCTGGCCATTTCGACCGATGGTTGGCCAGGCTGTCCAGTTGGCCCCAGGCTCGTCGGTTCTGCGGTTTCCGGGGCACCTTCCTCCATCCGGCGTGGAACCTGCCCTCGGGTCAGAGGGTGTCGACCGCCGCGGGCTGCGAGGCGCGCGCCACGACGAGGAGAAACAGCCCGCAGGCCGCCACGAGCAGCCATCCTGGACGCGACGCGGAGGCGAGGCTGGCAGGGCCGGTGCCCGCGACCAGGCCCCCGGCGACGGCGATACCGACCGCCGCACCGATCTGGCGCGCGGTGGAGGTGATCGCCCCTGCCACGCCTGCCCGGGACCGTGGCAGACCGCTGACCGCGGTATTGGTGAGGGGGGCGTTGGCGAAGCCGAACCCGAAGCCGATCAGTAGGTGCGCGAGGAGGATCAGCGGCACGCTCGTGTCCTGGTCCAGGTCCATCAGGCACAGACCGCCGACCGTGGTGAAGGCGCCCGCGAGGGACAGCGGCCGCCGCGGTCCAAGACGCCCGACTAGGGCGCCGGACCAGGGCGCGCACAGGGTGGCCCCGAGTGCCATGGGCAGGGTCGCGGCGCCGCTCGCGAGCGGTGTCCAGCCGCGGGTGTGCTGGAGGTAGAGGGTGTTGAGCAGCAGGCTCACGTTCAGCGCGATGAACACCGCCGTGGCGCCGAGTACCGCCGTTGCGAACTGCGGTCGGCGGAAGAGGCCGAGGTCCATCAGGGGTTCGCTGCGGCGCAGCTCGACCAGGACGAACCCGGCCGTCGCCGCGGTGATCAGGGCGTAGCCAGCGAGAGCGGCGGGCGAGGTCCAGCCGATGCCGGGTCCTTCGATGAGGACGCCGACGAAGAGGCCAAGGACCACGGTGAGGAGCACCTGGCCGGGCAAGTCGAGGCGCCGGGCGCGCTTTGCGCGGGACTCCGGCACGAACACGGCGACCAGGACGAGGGTGGCGACGATGACCGGCGCGTTGATCCAGAACACCGAACGCCAGCCGAACGCGGCGATGAGTGCCCCGCCGGTGACCGGGCCCGCTGCCATGCTGAGTCCGAAGACCGACGCCCACACGCCGATCGCCCGGGCCCGTTCCCGTGGGTCGGGCATCGCGTTCACCACGATCGCCAGGGCCACGGGGCTCAGCATGGAGGCTCCGATCCCCTGGACGGCCCGGGCAGCGACGAGCACGCCGAGTGACGGGGCGAGGGCGCACGCGAGGGAGGCCAGGCCGAAGACGAGCAGTCCGCACTGGAAGATGCGGCGGCGTCCGAAGCGGTCCGCGAGCGCGCCGGAGACCATGAGGAGACTGGCCAGGACCACGGTGTAAGCGTTGACGACCCATTCCAGACCGCGGGTGCCCACATCAAGGCCCCGCCCGATCTCGGGCAGGCCCACGTTGACGATGGTGGTGTCCACACCCACCAGGAACATGCTGAGCGCGCAGACGGCCAGCACCGTCCAGCGCCGGCGCGCGCTCAGCGGGGAGGGTGGAGCGGCCAGGGATGTCGTGAGCACGGGAGGTCCCCCTTCAACGGGATCGGCTGCCGCCCAGGCTCGGGTCGGAGCAGGGTCCAGGCCCAGGAACTTTGCGAAGACTGCAAAATGGCCGCATGGACGCCGAACTCGCGGAACTCCTCGACAGCATCGGGCCACGACTGCGCGCCCTGCGGCACGACCGCGGCCTCACCCTCGAAACCCTCGCGGAGGACACCGGGATCTCCGTGAGCACGCTGTCGCGCCTGGAGTCGGGCCGGCGGCGCCCGACGCTCGACCTTCTCATCCCGCTCGCCCGCGCCCACCGCGTCGCGCTGGACCAGCTGGTGACGGCTCCGGCCACCGGTGATCCGCGGGTCCATCTGAAGCCGCGGAGCCGGGAACGCGGAAGCGTCCTCGTCCCGCTGACGCAGTACCCGGGCCGGGTCCAGGTCTTCAAGCAAGTACTCGCGCACCGCGAACCGAGACTGGTAACCCACTCCGGCTACGAATGGCTCTACGTGCTCGCTGGCGAGCTCCGCCTCATCCTCGGGGAGCGCGAGATCACTCTCCGGCCGGGCGAGGTGGCCGAGTTCGACACCAGTGAACCCCACTGGTTCGGCCCCGCCGACGCCGAAGCAGTGGAAATCCTGCACCTGTTCGGCCCCCACGGCGACCAGGCCGTCGTCCGCACCGGCCCGACAGCGAACGACTGAAGGCACCCCCTGGCGGCAGGCCGAGCCGAGCCGAAACGGCGCTGGGTGGGCGATACGCGCGGCAGACGTCGAGCCAAGCCGACACTCGACTGCCCACGTCCCGAGGGGCTTCGTGGCAACCTCTGGCCAACTATCGGTCGGCCAAGGGGCCCCCTGCGAATCGTCACGGTGCGCTGGCCTGGGCACATTCGCAGCGCGCCGGCCAGGCCAGACGGACGCGCTCGACGGGGTCTGGTTCGACCGCGTGCGCGCGACCGTGCACGTCGGTGTTGATGCCACCTGGCGATGTCGGAGGCGAGGGGCGGACAGCCGGGACGGCTCGACGATCTCGGTTCACCTGCGCGGATCTGTGCGGACCAAGAGAATGCGACCATGGACGCGGTGATCGTCGGTGCTGCGGCGGGCTTGCTGGGAGCCGCAGTGGGTGCTGGAGGCGCAATCGGGGCGGCTGCTCTCGCTGGGCGCCACCAGGCCAGGACGCAAAAGGATCATTGGAGACGCCAGTTTCAACGTGATACCCACGTGGCGTTCGCCGTGGCCTGGGGCAACTTCCACCGAGCACTGATCGAGGCTTCCGAGTTGTTCAGGATGGGGGCCATCCCAACGGCAGAGCAGCTGAACTCAGCCCTCGCGGTCGCTGATCAGCAGCGCGAGAAAGTATCGGATGCGGTATCCGTGCTCCAACTGGACGGCGTTCGGGCAGTGTTCATGCCCGCCTGGCAGGCCTACGAACACCTGGTGTCGCTCAGTCATCTGTTGCAGAGTGCGTCCGATCGGCATCGCAGGCGAGAAGCTGTGTGGGCAGAAGTTTCGCGTCACGTAGGGGCGGCGAGACAGGAGTACGAGCACTTCATCGAGGCTGTGAACGAGACCAGCACATAGACCTGGCGGAAGCCCAGTACTGCACCCCCGCCATTCGATGACGATCGTGCCGCCGCCTCGACGCCGATGCAATGACGGCCGGATATCTCTGGGCAAAACTGGCCAATCATCCTTTTCCAGGCCCCCGTTGGACTGGTCCGGACGTTCAACTCGGTTCGGGTGGGCCTGTACGGCGAGCTGTGTCACGGAGAGCCCGGATTCGGCGGCGGCCGAGCGAAGGTTTTGCGCAAGCTGCACGAGCACGGCAGTGTCCACATTCCTTCGCCTGCGTGGTGGGCGAGGTGCGGCGGCGACGTCACCCTGCATGCTGGCGGTGACAGCCGGCAGTTGGGCACTCAGTTCGGCGGCCACTGGCTTGGTGATGATCTTCTCTTCGACGTCGTAGCGGATCTTCAGCCACTCAGGGATCGCATCTGCTCCCCGCGGGTCCCAGTGGATCACCATGGCGCAGAGCGTGCTCTCGGACGCCAGCCGCGTTCCGTTGAGAGCGGCGTAAATGGCCGTTCTGCTTGTCTCCCACCTCTTGTCCACGGCGACCTTGTCGATGCTGATGTCTCTGGCCTTCTTGGACGTCCCCGCGCGCGCTATGGCCGGTAGTTCGGCAGTCCGCGGCGGCGGCGTTTCTGGCGGTCGTTGAAGGTGCTCGCCGGACCTCCCGGGCCCCGGGCGATGTGCTCGTCCAGGACGGAGAGGGCCACGTTGCTGAGCAACGGGGAGAGGAGTGACCCTTGCGGGTTCCGGCGCTGGTCTCCCTGAACGCCCGGTCCTCGCCGAGGATTCCGGATTTCAAGAACGCGTTCACCAGGGCCAGGACGCGTTTATCCCCGACGCGAGCGCGCACCAGGTCCATCAGGGTGGCGTGCGAGGTTTCGTCGAAGCAGGCTTTGATGTCGCCCTCCACGATCCACTCGTAAGAGTGGGAGGTGAAGTGGCGGACCTCGGCCACCGCGTCATGGGCCCGGTGGGTTCGGGCGGAACCCGTAGGAACACGGGAGGAAATCCGCCTCGAACACCGGCTCCAGCACCAGCTTCAGGGACGCCTGCACCACCCGGTCCCTCACGGTCGCGATCCCCAGACGGCGCTGCTTGCCACCGGGCTTGGGGATCATCCGTTCCCGGACCGGGAGCGGGCAGAAACTGCGGTCTTTGATCGAGTTCCGCAGCCCGTCGAGGAAGTTCTCGACGCCCCGCACGGTCTCCACGTAGTAGGCGGTCTCGCCGTCCACTCCGGCCGTGCGGGCTCCCTTGTTGCCTCGCACCCGAGCCCACGCGACCAGCAGGAACGCGGGGTCGGCAGCGAGGTTGAACAGATCACTGAACTTGCGATGAGAGCCCTCACGGGCCCATCGGTGCAGCTTCGTCTGGATCTCCAGTACCCGGCGTTCCGCCCTGGTCAGGACGTACTCCAGCTCGTCGGTATTCACCAACGACCCTCCTGGTCTTCCAGTCCTTCGGCTGCTGACTTGCTGTCCTCCTTCGCCATGTACGCGCCTCTCGCGCGCTCGGACTACTACGAGGACTGCGCCACGATCCGGTGCCACCAGCCGACGACGAGCCTGCCCTCCGCCCGGCTGGCCGCCGGGGTTTGGGCGGCATCGGACCGCTTCCCCCGTTCACCGCTATCCGGTTGTCGAGTGAGCCGCCCAGCTGTACCCCGGCAGCATCGCCATGCCTACGCCGCAGACCTTCAACATGGCCTCCGCACCGACGCACTTCACCGGTGGCGGAGTCGCGACCACCGCCATTCAGCGGTCGCGCGCACTGCACCCGGCCCAGATCCACCAGGTTCGAGCCGGTTCAAGTGTTACGAGGCTTCGGGCGCTGGTTCCTCTCGTACGGCTTCTCGTCTCGCTTGCCGGGCCCGTACCGTCTGGCAGTGCCGGTACGTCCCGTCGTTGTCAGGGCTGCTTACCACCCTCCCGCGCGTCTCCGCGATCAGGCTGCCCTCGGCTTCGCTAGCCTGCTGCGACAGACCAGCGGCGGGGGTCTTTCACCCCCGCCCGGAGATAGCGGCGCCTCGTGGCGCACGAGCGCGTACTTGAAGTCGATCCTCGCTCGCACTGCCTCGGCCGCCTGCCGGTCGGTCAGCCCTTCCACGAACTGCAGCACCAGCACCAGCGCGAGTCGACCCGGCGACCAAGCGGGCTTGCCCCGGGACGGAGTCGGTGAACAGAGTGCCCAGCTCGTCCCGGATCCGGATCGCCAGGCTGCCCTTGGGAAATGCGGCCTCCGCAACCCGCGCCGTCTCCTCTGGAACCTGCCCCGGCTCCTGCGGCCGCAACGACATCGAAACCCTCCCCCTTGCGACAACGTCGGCCCTCATGCCTCAACCAGGTCATGGAGACCGACGTCACGCCCGCCCCGAATTCGCCAACGGCGTCAGGGCGGGGCGGGGCGGCCCCGACACAAACAGGGCCACCACGATCGCGCCGAGTACGGCGACACAGCCCGAGCCAAGCGCCGTGATGTGCATGGCCTGCACGAACGCGTCCTGAGCCGGGTCAGTCAACGACCGCACTGCAGCGCCGAGCTACTCGGTCGCGCCGAGAGCCGCGTCGATGGGTTCGCCCCGCCTCCCACGCGCCCGCGGGCACCACGCCGAAGTGATCCTTGATGCTTTGCGGTGCACGGTGGACAGGACCGAGCCGAGCACCGCGATGCCCAGGGCGCCGCCGACCTCTCGGAAGGTACGTCATCTTCAAGAGGCGGGATTGGCTCTGATCAATCACCGTGGTGGGTTGCTGTACTGAGCGTGTACGGCTCCGATCGCAGGCGTGGAAGACGCGTTTGAGGCCGCTGGGGAGAATCTGGGGAGAATGAGCCGCGCTCCGTTCAGGGCGGTCTCCTGCGATCGTGGGCGTTGGCGTTGGCGTTGGCGTTGGCGTGCGAGAGCCTCGCCGCTGACACTCGCCACCAAACGGCGGCCAGAGGTGGTCGCCTCGACCGAGAGATCAGCCACAACGACCTCCCAACCGTGTCAGCAACAGACAGCGCGGTGGAGTTCTTGTCCGGAGCCCATCCATCCTCCGGCGGGCCCACGCAAGAACCGTGAGCCTTCGCCCCCTGACTGCCAGTGGCAACGATCGGCCCGCTGGGCGCCGCTCCTCCGCGTGCCGACACGATCAGCGCTGAACAGCTCCGCTGCATCGCCCTCCGAGAAGTGGTGAACTGATCGCCCCCGGGATCGGGCTCCTGGATTGCTGAGGAAGGCAGACGCGGGTCCTCCTGCTGCCCTGACTGCCGGACGGCTCTGGAAAAGACTTCGCAGTCAGTTCGACTACGACGGCAACCGGCTTCGAGTTGGCACGCCGACCAGGTGAGTCACGCGCTCTACGCGACCTCGGCGTCCCTCGGCCCCACCGAGACCATGGCGGTCCAGCGGAGGGAGAATGGGAGGACATCCCGGCGCGCTGAAGGCGGTGGGAACCATGACGTTGCCCTTGGTCGTGGGTGTCGACGGCTCGGAGCCCAGCCTCCACGCCGTCGACTGGGCCGTGGACGAGGCGGTCCGCCACGGTCTCCCGCTGCGGATCGTCCACGGATCGCTCTGGGAGCGATACGAGGGGACAGCCCTGGCGGACGTCCCCGGGGCTGGGCCGGATGTGGTGACCGAGCACGACCTCGCCGAGAGTGTCGTGGCGCTAGCCGCCCAAGGTGCCCGCCGGCGCGCGCCGGGTCTGGAGATCAGCACCGGCGTGCTGCCGGAGGATCCTGTGTCGGCGCTGTTGCGCGAGGCGCGCCTCGCCAGTGCCGTCGTGACCGGGGCACGCGGCAGGGGCCCGATCAGGGAGCTCCTGCTCGGCTCGGTCAGTCTCTCCCTCGCGGCCCGGGCCCCTTGCCCGGTCGTCGTCGTACGCGGCCGGGCGGAGAACCGACAAGCCGCGGGCGGCCGCATCGTCGTGGGCGTTGGCAGTGCCACAGCCCCGGCAGCGGTCCGGTACGCCTTCCGGGAGGGCGCGGTGCGCGGGTGTGAGGTCGAGGCCGTACGGGCCTGGCGTCGCCCGGCGCACCGGACTGCGCCGCATCCGCTGCTGAGCGGGGAGCCCGCCCATGCCGAGGAGGACCATGCCGCGGCTCTGCTCGACGAGGCATTGGACGGCCTCGTCAAGGAGAACCCCGGTGTGATCGTGCATCGCACGCTGGTCGAGGGCTCCGCACGCCATGCGCTGATGGCCCGATCGGCGACGGCCGACCTCCTGGTCATCGGGGCCCATCGGCGGCACGGCCACCTCGGTCCGCAACTCGGCCTGGTGGGCCACACCGTGCTGCACCACGCCGAGTGCCCGGTGGCGATAGTCCCGCAGCAGGCGTGACATCAGCTGACTGCGGCGGTCACCAGGCGACCCTGAGCCTTTGCCGCCCGCAGTCGGCGCTGGTGGGCCGGTCAGTCGAAATGGGACTCAAGCGTGCCCCGACGCCGGATGTCGAGGGTCGCGCAGTGGAACAGCGTCTACCGGCCGCTTGCACGATCCGCAGCGATGCCGGGAACGCGAGCTGACACCATGCGACGGCTCTCGCTGCGGGCGGGGATCACTCCTGGTCACGGTGCGGTTCTGCGGCGTTGCGAGGCGGCCCCGTCGGCGGCGGGGCAGGCTCGTGCGGGGCGTGGGAAGCGGAGCCTGGGGCAAGCGCGATTCCGAGTGACGGACACCCACGCCCATGACGACGCGGCGGCGCAGCCGCAACCGTGCCAGTCCTCGGACCGCGATCGTTGATCAACCGTCGGCAGCTGCGCCCGCCGCTCTCGGCGAGATCGACTCGCGCCTGCTGGCGCCGCTGTGGTCGGCGCGGCAGGCCGGGGAGAGCAAGCGCTGTGCGATGAGAGCAAAGCGTGGCGTCCGGCCGGTCGTGGTGGGAGTCGTACTACGAGATCCACACCGGCATGGTGCGGACGCACCGCGCGGACTCCGACACGTTCGAGACGCTCTGAGGGGACGGGTGACCATGCTGTCGAAGTTCCCTTACCTGAGGCAGGACTTCCTCGCCTCCATCGTCGTCTTCCTGGTCGCCGTGCCGCTGTGCGTCGGCGTGGCGGTCGCCTCCGGTGTCCCGGCCGAACTCGGCCTGATCACCGGCATCGTGGGCGGCCTCGTCACCGGGCTCATGCGCGGCAGCAGCCTTCAGGTGTCGGGTCAGCTCGCGGGACCGCCGACGGCTTGTTGGTAGCGAAACAGGCCGGTGGGGTCGTAGCGCCGCTTCACGGCGACCAGGCGGTCGTAGTTGATTCCGTAGTAGGCGTGCTGCCAGTCGAGCAGGTCCGGGTCGGGGAAGTTGACATAGGCCGCGCGGGTGGAGAGGCGGCGGCGGAGCATGTGGTGGGCGGAGCGGGTCTGTTCCAGGAGGGCGCGGACCTCGGCCGGCGGGGCGCCGGGCTTCCAGTGGGTGCCGACGTCGATCACGAAGGTCGCACCGCGATGGGGGTAGGCCGTCTCGTCCGGGCGGGGCGTGGCGCTTTCGCCGCCCATGGCGAACAGGGTCACGTAGCCGGTGGCCCGGCCGGGCCCCGGCTGCCAGCCCCGTGTCCAGTCGGCCACAGCGGCCACGGTGTCGGGAGCGGGCCATCGGTCGGGGACGAGGGACTTGGAGGCGTAGGCGTCCTTCGCTCCGGGGGTTTCCATGAGGTAGTCCTGCGCGGACCAGAATCCGCGTTCCTCGATGAAGGTCCGGGTCGGCCGCAGTTGGAGGAGGGGTGTGAACAGGCGGCGCAGGGTGTCCTCGTCGCCGAGTCGCTGCCCGAGGAGCACCAGCGAGGTGCTGCCGTCGCCGGCATGCTTGAAGCCGGTCCGCACGTCGAAGTCGTCGCTGCGGTCCGCGTCGAGGATCTGCTGCAGTTCATCCACGCCCACCGTCAGCGGTTTGGGGAACACGGCGCGACATGCACGTTCTGTCGGTTGCCGGAGATGATCTTTCGATCCGGCCGAGTACCTCGGCGCCGTCGCGGGTGATCGCCCAGTGGCCGCCGTTCTCGTGTTTCCAGTCCTGGCGGTATGCCTCGAACCTGCTTGCCAGGACGATGAAATCCGCCGCTGGCACACGCGTCGACCTTCTACCAAGGTCCAGCTGGTGGTCCTGATCCGACCTGCCCTCGTGGGTCGCGCGGCCCACCGACCACAGCCGCCACGCCCACGCGGCGGTGACCGTTCATCCACGCGGCCCACGGATCGCCGGACACCGACACGTGGTGCAACAGTCAAGTTGACCTCGGACGCTCCTGAACAGGGCGTCCTTATTGGTGGGGCGCAGGGGCGCGCGCTCGGGGGCGTTGTCTGCGCTTGCGCGCCCGTTTCAGTCATTACCCATAGTGATCACTTCCTGCTAGTTCTATACACGGAGCGTGACTGCGACAGGTGTTGTCACGCCGATCAGTCGTACGAACAGGAAGAGGTGTGCCATGTCGGTCGAGACGAGCGCCCCGCCGGCGGCAGACGCCGCACAGCAGGACGAGCAGGAGCGGCAGAGCCTGAGTACCCAGGCCGCCCGGAATCTGGCGACGACCACCAAGTCCGAGCCCCAGATGCAGGGGATCAGCTCGCGCTGGCTGACCCGGATGCTGCCCTGGGTGAACGTGCCGGGCGCGACCTACCGGGTCAACCGCCGCATGTCGTACACCCTGGGCGACGGCCGGGTGTCCTTCGTGAAGACCGGCTCGAAGCTCCAGGTCGTCCCGGCCGAGCTCGGTGAACTGCCGCCGCTGCGCGGCTTCACCGACGACGACGCGCTCGGCGCGCTGGCCGACAAGTTCGTGCAGAAGGAGTACGAGCCGGGCCAGGTCATCGTGCAAGCCGGCCGGAAGGCCGATCACGTGTACCTGGTCGCGCACGGCAAAGTCGAGAAGATCGTCGACGGCCCCTACGACAACGACGAGTCGGTCGTCGGGCTGCTGGCCGACGGGGACATCTTCGGCGGGCAGACGCTGGCCGAACCCGGCAAGAAGTGGGAGTTCACGGCGCGCACGGTAACCGCCACGACGGTCCTCGCGCTGCCGCTGACGGCATACAAGGCCATCGCCGAGCGGCACGAGGGACTGCGCGCGCATGTGCGGATGATCAGCTCCAACGGCCACCGGAAGACGAACAGGTCCGGCGAGGCCGAGATCGCGCTGAGCTCGGGCCACACCGGCGAGGCCGCTCTGACGCAGACGTTCGCCGACTACGAACTCGCCCCGCGCGAGTACGAGTTGAGCGTGGCCCAGACGGTGCTGCGGGTGCACAGCCGGGTCGCCGACCTCTACAACGAGCCCATGAACCAGACACAGCAGCAGCTGCGGCTGACCATCGAGGCGCTGCGCGAGCGGCAGGAGCACGAGCTGGTCAACAACAAGGAGTTCGGCATGCTGCACAACGCCGACTTCGACCAGCGGATCTCCACGTTCTCGGGCCCGCCGACTCCGGACGACCTGGACGAGCTGCTGAGCATGCGACGCAAGACCCGCTGTCTGCTCGCCCACCCCAAGGCGATCGCCGCGTTCGGCCGCGAGTGCAACAAGCGTGGCATCTACTTCGGCGGCGTCGAACTGCACGGAAACCACCTGCCCGCCTGGCGCGGAGTGCCCCTGCTGCCGTGCGGCAAGATCCCGATCAGCAAGCAGGGCACCTCGTCGATCATCGCCATGCGCACCGGCGAGGACGACCAGGGCGTGATCGGCCTGTACCAGACCGGCATCCCCGACGAGGTCGAGCCCGGCCTCAACGTGCGCTTCATGGGCATCGACGAGAAGGCGATCATCTCCTACCTGGTCAGCAACTACTACTCGGCGGCAGTACTGGTGCCCGACGCCCTCGGGATCCTGGAGAACGTGCAGGTCACCCGCACGAACGGGAGCTGACGACGGTGTCGCTGATCTCCCGGATCACCGCGCCCGCCGCGGGTCACGACGTGGCGGGGCTGGTGCGGGCGCTCCTCTCGACGGGCGCGTCGGCCTCGCCGCGGCCGTCGGCCCCCGCGCAGGCGTCGCGCGGCCCGCGACTGCCCTCGGCCCCCACCGGGCTGGGTACGACGGCGGCACGGATCTCCTCCGGTACGGGCGCCGCCCGCCCCCGCACCGTCCCGAGCGGCGCCGCAGGCGTCACAGCGCCCACCCTCCCCCTGCCGCCCCCGTCGGCCGCCCGGCAGGCGGTGCCGACCCTGCCGACCGGCCCTACCGGACTCGGCACGTCTGCTGCCCGGCCGGCACCGGCTCCCCAGGCCCGCAGGGAACCGGCACCGGTGGATCCCGCACCCCGGCTCCACTGCCCGCCCGCCGTCCGCGACGACCGGGCTCTCGGCGAGACCGTCACCGAGCGACTGGTCGAGTGGGCCGAGGAGATCGGGATCTACCCCGGTCAGCTCGACAAGATCCGCAAGGCCGACTTCGGACGGCTGATCATGCTCGCCCACCCCGAGTCGGACGACCCCGATCGGCTGCTGGCCGCGGCCAAGTGCGCGCTGTCGGAATGGGCGGTGGACGACCACTACGTGGACGGCGAGGTGGAGGAGGCGCAGCACGACCTGCTCGGCCAACGGCTCGCCATCGCCCACTCGGTGATCGACCAGGCGAACCTCCCGCTGGCGTACGCCGGGCAGTTGGAGGAGGTCGTCCAGGCGGACCCGGTATGCCGGGCCCTGCGGGACAGCCTGCGCAACCTCCACTCGTACGCGACGACTTCACAGGTGCGCCGCCTGCGCCACGAGCTGGGCATCATGTTCGTCGCCTACAACCAGGAGGCCGTCTGGCACACCAAGGAACAGACCCCGCCCGTCTGGGAGTTCCTGATGCACCGGCACGAGAACAGCTTCATCCCGTGCATGGTGCTCATCGACGCGGTCGCCGGCTACGAGTTGCCGTACGGCGAGTTCGCCGATCCGCGGGTACGGCGCGCGTTCACCCTGGCGGGCACCGCCAGCGTGATCGTCAACGACCTCTACTCCATGGGCAAGGAGGACCCGACGGACTTCAGCCTGCCCCGGCTGATCGCCGCCGAAGACGACTGCTCCCTGCAGGAGGCGGTCGACCGTACCGTCGCCGTCCACAACGAACTCATGCACACCTTCGAGGCGGAGGCGGCCGCCCTCTCCCTCACCGGCTCGCCCGAGCTGCGCCGCTTCCTGGCCGGCACCTGGGCCTGGCTCGGCGGCAACCGCGAATGGCACGCCGCCAGCGCCCGCTACCACAGCGACACGAACGCGGCCTGAGCCCCGCTCCGCCGCCAACTCCACCCCCCACCCTGATAAGGACTCTCCGCTCCATGTCCAAGATCTCCACCCAGATGGAAAGCATCGCCATGCGCGACGTCCTGCGCACCGAGTACCAGAAGTCCGTCGCCGACTACTGGAACGCCGAGAAGGACCCCGTCAACATCAAGCTCGGTGAGGTCGACGGCCTCTACCACCACCACTACGGCCTCGGCGAGTGGGACCCGTCCGTCCTGGCCGGCCCGCAGGACACCCGTGACCAGCGCATCATCGAGGAACTGCACCGCCTGGAGACCGCCCAGGCCGACGTCCTGCTCGACCACCTCGGCGACATCACCCCAGACGACCGCCTCCTGGACGCCGGTTCCGGCCGCGGCGGCACCAGCATCATGGCCAACGCCCGCTTCGGCTGCCACGTCGACGGCGTCAGCATCTCCGAGCAACAGGTCGCCTTCGCAGGCGAGCAGGCACGCAAGCGGGGCGTGGCCGACAAGGTCCAGTTCCACTTCCGCAACATGCTCGACACCCGTCTCGACACCGGATCGCGCCGCGCCATCTGGACCAACGAGACCACCATGTACGTCGACCTGCTCGACCTGTTCGCTGAGTTCTCCCGCCTGCTGGAGTACGGCGGCCGCTACGTCTGCATCACCGGCTGCTCCAACGACGTCACCGGCATGCGCTCCAAGGCCGTCAGCAAGATCGACGAGCACTACACCTGCAACATCCACCCCCGCAGCGAGTACTTCAAGGCACTCGCAGCCAACAACCTCGTTCCCATCCAGGTCATCGACCTGACCCCGGACACCATCCCGTACTGGGAACTGCGCGCCAAGTCCTCCGTGGCCACCGGCATCGAGGACCCTTTCCTCACCGCGTACAAGGAAGGCAGCTTCCACTACCTCCTCATCGTGGCCGACCGCATCTGAGGCCGCGGCATCCCGACGGAGCACCGGCGCGGCGCGCGAAGGCCAGGCCTCGGCGCGCGCCGGAGTCCGAGTGATCCTCGCACCGGGCGTGCCTGAGTGGACCCACGATGTAGCGGCGAGCGGTGTCCGACAGGCCGGCGTAGCCCTCCTCGCCGTAGAACAGCGGCTCGCCGCCCAACCACAGGTACTGGTGGGTGTGCAACCGGAGCCGTTGTCGCCGAAGATCGGCTTCGGCATGAACGTCGCGGTCTTGCCGTTGCGCCAGGCGACATTCTGGCCCATCGGCGGGTGCAGAGCGGGAGCGACGCAGCCGGCAGACGGACCCACCCCACCGGGGAGTGGCCAAGCACTCATGTCCGGAGGGATTCTGGTGGTGGTCGCCCACAGGCCCGGGCGCAGTGGTCTCGGACCTGCGTCAGCATTCGGTGAATGGTGCTGGCTTGTCTATACCCGCCATGGTGACGTGATCGAAGTGCTGGACGTCGGCTGCGCCAGGTGACTGGGCGCGGCGATCGTCGCCGGGAATCACCTGTCCTTCGCGGACCCCCTCCTCATGCCCACGGTCCTGAAACGGCGCATCACGTTCCTGGCCTAGGCGGAGTACTTCACGGCGCCGGGCATCAGGGGCCGACTGACCGCGCTCGTGCTGCGCGGTGCCGGGCAGATCTCGGTGGACAGGTCGGGCAGGACCGCGGCGCAGGCGGCGATCCGGGTCTTGGGGTACTGGCGAAGGGACAACTGCTCGCGATCTATCTGGAGGGCACGCGTTCCCCCGACGGTCACCTGTACAGGGGCAGGGCCGGGGTGGCGGTGATGGCACTGGCCGCGCAGGTTCCGGTCATTCCGTGCGCGATGCTGGGCACCTTCGAGCTCTGGCCTTCGGGACGTGTCCTGCCGAGACTCCCGCCAGTCACGATCCGTTTCGGGGAACCACTGGACTTCTCGCGCTTTGCGGGAATGGCGCAGCACAAGACGGTGCTGCGGGCCGTCACCGACGAGATCACGTACGCAATCTTGCGGCTGTCGGGCCAGGAGTACGTCGATCGGTAGGCGGCCGACGTCAAGGCCGGACAGGCAACGGGGCGGCAGGGCTGAGACCCGCCACCCCTTGGCGCGATCCGGCCCGGGCGGCGTCCGGTACTCGTGTCCGGGGGATTCTGGTCGTAGTCGCCCACCCGGCGGACAGGCCATGCTCATCACCGCTGTGGCCAAGGACCCGCGGAAGGCACCGGCCGGCGCCACCAGGAGGCTTCGGCTTCCGTCGACCTACGGTCAGCTACGCTCCGTGCTCACCCGCTGATCTGGGACGCGACCCGCCCCTCCCCTTGCCGTCGCCTTCAGGAGCGCCGCTCCGGCGCGTCGCGCACCACTCGCCCGAACCGCCTGTCAGGCCAGTTCAGCATGGCGGAAGAGTGCGGCGTAGCCGACGGGAGCCGGCACAACCCGGGGTCGGACACTGCGGGCGGGCCGCGCCGCCCTCCCCTATCGTGGAGACATGGGCGAAGTCCTCGTCGTGTACGAACTCGACAAGGCGGTGGCAACACGCAGCTCCCCGCGCGTGGCGCGTGGCGCGGAACGGCCCGTCCACCGGGTGCACGCGGCACCCACCGCCGCCTCAGGGACACCCGATGCGACCGGGCCACGAACCCTCTGTGGCAAGGACACCTTCGCCATGGAGACATCCCACTGGAAACCCTCCGAGCACCCTGAGGCTTCGTGGTACCCCGCAGAGTACGCATCCTCGGTATGCCCTGACTGTAATGCCGTAATGGAGACCTGACCGGCGCGCCGACCGCTCTCACCTGCCGCATCGCCGTGGGGATGTCCGCCGCGATCGCCACGTACATACGCTCGTGCAACTCGATCCTGGCCACGTCGACACGCCAAGGAGGATAGTAGGTAGGATTGGTGGCATGAGTGAGCCTACCGGCAAGTACTCGATCACCATGCCGCGCGACATCGCCGAAGCAGCCAAGGCCCGCAGCGGCCCCTCCGGCCTCTCCGCCTACGTGGCCGCAGCCGTCGCCCGCCAGATCGAGCGCGACAACCTCAACGAGCTCATCTCCGTCGCCGAGGCCGAGCACGGGCCCGTCACCGACGAGGAGATCCAGGCGCTGCGCGACCAGCTCCACCAGGCCCGTAGGGAGCAGACGCAGGGCGGAGCGGACGCGGCGTGACCCGCTCCCCCGCCCTCCCCGGCGGCACCCTCGTCCTGGACAGCGAAGGGCTGGCCAAGGCAGTCCTGCGCGACCGCACAGTGACCGGGTGGCTCGCCCTGGCCCGCGCCGACGACCTCCGGGTGATCACCTCCGCGGCCACCCTCGTGGAAGTCGTCCATCCACGGATCAACCGCCCGGCCCTGGAGTGGACGCTCTCCCGCCTCATCGTCGAACCGGTCACCGAGCCCATCGCCCGACACGCCGCCGCCCTCCTCGCCGACGCCGGCCTGCATGGCCACGAATACGCCATCGACGCCATGCTCGGCGCTACCGCCCTCGCCGCGCCCGGCCCCGTCACGATCCTCACCTCCGATCCCGAGGACCTCACCGCGCTGTGCGGCGGACGGGCCACCGTGATCAAGGTCTGACCCAACCCCCTCCTCGATCGCGACGGGCTCCGCAGCGGTCCCCTTTCACCCCGGACGCCACTGATCCCTCAGGGGCAACGCGGGCACCAACTGGCGCAGCTGCCCGGCGGTTAACCAGTCCACCAGGCGGGGCCTGTCCAAGACCCTGCGCCCGGCGATGATTGGCGCTTGTCTCCACGGCCCGCGGCGCGCCCGAGGCGACCGTCGGCGAGCGGGACCGAGCGCCTTCCCACCGGGAGGCGGCTCTCCCGGGCAGCGTGGCAGGTGCTCACGTCCACCGCGCCCTGTCAGCGGCACTGCGCGCCCCTGACTTGCCGACCGCTTGCGGGAATCGGGCGCTCAAACCACCAGACCTGAACGCATGCGGGTTGATCTCCGCGCGGCTGCGCGCCATGGAGAAGGCCCGTTCACGCGTGAGCCGCACCGGGCCGTCGAGGAACAAGGGTCCGCTCGTCAGATCACCGATCAGCCGGCCCAGCAGCGATGCCGTCAGCTCACTCACCGGGACCCACCCCGGCATGCCCGGCCTCACCGGCTCCCGAACTCGCACCTGCCGGCGCGGGAGGTCCGCGCGAGCGCCCCGAGCAGGGCCCAGAACGGCGGCCGGGACGAGGACGGCCCAGAGGGCGCGTTCGGCATACAGCTGGTTCTCACCATCGTTGCGAGACATCAAGAGATGAGCCGCACACCGACCGTCAGCCGGATGGCGATACCGAGGTCACTGCGCCGAGGCGGCAGGAGTGGGCGGCTACCTGGTCTTGAACCGGTCCGGACGTACGAAGTCCAGGCCTTCGAACGTCTGCTTGCCGAGCGCCTCGTGTGCGGCGATGTGGCCGTAGCCGGTCGCCATTTTGAAGCCCTTGCCGGAGAATCCGGTGGCGCAGTAGATGCTGCTGTTCTGATCCAGCCAGCCGATGAGGGGATGCCGGTCCTGGGTGAAGAGGTCGGGGAAGGCGTCGGAGCGCGCGATGGTGGGGATCAGGCCGGGGAAGAACTCGGTGACGGTCTCGGTGACCTTCTCGATCTCTTCCTGGGTGAGTTCCCTGGGCACGGCGTCCGGGTTGGGGGTTGCCCGTGCGCGCCCGGCCAGCGGTCCGTCGATTGATGCCTTGACCGTCACGCCGTCGACGGCGGGTGCGCCGTACATGGAGCGGTCCTCGTACCACCGGCTGAAGGCGGGGAAGTTCTCCGGCGAGAACTGGGTGCCGTCTTCGGCGATGAACCAGGTCAGGACGATCCGATGGGTTTCGGTGACGGCCTTGAGGTGGTCGGGCATGAGTCTGCGGGACCAGCCGCCCGAGGCGACGATGACCTTCTCGAACGTCCAGGTCCTGCCGCCCGAGGTGACGACGACGCCGTGGTCGGTTTCGGTGATGCTGTCGACGGGTGTGTTCTGCAGGACGGTGGCACCGTTGGCCCGGGCCGCCGCGACGGCGGCGCTGACGGCGCGGTCGGTGCGCAGAACGCCGCCGCGGGGGTCGTAGACGGCGCAGTCGTCGGGGCGGAGGTTGTGCTGGGGGTAGCGATCCGCTATCTCCTCCCGGCTGAGGACGCGGTGCTCGGCTCCGTTGTCGCGCGCTGTCTCGATGAGGCTGTTGATGAAGTTACTGTTTGCCGTCCCGATGGTGAGGCCCCCGGTGGTGGTGAGGATGTCCTGTCCGGTTTCCGCTTCGAGCTCGGCCCACAGGCCGCGGGAGCGTTCGATGATGGGGTAGTACTCGGGCCTGCCGAGGTAGATCATGCGGAACAGGCGGGTGTCCCCGCCCACGGCACTGCGGCCGTGGGCGGGGGTGGCGGCCTCGAAGCCCACGACCGAGTCGGTCAGCCGGGAGGCCTGCCACAGGGCCATGCTTCCGATGCTGCCCAGGCCGATGACGGCGAGTTGTGCGTCCATGGGAGCGGTTCCTTCTCGTCTACTCGTGAAGTCCGGCGAGCCTGCTGCCGAACTTGGCCAGGAGTGAGGTCTTGCTGGAGTTCCTGCGCTCTTCCCACTGGTCGGCGATGCCGAAGAGCCGGTACATGGCGTGAACGCCCAGCCAGCGAACGGGTTCCGGTTCCCACTTGCGTGCCCGGTAGCCGACCCAGGGGAGAGTGGTCCGTTCGGTTTCCCTCTCGAAGGCGAGCTCCGCGAGAGTTCTGCCGCCGACGTAGGCCGACGTGACGCCGTGTCCCGCGTAGCCGGTGGACGATCCGATCCCGGATGCCGGGTCCCAGAGCACGCCGCCGTTCCAGTCACGCGTGACGCCCAGGACTCCCGACCATGCGTGGTCCACCTCGAAGGGGATGTCCGGGAAGAAGGTACTGAGCTTGTGCGAGATCAGGTCGATGGTGGACTGGGCGGTCGCACCGGCTCCTCCCGTACCGGACCCGAAGCGGTAGGGGACACCGCGGCCCCCCATGGCGATACGGCCGTCCGATGTCCGCTGGGCGTAGATGAACGTGTGCGCGGAGTCGTTGAGGCACTGGGGCCCGTCCCAGCCGATCTGCTGCCATGCCTCCTGCGGCAGGGGCTTGGTCACGATCATCGAGGAATTGACCGGGATCAGGGTCCGGCTGCCCAGCAGCTGTCCAGAATAGCCCTCGGTGCAGATGAACGTCTTCGCCGCGGTGACACGACCGTCGGCCAGGGTGAGGGTCTTGCCCCCGACACTGTCCACTCGGCTGCCCTCGTAGATCGTCACCCCCATGGAGGTCAGGGTGTCGGCGAGGCCGTAGACGAGTTTCGCGGGGTGGATCCGCGCGCAGTGCTTGTAGAAGAGCCCGCCGTGGACGGTGGAGATGTTGACCTGGGACTGGAACTCGTCCCGGTCGAGCAGGTGGACCTCGTCGTCGGTCAGTCCGTACTTCAGGTCGGTATCACGCCTGGTGACAAGCCGGCCCAGCCCCGCCCGAGTGTGGGCGGCGACGAGCGCGCCGCCCTTGTGCTGATCGGCATCGATGCCCTCGGCCTCAAGGATGTCCAGGACCGCGTCGACGCCGGCGACGAACTCCTGCTGCAGCGCCCGGCTCGCTGCCATTCCTCCGCCGGCGCGGGCGAAGGCGGCACGGTTGCCCGGAGGCATCGCCGAGAGCCAGCCACCGTTGCGTCCCGATGCGCCGTAACCGACCTGTTCGGCCTCGAAGACGGCGACCGAGAGCGACGGTTCGAGCTTCTTGGCGAAGTACGCCGCCCACAGGCCGGTATAGCCGCCGCCGACAATGGCCACGTCGATGGAGTCCTGGCCGGTGAAGCGGGGGAACGAGGGCCTCTTGTCGGCCAGTTGGGCCACCCAGAAGCCGAGCTCTCCGTTTCGGGGTGGTGCCGCGAGGGCGTTCATGGTGCGTCCTTTGTCTCTGGGAACCGCGTGGGCCGCTGCTGGAAGGCGGTGTGGCCGGTGTCGACGGGGTGCGTTGCCCCGGGGATGTACGAGGATTCCGGCGACGCGAGGAAGAGGACGGCGTCGGCGATCTCCTCGGGAGGGGCGAGGCGCCGGAGCGGGATCTGCCCCTCGCGTCGGCCAGCAGGATTGCACCGGGGTGTCGATCGTGCTGGCCGAGGGCGTCGAGTTGCACGTCGAAGCCGGGCCACCGCCGCACTGCTCATGAGCGGCTCGCGCTACACAGCGGTGCAGACGACCTGGATCTCGACAGGGGTGTTGAGCGGCAGCCCGGCGACACCGATCGCGGTGCGGGCGTGGCGTCCGTTCTCACCCAGTACCTCGATGAACAGTTCGCTGGCTGCGTTGGCGACGTTCGACTGCTGACCGAAGTCCGGCGTGCTGGCGACGAAGACCAGCATCTGCACGATCCGGACCCGGTCCAGGTCACCCACCGCCTGCGCAGCGGCAGCGAGCGCGTTGAGGGCGGCATGGCGTGCGAGCTCTTGCGCGGTCTCCAGCTCCACGTCCCGGCCAACAACGCCCTGACCCAGTAGCTCGCCGTCCTTGAAGGGGAGTTGGCCGGAGAGGTGGATGGTGGAGCCCACCGTCCGGTGGGGCACGAGGTACGTGGTGCCGGCGAGGACGGGTAGCTTCAGTCCCAGGGCCTGGAGCCTTTCTGAAGCCGACTCACCCTTGACGGTTTGAGGCAGGGGCTGAGTCATGCCGCCACCCTCTTGCTGTGCATCATTTTCCTCAGTTCTCCGCTCAGGCTCAGCGTCAGGGGCGCGGCAGGCCGAAGAGGACGGGAAGGTCGGCGATGTCGGTGATCCGCTCGTAGCCGAGCCAGTGCTCGTCGTGCTCCCAGCCGCGGTCCATGTACACCTTGTTCTTGATGCCCATGATCGCCGCGGAGCGATGGTCGTACATCGGGCTCGCGGAGACGTGCACGAGCTCGTCGGGTGCGACACCGAGCCTGTCGAACATGTACTCGAAGGCGCGGAGTCGCGGCTTGTAGACGCCCATCTCCTCGGCGCTGATGACGACCTCGAAGGGGGCCTTGAGGTTCTCCGCGAGGCGCACGGCGTGCGCGGTGTCGCTGTTCGTGATGATGACCAGCGGGACCGCCTCGGCCAGGCGGTTCAGCGCCTCGGTGACACCGGGGTACGGGCCCCAGGTGGGAATGCGCTCGTACACCGCCCGCGCCTCGCCCTCGCGGTACTCCAGACCGACACTGTGCGAGGCGCGTTCCATGGAACGCGCGACGACCTGGTGGAACGGCTGGTACGCGCCCGTGCACTCGTCGATCCGGTACGCCTTGCAGATCCGCAGGTACTCATCGGCGACCTCGGCCGGCAGCCGGTCGCCCAGAACCTCACGCATCGTGTCGTTGATGCTGAACTTGATCAGCGTTCCGTTCATGTCGAACGTCACGAACTTGGGCTTGACATCGAATCCCACAGGGTCCTCCTCGTGCGTTAAGTGGAGCAGTTTGGCCACAGGTCGATTGTCGACCATTCACTTGGTCGATTGTCGACCAAGTAGGCCTCGACTGTCAACCACATCGGAGGAGTGCCTCAGGCAGACCCGGCGCTGATCCGCTTCCAGAATGGATGAGGTGATCCGCCGGGTCGGGCGCAATCGGCTCTCGGTCGAGGTCGCCTCCGAGTTCGTGCAGGCCGGCAGAGCCCCGGGCTCATCGAGCAGGCCGCGAGCAACGGCAATGTCACCGGTCAGCCAGGCGCTCAGCTTCTGGCGTGGAACCTGGTACCGACTCGACGAAGAAGAAGTGTTGGCGTCCGGAGAGACGAAGATGCGCCCACAGCGCTTCCCCTTGGTCGACTGCATTCCACTGCAGGTCCGCAAGCGTCGGTGTCGCCAGCCCGGCATCTGCCTGAGAGCCAACGGCCCTGCCCGAGGCACCGCCTGCCACCGCGACCCGCGATCCGGATGGGGCACCGCTGTGAGTATCAGTGAGCTCCGTGCCTGGCAGTCAACTTGAGGTGTGGATGCGGAAAAACCAGCAGAGGTATAGTCGACAAACGACCAGATGGTCGGGTGTGGAGCAGGGGAGTGTGACGGGGTGGACCACAAGTTCGAGTGGCAGGAGCAGCGGACGACGACGCCGGACGGTGTCTACCGCACACTGCGTGCCGCCATCCTCGATGGCAGCGTCCCTCCTGGTGGCCAGCTGCGCGAGGCGCACATCGCCACGGATCTGGGGATCAGCCGGTCCCCGCTGCGCGAGGCGCTGACCAAGCTGGAGGAAGAAGGGCTCGTCGTAAAGATCCCTTACCGTGGCGCGTTCGTCGTAGAGGTGAGCGCTCGCGAGGTCGCCGAGATCGACTCGGTCCGGCTACGTGTCGAACCGTACGCCGCCGAACTCTCGGCCGAAGCGCTGCGCGGCGCCGAGCGGCCTCAGTTGCTGCAGACCGTCGAGGATCTGCGCCGGGCCATGGAGAAGGACGACATCCCGGCCAGCATCGACGCCCACCTCCGCTTCCACCGGCTCTTCTACGACCTCTCGGGGCACGGCGTCCTGCAGGCCATGTGGAACGGCTGGGAGACCAAGCTGCGCCTCCACCTCAGCGTCGATCACCGCACGTACAGCGACAACCCGCAGCAACTGGTCGTCGAGCACGAGAGGTTGGCCACGGTCGCCCTGGAAGGCGACACCGACACGTTCCGCCAGGAACTGGCCGCCCACTTCCCCATGGGGCTGGGAGCCCGGACGGCAGAACCGGGGGAACACCCGCCCCGGCACGCTTGAGGCCATGCCGACGTGCGTGAAGCGTCAAAGCCCGCCCGCCGTGAACGGGCCCATTGCGGCCACGCGACGCCGCTGCCAGGTTCGTCACCACGGGCCAGCAGGGCAAATCGGTGCTAGTGCCGCATCAGCCAACGTTCGCCCCGCCCCGTCCTTCCGGGCCGGGCGGCAGGCAGATGTCGGATGCGGTCCCCGTAGTCTCGCGGGGTGCATTCTCATTTGAGCTTCGAGAACCCTCCGGCTCTGCCTCACGAGGTGGTGGTCGAGACGTTGGAGCGGGCTCTGCGTGACCGCTCGGCGGAGGGCGAGGCGGCGGGCGTCCTGGTCGGGACCGCGTTGAACGATGACGACGCGGAGTTCGTCGAGCACTGGTGCGTGCAGGTCGGGACGCGGGCTGTGTCGGGAAGTGCACTGCTCGGGCTGGCCGGCTTGTGCCTGGGACACACCGCTCGACGCTTTGGGCGACTCAGCGATGAGGCCCTCGCGCTGGCGAAGTCGCTGGCGGCGCGGGCCGAGGCCGACCCGACGGACGTGGACGGACGGGCCCTCGACGGTTATGACGATGTCCGGAGCTTCCTGCACCTGTGGTGACGCCGGCCTGCCGCGCCGGGTCAGGCGGCGTTGGCCCTGTTCACGAGGGTTTTGAGGCGCTTGTCGGCGGCGTTCTTGTTTCGCCAGATGATGTAGCGGCGGATCATGCTGCCCTGGGCCTTGTGACTGGGGTGGTCGGTGCCGTCGGGCGCGAAGTAGCGCAGGGCCGTGAGCTGGGCCTCGATCCGGTTGAGCCAGGAGCTGTTGGTCGGGGTGTAGGCGATCTCGACGTTGTTGGCCTCGGCCCAGTCCCCCACGCGGCGGCAGCGCCTGGTGGTCAGGTGGGGTGAGTAGTTGTCGCAGATGATCGCGATGCGCACGTCGGTCGGGTGCAGGGAGCGCAGGTAGCGGCAGAACTCCAGGAACTTCGACCTGTTCTTCGTCTTCTGGATGTGGCCGTAGAGCTGGTCCTTGCCCAGGTCGTAGGCGGCGAACAGGTGCCGGACCCCGTGCGGGCGGGTGTAGGTCGCGCGGCGGCGCGGCCGTGGTTCGCGCTCGGGGTCCTTGTGCTTGCCGCCGCGTTCGGCCCACTGGCGACCGGGATGGGGCTGGAGGTTGAGCGGCCCGAACTCGTCCAGGCAGAACACGACCTCGGGCTCGCCCGGCTCGGGAAGGACCTCGCCGTCGGCGATGGCGTAGAGGTGCTCGACGCGGGCCTTCTTGGCCTCGTAGTCGGGATCCTTCGAGGTCTTCCAAGTCTTCAGGCGTTGAAAGGTGACGCCTTCCTCGCGGAGCAGGATGCGCAGGCCCTCGTGGCTGATGTCGTCGACCACCCCCTCGGCGACCAGGAAGTCGGTCAGTTTGACCAGGCTCCAGGTCGAGAATGGCAGGCCGTGCTCGACCGGCCTGGACTTGGCGATCTTCTTGATCTCGCGGCGTTCGGGCAGGGTGAAGGTCCTGGGCCGGCCGCCCTTGTACTTGGGGTAGAGCGAGGGGAAGCCGTCGGTGTTGAAGTTGTGGATCACGTCCCGGACCCGGTCCGGGCTGGTGAACGTCACCCCGGCAACCTTGGCCACGTCCATGCCCTGTGCCGATAACAGCACCATCTGGGCCCGTCGCCAGGTCACCACCGACCCGGTCCCTCGGCGGACGATCCGCAGCAGTCGCTGCCCTTCGTCGTCATCGATCCCGCGGACGCGTACACGCTCAGCCACCCGCACAGCATGACGCACAACGCGCCGCCCGGATCACCACCGGACGACACGTCACAACAGGGCGAACGTTGCTTGATGCGGCACTAGTGACAGCGGCGAGCGACGGCTTGGCGCCGTCGGCGCCAGTGAGACCACTCGGCGCGCGCATGCTGATCAGGGACGGGCCAACGGCAGTGGGTGAGGGGACAGTTGCCAGGGGCCGCCGAACTTCTGTCACGGTGCGGGGCGCGAGGCAGGATCCTTTTCTGCCCCTTTTGCCGCTGCGTCGGCAGCTATGACGGCCAGGAAGGCAGGCGCCGTGCCCAGCGGCGCCTAGGCGAGGTAGTAGGCGTTCCCCTCGGGCTCGCCGGTGCTGCGGCGGGCCAGCGCCCACCGCTGGTGGGTGGGCATCTCGCCGTCGAAGTCCTCGATGGACGTGATCTGCAGGGCCGCCCAGTGATAGACGCGCGGGCCCTTCGGGCCTTCCCCGCACGAACGTCGCTCCCATGCTTCGTTGGAGGGCCTGGGAGAAGAGGTGATCGATGTGTCCGAGATGCGGCACCTGCTGTGACTTGGGGATCGCGAGGACATGTCCCAGGCCGGTCTCTCCAGCATGCGTGCCGAAGCGGATAAGACCGGTGAGCCAGGTCCCGGCGTCGACCGTCGCTTCCAGCAGCGGCGGTGCAGCCGCATGCGGTGATCCGAGGTCGCGTTCGAGGCTGAGCTTGGTATTGACAGTGCTCACAGGCGGCCATATGGTCGACAAACGACAAAGAGGTGGCTGGTTTAAGCCACCATAAGGCGTTTTATCGCCACTGTTACTCGAGGAGAGAGCCGAGTGCAGATGATCAAGATTCATGCGAAGAGGGTTCTCGGGGCCCGCCCCGTGGGCATGTGCCCTGTCCCGTCCGCGGAGGTGACGGGATGAGCCAGTCCGTGACTTCGGCAGCGCACACCGACTCGGCTTCCGCTCGGCTTCAGGCTCTGGGTCTGACCCTTCCCGAGCTCCGAGACAACCCGTACTACGTGCACCACCGGTCGGTGGACTCCAGCATCTACATCTCGGGCCAGCTGCCTTACAAGGACGGTTGGTTGATGGGGCAGGGCATTGTCGGCCGGGACGTCGACCTGGAGACGGCGCGGGAGCTCGCGCGCCATGCCGCGCTCAACGCTCTCGCCGCCGCTGTGCAGGCGGTGGGCGATCTGGAGCGGGTCCGGATCGTGCAGATGCTGGTCTTCGTGGCCAGCACGCCGGACTTCGGTGAGCAGTCGAACGTCGCCAACGCGGCCAGCGAGCTGCTCATCGAGGTGCTGGGCGAGAACGGGCGGCACGCGCGCACCGCGATCGGTGTCGCAGGGCTACCGGTCAACAGTCCGGTCGAGATCCAGATGGTCTGCACCGCGGTGTAGGCCTCACCGACGGTGGCGGTGTCCGCAAGCGCGCGACGCAGCGGACCGCACGCGTTCGGCATCCAGAGGGAGCCGGCACCCGTGCCCCTCGATCAGTCCAGGCAGAACCACAAGGAGGGCAGCGTGAACCGGCTGCAACGAGCACTCGACGCTCTGGTCGAGCGGATCGACACCCCCGCGCCGATCGTGCTGGTCGACGTCATGCAGGGCAACATCGACCGCGTCCAGGGTTTCGCCGACCAGCACAACCTCAAGGTCAGACCCCACGTCAAGACGCACAAGTGCGTGGAGATCGGGCGACGCCAGATAGAGGCCGGCGCGGTCGGCATCACCGCGGGAAACGTCGGTGAGGCCGAGGTCTTCGCCGCGGCCGGCTTCGACGACATCTTCCTCGCCTACCCGATCTGGGCCGCGGGAACGAAGCGAGCCCGGATCCGCCGACTCGCCGAGTCCGCCCGGCTGCGCGTCGGCGTCGACAACGTCGCCGCGATCGAGGCCCTTGCCGACGCGATGGGGGACGAACCGGACCGGCTGCAGGTCGTGATCGAGGTCGACTGCGGTGCCCGTCGTTCCGGGGCGCCGCCCGAGTTTGCGGGCGATCTCGCGCTCGCCGCCCGCAAGCGCGGTCTGGTTCCGGTGGGAGTCTTCACCTATCCCGGTCACGGCGGCGCCGACCAGGACGCCCGCCGGCGCGCCGCACAGGACCAGGAGGCCGAGCTCACCACCGCCGTACGCAGTCTGGCGGGTGTCGGGGTCACCGCGGAGGTGGTCAGCGCCGGCTCCACTCCCACCCTCGAGTTCTCCAAGAGCGGCGTGATCACCGAGATCCGTCCCGGCGAGTACGTCTTCGGCGATCTGAACAACGCCCGGCTGGGTTCCTGCACGGAGGACCAGATCGCGCTGTTCGTCGCCGGCACCGTGGTCAGCGACTGGGTCCCCGACCAGGTCATCGTCGATGTGGGCAACAAGGTCCTCAGCAAGGAGGGAAGCCCCGAGATCGGCTACGGCGGCATCGCCGGCACGAAGGCGGCCCTGTCCAAGGTCAACGAGTACCACGGGTTCCTCCCGCTGCCGGACGGCGAGTTCCGCCCCAGCGTCGGCACCCTCGTCCCCGTGGTGCCGAACCACGTGTGCCCGGTCGTCCTCGGTTTCGAGGAACTGATCGTCACCGACAGTACAGGCACGTCGCTGGAGCGGTGGCCGGTCGACGCCCGCGGATTCCTCAACTGACCGGCCCCCAGGGCAAGACCCTGCGGCCGAGCCGCAACCCGACGGCCGATCTCCCCCGTCCCCCGTAAAGGAATGCCTGACATGAGACTCAACAACGTCACGGCCCTGGTGACAGGCGCCAGCAGTGGCATCGGACAGGCGGTGAGTTCCCACTTCCGCCGCGAGGGCGCGCGGCTGCTGCTCACAGGTCGCAGGGAGCGACTCGACAGCGCTCAGCCCGACGACCTGTACGTTCCCGGAGACCTCAACGACGAGTCGTTCGTCGAGCACCTGGCCAAGCAGGCCGCCGAGTCCTTCGGCACCGTCGACGTCGTCGTCCTCAACCACGGCCTGCAGGCCGACGGTCCGCTCACCGAGATGGCCTGCGACGACGCGAGAAACGTGCTCGAGAGCAACCTGCTCAGCGCGTTCCTGGTGATGAAGCACTTCGCCCCGCTGATGCCCGAGACCGGCGGCTCGTTCGTCTGCGTCAGCTCACGGCTGGGCATGGTCGGCATGGCAGGGCAGGTCCTGTACTCCGCCGCCAAGGGGGGCCTCATCATGCTCGCCAAGGGCGCGGCGATCGAATGGGCCCCGCGCAACATCCGCGTCAACGTCGTCGCTCCTGGCCTGACCGCCACGCCGATCATCGAAGCGGCGTTCCAGCGCAGGCCCGACCCCGAGGCCTACCGCCGCCAGCGCGAGAGCACGATTCCGCTCCAGCGCCTCGCCACCCCCGAAGAGGTCGCCGACGCGGTGCTCTTCTTCGCCTCGTCGGAGTCGTCGTACGTGACCGGATCGGTCCTGACCGTCGACGGCGGGTACACCGCTGGCTGAACACCCTGCTGGCATCACCATCAGCGAGGAGCTGACCGACCTGTTCTCCGTCGCTCCTTGTGCCTCGGGCGTCCGCCGATCGCGGGACATGAACTGTCGAACAAGCGTCGAGCGCGTGCCCCATTCGCCTGCCCCGCTCGAACGGCGTCACCCTCAGTGCGCCCGTGCCGACAACCGTATCCGGGCCACCCGGCCACCTCGGCACCAGCCACGATGCCTCGTCGGCCTCCGCACATCGGGCACGGGCCATGCCCACGAGCGTGTGTCAGATGCCGCTCAGCAGCAGCTCGTCGACCATGGCAGCGGCCACCAACTTCTCAAGCTCCAAAAGGAAAGACATGTCGCTCCTGAAGGCCATCGACACCAATCCCTCCTTCACGCCGCGGGAGTCCGGGCCGCTCCCGGAACGCCTGATCTCCGGCGACCCCACTTTCCGGACCTGGGCCCAGGACGTCGCCCGTGGGGAGTCGATCCATACGGGCGTCTGGGAAGCGACGCCCGGCGAGATGCGCTCGATCAAGGGCGAGACCTTCGAGTTCTGCCACATCCTCTCCGGCATAGTCGAACTCACACCCGAAGGCGGCGAGCCGGTGATCTACAAGGCAGGCGACAGCTTCGTCATGAAGCCGGGCTACGTCGGCGTCTGGAAGACCATCGAAACCGTGCGCAAGATCTACGTGACCGTGACGTGATGCCGATGCCCGGCCCCGATCGCCTTCCGGGTCTACGCGACGCCACCTGCTGAGCAACGTCGCCGCGGCCGATGGTCCGCTCGGCCCGCCCCTCAGCCGCAGGCCAGGATCTGCTTCATCCTCACCAGAGCCCTCATGCTCCGGCTCTGCTGAGGACCACCCCCACTCCGCTGGTCACCCCCCTGTCCCGGCTCCCGTTTCCCCACCGCCACTCACCCGGGTCACCCAGCCGACATCGCTCCGGCGACAAGGTCGTCGGGGACCCGATCCACGGCGAACACGCGCCACGCGCCCAAAGAGGCGACCGACAACACAAACGGGCAAATCTTCTGTCCGCGTTCGCCGCCCTGCACATCCCACCCCCCACCTGCGAGGTAAAGCCCCCGCACAGCAGGTCCCACGCGTCCCTAGATGAGGAGTTTCACCATGAGTGATTCCGTGATCGGTCGTAGAGCACTCCTGCGTGGAGCAGGCGGACTGGCCGCCTTCGCCGCTCTTCCCTCCCTCGCCGCCTGCGGCTCGGGTACCAGCCGCAGTGCTTCCACCGGCTCCGGTGGTAATGCCGGCAAGACGGTGGTCGTCCGTGACAGTGGCGGTTCCTATGGTGCGGCCATGCAGAAGGCGATCTACACGCCGTTCGAGCAGGAGACCGGCATCAAGGTCAAGGTGCTGAACCTGGACGACGCCCCGCTGCTGGCGCAGATCAAGCAGGGCCGGCCGCAGTGCGACCTCATCAACAACTCGATGATGTCCCACTTCAAGTACGTCAAGCAGGACGCGCTGGAGGCGCTGGACCCCGACCGGGTCAAGAGCCTGAAGAGCGCGAAGATCCCGGAGAACCAGATCACCGAGTATGCGATCGGGCACAGCTTCTACGGTCAGTGCATCGCGTACCGCACCGATGCCTTCGGCGGTAGGAAGCCGGAGTCGTGGGCGGACTTCTGGGACACCAACGCGTTCAAGGGTGCCCGTGCGATGGTTCACCCCGACGGTGACCTGCCGGAGCTGGAGTTCGCGCTGCTGGCCGACGGCGTCCCGATGGACAAGCTGTATCCGCTGGATGTGGACCGCGCCTTCAACGTGCTGACCCGGCTGCGGGGTGACATCAAGAAGTTCTGGGACAGCGGCCCGCTCCCTGGCGTGCTCCTCAGCCGCCAGGAGGTCACGATGTCCACCGTGTGGGACGGCCGGATCGCGGACCTGCAAAAGCAGGGTGTCCCGGTCGAGCGGCAGCTCAACGGCATGCGCCGCCAGTTCCAGGGTTACGCCATCGCCAAGGGTGCGGCCAACGCGGACGCCGCCTACCAGTTGATGGACTTCTCGTTGCGGGCGGAGAGCCAGGCCGCCCTGGCGAAGGCCTTCCCGTCGAACCCGTCCTCGCCGCTGGCTTACGCGAAGCTCAGCGAGGACGAGCGCAACGGGCTCGCGGGTGCGCCGCAGTACTACGACAAGGGTTTCGACACGGATGTCGACTGGTGGCTGAAGAACGAGTCGGCCGTCACCGAGCGCTGGCTGGAGTGGGCTCGTGGCTGAATTCAGTGTTGCCACACCGTCTGTCAAGGTGGCCGGCGGTACGCCGGCCACCGCGGCCGGCAAGGCGCTGTCGGTGGTGGCTCTGCGCAAGACCTACGGCGACGTGGTCGCTGTCGACGAGGCGTCGATGGAGATCGCGTCCGGGGAGTTCGTCACCTTCCTCGGCTCCTCCGGGTCGGGCAAGACCACGACGCTGATGATGATCGCCGGGTTCTGCGAACCCGACTCCGGCACCATCACCGTCGGCGGCCGCGACGTCACCCGCCTCGCCCCGCAGAAACGGGGCCTGGGGTTCGTCTTCCAGCAGTATCTGCTCTTCCCGCACATGACGGTCGCTGAGAACGTCGCCTTCCCGCTGACCCTGCGCGGTGTACCGAAGGACGAGCTCCGCAGGCGCGTCGGCGAAACGCTGGAGATCGCCGGCCTGTCCGGCTTCGGCGGGCGCAAGCCGCGTGAGCTGTCGGGCGGTCAGCAGCAGCGCGTCGCCCTGTGCCGCGCACTGGTCTACCGTCCGCCGGTCATCCTCATGGACGAACCGCTGGGCGCGCTGGACAAGAAGCTGCGCGATCAGCTGCAGGTCGAGATCAAGACCATCCAGCAGGAACTGGGCCTGACCGTCATCTATGTGACGCACGATCAGGAAGAGGCGCTGGTCATGTCGGACCGCATCGCGGTGATGCGCAACGGCCTGATCGAGCAGTTCGACACCCCCCGCGAGCTGTTCGAACGGCCCAAGACGCCGTTCGTGGCGGACTTCCTCGGCGCGGCGAACTTCCTGCCCGGCCGCATCGACGAGCACGACGGCGAGCACACCCTGGTCCGCCTCACCCAGTCCGGCACTCCGCTGAAGGCGCGCCGCCACCAGCTGTCCCCGGGCACTGAAGTGAAGGTCGCCGTCCAGCCGGGCCGGCTGCGGGCTTGCGGCGCCGATGAAGGCTTCTGTACCGGCACGGTCGAGACCGCCACCTACGTCGGCACGCTGGTGCGCGCCGGGGTGCGGATCGACGGCGGTGACGGGCCGCTGCTGCGCCTGGAAGTCCCGGCCGGCCGCGGGCCCGTGGCCGGCGAGCGGGTCGGGATCAGCGCGGACCCCGAGGATGTCAACCTTTTCCCCACGGACGAAAAGGCGGGATGAGTCATGGCCGCCACCCTCACCGCGGGCGCTCCCGCCCGCCCCCGCAAGCTCCTTGCCTCGCGCCGGACGCGGGTCGGGATCCTGTATGCGCTGCCGGTCGTCGTCTACCTGCTGGTGCTGTTCGTCTACCCGATCTTCTCCACGCTGCTGCTCAGCCTGAAGGACGCCGACGGATCGTTCACCTGGCACTGGTACGCCGAAGCCCTGACCGGTGTGAACCTGTCGGTGCTGTTCACCACGCTGCGGATCTCCGCCGAGACGGCGGTGCTGAGCCTGGTCTTCGGGTTCGTCCTGGCGCAGGCGATCACCCGGCTCAAGCCCATCCTCGCCGGGCTGGCGATGCTGGTCGTGGTCGTCCCGCACTTCGTCTCCGCGCTGGTGCGCACGTACGGCTGGATCATCATGCTCGGCGACAAGGGCCTGGTGAACGAGACCCTCACCAGCATGTCGATTCCCGGCGCCCCGTTCCAGCTCCTCTACAACGAGTTGGGTGTGGTCATCGGTACGACGTCGATGATGCTGCCGTACACGGTGCTGCTGCTGTACGGGGTGATGCGGGGGGTGGACCGGCGTCTGCTGGCGGCCGCGTCCAGCATGGGCGCGGGCAAGGTGACCATCTTCCGCCGGGTGTACCTGCCGCTGGTCGCCCCCGGACTGGCCAGTGCCGGACTGCTCAGCTTCATCCTCTCCCTGGGCTACTACATCACCCCGGCCCTGATGGGCGGACCCAACCAGACCATGATCGCCACCCTCATCAACCAGCAGGTGACCAAGGAGAACCAGTGGAACGGGGCGGCCGCCCAGGGCGTCATCCTGCTGGTCCTCACCCTGGCCGGACTGCTCCTGGTGAAGGCCGTGACCTCGCTGGGCGCCAGCCGTAAGAAGAGGAGTGGGTCGTGATGGAGCTGCGCAAGTCCCTCACCGGCCGGATTGCCCTGACCGCCGTGGCCACCGTGATCCTGCTCTTCCTCGCGCTGCCGATCGTCGTCATCCTCGTCACCTCCTTCAGCAACAACGCCTTCGCCTCCTTCCCTCCCGAGGCATGGACGCTGAACTGGTACAAGGCTCTGTTCGCCGATGGCAGCAAATGGCCCGCCGCACTCTCGTTGTCCGCTCTGGTCGCCGCCCTGAGCACCGTGTTCTCCCTGATCATCGGGGTGACCGCGGCGACCGCCCTGGTCCGCAGCGAACTCCCCCTGCGCTCCGCGGTGTTCGCCCTGGTCCTCGGCCCCCTGGTCATCCCGCAGATCGTCACCGCGCTCGGGTTGTTCCTGCTCTTCGAGCCGGCCGCGATGCTGGGCAGCCCGATCGCCATCGCGCTGGGGCACACGGTGCTGGCTTCCCCGATCGCGGTGCTGATCCTGATCGCGACCCTGCGCGGTATCGACGAACGTCTGGAGGACGCGGCGGCCAGCATGGGTGCCGGGCGCCTGACGATCGCCCGGAAGATCACCTTCCCGCTGGCGGCGCCGGGCATGATCGCGGCGGCGATCTTCTCCTTCATCACCAGCTTCGACGAGTTCTACATCTCCCAGTTCCTCTCCTCCGTCGACACCGTCACCCTCCCGGTGCAGGTCTACAACTCCCTCACCTTCGACATCGACCCCAGCGTGACCGCGGTCAGCGCCATCCTCATCGCCTTCGCGATCCTCGCCCTGGGCCTGGTGGCCCTGGTGCGCTGGCTCGGCTCCGGACGACAGGACTCCCTGCTCTCGGTCGAGAACACGGTCGGCGTCGCCCACCCGGGAGGCGAGGCCGTATGACCACCCACCGATCGTGCTCTCTCCACCCACCATCCTCCCGATCAGCGAAAGAGCCACGCGCATGACTGACACGCTCACCGCTCCCTCCGAGGAGTCGGCAGTCCTCGAATCCGTCCCCCGTGGCTTCCTCGCCCACGACTGGCAACCCGCCACCGGCGGTCGCACCTTCGAGGTTCGCAACCCCGCGACCGAGGACGTCATAGCCACCGTCGCCGACTGCGGCGCACAAGACGCGCTCACAGCACTGGACGCGGCGGCCGAGGCCGCCGACCAGTGGGCCCTCACCAGCCCGCGGGACCGGGCGGCCGTCCTGCACCGGCTCACCGACGCCCTGACCGAAGACCGTGAGCGTCTGGCCCGGATCATCACCCTGGAGATCGGCAAGACGATCACCGAAGCCCGGGGTGAGGTCGACTACGCCGCGGCCTATTTCCGCTGGTACGCCGAGGAGGCGGTCCGCCACCACGCACGCAGCACACCCTCCCCGGACGGCAGGAGCCACATCGTCACGGTCGCCGAACCGGTCGGACCCTGCCTGCTCATCACTCCGTGGAACGTGCCGCTGGCCATGGCTGCCCGCAAGGTCGCCGCCGCCCTGGCCGCAGGCTGCACCGCCGTGCTCAAACCGGCCGCGCTCACCCCGCTGTCCTCTCTGATACTGGGCGAGTTGGCGCGTGAGTCCGCCGCGCCCGCGGGTGTCCTGACCGTGATCACCAGCAGCGACGCGGCAGCGGTCACCACGGCGCTGCTGGCCGACCCCCGGCTGCGCAAGCTGTCCTTCACCGGGTCCACTCCGGTCGGCAGGCTGCTGCTGCAGCAGAGTGGTGCGCGGGTGCTGCGCACCTCGATGGAGCTGGGCGGCAACGCGCCGTTCCTGGTCTTCGACGACGCCGACCTCGACCTCGCGGTCCGCGAAGCGATGATCGCGAAGATGCGGCTGGGCGGTCAGTCCTGCGTCGGCGCCAACCGGTTCCTGGTCCAGGAGCACATCGCCGACGCGTTCGCCGCCGCGCTGGCCGAACGCATGGCCGCTGTTCGGGTGGGCTCGCCGGAGCTGGAGGACACCGAACTCGGCCCGCTGGCCGACCACCGTGCGGTGGACAAGGTCCGCCACCTCGTCGAGGACGCCGTGGCCCGTGGTGCCGTCGTCATCGGCAAGGCGGACATCCCTGACGGGCCGGGCCACTGGGCCGCCCCCACCGTGCTGGACCACGTCCCCGCCGACGCCGCGATCATGCACGAGGAAGTCTTCGGACCCGTCGCCGCCATCCACCGGTTCTCCACCGAGGCCGAGGCCATAGCGGTGGCCAACAACACCGAGCACGGCCTCGCTTCGTACGTGATGACGTCGCACATCGACCGTGCCCGCCGGGTCGCCGCCCGCCTGCAAGCTGGAATGGTCGGCATCAACCGCGGGCTGGTCTCCGAGGTCGCGGCACCCTTCGGCGGGGTCAAGCAGTCCGGCCTGGGCCGCGAGGGCGGACCCGAAGGCCTCCACGAGTACCAGCAGCTCAAGTACCTGTCCATGCCCGGCTTCCACACCTGAGCAGCCGACACGAGCGCAGGGCTCGCCCGCCCCCTGGTGAGCGGCGGGGGTGACGCGGCGTTCGGCGACGGCCACCAGCAGCGCAGCTTCAGAGGCCCGACACACGCGTGCGCTGCCGCCTCTGATCCCGATCCGGGCACATCATGAGCCTGATCAGCAACCACCAAGCACCATGCTCCGCAGGAACCCATGGCCCCCGCGATCCGTGTGCCGTGGCGCCTGCCATCTCCACCAACTTCATGAAGGAGACGGTCGACGGTGGACGGCATCGACGAGAAGATCATCGCCGAGCTGACCCGCGACGCCCGCATCTCGCACTCCGATCTGGCCGGCAAGGTGCTGCTCTCCCGCAACGCGGTGCGCCAGCGCATCGAACGGCTGGAGCGCCAGGGTCACATCGCCGGCTACACCATCGTCCGCGCGGGCGACGACACCGGCGATGTCGTCTCGGCGCTGGTCCTCGTCCACCGCCAGGACCGCATGCGCGGCGGCGACGTCCTGGCCGCGCTCAAACGCATCCCCGAGGTCGTCATCTGCGAGATCCTCAGCGGCGACTTCGACATCATGGTGCGCCTGGAGGCTGCTTCGTTGGAACGCGTACGAGTCATCTGGGAGACATAGCCCAGATGCCCGGCGTACGGGACACGGTCACCGCTCTCACCCTGTCCAGCATCGTCAACCGCCCGCGAGGAGGGCGGAGCGCAACGGCACCGGGGTGAGCAGCGCCATCGCCTCTTCCCTCTCCAGCAGCCCGCCCTGCAGCACGAGGTGCACGTGGCGGGCCAGGTGCACCTCGTTGGCAGTGTTCCCCGTAGTGCGGTGCGTGCGCAGTGCGGCCGCATGTGGTGGCCCTGAACCGAGGTCAGTACCAGGTTGCCCGATCAGAGGCTCGACGGCGTGGAGTTGGTGTCGCCCGTGAAGCGGCATCCGCCAGTGCACGAAGGGAAGAGCGGGCGAGGTGAGGTCAAGGCATGGCTCACCACAAACCTGGGACGAGTGCCCCAGGGGCGCGTCCCTCTCGAGGTCGCCACCAAGCATCCTCACGCTCGGGGCCCAGCTTGCGGCGGGATCACGAAAGGAAATGTTCTCTGTCAACTGCGAGGAAGCGCGTCGCCGTGGTCGGAGTGGGAACGATGCAGTGCGGACAACGTGAGCGCGGAGGTGGGCATCGACCTGCCGGCGCCCATGCTGGAACGAGCCCGGGTCCGCGCCGCCGCCGATCCCGCTGCCGAGGTACCGGCGCTGCTCGGACACATGGGGTGAACCTGCGATTCCGCGCCGGGGCGGACGCGAGTCGGCTCAGGAAGAGTCGCTTTGCCGTTGGACTGGCGGGCTGCCTGCCGTGCCCGTCAGCCGCGTCGGGGCCGACGACGCCCCCGGCGAAGACCGATGTCCGCGAAAGCAGGAGAGAGCGTGCGCATGTCCGTGATGCCCCGCGCCGCTGCCTGTCCGCCGTGACCCTTCGCCCCCACACAGCGCCCGATTCCCTCGCGGCTCGCTGCGCTGCTGCGCGCTGATTTCGGGCCGCTACTCGCGGACTTCGTGGCCGACTGCCCTGGCCTTCCACGCCTTCCTGCGCGCCCGCCGTGATGCCGGGTGTGCCCGAGCACGACACGTTCCCTTGGTCTTGTCTTCGTCCGCACTGTCCCCGGCCGCATGGTTTCGCGGTTCCCGACGCCCGTCCTGGCTGTCCGATCCGAAGGGGTCTCCAGGCGGTCGGGACCCGGCCCGACGGGCTGGGCGGCGAGTTCGGGGTCGGTTATCGCCGGCATCGCTTACGAGGTCCACAGGACGTGGAACGTCCGGTTCGCCTCGTCGGTGGGCAGGGCCTCGGCGAGCAGGGACTCGACCCGGGCTCGTGACGCCAACGGGCTCTGCCGGGCGGACAGGCGTGCTGCAGTGTCTCTCGCTCTGCCGCGCCGATGCGGTCGGGCCGGTTAGGCGCTTTGGGTCGCCACCTCCGCGAACTGGGACGCATACAGGCGCGCGTAGGCGCCACTGGCCGCCAGCAGTTCCTCGTGCGTGCCCTGTTCGACAATGCGGCCCGCCTCCATGACGAGGATGGCGTCCGCGTCGCGGATGGTGGAGAGCCGGTGAGCGATGACGAAGCTGGTGCGGCCGGTGCGCAGGTCGGCCATGGCGTGCTGGACGAGGGCTTCGGTGCGGGTGTCGACCGAGGAGGTGGCCTCGTCGAGGAGGAGGAGCGACGGCCGGGTCAGGAAAGCGCGGGCGATGGTGAGCAGTTGGCGTTCGCCCGCGCTGAGGTTGGTGCCGTTCTCGTCGAGGAGGGTGTCGTAGCCGTCGGGCAGGGTGCGGATGAAGTGGTCGGCGCGGGCCGCCTTGGCTGCCGTCACGATCTCGTCGTGCGTGGCGCCGTCCTTGCCGTAGGCGATGTTGGCGGCGATGGTTCCCTCGAAGAGCCAGGTGTCCTGAAGCACCATGCCGATGTGGGCGCGCAGTTCGGGGCGGGGCAGGGCGGCGATGTCGGTGCCGTCGAGGGTGATGCGGCCGGCGGTGGGGTCGTAGAACCGCAGGAGCAGGTTGACCAGGGTGGTCTTACCGGCGCCGGTGGGGCCGACGATGGCGATGGTCTGGTGCGGGGTGACGGTGAGATCGAGGTCTTCGATCAAGGGCTCGGCGGGGTCGTAGCGGAAGGAGAGGTGCTCGAACTCAACGCGGCCGGTGACCTGTTGGAGGCTCCCCGTCGCCGGGTCGGAGACCTGCTCGTCGGCGTCGAGGAGTTCGAAGACGCGTTCCGCGGACGCGACGCCGGACTGGACGGTGTTGATGAGGGCGGCGGCCTGGGCGATGGGGTTGTTGAACTGCTGGGTGTAGGTGATGAACGCCTGGATCCCGCCGATGGTCATCGCGCCGGCGGCCACCCGCAGCCCGCCGAGGACGGCGACGGCCACGAAGGTGACGTAGCCGAGGAAGGCCAGGGCGGGTTCGATGACGCCGGAGAAGAACTGGGCGCGGCGGGCGGCCTCGTACAGGGCCCGGTTGCGCTCGTCGAAGTCGCGCTGGGCTTCCTCACCGCGGCCGAACAGCAGCATCTGGTCATGCCCGGTGAACCTCTCCTCGACGTGGGCGGCGAGTTCGCCGGTGGCACGCCACTGCCGGGTGAAGTGCGGTTGGGAGCGGCGCCCCAACAGCCGCGTGACGCCTGCGACGACCGGCAGGGACGCCACCACGACCAGGGTGAGCAAGGGCGAGAGCCACAGCATCATGCCCAGCACGCCGACGACGCTGAGCAGCGACACGGCGATCTTGGTGAGGAGCTGCTGGAGGGTGAGGGCGATGTTGTCGGCGTCGTTGGCGATCCGGGAGACGAGGTCGCCGCGCGGTCGGCGGTCGACGTACGCCAGGGGCAGCGCGGTGAACTTCGCCGACGCCTGTTCGCGCAGCCGGTGGGCGGTGTGCTGGCCGATGTCCTGCGCCAGCCGTCCCCGGGCGAGTGCGCACGAGGCAGAAACCGCGACGAGTGCGGCCGCCACCCCGAGGACTCGTCCGACGCGGCCGAAGTCCGCTCCCCCGTCGGCCACTCCGCGCACGATCAGGTCCGTGGCATGACCGAGGATCATCGGGACGGACAGTGTCAGCGCGACGCTGATCAGGCTCAGGGCCAGGCACGGGATGAGCCTGCGCCGGTCCGGTCCCATCGCGCGCAGCAGCCGCAGCGCCGAGGTGCGGAAGTCCTGGGGCTTACGGCTCTTCTCCCCTTCTGAGCTGGTCACGCGGCGGCCTCCTCGGCGGTCAGCTGGGACAGGACGATCTCCCGGTAGGTCGGGCTGGCGGCCATGAGTTCGGCGTGGGTGCCACTCGCCTCCACCCGGCCCTCGTCCAGGACGACGATGCGGTCGGCGTGGCGGACGGTGGTCACCCGTTGGGCGACGATGACGACCGTCGCGCCCGCGGTCCGCTCGGCGAGGGCAGCGCGCAGGCGGGCATCGGTGGCCGCGTCGAGCGCGGAGAACGAGTCGTCGAACACATACAGGTCCGGGCGGGCCAGTAACACGCGGGCGATCGCCAGGCGCTGGCGTTGCCCGCCGGAGAAGTTGCCGCCGCCCTGCGTGACGGGGGCGTCGAGTCCGTCGGGCAGGGCCTCGACGAAGTCACGGGCCTGCGCGGTCTCCAGCGCCTGCCACAACTCGTCCTCGCTCGCCTCGGGACGCCCGTAGCGCAGGGTGGAGGCGACGGTGCCCGAGAAGAGGTACGGCCGCTGCGAGACCACCCCGACCGCCGCCGCCAGCGTGGCCCGGTCCATGTGCCGTACGTCGACGCCGCCGACAAGGACCTGCCCCTCGCTCGCGTCCAACAGCCGGGCCACCAGGTGCAGCAGCGTCGACTTGCCGCTGCCGGTCGAGCCGACGACCGCGACGGTCTGACCGGGGCGGACGGTCAGCGACACCTCGCGCAGCACCGGCTCCTCGGCACCGGGATAGCGGAAGCCGACCCCTCGCAGCTCCAGACGCCCCGGTTCGAGAAGTCGGGTGACCGGCACCGACGGCGTGGCCAGGCTGCTCTCGGTGTCGAGGACTTCGCGGATACGGCAGGCGCACGCACCCGCCCGGGGGGAGAGGACGAACGCCATCATCGCCATCATCACGGCCTGCAGGATCTGCGTGAGGTACTGCAGGAACGCGATCAGCGTCCCGGCCTGTATCCCGCCTCCGGCCACCCGGTGCCCGCCGAACCACAGCACGGCGATCCCCGAGAACTCCATGATCAGCATGGCCGTCGGCATCGCGAACGCCTGCATCCGCCCGAGCCGCAGCCCCACCTCCAGCAGGTCCCGGTTGGCCTCGGCGAACCGGGCCTGCTCGTGCCCGTCACGGACGAAGGCCCGCACCACCCGGATCCCGGTGATCCGCTCCCGCACCAGCTTCGTGACCCGGTCCACCCGCTGCTGCAAGGACGCCGACAACGGCACCTGCCGACCGAAGATCACGACCATGGCGGAGGTCAGCACCGGGAGCACGGCCACGAGCAGCAGCGACAGCGGTGCGTCCTGGCGCACCGCCATCACGATCGCCCCGACGCCCGTCACCGGCGCGGTCAGCATCAGCGTGAACAGCAGCAGCGCCAGGGCCTGGATCTGCTGCACGTCATTGGTGGTCCGGGTGATCAGCGAGGCCGCACCGAACCGCCCGACCTCCCGTGCGGAGAACGTCCGCACCCGGGCGAAGACGGCCGACCGCAGATCCCGCCCGAGGGCCATAGCCGTACGCGCACTGACGTACACGGCCGCCGCGGCACACACCATCTGCACCAGCGTCAGCGCGAGCATCACGCCACCGGCCCGCAGGACATGACCGGTGTCGCCGCGCAGCACCCCGTGGTTGACGGCGTCCGCGTTCAGCGTCGGAAGGTACAACGCGGCGGTGACCTGGGCCAGTTGCAGAACAGCGATGGCGGCCACGGGACCAGCGTAGGGACGAAGACCGGCCGCCAGCAGCCGGAGCAGGACACGCACATGCACCAACTCCCAATAGTGCCACTGAGTGGCAGTATGCCATGAGAGGCGATTACGTATCAGTGACTTCTTCGGCGAGGAAGCGCGCAGGGGAAGCTAAGGTGACCCGCATGGAGACCCGGCCCTCCGCCACGACCAGCGGAAAGAGCGACGCGGCGGACGACCGTGTCCTGCCGCTGCGCGAACGCAAGAAGCAGCGCACCTTCCGCGCGCTGGCCGACGTGGCGCTCGCCCGCTTCACGGAGCGCGGCTTCGACGAGGTGACCCTCGACGAGCTCGTCGACGAGGTGGAGGTCTCCAAACGGACGTTCTTCCGCTACTACTCCTCCAAGGAGTCGGTCGCGCTCGCCGCCGAGGCCGAGCTGTGGATCTCCTACGTCGACACGTTCACGGAGACCGAGCTGCACGGCGACGTCCTCACCGTCCTTGGCACCACGCTCGTCGACACCATCAAGGCGATGGACGAGGACTGGCCCCGCCGCTTCCTCGCCACCCGCCGCCTGGCCGCCGGCCACAACGGCCTGCGCAAACACAGCCTCATCATGGCCAACCACCACCAGGAACAGATCGTCGAACAACTCGAAGGCAGACTCGGCCGCGACGGACGCGAGGACGTACGGCTGCGCCTCCTCGGCGAGATCGCCTTCGGCGCCTACCGCGTCGGCGCCAAGAACTGGACCGCCGGGCGAGGCCAGGGCGCCGGCAGCCGCGGCGCAGGCGGCCGGGCCACGCTCGCCGCCCGCGTGAGCGAGGCGTTCGCCGCCGTACCTGACGCCGTCGCGCTCGCGGCTGACGGCTGACGTACGACCACCACCCCAAGTGCGGCCGGTGCACCTTCCACCGGGGCGATCTCGCCGGAGTCTGCGACGGCCTCGGCTCCCCCAGCACGTTGACGTAGGCCACCCACTCAGCCTGCTGCGGCCCGCCACCTACGTCATCGACCCGCCGACGCGATCCGCTGGTCCCTCGTCAACACCGACCACACCACCCGCGCCGAACGGCCGGCATGACCCTGTCGGGTTTGATCAACTGGTCCAGCAGCCCACCTCGGCTGTTCTGCGTAGGATCACACAGCCTGTTCCCCCGCTGGTGAGGAGCGCCAACGATCATGGCTGACGAGCGTGTTGTCGTTGTCACGGGTGGAGGTACCGGCATCGGCGCAGCGACCACCAGATTGCTGCGCGCCGCCGGGCACCGTGTCGTCATCAGCGGACGGCGGCCGGGGCCGCTGCGACAGGTGGCCGCCGCAACCGGTGCTGTGGCGCACCCCTCCGATCTCACGGAGGCGACAGCCGTCCATGATCTTGTCGAGACCACGGTCTCCCGCTACGGCAGACTCGATGGACTGGTCCTCAACGCAGGTATCGGACGCGGTGGCGCGGTGGGAGATCTCTCGGACGAGACGTGGGACATGGTGATCCGTACCAACCTGACCGCCCCCTTCCTGTTGTTGCGCGCCGCTCTCCCGCACCTGTTGAAGGCCCGCGGCTCGGTTGTCGCGGTCGCCTCCGTCTCGGCACTGCGCAACGGGAAGAGCAACGCCGCATACGCGACCTCCAAGGCCGCGCTGCTCCAGCTGTGCCGTTCGCTGGCCGTCGATTATGGGAGCCAGGGGCTGCGGGCCAACACCGTGTGCCCTACCTGGGTGCGCACCGAGATGGCCGACCGTCGTATGGCGCGGTTCGCGCAGGAGTCGGGATTGGGCGGCGGAGTCGAGGAGGCGTACGAAGAAGCAACGAAACTAGTGCCCGCCGGGCGCCCGGGCGATCCGTCCGAGGTCGCCGAGGCGATCGTCTGGCTGCTGTCGTCCGCCGCGTCCTTCGTCAACGGGGCGGTCCTGGCGGTGGACGGCGGGATCACGGCTCTCGACGCGGGAACGGTGCCGTTCGGCTTCCGCCTCGAAGGGCGCGCCGGCGGTCACTGACGATCGGCGTCGCCGTGCGGGGAGGCCGATCGGTACGCCTTGGCCATCCGCAGCAGGAAGGCCCTTTCACCCGCGAGGTCCCTGCTGCCGGATGAGTAACCCCCCTCTGTGGGTCGCGCGGGGGCAGACCCCTGGATAGGGGCCCCCGGGCCACAGGACGTCCCATATGCGGTGACGCGGCTTGACCAGGGCCACGTGGGGAACAGCGGTGACCAGATCGTTCCACATCGGCCACAGGCGCCAGGTGACGGCGATGTCAGACAGGCCGCGCCGGAATAGGGAGAAGGTCGGTACCAGGATGGCGATGGCGCGCAGCGCACCGTGCAGATCCATCAGCAGCTGAAGCCAGGGCATGGGCCATAGCCCGCCTGTGGTGACCCGGACGAGATACCCCAGCCAAAAGGCGCCGACCATCCCCGTACCGAGGCCGAACAGGACTCATGGTCAGGGACCCGGGGTGCTTGGCCACGGTGATGGCGTCGACGCCGTGGCGCGAGAGCAGTGCGGCAGCGGTGAGGCCCGTCGGCCCGGCTCCGACGACCAGTACAGGATGGTCGTCGACGCAGTAGTACCCGACGGCAATGCCCCGCACCCTGCCAAGGCCATGGACATCATCATGCTCGCTCTGCATGAAGGCAAGGAGCGCACCGAAGCCGAGTTCGCGCGGCTGTTCGCGACAGCTGGACTGCGGCACACGACGACCCGGCACACTGCGCTGCCCATCAGCGTGGTGGTCGCCGAGGCCGACGCGCGGCGACGTCAGGACTCATCAACGACACCGGGGGTGCGGACGAACGCCGTGGCGAGCGCCACCGCGAGGGGGAACACGGCGAGCACCAACAGGATCGGGCGATAGGAGTCGGAGAGCCCCCTGCCGAAGGAGAGCACCAAAGGACCGAACGCAGACGCACCGACCGTCACGGCATGTACGACCCCGCGGATGGCCCCGAGGTGCCCCACACCGAAGCAGCGGGGGAAGGCCACGGCCTCCAACGTACGGACGCCATGGCCGACCGCCCCTAGGGCGAGGCTGTAGGCCAGCACGGAGATACCCGGTTGCACCCATCCCGCACCTGCGGTCAGGGCAGCGAGGACGAGCATGACCGAGATGATCAGGATGAGATCGGAGAACCGGTCGGCAAGCCACCCGAGTACCAGGGTGGCAGCGAGTCCACCCACCATCTGCGGTAGGAAGGTGGCTGCGGCCTCGGTAGAGCTGAGACCGCGCTCACCTAGCAGCGACAGCAGGTGGAAGTTGAGACCGGTACCGATGAGGCTGCAGATTCCCACCCCCAGCGTGACCACCCAGAACACGCCTGTACGGAGAGCCTGCCGCAGAGTCAGGTCAGTGGCTGCCGCTTCGTCCTCAGCGGCTTTGTTCTTCTCCGCTTCGATTTCCTCCCCTGCGGAGGCGGTGCCTTGACCCTCGGGTGAGCTGGTGCCGCGTCGGGGACGAGGCGGCAGGAACAGGGCTGCGGGGACGACGAACAACCAGACTGCAAGTCCCTCCAGCACCAGGGCGGTACGCCAGTCCTGGTGCTGGATCACTCGTTCCAGGGCTAGCGGCACGAGCGAGATGATCGCCGTACCGATGGCCGAAGTGAGGCCCATGGCAAGACCTCGGCGTCGCTCGATGTAGACGGCCACGGCCGTGGTAGCGACGAGGCTGAGCGCGCCTTGCCCGCCGACACGCATGCCGATGAAGGCCATCGTGAGGCTGGGGACGCCCGCGATCAGGCTCGAAGCGATGAGGATTCCACCGAAGCACAGGGCGACGCCGGCCATCAGGGCACGTGGGCCGAAGCGGTCGATGAGCCTGCCGAGGAACGGCATGACGAAGGCACCCGAGAGAGACCCGATGAGGTAAGCGGTGGAGACCGCCGAGCGGCTCACACCGAGGTCCTGGATGAGCGGGTCGACGAAAACCGAGACGGCTGTGGTCTGTCCGGGGGCGGTCAGCCCGAACGCGATGGCGGTGATGGTGACGACGCGCACCATGGATGCCCGGTCCGGATGCGAGGTGCGCTGCACTGGTGCAGTGCGGGAGGAAGAGCCGAAAGGCAAGACGGTGAGTCCTTCGTGATGGTGAACTGCGGTGGCCTGTGTCTGGGCAGTCGCGAGGGCAGCCCGCCGCCTGTCAGGAGGCAAGCTGCCCATGTGGGACGAGTGCGGAGAAGGGCTGGGGCGGCGCGGGCCTGGCGATCAGGCCACGATGTCCGCCGGCACGTCAGGATCGAGGCGTACTGGATTCTTCGCTTCGATCATGATGATCGACCAGTCCGTGTAATCGACACTGTCCCATTCGTTGCGGGACGTCTGCCGGTCGTCCTCAGAAACTCCGTGGTTGATTCCCTGCGGATCGTGGTCGATTCGACCGGTCTGCAGAGACGTTCCCTGCTTTCGCCCGCCATGCATCAGATGCACTTCGTCGTAATCCGTTTCACTGCACATGAATACAGCCATGGTAGGCGGAATGTGCAGGCTATCCGACATGAGAACGTTCCAGTCCTCGATATTGAAAGCGAATGGGAACAGATCCCCCTTCCACCCGTACACATCGAACGGATGATTCGCGAACATCAAGGACGAATACTCCTGGTCGTACTTTACCTTGACCTCGAATTCTCCTTCTTCGAGGACAGGCGGCTTGAATTGCGGGGTCCTGATAAGGTCCGTGTCGAACGGAGCACGCCGGCCAAGACCGGCGTAGGTGGGCACCTGCAGTTCATCCCGGGTCTCCACGCCCAGCAGGAACACACCCTGGTCGATCCGCCAGCGGTGCGTCGCCCCCTTCGGTAAGTACACGTAGTCACCGGCAGCGAAAGGGATATCTCCGTACTCGGTCTCGACCGTGCCGCTCCCCTGATGGACGAACCAGCACTCGTCCCCGTCCACGTTGCGTCGGAACCACGGCATCGACTCCGCGCGCCGACTGAGCCAGATCGTGCAGTCTGCATTGAAATACAGCCGCTGCGGCAGCCCGTCGGGGCTCTTGAGATCACCAGTCACCAAGGCATTACCGTCGACCGAGGTACTGCGGAAGTGCCCCGTGGACCGATAGCTGGTCGGATCCCCATGTCGATAGAACACCGTGGAGCGGCCATCGAAGCCCTGGCGCGTGAGTTCTTCTTCCTTGTGTCCTGGCGTGAGGTTGCGATGCGCTTGCAGCGGGGTGGCACCCTGAGTCAACTGCATCAGGCTACGCGATTGGATTGCCATGTCGCCCCTTTCTTACAGACCGAAGAGGAGTCAATTTCCTGGCAGCACGAACCCAAGTTATCCGCGACAAGAGTGGATCAGCAAGTGCTTTTCAACTTGCTTTTAATGGACAGAAGAAGGAGAAACGATTCCTTCATGTCAAGCTGTTCATCTGTCAAATCGGCACGACGTTGGATCAGCCCAAGTTGTTCCGGAAAGCGAAGACTCTCAGAAGACGCGCGAAGATCAGCATGCGCTCGGCGACATCGGCGCCTCACGAGGCCGGACTGCCGCTGAAGTAACCCGCCTGTCGACTGGCCGAGCGTCCACTGGTAGCTAACTCAAGACGAACAGCACCTGCTACCCGGGAGGCAGACCTCCTGAGCGTCGCAGCTGGCGTCCCCCTTCATCAACACCCAGTCAGCGGCGCTACGACGGCGATTCCGCGACTGTTTCAGGGAATCGGGCGCGCAAACCACCAGACCGGAACGCGTGCAGACTGATTCCCGCGTGGCGGTGCCAGGGCGCGTACTGGCTCAGCAGGACCTCGACGCTGTTCCCTGCCCGTTGGGAGGCGGTGCCCACACGGGCCGACGTGACCGGATGTGCCGCGTGCGTCCCGTCGTCCGGCTGCCGTAACACGTAGAGCAAGGAGCTGAGTTCGTCCAGGACATCGCGGCCGGCATGCCGGATGTGGCCGAGAGCCGTGTCGGCCTGGTCCGGTTCGGAGCGCAGGAGATGCCTGGCGACCTCCGCCTGAAGGGCGATCACGTCGTGGATTCCCGGGCGATACGCAGTCGCTCCTCGGCGACCCGTCGGCGGGCCTCCTCCTCGCTCGCCTCTGCCCGTACCGCCCGGTCCTCCGTCGCGTCGATGTAGTCGCGCCAAGTGCGTACGGCGCTCCCGAGTGCGGCGCACATGCCGACCCAGGCGAACCCACCGGTGCCCTCGGTTCTGGATGCCAGTTCCGTCCAGTGGATGACTTCTGCACGGTGAAGTCGAACTCGTGGAGCACCACGATCCCGTCCGGCCGCAGGAAACGGGCGAATCGGCGGAGGGTGGCGGCGGGGTCCTTCTGGTACGGCAGGACGTAGCGGCCCACCATTGCGTCGAAACGCTCGTTTCGTATCGAAGTCATCAAGGTCGGCAAGCTCGAATTCGACGCTTCCGCCGGAGCCGTCGTTCCGCGCCCTGCGGCGAGCCTTGTCCGTGGTCACCGGGTCGCGGTCGACGCCCAGGACTCGGCCGCGCGGCCCCACCATCTCGCCGGCCAGCATCGAGACATCACCCATCCCCGAACCGAGGTCCAGCACGGACATGCCGGGTCTCAGACCGCTCAGCCGCAGAGACCGATCCGTCCAGGGACGCAGGATCCGCGCCTGCGCCATGAGCCGCTGGTGCTCCAAGTCGGAGCTTTGGAGCAGGTAGTCGTCGTGATCGTCGGATGCGGCCCGTGCGGCCGACGTGGTCCGTTCACTCATTTCGCTTCCCGTTCTCCGTGGTGTTCCCGATTTCCGGGCTCGGGGGGGTGAGGGCGGGGCGCGCGACGTAGACCGCACGCGCGCCTGCGGTCGGAGCCGGCGGCGCTGGGTTCGAGTCAGCGAGCGCTGACCGCGGCCGCGGTGGCGCGCAGGGCCCGGGCGGTACGGCGGAGGTCGGCGTGGACCAGCCGGCCCGCGAACTTCACGACCCTCCCTGCCACGAGGACCGTGTCCACGTTGTGCGGCTGAGCCTCCGTGACCACGGCGCCGATGGGGTCACGCTCCGCGGTGAGCATGTTGAGGTCGTCCAGGCGGAGCATGATGATGTCGGCCTGCTTGCCGGGGCGTAGAGAGCCGGTGCGGTCGGCCAGCCCCATCGCGGCGGCACCGTCCAGGGTGGCCATCCGCAGGATGTCCTTGGCGGTCATCCGGGGGTCCTCCGCGATCTGGCCGGCGAGGTGCGCCGCCCGCATCGTGGAGAACATGTCACCGGGGGCGAAGGCGACGGTGTCGACGCCGGTGCCCGTGGTGATACCGGCGCGCCGCAGACGGCCGGCCTCGTCGCCGGGCGTGGCCGATGCGGTGGCGCCCGAGTCGGCGATCAGCTTCAGCTCGTCGTCGCCGATGCCGTTGGCGTGGACGTAGAGGGTCTTCTCGCGGAGCAGGCCGGCGTCGCGCAGGGCGAAGACGGGCTGTTCGTTGACGGGCGTGCTGGCGAGGTGGATCGTCAGCGGCAGGTCCAGCTCGTCGGCTGTGCGCCAGTCCTTGGCCACCGTCGCCATCGGGGTGGACACGGGGCCGAGCGGGGCGTAGGCCATGGTGACGCGAGCGTTGTCGTCGGCCAGACGCTCGCGGATCCGGCGGACGTCGGCGAGCTTCCCGCCCCCGGTGACGTCGACCGGGGTGCCGTAGCCGAAGACCGCGCGCAGCCCCGCCGTCTGCAGTGCGTCGACGGCGGCCTCCGCGAGTTCGGGCGAGTACGCGATGTGCGCGAAGTCCAGCTGAGTGGTGATGCCGGCATCGAGGCACTCCAGCGCGCCGGCCAGGGTCGCGATGTGCACGTCCTGCGGCCGGAACTTCGGTCCGACCTGCCCCAGAAGGCGGAAGTAGGCGTCGAGGTCGACGTCCACGGCCGCGCTGCGCAGCGCCGAGTGCCACATGTGCCGGTGGGTGTCGACGAAGCCCGGGAGCACGATGTGGTCGGTGGCGTCGACGACCATGGCGCCGTTGGAGCGGAGGCCTCGCCCGACGGCGGTGATCCTCCCCCGCTCGATCAGGACGTCGGTGCGGGCGTGGGCGACTGGCTGGGGCTCGGTGTCGATGACGTGGCCGTTGCGGATCAGGATCCGGCCCTTCGGCATGCCACTGCCCGTCTCTCTCGTCAGGTGTGCCGAGCCGGGGTGCCGGCTTCCACCGGGTGACGCGGTCGCCGGTGACGCGGTCGCCGGTGATGCGGTCAGAGCGACCGCGGCGGCGGCCGCCCCGGTCAGCAGGTTTCGGCGGGGCATGTTCATGGTTCGTCTCCGTTGCCTCGGAAGGATCGACGTGGACAGCCTTGCTTCGCGGATCTGGACGCGCCGGACAACAGTCCGGTTATCAACGACTCCGGGCCTGGTCCCGGAGGGGAGGGCACGATCGAGCTCCCGCTGGGTGTCAAGCACTGGGCGGCCCAGGGCAGGACCTACTCGCCGGCCCTGCTGTGGAAACGGTTGGCTTCGCCGGGTGGACGGGCTGGGGACTTCACCGCGTGGTCCTGCTCGTTCCGCACCGCCCGGCCGGGACGGCCACGGTGGGAAGGCCCCGACGGGGACTGCGCGGCGCGATCACCGCCCGGAGATATGACGCCGCCGTCCGCCGGTGGGGTCGGTGGAGGCAGGGGTGAAGGGGAGGGAACGGGAGCAGGAATGGTCGAGTGGCAGCCCGGCAGCCTCGGCACGACCGCCGACCGGCCTGGCAGCCGGGTCACCGACAGCACACCTGGTGTGGTGACGGGTTTGGCGGCCTGCCGACCTGTGAGTCGGGCGGTGAAGCGACCAGGCTCGATACTCCCGGTGTCACTGAGCCGCACCGTGTAGACACCGTCGCCGTAAGCCCGTCGCTCTGTCGACGCCGGAGCTTGGAGAGTCGCCGCCCTGGTCTGCACCACGACGAAGGCGAGTACCAGGCCCGCGACGAGGACAGAAGTCAGCAGTACGGCGACCGCACGGCCGTTTCCTTGTTCGTTCATCAACTCCGGTCCAGAGATGGTCTGTCCGACGTGCAGGCTTGGTCTGGACGCAGGCCGCCCCGGCTCGTGCCGTTGTGGGCTCACCAGGGCAGCGCGCCCTGGGTGTCGAAGTAGCCGCCGGTCGGGGCGTCGCGGTCCACCTGCGCCATGCGCACGATGATGTCGGCGCCTTCCTCTACGGACTGCATGCCCGTGTGTCCGTTGAGGTCCGTCTTCGTGAAACCGGGCGCCACGGCGTTGATCCGCATGGCAGGGAAGGCCTTGGCGTAGTGCGCGGTGATCATGTTGACCGTGGCCTTCGAGGCCGCGTAGGTCATTCCCGGGTAGCGGTGCGCCGGGTGGTCCGGCTCGGAGACGTGGCCGATGGAGCCGAGGCCGCTGCTGAGGTTGACCACGACCGGCGCGGCCGAGCGTCGCAGCAGCGGGAGGAAGGCGTGGGTGACGCGGACGATGCCCAGGACGTTCGTGTCGAAGACGGTCCACATCTGGTCGGCGGTGACGTCCGCGGCGCCGAACACGCTGTTGTCCTCGCCCCGGACCTCGATGCCGGCGTTGTTGACCAGCACGTCGAGCCCGCCGTCGGCCTCGACGGTCTTCGCGGCGGCCTGGACGGAGGCGTCGTCGGTGACGTCGAGGTGGACGAACCGGGCGCCGAGCTCGTCGGCGGCGCGGCGGCCGCGCTCGGCGTCGCGGGCGCCGACGTAGACGATGTGGCCTGCGGCGACGAGGCGGCGGGCGGTCTCGAAGCCCAGCCCCTTGTTCGCTCCGGTGATCAGTGTTGTCGTCATGCCGTCACACTCCTGCCCGGCCCGGCGGACAGCCAGGAGACCCTTCTTCCTGGGACTGCCAGTACCAGGCACGCGCCCGGCCGACGGTGTTCACTGAGGGCATGACCGCGACCGAGCTCGGACAGGCTCTGCGGCGCTGGCGCGACCGCATCTCCCCCACCTCAGCCGGGCTGCACCTGGGCGGCCAGCGGCGTGCGTCCGGGCTGCGGCGTGAGGAGCTGGCCCTGCTGGCCGGGATCTCGGTCGACTACGTCACCCGCCTCGAACAGGGCCGGGCGACCAACCCTTCCGATCAGGTCGTCGAGGCCCTGGCACGGGCGCTGCGGCTCACGGGAGGCGAACGGGCCTATCTGTTCGGGCTGGCCGGGCTGGTGCTCCCAGGTCCCGAGGTGGTGCCGTCGCACATCCCGCCCAGCGTCCTGCGGCTGCTGGACCGGCTGGTGGACACACCGGTCGCGGTCACCGACGCCGCCTTGACGCTGCTGATGGCAAACCCGATGTACAACGCGCTGTTAGGCGACACGTCCGGCGCACGCGGCCCCGAACGCAACGGGGCGTGGGGGGTGTTCCTGGGCTCGTCCACCCGGATCCGGCACACGCGGGAGGAACAGCGCGCCTTGGAGATCGGCATGGTGTCCGAGCTGCGGTCCGCCGCCGCCCGGTACCCCGCCGATCGTCAACTGCGGCGACTGATCACCGAGTTGCGCGCGGGCAGCGAGCGGTTCGCCGAGCTGTGGGAGGCCGGTGTCGTCGGCAGTCTGGAGGTCTCACGCAAGACGATCGAGCATCCTGAGGTGGGCCTGCTGACCCTGGACTGCAACGTGCTCCGGATGGACGGCAGCGGCCTGCGCATCCTTGGCTACTCGGCCGAACCGGGCACCGAGGACGCCGAGAAGCTGGAGCTGCTGGCGGTGGTCGGTACGCAGAGCATGGCCGCCGAGTAGTACCTACCGCTCGGCCTCAGGCTCCCAGGGCAGTGAGATCATGCTCAGGCGCAGCGGCCGTCGCCGACGTCGGTGCGTGGTCAGGTGATCGGCAGGCTCGGGAACGGCGCGGGGGCGCGGTCGGGACCGGAGACACGGCCTGGAGCGCGGCGAAGATGCGATGCGGGGTGCCGTCGCGCTGCCGGCGGCGGAGGAGGTCGTGCACCCGTCCCACGGTAGGTACGCGGCGGAGTTGCCCCGTCATGCGATGCCGATGCGGACTGGGAACGGGATCCTTCGATCAGCAGTCGCCCGACCAGCAGGCGTTCGGTGCGGGCAGTAGTCCGCCCGTCGGCTTGGCGGGAACGCCGGTCGCGCCCAGGAACGCCGCCAGGGCGTAGCTCCCGGCCCAGGGCTTGGCTGCGGTCGCGCGACCTTCCTCGACCCGACAGTGTCACGGCGCTACGTGGGCCGCTTGGCAGGCCGACCTGCCGCGCCGGGAACAGCCGGTCCTGTCTGCACGGTTGCATCGATCGAGGGACCGGTGCCGTATGGGCGGGGAACGGAGACCACCAGGTCGTCCGCCCCTTCGGGAGCCGGGCCCCGTGATCGCGGTACGCCCGCCGCGTACTCGGAACCAAGACGTATTCCTGCAGGAGGACTGTTTCGTGACTGACCGGCCTTTGACGCTCATGGCAGTACACGCCCACCCCGACGACGAGGCCACCGGAACCGGAGGGGTCCTCGCGCGGTACGCGGCGGAAGGCATCCGCACGGTTCTGGTGACGTGTACCGACGGCGGTTGCGGTGACGGACCGGGGGGTGCCAAGCCGGGCGATCCGGGGCACGATCCGGCGGCCGTCGCCTTGATGCGCCGTCAAGAACTTGAGGCGAGTTGTGGCGTCCTGAAGGTCAGCGATCTGGAGATGCTGGACTATGCCGACTCCGGGATGATGGGCTGGCCGAGCAACGACGCCCCGGGATCCTTCTGGCAGACCCCCGTGCAGGAAGGCGCGGCCCGGCTCGCGGAACTCATGCGGCACTACCGACCTGATGTGGTCGTCACCTATGACGAGAACGGCTTCTACGGCCACCCCGACCACATCCAGGCCCACCGCATCACGATGGCGGCGCTGGAGATGACCACGCTGACGCCGAAGGTGTACTGGACGACGATGCCCCGCTCGATGATGCGGCGGTTCGGCGAGATCATGCGCGAGTTCGGTGAGGACATGCCGGAACCGGATCCTGCCGAGGCCGCCGCGCTGGCCGAGATCGGCCTCCCCGACGACGAGATCACCACGTGGGTGGACACCACCGCGTTCAGCGGTCAGAAGTTCGACGCGTTGGCCGCGCACGCCAGTCAGGGCGAGAACATCTTCTTCCTCAGGATGGGCAAGGAGAGGTTCGGCGAGTTGATGGGCATGGAGACCTTCGTACGGGTCCAGGACGCCACCGGAGCCGCCGTACCCGAGAACGATCTCTTCGCCGGGCTGCGCTGATCCCGCCTGTCCGACCGGCCGGGAGGGCCCATCGACCGCACGGCACGATCGAGCGGGTCACACACCCGGATCGCTGTCCACGCGAGTTCCGCCCCGGCGACTCGCGTGGACAGGACCTCGCCGACGGCGTCGACGCGTGCCCGCAGGTCGTGCTGACATGGTGCACTCCGTTGCCCTGTCTTCCTACCGCCGGCTGCGCACGAGCAGGTAGAGGAAGTACGGCGTGCCGATCACCGCAGTCATGAGGCCGGCACCCAGCTGGGCCGGTGCGATGACGGTGCGGCCGACGAGGTCGGCGGTGCAGACGAGTACGGCGCCGAGGAGTACCGCGACCGGCACGACCCGGGCGTGCTGCCGGCCCACGAGGGCGCGGGCCGCGTGGGGTGCCACGAGCCCCACGAAGCCGATGGTGCCGGCGGCGGCCACGGCGGTGGCGCTGAGCAGGACGGCAAGGGCGAGGAAGCCCAGGCGCCCGCGCGCGAGTTTGAGGCCGAGGAGCCTTGGGGTGTCCTCGTCGAGCGAGACGAGGTCGAGTTCGGTCCGCCGCAGGACCGCGACGGCCACGCCGACGGTGAGGACGGCTGCGAGGGGCGCCACGTCGGGCAGGGTCCGCCCGTAGGTGGAGCCCGACAGCCAGGTGAGCGCCTTCGTCGCGTTGAACGGGTCGGTGAGGATGATGAGAAGGCTGATCAGGGCGGCTGCCCCGGTGGCGACGCCGAATCCGACGAGGACGAGCCGGTTCTGCTGGAAGCCTCCCCGTGCGGCGAGCCCGAAGACGAGGACGGAACTGAGGGCGGCGCCCGCGAACGCCGCTCCCGCCACACCCCAGGATCCGACGGACGGGATGGTCGTCACCACGAGGACCGCGCCGAGCGCGGCCCCGCCCGAGACGCCCAGGATGCCCGGTTCGGCCAGAGGGTTGCGGGTGACGGCCTGGACGAGCGTGCCCGCCAGGGCGAGTGCCGCGCCCGCGAGGAGGGCTGCCAGTACGCGGGGCACCCGGGTGTCGAGGACGAAGGTGACGGTCCGGCCGGCCCGTCCCTGCGCCCAGTTGACCACGTCGCCCAGCAGGAGCTTGCTGTCGCCCAGCAGTACGGCGGCGATGGTCACGCCGACCAGGACGGCGACCAGGACGGCCGTGGTGAGCAGGAAGACGGCCCTGCTTCTGATGCGCAGCCGATCGGGCGCGGCGGCGCCCGCCGTGTCGTGGACCCGTGTGGCCATGACGATCAGGAAAACGGCGCCGACGAGGCTGGTGACGACGCCGGTCGGCACGGCGACCGCGGTGTCCGGGGGCACGATGGCGCGCAGCAGCACGTCGGAGCCGAGGACCAGGGCCGCACCGGTGAGACCCACGACCGGCAGGCTCGAACGCGTCCGGGTGAACGCCCGGAACCTGCGTGCGAGCGGGCGGACCAGGGCGGGGGCGCACAGGCCGACGAAGCCGATGGGCCCGGCGAGGGTGACGGCCGTCGTGGAGAGCAGGGCGGCGAGCACGACGGCGGTGACGCGAGTGGCGCGCACGGACACTCCGACGCCGCGGGCGGCGTCGTCGCCGAGGGCCAGGGCGTCGACGCGGCGGGCGATCAGCAGCAGTCCGGCGAGGCCCGCGATGCCGAGGGGGGCCATCTGCAGCACACCGCCGAACCCGTTCTGGGCGATGCTGCCCTGGTTCCACTGGTAGAGGCCCTGCGTCTGCTGGGGGAACAGCAGGAGCAGGCCCTCGGTGACGGCGGTGAGGCCGAGGGTGAGGGCGCTGCCCGCGAGGACGAGCCGCACGGTGCCGGCGCCGAGCCCGGACAGCCCGAGCACGACGGCCGCCGCCGCGAGGCCGCCGGTGAACGCGACGCCGGAGGAGGCCAGCAGCGGCAGCGAGACGCCGGTGGCGGCGGCCAGACCGAGGGCCAGGTAGGAGCCGGCGTTGACGGCCAGGGTGTCGGGCGAGGCGATGACGTTGCGGCTGACCGCCTGCAGGGCGGCGCCGGCCATGCCGAGCACGGCGCCGACGAGAAGGCCGGCGGTCACCCTCGGCAGCCGGGAGGCGATGACGACGGACGCGTCGCCCGGGTCGGCCCGGCCCGTGAGCGCCTTGAACACCTCCGGGGCGCCGACCGCGGCTGTTCCCTGCGTGATGTCCACGACCGCGAGGGCCGTGACGAGCAGGATCAGAGCGGCCGTCACCGCGGCCGCGCCCGTGCGGGACGTGGCCGCCGACGGACGGGTGGCGGGGGGTGTCGCGGTGACGGCCATGGTGTTACTTCGTCAGCGCGGCGACGAGGGAGTCGACGTACTGGTTCATCGACTCGGGACCGCCGAACATCCAGATGCCGTCGGGCAGCCGGTGGACGTTGCCCTTCTTCACGAACGGCAGCGACGTCCACACCTTGTCCTTGGCCAGGGCGCCGTTCTCGGTGAACGGGATGCTGCTCTTGTCGCCGTCGTTGGCGATGTAGGCGAACTGCACGTCGCCGAGCTTGGTGAGGCCTTCCACGTCGGTGGTGCCCAGGCCGTAGTCCTTGTCGCCCTCGACCGTCCAGGCGTTCTTCAGGCCGAGTTCCTCGTTGACCGCGCCGATGAGCGAGCCGCTGGTGAAGGGCCTGATCGAGACCTGGTTGGAGACGACGTACCCGTCGGCGAAGGCGTACTTCGCACCGCCGAGACCGGCGTCGGCGAGGGCCTTCCTGCCCTCGGCGATCTTCGCGTCGAAGTCCTTCTTGAGCTTCTCGGCCTGCTCGGTGGTGCCGGTGGCCTTGGCGAGGAGGTCGACGTTCTCCTTCATCTGGCCGATCGGGTCGGAGGCGTCGGCGGAACGCACCTCCACGACCGGGGCGACCTTGCGCATCTGCTTCACGGCGGCCGGCGGCAGGTCGGTGCTGGCGACGATGAGGTCCGGCTTCAGGGACGCGATGGTGTCCATGCTCGGCTCGCCACGGGTGCCGATGTCCTTGGGCTCGTTCTGCAGCGGGACGGCGGTGTCCCAGGTCTTGTAGCCCTTGACGTCGGCGACGCCGACCGGGTCCACGCCCAGCGATATCAGGAGCTCGACCTCGTGCCACTCGGTGCCGACGACGTTCTTGGCGGGGCCGTCGAGTTCGACCTTGGTGCCGGAGGCGTCGGTGAGGGTGATGGCCTCGCTGGTCTTCTTCGCGGCGGCGTCGTCGGTGGCGGGCTCGGTGGTCCCGCAGGCGGCCAGGGTGAGGGCCGCGACGGTGGCGGCCGCCGCGGTGGTGAGGAGGCGTCTCATGAGGGTGTGGTGAGCCTTTCGCTTCGCGAGTGGTGTCGGCCGATCGCGCGGGTGCGCAGCCGGCCGGTGAGGGGGTCGGTGTCGACCTCGATGCGGATGCCGTAGATGCCGGTCAGCCGCTGCGGCGTCAGTACGTCCTCGGGGCCGCCGTCGGCGATCACCCGCCCCTCGTGGAGCAGGACGATCCGGTCGGCCACGGCCGCGGCCTGGTCGAGGTCGTGCAGGACGGTGCCCACGGCGATCCCGTGGTCGTCCGCCAGGTCCCGTATGAGGTCCAGGAGTTCGACCTGGTAGCGCAGGTCGAGGTAGGTGGTCGGCTCGTCGAGCAGCAGCACGCCCGTCTCCTGGGCCAGACAGCCGGCCAGCCACACGCGCTGGAGCTGCCCGCCGGAGAGGTGCTCGGCACCGCGCTCGGCGAACTCCGCGACGCCCGTCATCGCGAGCGCACGGTCCACCGCCGCCCGGCCGCCCGGGTCTGCCCTGCCCCAGCGGCCCCGGTACGGATACCGGCCGAACTCGACGACGTCCCGTACCGTCAGCCCACTGGGCGTGGGGCGTCCCTGCGTCAGCAGGGCCACGCGGCGCGAGAACTCACGAGGGGTCAGCGCGAGGCCGTCGGTGTCGCCGTCGATGGTGAGCGTGGCGGTCCTGGGCCGCTGCAGCCGCGCGACGGTACGCAGCAGCGTCGACTTGCCACTGCCGTTCGGCCCCACCAGGACGGTCACTTCGCCGGGCCGCAGCGTCAGCGAGGTGTCATGTACGACATCGACACCGTCGTAGGCGACGGTGACACCCGTGGCCGACAGTTCATGGCCCTGGGGGCGCCTGACCGCGGCACTCTCTTCACCTGAATGCACCAGGAGAGGTTAGCCTAACCTTATCCAGCAGCGGAAGCTGTCGCGACGGGCCACCGCAAGAGGGAAACCGGCCAAGAGACGGGGTGTTTGGTGCTGTGAGCGATTCCGCTCCGGAGGGATGCGTGAGACAGGCGGGCCTGTCGGGACGGACCGTCCTGTGGCGCGCGGTGCGAGGACAGCGACGTGATGTCGCGCTCGGAGCGGTGCTGGGTATGGGCCATCAGACGGGTGAGGCACTGATTCCCGTGCTCATCGGTGTGGCCGTCGACCGCGGTGTCGTGGCCGGTGACCTCTCAGGCCTGCTGTTGTCGCTGGTCGTCCTGGCCGTCGGCTACATCGGTCTCTCCTTCAGCTTCCGCTACGGCGCCCGAGCCGGAGAACGGGCCTCCGCGACCGCCGCCCATCGCCTCAGAACCGAACTGATCGGCCGGGTGCTCGCCCCCGAAGGCGGCGCGGACGAAGGCCGGTTGCCCGGCGAGCTCGCCAACACCGCCACCGAGGACGCCCGGCGGGTCGGCGCCGTCACGATGGCCCTCGTCGTCGGCATCGCGGCCGCGACCGGTCTGGCGGTCGGCGCGGTCGTGCTGCTGAGGGTGTCCGTACCGCTCGGGCTGCTCGTCCTGCTGGGCACGCCCCTGCTGCTGTGGCTGGTGCACCTGCTGAGCAAGCCGCTCGAGCGACGCAGCGAGACCGAGCAGGAGCGCGCGGCGCGGGCGTCCGGCGTCGCCGCCGACCTCGTGACGGGACTGCGCGTCCTCAAGGGCATCGGCGCCGAGCGGGCGGCTGTCGCCCGCTACCGGCGGGTCAGCCGGGATTCCCTGACCGCCACCCTGCGCGCGGCGCGCGCCGAGGCGTGGCAGAGCGGGGTCGTGACCATGCTCACCGGCGCGTTCCTGGCCCTGGTCGTGCTCGTGGGCGGACGGCTGGCCGCACGCGGCGACATCGGCCTCGGCGAACTCGTCACGTCCGTCGCGCTGGCCCTGTTCCTCATCGGCCCGCTCTCCGAGTTCTCCTGGGTCAACGCAGAGTTGGCCCAAGGGCGCGCCTCCGCCGCCCGGATCGCCGAAGTCCTCGGCGCCGAGCACGCCGTAGCGCCCGGACCGCCGTCCGACGGTGCCGTGCTGCGCCGGGTGGAGGGACGGCTGCGGCTGCGCGGCCTGTCGTACGGGTCCCTGCGCGAGGTGGATCTCGACATCGCGCCCGGCGAGACGGTCGGTGTCCTCGCCACCGATCCCGCCGACGCGTCGGCGCTGCTGCGCTGTCTCGGCCGCCGCGCGGACCCGGACGCCGGGGCCGTCGAACTGGACGGCACGGAACTGACCGCGCTGGGCCTGGCGGAGCTGAGGGCCGCGCTCCTCGTGGCCGAGCACGACGCGGACCTGTTCGAGGGCACGCTCCTCGACAACGTCACCGCCGCGGCCAGCGCCCGAACCGATGCTTCCGTGACGGCCGCGATCGCCGCGTCGGGCACGGACGAAATCGTACGCACCCTGACCGACGGCCTCGACACGGCCGTCACCGCGCGCGGGCACTCCCTCTCCGGAGGTCAACGGCAACGCGTCGCCCTGGCCCGGGCGTTGGCCACCGACGCGTCGGTCCTCGTCCTGCACGAGCCCACCACGGCCGTCGACGCCGTGACAGAGACACGGATCGCCGCCGGGATCCGGGACGTACGCGCGGGCCGTACGACCGTGCTCGTGACCGCCAGCCCCGCCCTCCTCGCCGTGACCGACCGGGTCGTCCTCCTCGACTGCGGCCGGGTCGCCGCGAGCGGCGGCCACCAGCAGCTGATCCACGACCGCGCGGACTACCGTACGGCGGTGCTCACATGACCCGGTCCCCCGCCGAGGCATCGTCCGACGGTGGCGTTCTCCTCCCCGTCGCCACCGCCGCCCGTACCCGCGCCGCCGTTGCCGAACTGCTGCGCCCGCAACGGTCCTTGGTCCTGACGGCGCTCGCGGTGATGGTCGGCTCCACAGCCGTCGGTCTGCTCGTTCAGCCGCTGCTGGGGCGAATCGTCGATCTGGCCGCCGACCGCGCGTCCGTCGACGCCATCACCACCACGGCGACGCTGCTCGTGGCCGTCGCCGTGGCGCAGGGCGTCACCGCCGGGTTCGGTCTGTCGCTGGTCTCCCGGCTGGGCGAGACGACGCTGGCCCGGTTGCGCGAGAGGTTCGTCGAGCGGGCTCTCGGCCTGCCACTGGAGCGGATCGAGAAGGCCGGGGCCGGTGATCTGACCGCCCGGGTCACAGCCGACGTGTCCCTGATCGCCGAAGCGGTGCGAGGCGCCCTCCCGGAGCTGGCCCGTTCACTGCTGACCATCGTCCTCACGCTGGGAGCCATGGCCCTGCTCGACTGGCGGTTCCTGCTGGCCGCGCTGCTGGCGGTGCCGGTGCAGGCGGCCACCGCGCGCTGGTACGTCGCCCGGGCCGTACCGCTCTACGCCGAGCAGCGCGCGGCCGGCAGCGCCCAGCAGCAGCAACTGCTCGACACCGTCGCGGGCGGCTCCACGGTGCGGGCGTTCCGGCTGGAGCGGGAGCACACCGAACGGGTCGCCGAGCGGTCCCGGTCGGTGGTGGCGCTCAGGATGCGCGGGGTGCGGCTGGTCCTGGGTTTCTACAGCCGGCTGCACATCGCCGAGTACATCGGGCTGGCCGCCGTCCTGGTCACCGGCTACTGGCTGGTCCGCGAGGGCTCGGCGTCCATCGGCACGGCGACCGCGGCCGCCCTGTACTTCCACAGCCTGTTCGCCCCCGTCAACGCCGCCCTCGTCCTCCTCGACGACGCCCAGTCGGCCACGGCGGGCCTGGCCCGGCTCGTCGGCGTCACCGAGCATTCCCCGCCGCCGGGGCGGGCCCGCCCGGCAGACCCTGACCGGGTCGAGGTCACGGTGCGCGCCGTGAGCCACGCGTACCGCCCCGGGCACCCTGTCCTGCACGACATCGACCTGACGATCCGTCATGGCGAGCGGGTGGCGCTCGTAGGGGCGAGCGGGGCCGGCAAGACCACTCTGGCCAGACTCGTCGCCGGCATCCAGCCGCCCGCCGCCGGCACCGTCCTGATCGGGGGCGTCCCGCCGACCGAGCTGCGGCCGGTCGACGCCCGGCGCACGGTCGCGCTCATCACCCAGGAGACCCACGTCTTCGCGGGCCCACTCGCCGACGACCTCCGCCTCGCCAAACCCGACGCCACCGACGACGAGCTGCGCGCCGCACTCGACCGCGTCGACGCCCTCGCCTGGGCCGAGGCACTGCCCGACGGACTCGGCACGGTGGTCGGCGACGGCGGCCACCGGCTCAGCGGTGAGCGGACGCAGGCCCTGGCGCTGGCCCGGCTGATCCTCGCCGATCCGCCGCTGGTGATCCTGGACGAGGCCACCGCCGAGGCGGGCAGCGCCGGAGCACGTGCCCTGGAGAAGGCGGTCGCCCGTGCCGTGGACGGCCGCACCGCACTGATCGTCGCGCACCGCCTCAGCCAGGCGGCCACGGCCGACCGCATCGTCGTCATGGACGCCGGGCGGATCGTCGAGACCGGCACTCACGACGAACTGCGCGCGGCCGAAGGGCCGTACGCGGCCCTCTGGAAGGCCTGGTCCGACACCCGCGGCACCGACACCGGCCCCTAGCTAGGCCCTGTCGGTCGACCTCGTCGCCCGCCGCAGCACCTTTCGAACCCGGATAACTTAGGTTAGCCTTACCTGTCCGTTTCGCTGTGTGGGAGAAGCCCTTATGACCGCAACGACGCCCTACTCCGACGCCTCGCCGGGCCCGTCCCGTCGTAGCCTGCTCGCACTGGGCGGCGCGCTCACCCTCGGCCCCTTGCTCGCCGCATGCGGCAACGACGACAAGGACACGCCCGGGGCATCGGCCAAGGCGGCAGCGAGCAGCGGACCGTGGTCCTTCAAGGACGACCGCGGCCGCACGGCCAGGACCGACAAGAAGCCCGAGACGATCGTCGCGTTCGTCAGCACCGCCGCCGCCCTGTACGACTACGGCATCGAGTGCAAGGGCGTCTTCGGCCCCAGCGAACCGGTGGACGGCAAGCCCAACCCGCAGGCCGGCGACATGAACGTGTCCGAGCTGACCAGCCTGGGCACCGCCTGGGGCCAGTTCAACGTCGAGAAGTACGCCGCCCTCCAGCCCGACCTGCTGATCAGCAACATGTTCCCGCCGCCGGGCCTGTGGTTCGTCCCTGAGGAGAGCACGAAGAAGGTCGAGGCCCTGGCTCCCACGGTCGGCATCAGCGTCGCCCGCACCTCCCTGCTCAACCCGCTCAAGCGGACCGCCGAACTCGCCGAGTCGCTCGGCGCGGACCTGAGCGCTAAGCAAGTAACGGACGCCAAGGCCCGATTCGAGAAGGCCATCGAGACCCTGCGCGGCGCGGCCGAGGCCAACGGCGGGCTGAAGGTCATGGCCATCACCGGCGACAAGGACAACTTCTACGTCGCCGTCCCGGATTCGTACTGCGACCTGAACTATTTCAAGGATCTGGGCGTGGAGTTCGTCGAGGGCAGGAAGTCCGACGAGTGGGGCTTCTGGGAGTTCCTCAGCTGGGAGAACGCCGACAAGTACCACGCCGACCTCATCATGGTCGACAACCGCTCCGCGTCCATGTCCCTGGAGCAGCTGAACCAGAAAGCCACCTGGCGTGAGCTGCCCGCGGTCAAGGCCGGCCAGACCACGCCCTGGTCGATGGAGGAGCGGTTCAGCTACGCGGGATGGGCCCCCGTCGTCGAACGCCTCGCCGCCGCCGTGGAGAAGTCGAAGAGGCTCAAGGCATAGCCCAGGAGGCGCATCCAGTGACCCGGTCCAAGCAGCCGCCCGAACTCGGCGACGTCCAGAAGACATTGCTCATCCCGCTCTACGCACGGGCGGTGGAGACGCGCAAGCGGAACGGCATGCTCAGCGACCCGCGCGCGGTGGAGATGGTCGACGCCATCGACTACGACTTCACCCGGTTCGACGGAGCCAAGAGCCTGCTCGGCGCGAACCTGCGGACCCTGCTGTTCGACGGCTGGGTCAGCGACTTCCTCCGGCAGCATCCCACGGGCACGGTCGTGGAGATCGGCACCGGTCTCAACACCCGGTTCGAACGGCTCGACAACGGCACCGCGCACTGGATCGACCTGGACCTGCCGGACGTCATCGAGCTGCGGCGCGCGTTCTTCGAGGACACCGACCGCAGGCGCATGCTCGCCGCCTCGGTCACCGATCCGGCCTGGACCGACGCGGTGCGGGAGGCCCCGGGGCCGTACTTCCTGGCCGCCGAGGCCGTGCTCATCTACCTGGAAGAGCATCAGGTCCGCTCGGTGTTCGACCTGATCGCCGAGCGGCTACCGGGCGCCCTGCTCGCTCTGGAGACCGCCGCCGGGCGCATGGTGGACCGTCAGGACAGCCACGACGTCCTGGCCGAGATGGCGGCCCGGATGCGCTGGCGCTGCGACGACCCGGCGGCCCTGGAGCGCTGGCGCCCGGGCGTCCACCTGGCCGACTCCCGCACCTTCGCCCGCCTGCCCACCCCCGTGGCCCGCCGGCTGGACCCGGCCTCTCGCCTGATGCTGCGCGCCGCCTCGGTACTTCGCCGCCGCGACGTGCGGGCGTACCGCTTCAACCTCTTCCGGTTCGCCGCGGCGTGAAGACGTAGAGGTCGAGGATGTCGGGGCAGGGGGCGATGCCGGGGCCGCCGGCGCGGACCCAGGCGGCGATGTCCTCGGTGGCGTCCGGATCGTTGACGAGGCCGAGCCAGACCGGGCGGGCACCGGCGGCGCGTCCGGCCGCGGAGGGCTGGACAACGATCACGTTGGCGTGTTCGCACACGTCGAGGCAGTCCGAGACGCGCACGGGGGCGCGCTCGGCCAGATACCTGACCTGCCGGTCGTGATCGACTCTAGGCACTTTCCGGGTTCCGCAGCAGCAGTCCCGGCAGACGACGATGCGGCAGGGGGCGGGTGCGGCGGGGGTGTGCTCGGTACGTCGTTCTTCAGCTTGCCGTCGGGGCATCGCTCGTCGTGCTCCTCTTGCGGAGAGATCCTGGCCGGCTGCGGGACGCAGGAAGCGGATCGTGGGGTGGCCCTGGATGTCGAGGTGCCCGCTTCGGTGCCGACTCCAGGGTGACCTCGGCACCGCAGTTGTCGATGGTGACCGGGTAACCGGCGGCAGTGGCCTTCTCCGTCTGCGCGCCGCCGCCGGAGGAGGAGCCACAGGCGGTGAGCAGCCGGGCGGGGGCGCGGAGCACGGGCATGCCTCGGGGGTCGGGGCTCGTTCGCGGAGCCTGGCCTACGGACTTCCCTCCGCGCGGGGGCGCGGAGGTGCCAGCAGGTCTCCGGACTCGGGATCATCCGGTCGGGGCGCCTTCCCGGTCTCCCAGTGGCGTCGTGCCCCGCCCGTCCCCCTCACCGCTGCGCGTCAGTTCCGGGTTCGCACCGGATTCCCTGGCCTCGGATGTGGCTCGACTGGCTCTCGGAGGCTATCAAGGTCGCCGTACCGTCAGGTCGTGCGATCGGTCACGGGACGCACGGCGGCGAGCCGGGCCACCCTGAGCCTGGCCGACCGACCCCGGTGATGAGTTTTCGCGCCCGCACCCGTCACACCTACGAGACCCACGACGGGGCACGACGAGGCGGGAGGATGACGTGATGAGTGCGGACACACGGCTGGAGGAGCTGGGCGTGAGCGGTCTGGGCGAGGTCGACGAGTCGGAGTTCTCGGGGCTGGCGGAGCGGCACCGGCGGGAGTTGCACGTGCACTGCTACCGGATGCTCGGGTCCTTCGAGGACGCCGAGGACACCGTGCAGGAGACGCTGCTCCGTGCCTGGCGGCGGCGCGAGACCTTCGAGGGGCGGTCGACGTTCCGGGCCTGGCTGTACCGGATCGCCACCAACGCCTGCCTGGACCTGCTCGCCAAGAGCCGCCCGGAGCCCGCGGCCGGCGGCGAGGTGCTGTGGCTGCAGCCCTACCCGGACCGGCTGCTCGACGAGCTGCCGGCGGGCGACGCGGACGAGCCGGAGACCGTCGCCGTCGCGCGGGAGACCATCGAGCTGGCGTACCTGGTCGCGGTCCAGCACCTCGCGCCGCGCCCACGGGCCGTGCTGATCCTGCGGGACGTGGTCGGCTGGCCGGCGAAGGACGTCGCGGAGTGCCTCGGGGACTCCGTCAACTCCGTGAACAGCGCGCTGCAGCGGGCCCGTGCCGGCCTGCGGGAGCACCTGCCCGCCGAGCGGCAGGACTGGACCGGCGGCGAACAGGACGCCGGGACGCGTGAGCTGGTACGCCGCTACACGGACGCCAGCGTGGCCACGGACGTCGACCGGCTCGCCGCGCTGCTGCGGGACGACGTCCGCTGCTCGATGCCGCCCACGCCGGGCCTGTACGTCGGCCGCGACGCGGTGGTGCGGGACTGGATCGAGAGCGGCTTCGTGGGCATGAAGGGCCTGCGCACCGTCCCCACCTGCGTGAACCGGCAGCCCGCCGTCGCCTTCTACCTCTGGCAGCAGCGGGAGGGCGCCTACCTGCCGCTGACGATCGACGTCCTGCGCGTCACCGGCGGGGCGATCGCCGAGATCACCACGTTCCACGACGACCGGTTCCCGCGCCTCGGGCTGCCGGAGCGCCTGCCGGCAAACGGCACGGAGTAGACCGGGGCGGACGCTCGCGCGGCGCCGTGGCGCACGTGTCGCGGTGATCGCGGCGCGTTCGGCGTCGCGAATCCCGGAATGGGTGCTCGGGCGCACCGGCCTACCCGGGACGTGACTCCTCCGGAAAGGCGCTGCCCGCCTCCGGTTGGTGGACTCCGCGGGGGCGATAGCCGAGCTCGTCCGACCGGCCCAGCAGATCAGCCAGGTACCAGACGATGGCCAGCCACATCTCGGTGCCCTGAAGCCCGGGTTCCGGACCGGGACCGGCCGTGCCGGTACCGAATCCGAAGCCCTGGCCGCCCCGCCACGCGGGCAGGACGGCTGTCAGCTGCCGCTCGGCCCAGGCGCGAATGTCCGCCGAACGATATCCCTCACCCCCGGTGCCCGTGGCGAGCTGTCGGGAGCACAGCCACAGCGGGTGGGCGACGTCCAGGACGTTGCAGGCGTTGGCCTTTCCGGCCCCGAAGTGACGGGCGTCGTGCGCGTGGGCCAGGACGGTGTCCACCACCCGTTCCGGATGCGGTACCTCCACTCCGAACTGGGCGAACGAGCCGCGCGTAAGCCGGTAGTAGCCGTTGACGACCTGGAGTCGGCCGGCCTGCGCGGAAGGGCTCCCCCACATGCCGGTCCACGGATCGGCCCGGGTGAGCAGCCAGCCGAACAACGCCTCCAGCGAGCCGGATGTGCCGCCCTCGCCGTGCCGCAGGTTCCAGCGGGCGGCCGTGGCCCAGGCGTCGATCCAGGCGCCGGCGGTCCACGCGCCGTCGCGCCAGGGCAGGTCACGCAGCCGTTCTAGGAGTTGACGTGCCGTCATGTCCCGTACGCCGCGGATCGGGTGGGGGAACGACGCGCCCAGCACGTCGAGGGCGTAGCCGACGGACAGGATGTGGTACAGCGCGGCCCCGCTGCCGGTCAGGCCGTCGCCGTCGTCGTCCTCCTTCGGGAGCGGCTCGCCGAATTCCGGCACCAGACCGCTGACCGGGTCCTGCGCCGCGCTCAACCGCTGGACATGCTCCTCGGCGGCCATCTGCGGCGGAGCGCAGCCGAGCAGCAGGTCGGCGATCTCCACGGCGTCGCAGTGCGCCCGCATCGTGGGCGCGGCCCCGGGCCGGTCGGCGTACCGGTCGCCGTCCCAGCACCGGGCGAGGATGTCGGCGGCCTGGACGCGGGCGGCGTCGGCGAACCGGGTCAGGTCGTTCCCGAGGTCTCCGGGTGGGCCCGCGTGACCCACGCTCCTGCGGCGCCGGTCGCGGATCGACCGGGCGGGGTTCCCGGCGGCCACGGTCCAGGCGGGCAGATCTCTGGTGACCACCGCCCCGGCGCCCACGACACAGTGGTCGCCGATGGTCACACCGTCCACCACGACCACGTGCGAGCCGATCCACACGTCGTTCCCCACCTTGATCCCCCGGCTGGTGAGGGGCTGCTGGAAGACCGGCCGGTCGGGGGCCATGGAGTGGTTGAAGCCGAGCATCGAGGTGTGCGCGCCGATTCGCACGCCGTCGCCCAGAGAGACCTTGCCCCGCACCGTGGTGAAGGGATTCAGCGTGCAGTCCGTCCCGGTGGTCAACTCGCCGGTGACGTAGGCGTGCGCGGCGATGTACGAGTCGTCGCCGAGTCGCAGCCGGTCCGGGAACACGGCTGCGGAGTCGGCGACGTAACACCGCTCTCCGAACTCGGCGTCCCCGCCGACGGCCCGCTGCCGCTCCCGCTGGGCCAGGCGCTGCGCCTGGGTCGCCTCCCCGGCGAAGAGCCACGGACAGTGATCGAAGTGCCGTACCGACTGCCGCTCGCGATGATCCATGCGAGGAACGTTAAGCAGCGGGGGACCTGACTGGAAGAGGGTGCCGTCGGGGATCGCGCCGCGATGTCGGGCAGCCACGGCTGGGACCAGGTGACGAGGTCCGCGGACTCCCACAGCGCCGGGTTGCGGCTGCGGTTGTTCCGGGTCCGGGGCGTCACGTACGGGACCACTGGCGGCCGGCGGGCAGTGCCGCGCGGGTGCGAGGGGCGACACGCCTCGTCGAAGACCCTGCCGCTAGAGTCGACTTGAGGCCGGTGTCACCAGGGGGGCTGATGACGACAGCGGATGCGGTGCCGATCGTCTTCGTTCACGGGACGCGCTTCAGCGCCGGCCAGTGGAGCATGCAGGTTGCCGCGCTCCGCGACGAATTCCCGGTGGCCGCCGTCGACCTGCCCGGCCACGGCGAGCGCGCCGCTCAGCCCTGGAGCCTGAGCAGCGCGACCGAGGTCATCGCTTCCGCGGTGGACTCGCTCGACAGCGGGCCGGCTCTGGTCGTCGGACACTCGCTCGGCGGATATGCCTCGCTGGAGTTCGCGCGGCGCTGTCCGGAACGACTGCGCGGGATGATCCTCGCTGGCGCCAGCGCCTCCACCCGCGGCCTCTGGGCGGCGCCCTATCGGTGGGTCGCCACGCTGGTACCTCGTATCCCGGCCGATCGCCTGACCCGGTGGAACGACCGATTGCTGAGGCGGCTCTACCCACGGGAAGTGGTGGAAGCGACCATCCGCTCCGGCTATGCCTTCCATACGCTGCCCGCAGCCTGGGCCGACGTGCTCGGACGCTTCGACGCGGGGGCGATGCGCCATGTGAAGGCTCCGGTTCTGATCCTGAACGGCGAGAAGGACACCGTCTTCCGTGCCGGGGAGGCCGACTTCGCCCGGGCGCATCCGTGCGCTCGCGTCGAGTTGATCCCGAGGGCACGGCACCTCGCGAACTTCGACGACCCGGATGCCTTTACCGATGCCGTCCGCCGCTTTGCCCACCGGCTCCCCTCCCCCGGCTGAGCACCTCACATCCGGGACCTCAGTACGTCGACCTCACAGCCCGGCGCGAAGGGGTCGAAGCCGTGCTCGATCAGCCAGCGGACCGCCAGCAGGCTGCGCAACGACCACCAGGCGCGGATGACGTCCAGGTCGACGTCGGTGCCGTAGCCGGCGACGACGTGGCAGAGCTGTCCCTCGTGTCCGAGCGTCAAGGTGGCGAGGTCGAACAGGGCGTCGCCCTGACCCGCCTCGGACCAGTCGATGATGCCCGTGATCCGGCCACCGTCGACGAACACGTGAGCGATCTGCAGGTCGCCGTGTGTGAACGCCGGAGTCCACGGCCGCAGCGCGGCGTCGGCGATCTGGCGGTTGCGTGCGACCAGGTCGGCGGGCAGGACGCCGTTGGCCACGAGCAACTCGCACTCGCCGTCGAGATCCGCCGCCAACTCGTCGAGACCCCGGCCGGCCCGGCCGGGTCGGGGCGGCAACGGCGCGTCGTGCAACTCCCGGACGGCGGCACCCGCCGCGGCCCACGCCGCCGGCGACGCGGTCGACGGCTCGCCGAGGCGGCCGAGCGTCGCCCCGGGGACCGCGGCGAGTGCCAGCACCGGCGGCTTGCGCCAGAGGATCTCCGGGGTGGGGACCGGCGCCAGAGCCATCGACTCGACCTCGACGTCGATACGTCCCTGATCGGCGTCCACCTTCAGGAACACGTCGCCGACGCGCAGGGTCGCCCGCTCGGAGTGGGCGACGACGACCTTGACCTCATCCATGGGCCCGGTGCTCGGTCAGCCGACCGGGTGGCCCGGCTCGATGGTCCGGGCGTCATGGAGGCGCAGCAGCGGCCCTTCGTACGTCTCGTCGTCGCCCCATTCGACCGGGTGGAGGACGAAGCCGATGTGGTCGCCGCCGCCGACGCGGGTGACGATCCGGCCGACGAACCAGGCCGGGGCGTCCTGGAGGACGACGGCCCCGCCGTGTCCCTCCCGCCACCGGACGTGCCGGAACTTGTCCTCCCGGTCGCCGGTGCGTCCGCCGAACAGGTCGGCCAGGGCGTGCTGTTCGCGGGCCAGCAGGTGCACGGCCAGGACCTGTGCGGACCGGGCCACCCGGAAGGTGTGGTTGGCCTCCGAGAGCCACACCACCCACCGCACCGGATCGATGGAGCACTGTGAGGCGAACCCGACCAGACAGCCTGCCCGTTCACCGCCGGCCGCCGCCGTGACCACACACATGTCGGGGTTCACCCGTCGGAGGAACTCGTCCATGCCCGCCACCATGCCGAAGTCGCTCCCGTCGTCCGTGGCCTTCGCCCCTGCCCCTCACCGTGACTCGCCTGTCGGCATCAGCTCACCACGGAGGGCGGGTCCGTGCCAACCAGCGGCTCCCCTGCAGGAGCAGGATCATTCCTCCTGGCGCGATTGGGCCAGGCCCCCGTACCGGTGGGCGACTCCGCCGGGAAGGAGGTATTCCGCCAGCAGGTTTCCGGTGCGGCGGGACGGCAACCCCATGTCGTGCAGGAGTTCATCCGCGCAGTGGATGTCGTAGGGGCCGAAGTCGTAGCCGCCGGAGCCCGGCAGCACCTGTTCCTGCCAGGCCAGGCGGGCGTCGACGGCGTCCCGCATCTCCCGTTCGCTCGGGGCCGTGCGCAGCGTCGCCCGGAAGTGGCGGGCGAGCCAGTGCGCGGTGAGTTCCATGCCCATGATGTTGTTGAAGACCTGCCGGAAACCGACGAATCCCAGCCGGTCGGCGCCGGGGGGCACGATGCCCCGGTAGAGCCGTAGCCGACCGGCGGAATCGTGTACGCGGACGCTCGGGTCCAGGAACGGGAAGACCTTGCGGTGCCCTGTGGCGAACACGATGACGTCCGCGGCGACTTCCTCGCCGGTCGCCAGTCGAAGCCCCTGGTCGGTGTACGCCTCGACCGCGCTGACCTCGGCGGCGATCAGGCCGCGGCGCACGGCACGGACGTAGCCGCGTGGCATCACTCCCGCGTGGGCCAGGTGGAAGGGCAGGGCGCGATCGGGCCGCAGGTGCTTCGGGAGCCGGTGAAGGCCGGTGGAGAACAGCAGGTCGCGGGTGATGAGCCACCACAGGGCCCGCTTGACCCGCTCGTCGAGGCGGTCGATCGGGCGGACGCACCCCGGATCGTGGTAGCGGGGCAGGAGTGCCTCGCCGAACCGGGTGAACAGGATCCACTTGTAGCCGACCGATCCGAGCAGGAGCCGCTCGGGGATCATCCAGTTCACCCTGCGCTGCACGAGGGTGGCCGAGGTCGCCTCGCGCGCGGCGCGGGTGACGAGGTCCAGCGCGGACTTGCCGCCGCCCACGACGACCACACGCCGGCCGGTGAAGGTCCCGGCCCGTACCTCGTTGGAGTGCAGCACGGTCCCGTGGAACGCCGTGCGGCCGGGCAACTCGGGCAGACGGGGGTGGTGATGGGCCCCGCTGGCGACGACGACGTGGTCGAACTCCTCGCGACGGACCTTCGCCGTCTCGTCTCCGGCGGGACGTGAGTCGACCGACCAGCCGGCGGCACCCGGCCGCCCGGGCCCCTCCACCGGCCGGACGGAGACCACCTCGGTGCCGGGCCGGACGCGGGCCAGCACGCCGAAGGTCTCGGCGTAGTGCTCCAGATAGCGCTGCGTGTCCACCGCGTCGGCGAAGTGCAGGCGGTTGGGCAGGTCCGCGAACTCGAACAGGCGGCGCGCGGCCTGGTTGGCCAGCCCGTCGTAGCAGCCTCCCGCCGACCAGACTCCGCCGACCTGCCGGTACTTGTCGAGGACGGTGACGTCGAAGCCGTTCTCCAGCAGCACCTTGGCGGTGACGATTCCCCCGGGGCCGGCCCCGATCACACACACTCGCATCAGCGGTCACTCTCCTTGGGAGATCGGCGCGGCCGGCTCGTTCATCATCCCGGTCGCGGCCCCCCGTGCCCAGTACGCGACCGCAGTGGCGCCGGCCGCCCTTCACGGGCGTCGACCGAGTTGGCTCTCCGGACCGGGCCGGGGCGACACGGCGGCCGAGAACGCCGGCAGGGCGGCGTACGCCGACGCGAGGTCGAGGTACGCCGCCCCGGGGCGGGAGGGGTCGCGGGTCGTGGCGTGGCGCGAGCTCACTGCCCCGGCTCGTGGTTGAACCGTGCCTTGGACCAGAAGTAGCCCAGCAGGGTCAGGGCCAGGCACCAGCCGATGGTGAGCAGCGCGTTCTTCGTGCCGATCTCGCTGCCCATCAGCAGTCCGCGCAGGGTCTCGATGGCGGGCGAGAACGGCTGGTACTCGGCGATCGGCTGGAACCAGCCCGGCATGGCGTCCACGGGTACGAACGCGCTGGACAGCAACGGCAGCACCATCAGGGGCAGTGCGAGGTTGCTGGCGCCTTCGGCGTTGGGGCTGACCAGTCCCATGCCGACGGCGATCCAGATCAGCGCGACGCTGACCAGTGTCAGCAGTCCGGCCGCCGCGAGCCACTCCAGCGGTGTCGCGTCGGGCCGGAAGCCGATGGCCAGCCCGACGCCCAGCACCACCACCAGCGCCATCAGGGTCTGGATCACGCTCCCGAGGACATGGCCGATCAGCACGGAGGGACGGGAGATGGCCATGGTGCGGAACCGGGCGATGATGCCCTCGGTCATGTCGGAGGCCACGGACACCGCGGTGCCGATGGCTGTCCCGCCGATGGTCATGAGCAGGATTCCGGGGACGATGTAGGCGATGTACTCACCGCGGTCGGCGGAGCCGCCGGTGATACCGGCGCTCATCACGTTGCCGAAGATGTAGACGAAGAGCAGCAGCAGGATGACCGGGGTGAGCAGGAGGTTCAGGGTGAGGGAGGGGTAGCGGCGGGCGTGCAGGAGGTTGCGCCGCAGCATGGTGAGGTTGTCGCGCAGGGCGTGGGTGGCGTGGGCGGCGGGGGTGGCGGGGGCGCTCATCGGACGGTCTCCTTGGTGGGAGCGGTGGGGGCGGTGGCGGTGTTCGCGGTCAGGGCGAAGAACACGTCGTCCAGGTCGGGGGTGTGCACGGACAGCTCGTCGGCCTCGACTCCGGCCGAGTCGAGCCAGTCGAGGATGGAGCGCAGCTCGCGCTGGCTGCCGCCGCTCGGGATCTGGAGCGTGAGGGCGTCGTCGTCGCGGGTGGTCTCGCGCAGTGCGGTGGCCGCCCGTTCGTAGGCCACCGGGTCGGAGAAGCGCAGTCGCACATGGCCGCCGGGAACGAGCCGCTTGAGTTCCTCGGCGGTGCCCTGGGCGACCAGCCTGCCGCCGTCGAGCACCGCGATGCGGTCGGCGAGTTGGTCGGCCTCCTCCAGGTACTGCGTGGTGAGGAAGACGGTGACTCCGTCGGAGACCAGCTCGCGGATGATCTGCCACATGTTGTGCCGGGAACGCGGGTCGAGACCGGTGGTGGGTTCGTCGAGGAAGATGATCCGGGGGCCGCCGACCAGGGTCATGGCGATGTCGAGGCGGCGCTTCATGCCGCCGGAGTAGGTGGAGGCGGGCTTCCGGGCGGCGGCGGTGAGGTCGAAGCGCTCCAGCAGCTGGGCGGTGACCTGCCGTCCCTCGCGCTTGGCGAGGTGGTGCAGGTCCGCCATGAGCAGCATGTTCTCCTCGCCGGTGATCAGTCCGTCCACCGCGGAGAACTGACCGGTGACCCCGATGGCGGCCCGCACCGCCTGGGCCTCGGCGCTGAGATCGTGCCCGGCGATCCGCGCCTGTCCCCCGTCTGCGGAGATCAGCGTGGACAGGATGTTGACCGCGGTGGTCTTGCCGGCGCCGTTCGGCCCGAGAAGGGAGAAGATCGTGCCCGCGGGTACCTGGATGTCGATGCCGTCCAGGACGGTCTTGTCCCCGTAGGCCTTGCGCAGCCCCGTGGCCGCGATCGCGAGTTCGTGGTCCGTCGTCGTCATGCCGCAGAGCGTGCGGCACGGACGGTTCAGAACGGTTTCAAGCCGCTTTCAGCCGCCCGGTGTCGCCGAACGGCCCTGAAACCCGCGGTCAGCCGTCCGCCTTGATCTGCTTCATGGTGAGGTGGGACTCGAGCCGAAGGACGGCCCGCAGGCCGCTGAGCCGGCCGGTGAGGAAGGCCTCGTAGACGGCGTGGTCCGCCACGGCGACGCGGATGAAACAGTCCGGGCGGCCGTACATCCGCCGGAACTCGATGACCGCGACGAGCTGCACTTCAGCCCGCTCGGCGGCCTCATCGTCCACGCCGTCGAACGCCACCTGGCCGCCCGACCGGCCACCCCTGGCCGGGCCGCGCCCGCAGCCCTGTACCTCGAAGTCCTGGGCATTCGCCTACGTCGCCTTTACACGCGCTACGCTAACGTTCTGAACGAAACCGTTTCGTTCCGTTCGAGGGAGATGACAGACATGGTCTCCGTACTCGTGGTCAACGACCAGTCACTGCAGCGCCTCGCCCTGCGCATGCTCCTGGAACCCGAGCCCGACCTGAGCGTCGTCGGGGAGGCGTCGAGCGGGGCCGAGGCGGTGCGCATGAGCGCCACGCTCCGTCCCGACGTCGTCCTGATGGGCAGTCAGCCTTCCGGCGCGGACGACGACATCACCACCGTCCGGCGCCTCGCACGACCCCGACACGGTCCCCGGCCCCTCCAGCCGGCCGAGGCGGACACGCACGCGCCCCGCGTCCTGGTACTCACCCACGCGGGCCACGAGAGCCACGCCTACGCCGCCCTGCGCGCCGGTGCCGACGGGTTCCTGCTCGAAGACTCCGCCCCCGACGAACTCGCCTCGGCCGTCCGCATCATCGCCGCGGGAGACGCCGTCATCACCCCGGACCTGACCCGGACACTCATCGACACCGTCCGCGAACAACGCACCAGCCGCACCCTCCCTGGCGGATCCGGCCTCACCACCCTCACCGGACGCGAGCGCGATGTCCTCACCGCGGTTGCCTCCGGCTGGTCCAACGCCGAGATCGCCGAGCGGCTGGCCATCGCCCCGACCACCGTCAAGACACACGTCAGCAACATCCTCGCCAAGATCGGCGCCCGCGCCCGTGTCCAGGCGGTGACGTTCGCGTACGAGTCGGGGCTCGTCCAGCCCGCCGCCTGACGGCGTCCGAGGTTGCGGGGACCGCCGCCGCGACCCACTCCTCCCCCGGGCCAACTGGCCTCCTGTGCTACACCATCCGGTGGCTTATGGCCGACGTAGTGTTATTCATATCAGCCGATTTCCTATTCATTCCACTGTCCGGCTCTTGGTGCTGACCAGCCGTCACGAGGCCCTGAACCAAGTCGAGGAGAGTGGAAACAATGACGACATCGCCTAGATGGCGATCAGTTCTGGCGCCAGCCGCCATGGCTGCCGCGCTCGCCGCAGCCGCACTGGCGAGCACGGGCACCGCCCACGCCCAGGACGACACCACCCCGCACCCGCCGTACCCGGCCAAGCCCGCCCACCCGGCACACGGGACCAAGCCCGCATACCCGGTACACCCGGTCAAGCCCGAGCACCCGGTGCATCCCGTCAAGCCCGAGTATCCGGTACACCCGGTCAAGCCGGACCACCCGGTGCACCCCGTCAAGCCGGACTATCCCGTGCACCCCGTCAAGCCCGAATACCCGGTGCACCCAGTCAAGCCCGAGCACCCGGTCAAGCCGGTCAAGCCGGAATACCCCACTAAGCCGGTCAAGCCCGCTTACCCGGTCAAGCCGGTCAAGCCCGCCTACCCGGTCAAGCCCGTCAAGCCTGCCTACCCGGAGAAGCCTGCCTACCCGGTCAAGCCAGTCAAACCCGCTTATCCAGAAAAGCCTGCCTACCCGGTCAAGCCCGTCAAACCCGCTTACCCGGAGAAGCCTGCCTACCCGGTCAAGCCCGTCAAACCCGCCTACCCCGAGAAGCCTGCCTACCCGGTCAAGCCCGTCAAACCCGCCTACCCCGAGAAGCCCGCCTACCCGGTCAAGCCCGTCAAACCCGCCTACCCCGAGAAGCCCGCCTACCCGGTCAAGCCGGTCAAGCCCGCCTACCCCGAGAAGCCCGCCTACCCGGTCAAGCCGGTCAAGCCCGCCTACCCCGAGAAGCCCGCCTACCCGGTCAAGCCGGTCAAGCCCGCTAC